>JBGSIJ010000013.1:0-52786 GCA_041742595.1 Fimbriimonadaceae bacterium | reverse complement strand
CGGGGCGGCCTTGGTCGCAGAAGCCTTGCCGGACCGCGCGCGGGCCGCTGCTTCCTCGATCCTTCAGACGGCGGCAGCCTTTGGCCCTGCTCTAGCTGCCGGGGCAAACCTGGCCCTGGGGGACAAGCCCTGGCAATGGATGTTTGTAATCGGCGCGCTGCCCGCCTTGTTCACGGTCTTCATTCGCCGCCTTGTTCAGGAACCCGAGCGGGCGGGTGGCCAGCCGAGCAAGGCGCCGCTTCAGGCGCTGTGGGCGGTCCCGGAACTGCGCCGTCGCGCCCTTGTTGCCATGGTGATCGGGGCGGTAGGGGTCACCGGCGCGGGGGCCGCCACGTTCTGGGCACCCAACCTCGTCAAGGCGGTCAGCGTGGGCGTCAGCCCGTTGGTGCTCAACGACCGAATCAGCAACCTGACCTGGATCTCCCACCTGGGCACCCTGGCCGGAGTCCTGCTCACGCCTTGGCTCTGCACTCGAATCGGTCGGCGCAAAACCATCGCCATCTTCTTCGCCCTCTGCCCGATCGCGGTGCTGACCGGGGTCTCGCAGGGCACCACCTATGAGCGCCTGCTCCTCTTCATGCCCTTCGTGAACTTCTTCGCGATCGGCATCAGCGCGGCGTTCGTGCTTTACTTCCCGGAGCTCTTCCCCCGCGAGGTGCGGGCGACCGGGGCGGGCCTTGCCTACAACGTGGGCCGGGCGTTCTCCATCCCGATGCCGATCCTGATGGGCTGGCTAATCAGCAACCACGGGGGTTCGCCCGTGATTGCTTTCTCCGCAGTTGCGGCGATCTACGTGCTGGCGTTACTGGTTCTGCCCTTCGCGCCCGAGACGAAAGGAGTTCCCCTGGAGTCCTAGAGCTTCTGCTGGGGGCTGAACGCGGGGCGGGCGTAGTCGCCCTCGGCAACTCGCTTCTCGCCCCCACCGTCCACGCCGATCGTGAACAGGGATCGCTTACCACCCTCGGACCGAACGAACACGACCGTCTTGCCATCGGGCGACCAGGCCATCCCTTGGGCCTTGCCCTTGATGATCACGGATCCGCCCTGGGCGCCTTGAACGGTTGCTGGCACGTTGACCACCTGCTTGGTGTCCACGCCGCCGCCATCGAACGGGCCTACGCTGGCTAGGAAGCTGGTGCCATCCGGAGAGAACTTAGGGTTGGCAAACGCGACCTTGTCATCGGGCGACGGGGCGAGAACCCCGTTCGTGTCCGGATCGTCCGGCTTGTCCAGGTTGACGATGGCCATCAAGTGCCGGAACGGCATGATCACGCGTCCGTTCTTGATGAAGTCCGGGGGAATCCGGCTCGGGTCTGGGAACTCGAACTTCATCACGGTGTAGGCGACCATGGAGCCGACCGGGCTCACATCGAACTGCAGGGCCTCGCCTGCAGCGATAACCGTCGGCGGCGGGAACCTGCCGTTCACTGGTTCCAGAGACTGGGAGATCAGGACTTCGCCGGTATCGCGGCGCATGATGGCGACGATCCTGGACTTGTCGGCCGTCCATCGGGCTTCCTTGAAGCTGGTCCCGATCTTGGAGTAGACCGCGTCGAACTGCCCGGTTCCGCCGGAGCCTTCCTCGGCCCCAACCGCGACCTCACGACCCGTTGGGGGGAGAACCTGCATAGTCGCCATTTCGACCGGATCGAACTCGGCAACGAATCCACCCGAAGTAACGAGCGCGGTCTTGAGGGCATCGTCGGCTGCACTGGGAGCAAAAAACGGGTTGGCGAAGTTTCGGGTCCCAACCGTGCGGGCCTCGCAAGAGCCGTTCGCCAGATTCCAGCGGAAGAGGTTGAAGGTCTGGTCCTTGCGGTCGCTGGTGAAGATGATCTGGTTGCCGTCCGGGCGCCAGGCAAAATCACGGTCGTTGGCGCCTTCGATGTAGCCCGGGCTCGGGGTGACCGTTCCGTCCCCTTTGATCACCACCATGCGGCTGCCGTTCGAGGTGTCTTCGACCGCGGCGATCCAACCTTGGGTGTTGGCCGTGCCGAGGTTGTTGATGTCCTTCCCGTACGTGCGGAAAAAGTTGTAGCCCATCAGGAGGGCCGCGATCGAAAGCAATCCGAACGCGAAACGCAGGGCCAGCTTCTGGACCGTCTTGGGTTGAACAGAACTCATATCGTTACCAACAGGTCGCCGGGCTTCAAACGTGCCCCGAGCACGTAGTCTCGACCCGACATCGCAGTTTTACCTTCGGGCTGGACGGAGTCCAGAATCAGACTGCCTCCGAGGAAGGCTACTTCGAGGTCGGGCTTAACCGAAAGGATCTCCCCCGGGCGTCCCGCACCGGTCCCGAGCCGGGCCTTGCGTAGCTTCAGGGTTCCCGCGTCCGCCTTCAAGAAGGCGCCCGGCGCGGGGGTGAACGCCCGGAATCGGGCGTAGGCCGCTCGGGCGTCGTCGGATACCCGCAACTCGGCTTCTGCCTTGTCAACCTTGGGGGCCAGCGTCATCTGCTCATGGTCTTGGGGAGTTCGAGGGTAGTCCCCGGCGGCCAGCCTCTCCATCCAATCTCCCGCCATCTGGGCCGCCAACTGGGCCAGGCGCTCCTGCACCTCGCCGTACGTTTCGTCCGCGCCGATCGCGATTCGACGGATCTCGATCATGTCGCCAGAGTCCATCCCCTTGTCCATCTGCATCAGGGTGATCCCGGTTTCCGGCTCTTGGTCGAGGATCGCGCGCTGGATGGGCGCGGCCCCCCGGTACTTGGGAAGGATCGAGCCGTGGAGGTTGATTCCGCCCCTTCTTGCGGAGTCCAGGAGTTTCTGGCTGAGGATCTGCCCGTAGCTGGCCACGAGGAGGAAGTCCGGCTCCAGTTCGCGTACGCGATCCACGAACTCCGGGGCACGCGCCTTCTCGGGCGACTCCACCGGGATTCCCAGGTCTAGGGCTGCCCGCTTTACGGGCGTGGTCTGAAGCTTCATTCCGCGCCCGGAAGGGCGGTCCGGCTGGGTGACCACCAGCACCACGTGCTCAGCGATCGCCTGCAATGCTGGCACCGCGAACTCGCCGGTTCCGAAGTAGACGACCCTCATTCGGCGCGGTCTCGGTTCTTCTCGGGGTCCATCCAGTGCAGGGTCGCGGGGTCCACCTTGTCCGTGAAGAGGACGCCGTCCAGGTGGTCGATCTCGTGCAGCACCACGCGCGCGGCAAGGCCGTTCATCTCGTACACGACCCGCTTACCCCGCCGGTCCTGCCCCTCCACCACGACGTCGAGCGGACGCATGACGTCTCCGTAGAGCCCCGGAATGCTGAGGCAACCCTCCTCGCCGGGCACTTCTTCCTCGCTCACCTCGACCACGGTTGGGTTTACGAGGGGAATGGGCTTCTCGTCCGGGGCGATCACGATCACGCGCAGACCGGCGCCCACCTGGGGCGCGGCGAGGCCGATTCCATTGGCTTGCCTCATCACGCGGATCATCTCGTCGATCAGCTTCTGATGCTTCGCGCCGAGCTTCTCCACCGCCTGAGCCTTCTGCCGAAGGATCTGAGCGGGCACCTTAACCACCGGGCGCTCGTCGGTTTGCACGTACAAGAACTTGTACTCGTCAGGAACGACGATCTCCATACCCGCCAATTATGGCGCGTCGGGGGGCCTCGGCAAAGTTGGTAACCTTGCCCAATGCCCGGAGAGCCCACCACCTACCAGTCTTCTGGAGTGAACATCGACGAGGCGATGCGCGCGCTTCGGTCCGTAACCGGGTCCATCCAGTCCACTTTCACCGAGAACGTGGTCGGCGGGATCGGCGGCTTCGGCGGACTCTTCCGCGCCGACTTCCCCGCGATGGAGAAGCCGGTCCTGGTCGCTAGCATCGACGGCGTGGGCACCAAGACCAAGGTTGCCGCGATGGTAGGCGACTACAGCAACCTCGGCAAGGACATCGTCAACCACTGCGTCAACGACATCCTTTGCCAGGGCGCCCGCCCCCTCTTCTTTCTGGACTACTTTGGCTGCGCCCGTTTGGCCGGACTCACGTTCGAGGAGATCCTGCGCGGAATGAGCGAAGCCTGCGCGGCAGTGGGCTGCGCCCTGATCGGCGGCGAGACCGCCGAGATGCCAGGCGTCTACCTGGACGACGAGATCGATCTCGTGGGCTCCATCGTAGGCGTGGTGGACTTCGACCGTCGCTTGCCCCGGCAAAAATCCAAACCCGGCGACGTCCTCATCGGACTCCTTAGCGACGGGTTGCACACCAACGGGTACTCCATGGCTCGGCGCGCCCTGTTCGAGGTTGGCGGCATGTCGGTACGCGACGAGGTCCCTGGTTTGGGCCGCACCATCGGCGAGGAACTGCTGCGCCCGCACCGGTGCTACTTCCCTTCCGTCTATCCCCTAATCCAGGAGATCGACGGAATCTACGCGCTGGCGCACATCACTGGTGGCGGGCTCTTCGACAACCTGCCGAGGGTGCTTCCCGCGAACGCGGCGGCCCTCATCGAGAAGCGACTCTGGACGCCTCTTCCCATCTTCTCCCTGATCCAGAGCCTCGGCGGCATCGAGGAAGCGGAGATGTTCCGCGCCTTCAACATGGGCATCGGAATGGTGCTGGTTGTGGACCGCGAGGTGGCTTCCAGCGTTCTCCAGCGCCTCAACGACGCGGGAGAAACCGCCGGCATCATCGGTGAGATCCAGGCCGGACCCACCGACGTCAAGATCGTCTAGAGTTTGCGGACGCGGAGGTTGGCAAGCTGAACCAGGTTGCCATGGTCCTGGATCACGAGGTGCCCTTTCTCCCGCTTGGAGAAGTACGGCATGCCGCGAAACTTGGACTTGGCCACCAGCGCGGCCCACTCGGGCGAATTCCAGTCGGCTTCGGCCACCATCGTTCCGTTCAGGTAGTGCTGCAGCTTGCCCTTTCGCATGACGATGCGCCCCTCGTTCCACTCGCCCGCTTTGCGGCAGACGTCTTTACTTGGCGCGATCAGCGCGTAGATCGAACCGGCCGAAGTCAGCGGGCTGCGACCATCTGGGTGCGTAGCATTGTCCAGAAGCTGGTACTCGCTGCCGGTATTCCAGGCGGCAAACCCCTCTTCGGTGGCGCGGACCATGATTCCGCTGTTTCCCCCCGGAGCGATGTTCCAGTAGAAGCGGAAGTCGAAGTCCTCGTACTGCTCTAGGGTGACGACATCCCCGCCACTGCCTGATCCTGGGGTCAGCGACAAGATGCCGCCTTCGAACCTCCACGCGGAGGGCAACCCCGCCTGCTTCTTGTAGCCCCGGAAGTCGGCGCCGGCGAGGGCCACGAACCCCTCCCGCTTCTCTCGGCGGGTCATCTCCAACCGAGGCGCGGCCGCCTTGGCGGGCTCTTGCGGGGGAGATTGCGGCGAGGTAGCCGGAGATGGGGAGGAGAGAGCGAGGGCAGTGGAGATGAGCAAGAGGGACGCGAGCGCCATGCCCCTATTCTGGCAAGGTCCAGGCCCGACGGTCCTAGCCTAGTCCACCAACGGAATCGATGGTTGTCGTCTGAGAGGCCGGGACGGATACGCCTCCGATCGACTTCCTAAGGGCTTCGCCCTCCCGCGTGAGGGCTTCCGACAGCTTCTGGGCTGCACGGTCGGTCGCCTCGGCTGCCCTCTCGTTGGACTTTCGAACGATGGACCGGAAGCACAGGTTCGCGGCAAGGAAGGCCAGGAACATCACGCCGAGGATGATCGCCGTCTTGACGGGCGTACTCGCATCCATCCCGGTTCCAACTCCCGCAAGCACAATGAACGAAAGCAGAAACGCCGGAAGGTAGGTAGGTATTCCGGCGAGTCCAACGCTAGAGCGAACACGCAACACCGTGCTGCCGTTCCGAGACGCCACGGAGACGTTGCACTGAGCCATGCCCGTGTAGGCCCATACGTGAGGCTCCGACCAACCTGCATCGGCCCGCCGGCCGCGCCCCCCGCGGGAACCAGATCCTCCAGTACGAGCGCCAACGCGTCCTCCGTGACCTCTCCTGGGATCGTCCGCTCCAGAACGCGGCTGGTCGAGCCAAGGTGGCCGGTGTCCGACGAGCGGTAGTTGCCCACGCCATGCATGGCCTGAGCCAAGGCATGGGCATCAATGCCAAGCTCCCGCCCGATCTTGGTGAGTTCATCAGCGGTGATTCCGGCGGGGTCTCGGCTCGGCGAAGTAGCCAACCGCGACTGGGCTTCGGCGGCCCGGCGCAAGATGTCGGCCACCTGCTGTTCTGTGAAGCGCTGTTCCACTCAGCCTCATGTTACGAGAATCGCGTAGCATCCATGGCATCTGAGACCTGGGACCCACCCGTTTGCGTCCAGTTAGCCGGACGGAGCGCTAACCAGGCATCATGGTCGGCACCCTTGTTCGCAAGATTGCTCGGGTCCAGGTGCTTCACTCCCGAACTTCGACGGTCGCCGAAATCTCCTGCAGCGCTAGCTGACTCGACAGGCTGTTCTCTCGATAGACGGCTTCTAAGAGCTTCTGTGCGGCCCGATCCATGGCTTCCTCAACCTTGGCGTTGGAGTTCCGCACGATCGCCCGATATCCCAAGGTCGCCGCGAGGAAGGTGGCAAACACAATGGTCACGGAAAGGATCACCGCCTCCCTAAGCCCCAAGCTCACGCTCATCTCGGTCCCGATCATGATCGTGGAAATCAAAGCGACGAATCCCGCGGGAAGGAAGGTGACCAGTGCCGCCAAGACGCCGCTAGATCGAACTCGGAGCACCGTGATCCCGTTCCTGGACCCGAGAGACACGTTGCATTGGGCCATGCCCGCGTAGGCCCAGTAGTTGAGGTTGCGCCCTACCTGGACTGGCGGCCCAGAGCCTCCGCCTGATGGGACAAACTCCTCCATTGCCACAGCCAAGCCTTCTTCAGAGAGTTCTCCCTGCAGGGTTCGCTCATAAACACGATTTGATGTGTTTGCCGTGCCGGTATCGGCGGCGCGTAATCGCCTTACCCCCAACATGGCCTGAGCGAGGGCATTTGCGTCGATCCCAAGCTCCCTTCCAATGCGAGTCAGTTCGTCGGCGGTGATTCCCGCCAAATCGCTTCCACCGGCAGACCCGGGGCGAGACTGGACCTCGGCCGCTCGCCGGAGGATCTCCGCCACTTGCTGTTCGCTGAATCGCTCTTCCACCCAACACCATCATACGGGAGTCATGCCAGGACGGATGCCGCTAAGGGAGTGAATCGATAAGGCCGCCCATCCGCGCCATGGGAAACCATTACGTTGGATCAAAACTGCGACCAGAACGGATAACATGCGCCAATGGACGGATTCGCTTCACTGTCGCGGCGTGACTTACTGGCTGGCGGTACTGCCGCTGCGGCCACGCTTCTCATCCCTGGCTCGGTTCACGCACAAGGCTCCGAAACCCTCAAGGTCGGCTTGATCGGTTGCGGAGGCCGTGGCACGGGCGCCGTTTACGACGCGTTCAACGCAGCCAAAGGGCTGGTGCTTTGGTCGGTTGGCGATCTCTTCCCCGAGCGGGTTGCCGGAGCGCGCAACAGCTTCAAGAACGACCTCAAGGACAACTACAAGGTCACTGACGACCGTGCCTATGTAGGCTGGGACGCCTACCAGAAGGTCCTTGCCAGCGGCGTAGACGTCGTTATCCTGGCCGCGCCTCCCACTTTCCGTCCGGTGCACTTCACCGCAGCCGTGGAAGCGGGCAAGCACATCTTCATGGAGAAGCCGGTGGCCGTCGACGGCCCGGGCGTGCGAGCCGTGATCGCGGCGGCTGAGAAGGCCAAGGCGAAGAAGCTCAACGTCGTCGCCGGAACGCAGCGACGCCACGAGATCGGCTACCGCGAGACGATGAAGCGGATCCACGGCGGCGACCTCGGCGAAGTGTCTGCCCTCTACGCCTACTGGAACCAGGGCGGCCTGTGGATGAACCCGCGCCAGCCCGCTTGGACGGACATGGAGTGGCAGCTCCGCAACTGGCTGTACTTCACCTGGATCTCCGGCGACATCATCGTGGAGCAGCACATCCACAACATCGACGTCTGCAACTGGGCGATGAACCAGCACCCCGTCAAGGCCATCAGCCTTGCCGGACGCGAAGTTCGCAAAGACGCCGCCTACGGCCACGTGTTCGACCACTTCGCCACCGAGTTCGAGTATGCGAACGGCGTGAAGATGATCAGCATGTGCCGCCAGATCGACGGAACCGCCAGCCGCGTTTCCGAGCACATCGTGGGCACCAAGGGCACCTCCAACGCCAACTCGTACATCCGGGGTGAGAAGGCCTGGAAGTTCGACGGCGACCGTCCGAACCCCTACGTGGAAGAGCATCGCCACCTTTACGAAGCGATTCGAGGCGGCTCCTATATCAACGAGGGCGTGCAGGTTGCGGAAACCACCCTCACCGCGATCATGGGCCGAATGGCTGGTTACAGCGGAAAGGAAGTCTCATGGACGGAAGCCATGGACTCCAACGTCTCGCTGATCCCCAGCAAGCTCGAGTTCGGACCGCTTCCGGTTTCGCCGGTCGCCATCCCGGGCAAGTCTCCGATCGTGTAACTCGATGACCCGACGCGACCTCCTGCAGGCCGGTCTAGCAGCGGGGGCCACCCTCACGGGTGCCCCCGCTTTCGGACGTCTCACCCCCACCAAACCCATGGCACCTAAGTTCAAGCTCAAGTACGCCCCGCACTTCGGCATGTTCCGCAACCACGCGGGATCCGACCCGGTCGACGAACTCAAGTTCGCCGCCGACCAAGGGTTCAGCGCCTGGGAAGACAACGGGATGAAGGGTCGCAGCGTCGCCGATCAGGAGCGGATCGCCAAGACGATGGCCGGCCTGGGAATGACGATGGGCGTCTTCGTGGTCAACGGAGACACCGCCTGGAGCCCCACCCTGTCCACCGGGAAGAAGGACTCCTTGGACAAGTTCCTGGAAGAGTGCAAGAGCTCCGTCGAGGTCGCCAAGCGGACCAACGCCAAGTGGATGACCGTCGTCCCCGGCACCGTCGAGCCTCGCCTAGAGATGGGCTACCAGAGCGCCAACGTGGTGGATGCCCTCAAGCGCGCCGCCGAGATCTTCGAGCCCCACGGCCTCGTCATGGTGCTGGAGCCGCTCAACTTCCGAGACCATCCCAACCTGTTCCTCAGCAAAATCGCCCAGGGCTACATGGTCTGCAAGGCGGTCGACTCGCCCTCCTGCAAGATCCTTTTCGACATGTACCACCAGCAGATCACGGAAGGGAATCTGATTCCCAATATCGATCTGGCTTGGGACCAAGTCGCCTACTTCCAGATTGGGGACAACCCCGGGCGCCAAGAGCCCACCACCGGCGAGATCCACTACCAGAACATTTTCAAGCACATCCACGCCAAGGGCTTCAGCGGAATCCTGGGCATGGAGCACGGCGTGTCGCGCCCCGAGAAGGCCGGCGAACTCAAGCTGATCGAGGCCTACCGCTGGGCCGATACGTTCTAGAGCTAAACTAGCCCATGCGTTCTCGCGTTGCCCCGCTGATTTGCCTGGCTTGGTTGCCATCGCTATTGCTTGCCCAGACAGGCGCCGGGCAGCCCAAGCCAGTACCGGCGACCTTTGATGCCGCAACGCAGAAATCGGCCCTCCTCTACAGCGAGAAGACCCTCAACCGGTTGGGCAAGGCCTGGGACGCCAAGTTTCTGGCGTCCCAGGGAACCGATCGCTACCTCAAGGAGACCAAGGGCAAGCTTGAAGGCTTCATGAAGTTTGTGGACGACCGGCTGGGCAAGCACACGGGGCACTCCCCCTTCGTGATGCTGGCCAAGGACCAGAACGTCTGGACCTCCGCCAAGGTGAAGTTCGAGAAGGCGACCGGCGAAGTCCAGTTCCGGCTTAAGCCGATGAAGCAGACCTGGCAGATCGACGAGGTCGTGGTCAAGTCCAAGGGCTTCTTCAAGTAAGTTAACGTTCCGCTAACTTTCCCTTAACGCTTCAAGGGGCAACCTCTAGGGGTGCGTGGCACGCGGTTGCGCGTCCCGCTTTGGAGGAGTTCACATGAAGCGTATCGCGTTACTTTTTGCGGCGGCAATGCCCGCCTTTGGCCATTCCGCCATCCGGATCACCGAGTGGATGTACTCCGGCGTCAGCGGCGAGTTCGTCGAGATCACCAACATCAGTAGCCAGGCCCAATCCCTGGTCGGGTGGAGTTTTGACGACGACTCGCGAATCGCTGGATCTACCGACCTGTCTAGCCTCGGCACCCTCGCCGCCAACGAGTCGGCCATTATCGCCGAGCCAGCCGATGTCGCCGCATTCAAAACCGCGTGGGGTCTGGGCGCCGGCGTGAAGGTCCTGGGGGGCAACCTCAACAACCTGGGCCGCGCCGACGAGGTCAACATCTACGATGCAGGTAGCGCGCTTGCCGATCGCCTGACCTTCGGAGACCAGGTGATCATCGGGAGCATCCGCACCCAGAACAAGAGTGGAAACACCGGGCTTGCCAACCTGGGCGCCAACAACGTTCTTGGATGGACCCTTTCGTCCGTTGGCGACGCCTACGGCAGTTGGACCTCGACCGGGGCGGACATTGCGAACCCGGGCATCTACGCCCCGGTTCCCGAGCCGGCCAGCCTAGCGGTGATCGCGATGGCCTCCGCATTCTGGGCCCGCCGGCGAAAGGCTTAGTCGCTAGCCCGGAATGAGCTTCCACAGCTGGGTGGCCAGATTTCGATCGAGGCCATCCAGCGTCTTCGCCACGGCCTTGGCCTCGGTGTAACTGCGTTGGGAAACAAGGCACCGGCCCAGGCCGAACCAAGCGTCGGCGCGCTTGGAGTCCAGCGCCACCGCCTCACGGTACGCCTTCGCCGCGTCCGCGGGCTGCTTCAACAACCGGAGCGAATGACCCAGATACACCCGTGGCAAAGCCACGCCCGGCAGGGCTTTGGCCGCCCGCTCGAACATCGTTCTCGCGGCGGCGTAGCGCTTAGCGTTGTAGTGGATCGAGCCCAGCGCCATCAGCGCATCGGCAAAGTCTGGCTTGCGGCGTATGGCCTCCTGATAGGCCTCCTGGGCGCCCGCCACATCGCGCTGTTGCAGGCGCAAGTGCCCAAGGTCTCGGTACGCGAACACGTAATCAGGGTCGCGGCGGATCGCCTCTTGATAGGACTTGGTCGCCTCCTCCGTGCGTTTGAGGCCTTCCAGGGCGTTGCCCCTAAAGACCCAGCCGGCGCCTGAGGCAGGTTTCAGCTTGAGGGCTTCGTCCAAGGCCGCCACCGATTCTTCGAGCTTGCCGAGCTTGGTCCGCATCAGCCCCAGTTGCATCCAGCCCGTGAACAGGGTTGCGTTCTGGCGGACCGCCTCGGCGTAGGAGACCTCCGCTTCTGCGGTCTTGCCGAGGCTAGCCCAACAGTTGCCCAGGTTGAGGTGGGCTTCCGGCAGGTCGGCTTTCTCGGCGATGACCTTCTGAAAGAGCGCTGCAGCGGCAGCGTAACGACCCGCCGTGAACTCCTGGACGCCCTTGGCGAAGTCCTCTCGGTAGTCGGCAAAGCACCCCGTGGCCAGAGCCAGCCCCAACGCCATCGCAACCTGGAATCGCTTCATCCTGCCCTCATTGTATCGGAGACCCGCCAGATATCCGCCAAATGGGTAGACATAGCACGACCATTTTGGAGGTAACTTTCCGGAATGATCGGTAGGTTGCGCGGGGAGCTTGCGGGAATCGAGTCGACCCATGTGCTCGTGGACTGCGCCGGGGTGGGCTACGAAGTTCTGGTTCCGGAGAGTGTTGCCCTCCAGCTCCCGACCGAAGGAAGTCAGGTGGTTCTCTTCATCCGCCAGATCTTCCGCGAGGACGGAGTCACCCTTTGCGGCTTCCTGGTTCCGTTCCAGCGGCGCGTATTCGATCTTCTCCTTGAGGTCAAAGGATGCGGGCCCAAGGTTGCCCTCGCCCTGATCGGGCAACTCGGCGAGGAGTCGGTTGCCGCCGCGATCCTGGGTCAGGACGCGAAGTCCCTGGCGCGCGCGACCGGGGTTGGGCCACGCCTCGCGGAGCGAATCATCCTGGAACTGAAAGACAAGATGGCTCAAGAGAAGTTCCAGCGGGCGGTCGAGGTCTCCAACTCCCGGCCCAAGGCGCCGGAAGATGAGGTTGTGGATGCCCTTCTCGCCCTCGGCTACCGCCGCGCCGAAGCCGAAGATGCGGCCACCCGCGCCGGCGAAGCCTCGTCGGACGTCGAAGGTCGCCTGCGCGCCGCGCTACAGTTGCTTAGGAAATGAGACCCAGCGACGTGGATCCCGAACCGCTTCCCGACGAGTACGGCTCCGAGCTGTCGCTCCGGCCCCGGCGTCTCCGCGAGTTCATTGGGCAGGAGCAGCTCAAGGGCAATCTGTCCGTTTTCCTTGAGGCCGCCCGAAAGCGCAACGAGCCGCTGGACCACCTTCTGCTTTACGGCCCCCCCGGACTGGGCAAGACTACGCTGGCCCACATCGTGGCCGCCGAGATGGGCGCCCAGCTTCACATCACTTCGGGGCCGGCCATCGAGCGGCCTGGCGATCTCGTGGGCATCCTCACCAACCTGGATGCGAACGCGGTCCTCTTTGTGGACGAGATTCACCGCCTCTCGCGCTCCGTGGAGGAGATCCTCTATCCGGCCATGGAGGACCGCAAGGTGGACATCATGATCGGCAAAGGCCCGGCGGCCCGCTCGATCCGGCTGGATGTGCCTGCGTTCACTGTAATCGGGGCCACCACGCGCCAGGGCTTGCTGACCGGCCCCCTCCGCGGCCGTTTCGGCATCATCAGCCACTTCCAGTTTTACGACCACGAGGCGTTGGTCCAGATCATCGTCCGCTCGGCCGGCATCCTTGGCTACACGATCCACCCGGATGGCGCGGACGAGATCGCCCGTCGCTCGCGCGGGACGCCCCGCATCGCCAACCGCCTCCTGCGTCGGGTTCGGGACTTTGCCCAGGTGGAGGACCTGGCATCCATCGGTCGGCCCATCGCGCAGAGCGCCTGCGCGGCCCTCGAGATCGACGAACGCGGCCTCGACCGGATCGACCGGACCCTCCTGAGGTCCATGATCGAAAACTACCGGGGCGGCCCGGTGGGCCTAGACACCCTGGCGGCGACGACCGGCGAAGACGCCGGCACGATCGAGGACGTGTACGAGCCCTACCTCCTCCAGATCGGCTTCCTTCAGCGCACGCCGCGTGGCCGGGTAGCTACCGATGCCGCCTATCGGCACCTCGGCCTGAATCCGCCGGCGCCGGCCAAAGATCCTTCCGCACTGTTTGAGGCGTAGTAACCGCTCGGGTTGTTCGGATAGTTCGGTTTGGTCGGGCAATCCGATGGGGCTAATTTGCGGTTGACGGGGCGCGATCCCGATCCCGGACCATCCGAACCATCCGAACAACCCGGACACGAACATCCCGAACCCAAAAAAATGTCCCGTCCCGACGAAAACCTTCTGCGGACGGCGGGACGGGACATAAATTGGATCCCTCAGCAGCTTGCTGTTGAGGGTTCTTGGCAGCGTCAAAAGCCTCCACAGCGAGCTGCGGAGGCATCTGGATCTGACCCACGACGGGACATCGTTCAGCGATGCTCTTCGATTAGAGCCGCCAGCCGTTCCACTGCCTCGACCAGGCCATTCGGAGCGTTGTCGAACAAGATCCACCCGATCGCGGTTCGAGCGTCCTTCTCGAACTCCGTGTGGAGGTTCTCGATCGTGGGCACCAGGATTTCGGGATCGAAGTCCTTGTTCTCCCGGCTTCGATTCCGCTCGAGGTTCGTTTCCAGATCGGTCTGCACCAGGACCTTGAAGCACGGCCGACCCGCGAACCGGCGCTCCACCAGATCATCGAGGGCGGGTAGATGCGTGCAGTGGTCGATCGCGACCGCAAAGCCCGCGTCCTGGTAGCGGATCGCCATGTCGGCAGCCGCTTCCTCGGCGAGGCGAAACTGGCGGGTCGTTTCTTCCGTCCACCCGATCGGAGCGGCATGGCCCGACTTCACCCAGAGCCTTAGCTCATCCACCTCGATGTGGATGCCACGCTCGTAACGCGCCATGAACGCGCAGCTGAGCGTACTCTTGCCCACGGCGGGCACGCCGATGAAGAGAACAATGGGCGGCATCATGCGGACTCGGCAGATCGGGAAACGAAGTCCCCAACGAACGGGTCGTCGAGCCAACTGACCACGGGCGACCGCTCAAACTGCTTGAGCAGAGCCCACGGATAGTCCTCCGCGCGTATCCAGCGCAGCACCTGGAGGGGCATTTCCCGGGTTTCCGCTTCCGTCAGTGGCGCCGGCCACTCGTAACGCCAGAACGCCTCGAGCGAAGGCTCCAGTTCAGTGGCCAGGCAAAGAAGATCGATGCCGGGGGACGCGTGGAGGGCGAACTCCTCCACGAGGTTCGGAGCCTTCCGGTGGCAGTTCTCGTCCGGAAGCCAGATGACGTGCTTGGTCTCCGCCACCGCCGCCTTCAGGTCGGGCTCCATGCGGATCGGATACTCGCACTTGTTGAGGCTGAAGAGGACCTCCGCTAGGCGTGCCATCAGGTCGAGCCGTTCAAGATCGCCGTCCCAAAGGGTGACGGAGATGGGCCGCTCGCCAAAGTAGTTGGCCAGCGAGGCGAGAACCTGCGGTCCCGCCGATATCGATCCAACCCCAACTACTGCGACTTCCCGCACTTACCCCTTCACTCCGCCTAGAAGAATGCCACGAACAAAGAACTTTTGCCCGGCGACAAACAATGCCACCAGGGGGATTACATTCATGACGCTCGCCGCCATCAGCAGGTTCGTCTGCCTCCCGTACACCGTGTCGAAGAAGAGCATGCCGATGGGCAGCGTCCTCAGATGCTCGCTCTTAACCATGATGAGCGGCCAGAAGAACGACCCGTAGCTGCCCATAAACGTAAAGATTGCCAGCGTGGCGAGGCCGGGCTTGCAGAGCGGCATCACGATGTCCCAGAAGATCTGCCACGGACGCGCTCCGTCGATCTCCGCGGCTTCGTCCAGCGCCGGATGCACGCTCATCATGAACTGGCGGAGCATGAAGGTTCCGAACGCACTGAACGCGGCGGGGATGACCAATCCCTGGAAGGAATCCAGCAGCTTCATGTTGACCATAAGGCTGTAGTTCGGGATCATCGTCACCAAACCCGGGATCATCATCGTCCCGAGGTACGCCCGAAAGAGCAGGTCCCGACCCGGCCAGCGGAGCCGCGCAAACGCGTAGCCCGCCATCGCGCTTGTCAGCACGACCAGCACGGTCACCCAGGCCGCGACGAACACGCTGTTGAAGTAGTAGCGGGCAAAAGGCACCTGCTCAAAGACCTTTGCGTAGTTGTCCCAGCGCCACTCGGTGGGAACCGGATTGACGCTCTCCACTTCTGATAGCGGCTTGAGGCTGGCCAGCACCATCCAGGCAAACGGGGCAAGGGCAAAGAGGGACAGCGAGATGAGCACCACGTGGGTCCAGAAGCTCCGGCCCTTGGCGCCTCTCATGTTCTCGGCGGCCATCTAGTAGCTCACCTCTTTGTTGCCAAATTTCCAGTTCACGAGAGTCACGGCGAAGATCAGACCGAAGAGGACGAGCGAAACCGCGCAGGCGTAACCCATCTGGTACTCCACGAAGGCTTTGTTGTAGATGTAGTAGGCCAGGGTGGTGGTGGTCCCCGCCGGCCCCCCCAGCGTCATAACCCGCGCCTGCTCGAATCCGCCCTGGAGTCCCCCGATGAACCCCATGACGATGATGAAGAAGGTGGTCGGGGCCAGTTGGGGCCAGGTCACGTTTCGGAAGATCCGGAATCGGCTCGCGCCGTCCATTTCAGCGGCCTCGGTGAGCTCCTGGGGCACGTTCCCAAGGGCCGCCAAGTAGAGCAGCGTGTTGCCGCCGCCGATCGCGCCCCAGAGGCCCATGAAGATGAGGGCCTCGCGGGCGCCAATCCCCCACTGGTTTGGCACGACGCCGACTTTCTCGACCCCGAGCGCCAAGGCGTTTTGGGTGGACAGAAGCCAGCTCGGTCCGCGGAACTCGGGGTGCCCAAAGGCACGGGCTACCGACTCGAGGATCTGGTTAACCGCGCCCCAATCCGGGTTGTACAGTGCCTTCCACAAGATCATCACTGCCACTCCGCTGGTCACGCTCGGGAGATACAGCAGCGTTCGATAGACGACCTGGCCCTTCACCTTCTGGTGGAGAAGAAGCGCGGCGCCCAGCGATCCAAAGATCGCGAGCGGCAAGCCGATCAGGAAGTACAAGGTGTTCACGAAGTACAGCCAGAACTGGCTGTCCGAGAACATGTTCGCGAAGTTGTCGATGCCGATGTACTGCAGCGGCTCGATGCCGGTGAGATCCCAGTTGGTGAAGCTTGCGCCGAACGAGAAAGCCACCGGCCCTAGCGTAAAGAGAAGGAAGCCCACGAGGTTCGGGAGCAGGAACGAGAGCCCGATCATCAGGTTGCGGCGTTCCTTGGGGTTGAGCTTCTTCATCTAGGGCTTGCTCCCGGTCAGCTCGAGATAGAGTTTGTTGAGAGCTGGACGCAGGCGAGCGTTCCGAAGGATCCTATCGTTCCCAGCCCGCTCCGCGTCGCGAAGAGCGGCGGCGGGGGCCTTGAGATTGGACTTGATCAGGTCGAATTGCGTGGAGATTGCACTCATCTCGCCGCCGCGCAAGAAGGGGCTCAACTCGTCGGGACGGGCCTTCCTCACGACCTCGCGCCAGACCTCGTTGTAGTCCTCCTTGGGCCACTCAGGATTGTGGAGGAAGCGCTCGGTGTATGCCGAGGCCATGACGGGAGCCAGGGCATCCGCCTGATCGTTCAGAAGCTGGTTGTATTCCGGGCTGGCCAGATACTTGATGAACCTCAGGGCGGCTTCCCGCTTCGGAGAGTTGCGGTTGACCAGCGCGCACCGGGCTCCGCCGGCAAGCGAGGGGACCTTGGCATACGGCATCTCAACGACGCCGAGGTTCAGGTCGGGCTTCTCCTTTCGAATGAGGTTGAGCCACCACCTTCCGCCGTAAGCCATCGCGACTCGGCCGCCCATCAGGTAGGTGATTCCTCCGGAACCCCAGCCGCCCTGGGTGGAAAGGGCTGCTTCATCGATGGGGGAGGGGGTCACCCGATGCTTGTACATCAGGTCTTGCGAAAGCTGCATCGCCTCGATCGCCTCGGGAGACCCGATCTCGCAACGAGTGCCGTCGTCGTTGAAGATCCGGGCTCCAAACTGGTAGAGCAGGTCGTTACGGTCGCCCCAGTTCGTCCAGCCGAAGTACAAGCCAAACTGCTGGATCTTGCCATCCCGTCCCTTGACCGTGAGTTGCTTCGCGATCCGAATGAGGTCGTCCCAGGACCAGCCAGGCTTGGGATAGGGCACCCCTGCCTTGTCGAAAATGTCCTTGTTGAACCACATCGCGTTGGCGTTCACGTTGCAGGGGAAGCCGTAGTAGCGCTCTTTGTAGACGCAGCTGGGGACCGCCACCGGCCAGATGATCTTTGGAATCTCGATGCCGGCCTCGGTCATCGCTTCGGTGATGTCCCAAGCCACTCCCGCCCGCACGTAAGCCTCAAGCGAGGCCTGCCCAAAGGTATCGAACACATCCGGCCCGACTCCGCCGATGGCCTGCACGATGACCTTCTGCTGGTCCGTGTTGTTCGGGTCGATCATCAAGTACAGGTCTGGGTTGAGCTTGTTGAACAGCGCAACCTGCTCCTGCCGAGTGGGGTTGTTGTCGGTGGACCAGGTCAGCGTCGTGCGGCTCCCGCCGGGCGGAGGAGGCTGAATTTTCCAGGCCACCACGCACAACAGGAGAAGGACGGCAAAGGTCGCCGAGAAGAACGTGCGCATAACCAGTCCTTCACTCTAGCTTGATCGGCCCATTTTCGCAACGCGCGATGGAGATCGGGGCTTCAGGACCGAGGCAGGGGTGAAAGTGAAGTAATCTCGCAGACCCTCGATGGACGACTTCCCGCTGGAACACACCGAGCTGAACGGAGCCCTGATCTCGATGGAGTTCGGCCCCGGCGGACGGATTCAACAGCTCTGGGCCGCGGATCCGAACCTCCCCGACGCCCGAGAGGAATTCCAATTCGTCCTCCCCCCCATCCACTTTGGCGAGGAGTTCTCGGAGGACTACAACCCCGGCACGATTCTGATCGGCGCCCGCACCAGCCCCGACGATCCTTGGATCCTCAGCCGCAACGCGGAAGCCCAGCCGATCGAGACCGACCAGTTCAACTCGGCGCGCGCCGCGTTCGAGTACGAGTTCTCTCTCCTCCCCGAAATCCAAGCGACCGGGGTGTTCCGCGAGGTTTCATCGCCCCTTCCGCTCATCGTCTGGGATCTGGAGATCGTGAACCGGGGACGGCAGAGCCTGGAAATTGGCGAGCTCGCGTTCCCCTTTGCTTTCAACAATCTACTGGAGGGCTATCCTCGCACCGACGAAGGCATCAAGAACATGCTGATGGACCGCGTCACGCTTCATCAGCACATCGGGGGCTCCGCCAGCTACATCTACGCGCAGCGCCTGATCGGGGAACCGCCCGGCCTCCTCGTCTTTCCCGGCGAGGACACCATGTGGCAGTTCTACTGCCACGTTCCCGCTTCGATCAACACCGCTTTCCGATGGCAGGGCATCCCGGTGGCGTACCTCTACTCCCAGGCCGCGATCGAAAGGGAGGGCTGGCCCGAGTGGTACAACGAGCACACCTCCACCATCATGGAGCCCGGCGAGAGCCGTAAGTTCCAGACTTGCTTCGCCAGCGTGGTTCGGGAAGGACAGGAAGGCGTGCTGCAAACTCTTTCGAGTTGCGGTCGGCCTGCGGTTCGAATCCTGCCCAGCGCGGTTGCTCCGACGGACGTGGGGATCGCCCTCGAGATCGAAGGTTCGACTCCGGCTCGCTTCTACTCCACTCCCGGCATGGAGCTTGAGACCGACTCCGACGAAGAGGGAGGCTTCTGCTTTGTGAAGCCGGACGAGCCCGGAGTGGTGCGCGTCAGCTTCGACGACACCCGCGAGCGGACGAGCCACACGTACCTCCTCTTCATCAAGCCGATCGCAGAGTTGATCCAGAAGCGCGCCTCATGGATCGTCGAGCATCAGATCGTTGACCTCGCAAAGTCCAGCCTCGATGGAGCGATCGTCTGCGTGGACATCGAGGATGGCAAGCAGGCGGTGGAAGCCGAGGACTATGCCTCCCCGGTGATGATCGAGTGCTCCTTGGGCGACGCGCTCTTCCTCGCCGAGAAGAACACGTCCTATCCGGTGGAGAGAGAGATCGAGGTCCTCGACGACTACCTGGACCGGTTCTTGCAGGACGACCTCCAGAACCCGCTGGACGGAGCGGTAGGCAGCACCTTCCCCTCAGAGGGCAGCGTAGCCAACGGCTACGGCCGGGCCCAGGTCTATCCCCTGGTCATCAACCTTTTCGGATCGATGGTGCGGGTGGCCGAGACCTACGGCGCCCGGCGATCCCCTACCGAGTACCTGGAGTGCGCGATCCGCACCGCCGAGGCCCTCTTCCGACATGCGAGCGGTCCTGACTGGCGCAAGGGCGGCCTCCTGGGTATGGCGGAACTTGGCCCAATTCTCGAGCGTGCCAAGCGGGCGGGAATAGCCGTTGACGATCTGGAGCAGGCATGGATCCAGCGGCGTACAACGCTGGGCAAACTGGAGAACCCGTTTGCGGGCGATGCCATGTGGACGACCACGGGGTTCGACGAGGTCCATGCGATCGCGGCGGCGGAGGCCGACGAGGAAAGACAAGACCGGATTCGGCGGATCGCTTACGTGGCCCGCTCTCTTAGCCCGAGCTGGTGGTGGTACGGAAACGACCAACGTTGGCTGGAAGACCTTTGGCTCCAGCACCCGGCCATGCTGGACAAAGGTGAGTTGTGCCTGGGCCCGACCACTTCGGCGAACGCGTCTCTCCTGCTTCGGTCCCTGGACCGCGACTATGGCAATCTGCCGGATACCGTGGTTCGGCAGGCGTTTGGAGGGCTGTTCGGAGTCTGGGCTTTGGTTCGAGACGACGGCGCCGGCGCTAGCGGCTACTGCCCAGATGCGGCGTCTCGGCAGTTCGGTATGAGCCAGGTGACCGGGGATGTAGGCCTCACGCTCTACCACTACCTTCGGCTTGCCGCCAGCTACGTGCTGCCGACCGCCGACTCATACCGTGCGTTCGGGTGCACGTTTGATACCGACAAGTCCTTGTTTGGCGAGGACTACGTGGTCCGGCCGTGGGACGGTCTGGGCCGCCGCGTCGTCGTACGCCAGATTGGGCTGGATGTGGAAGCTAGTTTTGGCCGGATCGAGACTCTGCGCTTCGACGTTCGCAAGCGTTGGATGCAGGTCACGCTCCATAATCCGGCTGATCGACCGATCGTGGCGGTTCTTACGACCAGAGGTCTGTGGGGCCGCGACTTTGTGAGCGCCGACGCGGAACTGAGAGTAGAAGGCGTGACGGTGGTCGCGTCGATCGAACTCGCGCCGGGGGCCGAAAAGACGTTTGAGATTCGAGTGAAGGAATGAATACGGGACTACTGAATGCCGTTCTGGTGTTGGCCGCGATCTTCTTTGTCGCGAACACCGTGCTCTTTATCGCGTTGGCGGTTGCCGTCATGAAGATGGCGCAGACTCTGAAGGAGCTTCAGCCGAAGCTCAACGCCGTGGCCAACAAGCTGGACGCCGTGGGTACCGACGTGCAGAAGCTCAGCCGAACCGTACAAACAACGGTACAGGGCGTCGGCGAACGCGCAATCAGCGTAGCTTCCACCGCTCAGGGCTTTGCTTCCCTGGCTAGCCGACAAGCTGGGCGATTCTCACCCGCCCTCGCGGCGGCGGTGGCCCTGTTCAAGATCATCAGCACCGTCCAATCGATGCGGCGCCCGGCGCCCAAGAAGGACTAGTTTGGGCGGGTGCCCGGACCGCTAATCTTCCAGATACCATAGCAGCTGGTCGCCACCCAAAGCTCCCTGGTTGCGGGGTTTACCCGGAGGGTAGCGGCCTCCCGACCTCCGTCTCGTTGGCCGTCGGCCAGGGGCTTGTTCACGGTGAGATTAGCCCAGGTCTTTCCGGAGTCTACAGAACGTAGCACCGCCACATCCGTGGAGTAGATGTTGGCGCAACTCCCCACGTACACGACACGTGGGTCGGCAGGGTCGACTGCCACCGACTTCACCCAGGTGCCTCCCGAATGGTCGGCCGGAATCTTGAGCTCGGACCACTTGCCTTCACCGAAGACATAGGCGTGCTCCTCGGCGGCCACGTAGACGCGGTTGGAAACCGCGTCTATGGCAAGGTCGGAGATGCGCTTCTCAGAGGTCGCCACGACCTTCCAGGTCGCCCCGCGATCCGCGCTGACAACGACCGAGCTGCCAACCGCCTCCCCGCGCACGCCGTACGCCAATCCCCTGGAGACCGTCAGGACGCCATCGCATCCCACCATCCTGGACCAGGTGGCACCCCCGTCTAGGCTTCGATGGTTGTGGGCGAAGGCCACCTTGGGATCCCCGGGCCAGCCCAGGCTGGACTCGAATCCGCCCAACTGGATTCCGGTATCGCGCCAATCACGCCCACCATTCGTGGAGACCCGTAGGACCCGAGGGGCGCCCCAGCCGCTTGCATGGCCCACGACCAGGAAGTCGCGCGTAACGGCGTAACCGCCGTAGCAAAACCCGCCCCAGCCATTGCCCGAGATGTTCGTGTAAGTCCACGTTCCCCCGCCATCGATCGTGGCCGCACCGTTGTAGTCCTGCGACCCGAAGAACATCACCTTGGGATCGGACAAGCTGAAGTTGAACCTGCCGCCAACGTACACGGCGTTCACCCCCTGCCCGCTCCACCGCCAAGTACGCCCGCCGTCGGTGCTCCGGGTGGGCCAGTTGCCACCGACGCTGAACGCTACGTCTCGATCCTTCGGATGCCACGCGAAGAGGCCCTGGCGAGAGTTGTCCGGCAGGAAGGCATGTTTTGCGTCCTTTCTGGCCTCGGTCCAGGTAGCTCCCCCGTCGTGGGAGGCCCAGCGCTGCCAGCTCCAACCCTTGTCTTCTTGGGTCCAGACCAGGAGACGTCTTGCGTCCACGGGGCTGACCCGGACATTCCGGATGGTGTAGCCAGGTCGAGCGAGTCCGACCACGCTAAGGGACACCCAGGTCTTGCCTCCGTCCGGGCTCCGCTCGATCGATCCGGCGGTCGAGATCCAGATCTGTTCGGGAGCCTGACCCGAAACATCCAGTCCCGTGATGTTCTTGGTTGCCACCGTGGTGAAGCTAGAGCCGTCGTTGGTGCTGAGGTGCAATCCCTCTGAGTTGCCAGCGAGGAGGTGTCCCTTTCGTCCCGGGCGCATCCTCAGGATGCTGCCTGCCCAACGCTTGCTGTCCGCGATCTCGGACCAGTTGGCTCCACCGTCCACGCTCCGGTACAGCGCCGGGCGCTGTTCGGGTTCTCCCCAACTTGCATGGTCCTTGGCGATCCGGGACCAATAGACGTTGCGGGAGCCTTTGAGATCTGCGGAGTAGGTCTCGGGATCGAAAACGACTTGGTCGCGCTGCTCGTCGAGGCCGCTGAGGGAAGCAGGCAGAGTCTGCCGCCAAGACGCGCCACGATCGGTTGAGAGATAGAGACCGTTCTGGGCTACCGGGGACGAGTTGGCCCCTACCGCAACCACCCGATCCGGGTTCCTGGGGTCTACCGCCAGGGCGGCACAACCTCGAGATTTCAGACCCACCGTGGACAGTTGCCAAGTGATGCCCCCGTCCAGACTACGGTAGATGCCGGCAACGTCGATCGCGAGGAAGACGGTCGTGCCATCCCCGGCAACCGCGATTCCGCGAGGCCACTGGCCTCCTTCGCCACCGATGATGCCGGCCTTGCGACTCTCCGCCGAGAGGAGGGGCACCGGCTGCCAAGCAAGGCTTTGGAGAACTAGGCCGATGCAGGCGACTACCATGTTGCGGGTCTACTCGAGTTAGGGGTTCAGCCGCCAGACGGTGCCGTTCAAGATCGAGGCGAAGGCCACCCAGAGCAGGTAAGGAATGAGGAGAAGGCCCGCCGTGCGGTCGATCCTCAAGAACAGAATCAGGTTTGCCGCGATCAGGGCCACGAGCAGGAGGATCTCGAGGAACGCGAGATCGATTCTGCGCCATCCGAAGAAGAGCCAGGACCAGAGCGCATTTAGGATGAGTTGTGCCGCAAACACGCCAAGGGCGAGGTTCTTCTGCGGATGGTCGCTCGAGGCCACGCGGGTGCCCGCCGTGGCCATCAGGATGTAGAGAATGGTCCACACGGGGCCGAAGAGCCAGTTCGGCGGGTTCCAGCTTGGCTTAGCCAATGTTCCGTACCATGACTGAAGCCCGCGCGGGGTTGCGAGGCCGCCCACGATGGCCGCCAGTAGAACGCCAAGACCTGGAAGTGCGTTCATGGTGATTCTATTGTGGCGTGTTCGACTTGGTCGCCGACCCGGCTAATGCCGCCCGTGCGAGGTCGATCACGAGCCCCTTACCTTCGTACGCGCTGCCGAGCGCCGCACCCTCCCGGTAGGAGAAGGCGGCGACCGCAAGTCTCCTCTCCGGCAACACCAGAATCTGCCAGTTGTAGTTGGCGATGGCCCCTGGCCTCTCGACGATCAGTTCCTCGGTGCCGAGCAAGGTCATTCTGTACGCGTAGGCGCCATAGCCTTGAAAGCCGAACGCTCGGGGGCTTGCGAAGAGGTAGGCATCCATCTGGGCGGGAGCCGTGGACCGGCTCAGCCAGCGCCCCACGTCGTCCAACGTCGAGACAACGCCTCCACTCCCGCCATAGATGCCGAAGTTGAAGCGGGTCTCCCGCTTGCCTTGACGATTCTCCGAGAGGAGGGTCCCCTTGGGCAGGGCTCCCCAGGGAGCGAGGGTCGTACGGCGCATCCCCGCCGGCCCAAGGACACGGTCCTTGAGGACTCGCCCGAAGTCCTTCTTCTCGACCGCCTCGATGATGGCCTGAAGAAGGAGGAAATCGAGATTGTTGTAGCTGAACGCAGCTCCTGGAGGGCCGGCGGGCTTGTCCCCAATCAGGAAGGCAAGCCTCGCCTTCAGCGGCCGGAGTTCTGCCCGGGTTTCCGAGTAGATGGGAGAGAAGCCGGCGGAGCCTTGGGGAATGGCTTCGTCCATGTTCCTCAACCCGCTGGAGTGGGTGAGCAAGTGCGCGATCTGGATGGGTTCGGTAAATGCGGGCAGATCGGCCAGGACGCTTCGAACGCTAGAAGTTAGTTTGAGCTTCCTCTCGCGCACCAGGTCAAGGACAACCTGGGCCGTCATCAGCTTGGTTACGCTGCAGAGTGGGATCGGACGGGTCTTCGACAGCTCGCTAGGCCCAGCGACATCGGTGAAGATGGTGCGCCCCTCTCTCACCACCACGGCGCCACCCAAGAACCCAGAAGTGCGCGCGAGGCGAAACACCTCGGCGGGATTGGAGGCCGGGGACGGGTAGAGAAGTAGCGCGAGTCCCAAGAAGCCAACCATAGTCGGACTCCTACTACGCTGTCGCGAACCGGAAGTTCGCTCCAGGACAAACAAGAAAAGCCTCCGGACGAATCCGGAGGCTTAACTTTAGGGCCTTAAAAGCTTTATAGAGACGCGTTTCAGTCAATCGACCTAGACATGTCGGTCCTGACTTGCAGTACCGAGTTCTAGTCTTTAAGGAGGTGATCCACCCACACCTTCCGGTACGGGTACCTTGTTACGACTTAGTCCCCCTTACCCCCCTCACCTTCGGCCGCTCCTTCCTTGCGGTTAGGCCACGGACTTCGGGTGAAGACAATTCAGGTGACTTGACGGGCGGTGTGTACAAGACCCGGGAACGTATTCAACGCAGTATGCTGACCTGCGTTTACTAGCGATTCCGCCTTCATGCAGTCGAGTTGCAGACTGCAATCTGAACTGGGGGCGTATTTTTGGGATTGGCTCCACCTCGCGGCTTTGCTGCCCATTGTTGCGCCCATTGTAGCATGTGTGAAGCCCCAGACGTAACTGCCATGCTGACTTGACGTCATCCTCACCTTCCTCCGGCTTACACCGGCGGTCTCCTGTGAGTCCCCATCTTTCATGCTGGTAACACAGGACGAGGGTTGCGCTCGTTGGCGGACTTAACCGTACACCTCACGGCACGAGCTGACGACAGCCATGCAACAAGTGTCTTCATGTCCCCTTGTGAGGGAGGGCCTAGTTTCCTAGGCTTTCAATCGATGTCAAGTCTGGGTAAGGTTTTTCGGTTAGTATCGAATTAATCCACATGCTCCACCGCTTGTGCGGGTCCCCGTCAATTCATTTGAGTTTCAACCTTGCGGCCGTACTCCCCAGGCGGGATACTTAATGCGTTAGCTGCGGCACAAGAGGGGTCGATACCTCTTACGCCTAGTATCCATCGTTTAGGGCGTGGACTACCAGGGTATCTAATCCTGTTTGCTACCCACGCTTTCGCGCCTCAGCGTCAGATAATGCCCAGTATGCTGCCTTCGCCATGGGTGTTCCTCCTGATATCAATGCATTTCACCGCTACACCAGGAATTCCACATACCTCTGCATTCCTCAAGTCTGCCAGTATGAAAAGCAGTTCCCGGGTTGAGCCCTGGGGATTTCACTTCTCACTTAACAGACCGCCTACGCGCTCTTTACGCCCAGTAAATCCGGACAACGCTTGCTCCCTACGTCTTACCGCGGCTGCTGGCACGTAGTTAGCCGGAGCTTATTCTCACGGTACCGTCCTAAGTCTTTCCGTGAAAAAGGAGTTTACAGACCTAGATCCGTCATCCTCCACGCGGCGTCGCTGCATCAGGGTTTCCCCCATTGTGCAAGATTCCCAACTGCTGCCACCCGTAGGTGTGTGGGCCGTGTCTCAGTCCCACTCGAGCGGATCATCCTCTCAGACCCGCTACCCGTCGTCGGCTTGGTAGGCCATTACCCCACCAACTACCTGATAGGCCATAAGCCGCTCCTAAAGCCGATTGCTCGGTTTAATCGTCCAATGATGCCATCGGACGGCCACATCCGGTATTACCCAGCGTTTCCACTGACTATCCCGGTCTTTAGGGCACGTTGCTTATGTATTACTCCGCCGTTCGCCACTGGATCCGAAGACCCCGTTCGACTTGCATGTTTTAGGCACGCCGCCAGCGTTCGTCCTGAGCCATGATCAAACTCTCCGAAGAAAGTTGATCCAAAATCCTCTTTCGAGGCTTGGTTGACTTGTTTGTTTTTGATGTTTCCCTTGCGGGTACCTATCCCCCACCGAGTAAACTCGCAGGGTTCAAGGCCATCGAATTGCACGGGATTGGTATTTGAGTACCGATCTCGTTCTTGACTGAACGCGTCTCTATGAAGCTTTCAAGGTTCCGCGCCTTGGTCGGGCGCAAAGAAGATTGTTCCATTCTAGGGGGTCGGATGTCAAGGGCATTCGCAAAAAAGACCTTCTTTTCTCATTCCTGGCTCGTCTTGATTCTTTGGGCCTCAGCGAAGCGAGCTTTCACCCGAGGGTAACCACAACCTCCATCGCTGCCCCGTCGTCGCCGAACGGCACCACTTGCCCCGCGCAAACGCGACCGTCGATCTCCAGGCCGGCCACCCCTTTGCTGACGCCGTTAGGATTGCGGACCTCGATCCGGTACTCCGTCCCTCGGTAGCGCCGCGTCACGCGGAAGCTTGGCCAGTCGGGCGGGATGCACGGGTCCAGCCGCAAACCCGAAAGGGTGGGCTGAACGCCGAGGATCGCCTGCGAGATGGCCACGAACGACCAAGCGGCGGTTCCGGTAAGCCACGCGTTCTTTGCCTCGCCGGGGGTAGGCGCATCCGGCCCCGCCGTCATCTGGCTGTAGACGTACGGCTCGCACCGGTAGACGTCGATCTGGGACTCCTTCGCGGAAGGGCAGATCGAGAGGTAGTAGTCCATCGCCCGGTCGCCTCGGCCCAGGATGGTCTCGGCAACCTGGATCCACGTGTTGTTGTGGGTGAAGATGCCCGCGTTCTCCTTGTAGCCGGGAGGATACGAGGTCACCTCGCCTAGCTCCACGTGATAAGTGGAGAACGCGGGCTGCTGAAGCACGATGCCATTGTCGGTCGCCAGGTGCTCGGCCACCGAGTCGAGCGCCCGCCGGGCCCGACCGTCATCAAGTCCAACTCCTCCCAGGACTCCCCAGCCCTGACTCTCGATGAAGATCTTGCCTTCTTCACATGATTGGGAACCCACCTTGTTGCCAAAGGCGTCGTAGGCCCGCAGGAACCACTCGCCATCCCAGCCGTGGGCGTCCACCGCGGATTTCATTTCCTGCCAGTCGCTGACCATCTGGTCTGCCTTGGAGGCATCGCCCTGAAGTCGGTAGATCTCCTCCATTCGACGGCAAGCCGCGCAGTAGAGGCCGGCGATCATGACCGACTCGGCGATGCTGCCCTCCACATCTCCGGCAAGCTGGAAGCTTTCGCCCGGCGTGGTGGAGAAGCAGTTCAGGTTGAGGCAGTCGTTCCAGTCGGCGTGGCCAATGAGCGGCAAGCCGTGCGGCCCCCGGTTGCGCCTCGTATAGTCCATGGAGAGCTCCAGGTGGTCCATCAGGGTGCTGGAGCCCTCCGCAACATCGGCGTACCCGCAGGGCGCGCTCAAGATCGAAGTGTCGCCCGTCTCAGCCAGGTAGGCGTACACCGAAAGCGGCAGCCAAAGCGGGTCGTCGTTGAAGCCCCCGCCAATGTCCGCGTTGCCCTTCTTCGTGAGTGGCTGGTACTGGTGGAAGCAGGTTCCGTCGGAGAGTTGGGTGGCGGCGAGGTCCAGGATTCGCTGCCGTGAACGCTCCGGCTGCAGATGGACGACGCCAAGTAGGTCCTGGTTGCTGTCCCGATAGCCCATTCCTCGCCCAATTCCTGATTCAAACCCGGACGCAGACCGAGAGAGGTTCAGCGTGACCATGCATTGAAGCTGGTTCCAGGTGTTGACCATTCGCTGCACGTGGGCGTCCGGCACCTCAACTTGGTAGATTCCCAGGAGGTCGTTCCACGTCTCGGCGAGCCTTGCGGCGGCGGCATCGACCTGGTCCGGGGTGGCGAGGCGAGAGAGGGCGGCCCGGAAGGGCGCCTTGTTCACCACGCCCGGCGACTCCCATTTCTCGGCATCCGCGTTCTCCGCGTAACCGAGCAGGAAGTGAAGGCGTCGGCTCTCGCCCGGTTCCAGTTGCAGGTCGATCTGGTGCGCGCCGATCGGCTGCCAACCGTGGGCTACGCTTCCGCTACACCGACCCTCCCGAACCGCCCGGGGCATCTCGAGCCCTTCGTGCAAACCAACGAAAGAGTCCCGGCTGGTGTCGGTCCCGGACACCGGAGCCGAGCAGTGGAAGTAGGCGTAGTGGTTGCGGCGCTCGCGGTACTCGGTCACGTGGAAGAGGGATGCACCTTCGACCTCTACCTGCCCAGTGCTGAAGTTTCGCTGGAAGTTTGTCGCGTCGTCCTGAGCATCCCAAAGACACCACTCCACAAAGGAGAACATCTGAATGCTCTTGTCGGAACCGCTCAGGTTGCGGACGGTCACATCCCAAACCTCGATGGTCTCCCCGGGCGGAACGAAGAAGCGAACCGAGACCTCCAGCCCGTCCTTCTCGCCGGTGATCCGCGAGGTGCCGAGCCCGTGCCGGCATTCATACCGATCCAGCGGCGTGCGCGTCGGCTTCCAAGTTGGGTTCCAGACCGTGTCGCCGTCCTTGATGTAGAGGTAGCGGCCGTTGGAATCCAAAGGCACGTTGTTGTAGCGGTACCGGGTCAAGCGGCGTAACTTGGCGTCCCGATAGAAGGTGTAGCCCCCACCGCAGTTGGAGATCAACCCAAAGAACTCCTCCATTCCCAGGTAGTTGAACCAAGGGAGCGGCGTGTCTGGGCGAGTGATGACGTACTCGCGGCGCGCGTCGTCGAAGCTACCGTAGGGGTTCACGATGGGAGCATATCCCCGGCGCCAGCTAGAACTGGGTCAAGGTTTTCCCCGACCCGGGACCGCACCGAAGCCCCAAGGTGCCTTTACCTACCCCAAGGCTTCGGTGCGGATCGGGACTACTTGTCGCCGCTCTGGTCTCGAACGATGACTCCGCCGGTCTTCGTTTCTTCAACTCCCGGCTTCTTGGCTTCTCTCTCGGCGGGGGCGCTGCACCCAACGATGACGCCAGCGGCGAGGACCACCGCCAATACGGTCTTGATCTTGTTCACGGTTGAACTCCTTGTCTTCGACAAAAACTGGGGCGAGAGCGAAAGCTCTGCGCCCCAAAGGAAAGCGGTCAGCCAAAGGCCGACGTAATTAGCGGAAGTTGCAGGCTGCGGAGGGCGAAGCGGAGCAAACATCCGTGATGCTGTCGGTGAACCACTGCGCGATGTCGCCGCACTTCATGGCGGGCGGCTCGGGCGTGGTGTTCAGCTGGGACGTGGAGCCGTCCTCGTCGAGGATCATGGCTTCAGGATCCGAGCAGTAGATCGATCGGCCGAGCTTCGCCGTGTCTTTGACCACGATGAAGCGATCGTTGAACGCGCCGGGGAGGAAACCGCCGCGAACCGGGTGAGCCTTGGCGTGGCCGTCGGCGAACGCATAGTTGAAGCTTCCACCGTAGCGAAGCGACGCGTTGGTCGTGCCGCCCCAGGTGTCGCCAGCGAAGCCGATGCCGTTGGTGGCTCGGGGGGTGTCGTACGTGTCGCCGAACGCCGCCGTGCCCGCGGGCTCAGCAAACGAGGTGAGCGGCTTGCCGACGTTCACGTTGCCGCCGGTCGAGATCGCGACCTGCTTCTCGAGCATGCCGCCACCGCGCCAGCCAAACGGGCCCCAGTTGTAGCCGTAAGCCGAGAGCTTGGTGGCCTTGTACTTGCCGAAGCGGATGAAGTGGTTGTCCGGGTCGTTGCGGTCGGCCGAGTAGATCAGGTCGATCGACTTGAAGTAGGGGAACAGGGGCATCCACCACTCGTTGGAGCAGCCCATGAGCTCGTCTTGGAACGTGTTGCAGGCAGCGCTGTTGGTAGTTCCCCAGATGGACGGGGTGACGTCGTCGTAGTCCGTCGTGTAGATCTGCAGCGCAATGCCAAGCTGCTTGACGTTGGAGAGCGAGGACACCTTCTTGGCGGAGGCCTTAGCTTGGGCGAAGACCGGGAAGAGGATGGCGGCGAGAATGGCGATGATCGCGATGACCACCAGCAGTTCGATAAGAGTGAAAGCTTTTCGGTTCATGAAGTTCCCCCAAGGCGGTCGCGAGCGCGACGCCCCGTTGCCATTCATGTTCGGACACCAAAGCAAAGGGAGTGTCAAGGCCGAAGAGAACCTGGTTAAGGGATAACCAAGAGAGCGTTAAGGTTTGAGCGGCCCCCAAACGGGACGACACAAAGGGGCGTCTAGGCCTCGACGGTGAGGATCTCTGGCCCCTCGCGGGTAATCGCGATGGTGTGCTCGAAGTGCGCGGACAGCGAGCCGTCGGCGGTCACGATCGTCCAGTTGTCGGCGAGGGTCCGCACGGAGAGCCGGCCTGCGTTCACCATCGGCTCGATGCAGATCGTCATGCCCTCGCGCAGGGTCTCGCCTTTGCCGGCCTTGCCGAAGTTGGGGATGTTGCCGGGCTCCTCGTGCAGGTTCTGCCCAATGCCGTGGCCCACGAGGTCCCGCACTACCGAGTAGCCGTTGCTCTCCACGTACTTCTGTACCGCCGCACCAATATCGCCCACCTTGTTGCCGTGCCGCGCCTTGGACATGCCCTGGTATAGGCTCTCTCGCGTGACGTTCAGCAGGCGCTGCGCCTCTGGGGTGATCGTGCCAATCCCGAAGGTCCACGCGCTATCCGCATGCCAGCCATTGAGCTTCACGCCCACGTCGATGTCGATGATGTCGCCATCGTAGACGATGCGGTCGCCGGGGATGCCGTGGATGACCACGTCGTTGACCGAGAGGCAGGTGCTGGCCGGAAAGCCCCGGTAATTGAGAAAGCTGGGCGTGCCCCCGGCTTCGGAGATCAGACGGAATGCGAGATCGTCGATGTCCTTGGTGGTGGTCTTCCCGGGCACGATGCTCTCATGGCAAAGGCGGATCACGCGAGCCACGACCTTTCCGGCGGCGCGGATCTTCTCGATCTCGACACGAGACTTGATTAGGCCCACGCGGCACCCGGGATGGAAGGAGGAAGGACAACCATGGCGTACTAGCCCCGCGAAGTACGCGCGGGAGTCCCTATTATGTCGCCTGAGCGAGCTTGGCGAGAGTCACCTTACCGGCGCAGGCCGTAAGCGAGGACTCCCTTGGGATGCCAGTTCAGATCTAGTCCGAGGCGTTGGGCTCCGGCCCTGGTCACCCAGCCCGAGCCGTGGATGAGGTGAAGGTCGCTTCCCACGGCGAGCACACGCTTGCCAACCGACGCCACCTTAGCTTTGGCGTTCCATGCCACCGCCCGGCCCGCCGCCCTGCCAGCGGCAAGCAAGGGCACGAAGGTCCTGCCCTTCCAAGCGAGGGTCGGTAGCACTTCCAAGGCGAGGAAACCCTCGTTCACCGTGCTCAGCGGGATTCGCAGCACGTGAACGCGGTCCCGGCCGTAGACCAAGCAGTACAAGTCCCCGTTCGGGGAAACGCAAAGGCCCGGCCCTCTGCCTCCACCGGGAGTGCTCGGAAGGGTTACCTGGGCGCAAGGAACGCCGTGCTCCGAGTAGCGGGTAAGGATCCGATCGTAGTTGAGTCGGTTGCCAAGTTGGAGGGCGTGGAAGTAGCGGCTCTTGCGCCAGGTCGTAGTCAGGAACGCGCCCCGTTCGTCCGGATAGGCGACCGGTAAGGCTTGATCGGCGACCCCGTGCCAGACCGGCGAGATCGTGGCCAGCCTAACCGCACCATCGGCCCCAACCAACATCACGCGGCCCGGACCATGCCTCCACATCTCCATCGTCGCGGGAGGGCGATGCCAGACCGTCGCGTACCATAGGCCGCCGGAGGTGGGCTCGACCATGATCTGCGCGAAACCGTCCTCGAGTCCCTCGAAACTACAAACGAGGGAGTCGGCCGTACCGATCCGCCAGACGTCCCGATTCAGGCGGCTTCCGGCGGACTTACCTTTCGCTCCGATATCCAGGTGAGTGCCGTCTGGGTGAAGCAAGATCGGATGGTGCTCGCTCTCCATCGCGAAGAGGCGGCCATCGTCGCGCAACGCAGGGCAACTGAGATCCACCGAGACAGGATTGCCTGGGGTATCCGCCGAGAGAATCCTCAGTAGACGGCCAGTGACCCCGTAGATCATGGCCCGGGCACCCTTGAATGTTACATAGTCGAGAATCGCGAGTTCCCCTCGCCGGTTGACCGAGACCTCGGCCGGGACAAAACCGTCGCCCTCGTGAAGCATCGGCGCGTAAGCGTGGAGACCGGCCGCCGAACCGTCGAGCGGGATCGAGTAGAGGTACTCGGGCCTTTGGGCAAGGCCGTTGGTGCACGCGAGAAACCCAACAAGGAGCTTTATCCAGCGGAACAGAACCAAGGTTTCCTTCTTGGCCGTGCTGGACTAGCCGCTCCAACGCGGCCTACTGTGAGCTTACACCGAGGCAACCGGCAGACGGTCCAGTAGATCGCAAAACCGAAGGCCCCCAGAGCCGGACCTTAGTGACGCCCGTGGCGCTCCAGGATGATCTGGGCGTAGGCGTCCTCGGGATCGCCGGACGCGTCCACCCGGACCAGGATGCCCTGGTTCTCGTAGTAGCCGATCACCGGTTCGGTGCTTTCCCGGAAGGTGTGCAGCCGCTCGCGGATCGTCCCGGGCTCATCGTCAGACCGGACGAATAGCGGGCCGTTGCACTTGTCGCAGAGCCCTTCGCGCTTGGGCGGCTTGTTGTCGCTGTGGTAGATCTCGCCGCACTTGGTGCAGCCGAGGCGACCAGAGAGCCGCATGATGACGGTCTCCTCGTCGACTTCCAGCGAGGCTACCGTCGTCAGCTCCTCATCCATGTCGGCCAGAAGCTCGTCGAGGGCCTCCGCTTGACGCACGGTGCGGGGGAAGCCGTCTAGCACGAAGCCATGACGACGTACGTCGTCCGCGCGGAGGCGTTTGGCCATCATCTCGATGGTCACGCCGTTCGGGACCAGTTCGCCGTGGTCGATGTAGCGCTTGGCAAGGCGGCCGAGGTCGGTTTCGGCCTCGATTTCGCGGCGGAAGATTTCTCCGGAGGAGAGGGCCCGGATCTCCAGGCGCTGGCTCAGAAGGGCGCTCTGGGTGCCCTTGCCAACGCCCGGAGGACCGATTAGGACGATCCTCAGGATGTTGGCAGCGGGAGTGTGCGCGTGGTCCACCGGGCAGCCCTTACTGCCCGTACTGCTTCATCAGCAGGTTGGCTTCGATCTGGCGCATGGTTTCGAGAGCGACGCTCACCAAGATGAGAAGCGAGGTTCCACCCATGACGCCCACGTACTGAGCGCTGATGCCAGTGATGGCCGGAGCTACGTACTGTAGCAGAGCGACGCCCGCGATGAAGATGGCGCCGACGATGGTGACGCGGGAGATCACTCCGTCAAGGAAGTCCTTCGTCTGCTTGCCCGGGCGAACACCCGGAATGAACGATCCACCGCGCTTGAGGTTGTTGCTGATGTCCTCGACGTTGTACTGGACGGCCGTCCAGAAGTAGCTGAAGAAGAAGATCAGCGCCGTGTAGACGATCATGCCCACGATGCCCTTGAGGGTGAGCGCGGGATACATGTACTCGCCGATTACGTGGAAGAAGTTGCCCGCCGGCGTCGCCTGTCCGCCAAGCATCAAGGAGATCTGACTGGGGATACCCACGAGCGAGACCGCGAAGATGATGGGGATTACGCCGACCATGTTGAGCGAGAGCGGGAGGTAGCTGGTCTGTCCGCCCAGCTGCTTGGTCCCCACCATACGCCTCATGTGTTGTATCGGGATCCTGCGCTGCGCGATCGTGAAGAGAACGATCGCCCACGTGGCAAGCACGAAGATGATCAGGACCAGCACGATGCTCCACCACTGGACGACGCCGTCCGAAAGGCCCTTGAGGAGCATTCCGAACTGCGAAGGCAGGGAGAGGACGATGCCCGCAAAGATCATGAGCGAGACGCCGTTGCCGATTCCCTTCTCGGAAATCTGCTCGCCGAGCCAGAGCATGAACATCGCGCCGGCGGTCCAGTAGGTGACCACGACCATGCGCGTGTAGAAGTCCAGGCTCTCGGGGAACGCCGCTCGGAAGATGCTGAGGAGCGCCGTACCCTGCACGATACAGAGCAGAAGGGTAAGAGCCCGCGTGCGCTTGTTCTGCTGACGTCGGGCATACTCGCCGCCCTCCTGCAACTCCTTCTTCCACTGCGGGAACGCGGTGGTGAGGACCTGCATGATGATGGAGGACGTGATGTAAGGGCTAAGGCCCAAAGCGAAAACCGAAACGCGCCGAAGCGCGCCACCGCCGAACATGTTGAGGAGCGCCGCTCCCGGAATGTTGGCAAGGCTCTCGGCGACCTTGTCCGCGCTGACCCCGGGAACGGGGACCGGAACGTGGACGCCGAAAGCGAAGACCGCGAACATCAGCAATACGAAGCTGATGCGCGATCGCAGATCGGGGTCGGCCCAGGCAAGCCGGATCGTCTCGATCAGGGGGATAGAGAGCGACTTGTCGCTCTTTCCCGGAACCGAATAATTGCCGCCGCCTAGACCGCCGATACTGCTCATGTTTTGTGTTGGATATGGAAACGTTCGAGAACGATTAGAGGACTATGGCTTCGCCGCCGGCCCGCACGATCGCGTCCGCCGCGCTCTTGCTGAACTTATGCGCGCTCACCTTGAGCTTCTTCTTGATCTCGCCGAAACCAAGCACCTTCACGCCGTCTTTCGACTTGGCGATGATGCCCGACTTGATCAGGATTTCCGGAGTGACCTCCGCGCCGGTCTCGAACAGGTTCTCAAGGTCGTCCAGGTTTACGATCGCGAACACCTTATGGTTGATGTTCGTGAAACCCTTCTTGACCGGGAGACGGCGCTGGATAGGCGTCTGGCCGCCCTCGAAGTTCGGGTGGATCTGGCGTCGCGCCTTCTGACCCTTCGTACCTCGAGTCGCGGTCTTGCCCATTCCGCTGCCGATGCCCCGACCAACTCGACGCTTCTTAGTCGTCGAGCCCTTCGGCGGCTGCATATTGTGCAGTTCCATCTTAGTTCTCCTCTTCGGTCTTCTCGACCTTGGCCTTGGCTACCCGCTTCGGTTTGACCGGAGCCTCCTCGACGGGCGCCGCGACCGGCGCACCCTTCTTGGGGGTGGGGTCGCCGGGAATCTCCTCCACGAACAGGAGTTCCTTAACGTGGTGGATCATCCCTCGCACGCTCGGATTGTCCGGAAGCTCCACGACGGAGTTGGTCTTCCGAAGGCCCAGCGCCTGAATGGTGCGGCGGTTGCGGACGTTGTGCCCGACCGTGCTCTTCACAAGCTTAATACGCAGCATCGGCTTCCTCCTTACGCGCCTTGGAGAGCCAAGGCACCAGTTCGCCTACGTCCAGACCCCGCCGCTCGGCGATGTCCTCCGGGCGCTGAAGCGCCTTGAAGGCTTTGATCGTAGCGTAAGCCATGTTGATCGAGTTCCGGCTGCCCAAAGACTTGGCCAAAACGTCGTGGATGCCGCAGGCTTCCAAGCAGGCGCGGACCGCGCCACCGGCTTTGACGCCGGTACCGGGGGCCGCCGGCTTCAGGATGACCGTGGCCGTGCCCGAAGTCGCCGTGATGCCGAACGGAATCGTCTGGCCGATGAGGGGCACCGGGAACATGTTCTTCCTGGCTGCCTCTTCCGCCTTGCGGATGGCATCCGGGATGCCTCGCGCTTTGCCGATTCCGGCTCCGACCGAGCCCTTGTTGTCGCCGACGACCACGAGGATCGACCAGCTGGCGGTCTTACCGCCCTTGTGGGTCTTGAAGACTTTGTTGGTCTGCACAACGCGAACGTCTAGCTGCGGACCTTCTGTATTGCGGCTTTCTCGCTTGCCGCTCAAGCGGTTCATCATTCGCATGGCTTAGAACTCCAGCCCGCCCTCGCGGGCACCGTCGGCGAGGCTGGCGATCCGGCCATGGTAGCGGAAACCGCCACGGTCGAACACGACCGCGTTGATCCCCTGCTCCTTGGCTCGCTCCGCGAGCTTCTGGCCTACGAGCTTGGCGCCCGTCGCATTGCCGGTCGCTTCCAGGCCCTTTTCGAGGCTGCTGGCGGCGGCAAGGGTTCGGCCCGTAGTGTCGTCGATAATCTGAGCGGAAATGTGCTTCAGGCTGCGGAAGACGGCGAGTCGGGGTCGCGCAGGCGTGCCCTCGATTCGCTTTCGGATCCGCGCGTGCCGGATCACCCGCATTTGGGAAAGATTCTTGTTTGGCATTTACGGTCTCCTTACTTCTTCGCGGCCGCTCGCTTACCGGCCTTGAGCTTGATGACTTCGCCCTTATAGCGGATGCCCTTACCCTTGTAAGGCTCCGGCTTGCGGACCTTCCGGATGTCGGCAGCCATCTGGCCCACGAGGGCCTTATCGATGCCAGACACCTTGATCTGCTGCGTACGGGCTTTTTCGTCTGCGGCGATCTCGTAGGTGATCCCGTCCGGAGCGGCAACTCGCACCGGGTGCGAATAGCCCATGTTCAGGAGCAGGTTCTTGCCTTCGAGCTGCGCGCGGTAGCCGACGCCAACGATGTCGAGAAGTTTGATGTGGCCTTCCGTAACGCCGGTCACCATGTTGGCGATCAGAGTCCGCATGAGGCCATGCTGGCTTCGAGCTCGGCGAAGGTTGTTCGGACGCTCCAGCAACAGCTGGCCGCCCTCCTGCTTCAGGGTGAGCTCACGGGCCAACGGCTGGGTAAGGGTGCCCTTGGGCCCCTTTACCGTAACGAGGTTCGTGGCTTCGTCGATCGTGATCGTAACGTTGCCCGGAACGGTAATCGGTGCTTTGCCAATGCGCGACATCTTAGTACACCTCGCAAAGGACTTCGCCGCCGATCTTGCGGCGTCGAGCCTCACGGTCCGTCATCACGCCCTGGCTGGTCGTGAGAATGCGCGTCGAAAGACCGCTGCGAAGCGGCTTGATCTCGGTCGTGCCCTTGTAGATCCGCAGACCCGGCTTGCTGATGCGCTGGATATGGTTGATCAGGGGCTTCCGCTTCGAGTCGTAGCGGAGGGTTACCCGAATCATCGGGAACTTGGACTCTGTCACGACCTCGTGGCCGGTGACGAATCCCTCGGCCTGGAGAATCTTGACGATTTCGAGTTTGATAGAACTAAGCGGAACATCCACGCTCACCATCCGGGCTTGTACGCCGTTTCGGATGCGCGTCAGAAGGTCCGCGATCGGATCGCTGTGCATAGTGGAGACCTCCTGGGGCTGTTACCAGCTCGCCTTGGTGACGCCGGGCAGCTCGCCCTTGTGCGCCTTTTCGCGGAAAACTTGACGAGAGATGCCGAAGAACCGGATGTAGCCATGGGCTCGCCCGGTGATGGAGCATCGGTTGTATCGTCGAGCTTTGAAGAGGCGATTCTTGATGCGCGAAGCCTCAAGCTCCGCCATCGCCTTCTCGCGCTGATCTTTGGGCAGCGAGGCAATCGCCTTCTGCTGCGCCTCAAGAAGCGCGAACTTGCGCTCTAGCTCCTTGTGTTTTTCAATGAGACACTGTTTTGCCATTTGTTATCCCGCCGTTCCCAGGGGGTTCGCCAGTTTGCTGGCGCGTACCCTGTGGCTTAATTGTTTCGGAGACACGGAGCCTCCAAGCGGAAGAGGATACCACGCCAGGATCGGCAAAACCTAGGCTCTGGTTAGCGATCGGTCTCGTCGACCAAGCGCCGGACGTCCTGCCAAGCGCTCTGGAGGTCCGAAAGGAGCGGGGTTTGAGACCGCGCGAGGGCGATCAAGTCGAGGTCGATCTCTGCCGAGAGCAGGTGCGGCTCGGCGATCGGAGCCGAGGCGAGGAGCTTCCCGAATGGATCGGTGACCATCGAACCGCCGATGAACCCCTTACCGCCCTCGAACCCGCACAGCTGAGCATTGACGCAGAAGACACCGTGCTCCTCGCTGACTGCGGTGAGGAGTCGGCGGTACCGATCGTGGTTCTCCACCGTCGGCCCAGAGAACCCGCGGCCCGGCGAGGCACTGGGAACCAGGATGGTCTCCGCACCCCGAACCGCGCACAGGGCGGGCAACACGGAATGCCAAACGTCTTCGCAGATCAGGAAAGCCATCCGGCCCAGCCTCGTTTCGAAGACGGCCAAGTCTCGCCCCCTCGCCACGAACCGCTCTTCATCGAAGACCCCATACGTGGGCAGAAAGAACTTTCGGTAAGAGCCCTTCGCGGCGATCCCGTCCGGAGATGCCTCGAAGTAGGCGGCCGAGTTGTAGACGTTGCCGCCGCCACGCTCATAGAAGCCGAGCGCCACATCGACGGGACGCGGGAGCTTTCCGACCAGCCGCCCCGCAAGCTCGGATTGCAGCTGCTCGAGGCTCAGCGAGGCTTCCAGAACGCCGCCCTCTAGGAAGTAGCCGGTAGTTGAGGTCTCAGGAAACAGCACCAGATCGATTCCCGCATCCGCGGACTGGACCACGACCTCGCAGATCAGGTCTAGGTTCCGGGCAACCTCCGCCTTGGCGGGGCTGAACTGTGCGCATCCGGCTCGGAACCTCATGGAGCCAGTCTACTTTGCACCAGATTCGGGCGGTTCGCCGGGCCGATAGACTTCCACCAACTTCTCCCACTCAGACGGAGACCCCAGACCACGGGCGACTAGGGACGCGATCGTCTGGTGGTCTTTGCGGCTACTTGCCATGACCACTAGGCGCTTTCTGGCCCGGGTCATGGCCACGTACATCAGCCGCTGCTTCTCCGCGAGTTCTCGGTCCGCCCGGTCCGCGGAGGCCCAGTTGTAGAGGAGGCTGGCAGCTCTCAACTTGGGACACGCCAGACCGGTTAGGCGGTGGAATTCGACTTCGTTGAGGCGAGACTTGACCTTTACAAACGACTCCGTCACGATGACGACGTTGCTCTCCGTTCCCTTGGACTTGTGGATGGTCATGATCGAGAGCTCATCTCTTCCGAGATCGGCAGTCTCGGCTTCAAGGCCGGGATCGGAGAAATCTTGAATGTCCCGAATCATCTCCGCAAACTCAAGGGGACCGACGTCGAGGCTCTCTGAAGCCCGAAGCAGGACCTTGCGCACGTTGGCTACCGCCTGGTCCCCGTTGGCTTGAGCCGCAATCCGCTCCAAGAGCGGAGTATCGGCAAACAGGTGGGACAGGACATCCACGGCGGGAAGTCGATCCGCATAGCTCAGGAGACGGGGATACCACGTCATGAACTCAGCCAGTCTGGAGCGGTCCTCCTCCGGAGGCTCAAAGGTGGCCAAGGCTTCAGAGACCGGCGAGCTCGCGCTGAGCAGCGCGATCGAATCAAGGGAGAGGCTCACAAGAGGGCCGCGCAGGGTGCAGAGGAGCGAGTAGTCGTCGGTTGGGTCGGCGACCGCGCGGAGGACGTTCGCCACGTCCCGAACCTCCAGCCGGGTGTAAAGCCGCTTTGAGCCGCCAACCGTGCGCCCGGGTACGTCTTGGGCTGCAAGGGCACGCTCGAGGTCGCTAGCGTACGCGTTTTGGTGGGTCAGGACCATAACCTCGCCCCAACGGAACTCCGGGTTCCGATCTCGTTGCCGAACGCCGAAGTCGCGGATCATTCGCGCGAGGGCATGGGTGTCGTTCTGGGTGAAGTCCCAGATCTCCACGTTGGGAATACGGGGCACTGCGGTCACGTCCAGTTGGAACTCGCGGGGATTGAGCGCTCGGTACGACGCTGGATTGGACCACCAGCCGGCGCAAGACTGGTCGATAAAGTGTTGGATTGAGTCCGCCGTTCGGTGGTTGACCCCAAGGTTCTTTTCGACTCCTTCGCGCGCGGTTTCCAGGAACTGCTCCACGTCCGCATCTCGAAACCCGTAGATCGACTGCTGTGGGTCGCCAATCCAGGTGATCTGCGGAAAGCCGATTCCTTTGAGGAGGCGGTACTGGAGAGGATTCACGTCCTGCGCCTCGTCGATCATGACGATGGGGTACGCGTGGCGCAGACGGACTCGGACGGCTTCGTTTGTTTCCACCAGTTGCACCGCGATCTGCAGAAGCTCCGTGAGGTCGAACCGCTGGTCTTGGAGCATCTTGCCCCGCACCCGTGCCCAAACCTTGGTAGCCAGGTGGGCAAGGCCGACTGCGAGCTCAAGTTCCGCATGCTCGGGCTCCGGCGGCGCCGACTTGACCCACGCCGGGCAGCGATGGCCCGCCGCCTTGTAGGCGCTCTTGAGGGCTTCGGCGACGCTCGGACCCGGCACGTGGTGCTCGGCGACGCTTGCGGGCGCACTTCCCAGAACGACCTTGAGAAATGCCTCCTGCAGGCTAGCCACCGAGGCGTAGGTGCGCTCGTACTCCTCCGAGGAGATGCCGCTCGCTCTCGCCCCGTAAAGCCAGTCCTTCACCCACTGCTGTACCTTGGTCTCGGGATCGGTGCGGCGCCGCTTCGCAGATTCGCCCGCCAGCTTGGAGGTCAGGTTGGTGACCATGGGATCGTCGTGCTGGGCGGTCGCGATCTCCTCCCGAAACGCTCCGACGAACATCCGGTCGAAGGAGTGGTCGTCAAGCAACTCGAACTCCGGGTCCAGGCCAGACTCGAGTGCGCAGGCGCGCAGCATCGCCTGAAGCCAGGCATCGATGGTGACGATTGGCCCCGTCTCCGCTTGCCGGCCGGCGTCCGGATTCCCCTCCTCGTTCAGCCGCTTGACGACGCGTTCGCGAATCTCAGCCGCCGCCTTGCGTGTAAACGAGATCGCCAGGATCTGCTCCGGGCTGATGCCCTCCTGGGTGACGTGGCGGATGTAGCGCTCCTCCAGCACGCGGGTCTTGCCCGACCCAGCCGCCGCCACGATGGCAAGTTGCGGCGCGTCGAGCGCCGCAACTTCCTTCTGGGGATCAGAAAGCCTAGGCCGCAGCGGTGTCTGCTCCAAACGGAGACTCCTCCTCGCCGTATTCCTGCGAACGACGGCACAGCTCCCCGTAGGCGCAGGTGGCGCAGTGTTGGCCGGGGCTTGGAGCCACGTTCATCTGCTTGACCAGGGTCAGGGCCGCCCGAATCGCGCGCTTGGATTCCTCTTCCATCGCTTCCCAGCCCGCGCTTTCGGAGTGGGACTTTGGAACAAGCTCGAAGACCTTGCACCCCGGCGGATTAACGAAGCCCTCGGGCAAATGCGCGCAAACGAGCTGGCGCTCCCCCGAGAGTGTTTCGATCTCCAGGAGGGGCTGCTTCTCCTCCGGAAACTGCCGACGAACGAGGCCCAGTTGCGCCATGAGTGGGAGCCTTCGCTCCGGCCCGGCGTCCGGCGGCACCACCGCCGTGCGAGTCATCCGAAGGGTTGGATGCCCTTTAACGTTCAGGATCGCCTCGCCGTAGGTGGAGATGAACCCGCTCTTCAGGCTGGGCCGGTCCGACACCGGATCGCGAGGCCAGACCTCGCGGGCCTTGAACTCCCGCTGGACCCAGTCCTCGATCAAGCGCGTTCCGCCGCCCCGAAGCAAGTCCGACTCCCACTCGGGGCACTGTCCGCGCACCTCCTCAAGAAAGCGCTCCAGCGCCTCGGTCAGCGCGGTTTGCGCTTCCGACTCGTTTGCTGCCCGATGCAGCTTGGCCTCGCCAGGCAACCCCGCAAGGCGACGCCATCGATCCGGGTACCGGCCCGGCTCCAGTTGCAGCCGGTACCGAACGAAACTGCGGAAGGGGCACGCCACCACCTCGCCAAGCTCTCTCACTCCGAGGGGGTTTGGGGTTGGAAACCTCTCGTCGATCGCGTCGCGATCGACGAACTCGACGGAACTGGGCCCGCGAGGCTCTCGCCGCGCCTGGGCAAGCGCCACGTCGGCCGCCAGCGTGGGCACTGCCGGCACGATCTCGGAGCGCTCCCGCGAACCCTTGGTGACGGGCGCGCCACAGGCTTCGACCTGGGAGAGGTAGTAAGCGGCTAGCCGTTCCCGGTCGTCTTCGGTGGCCGGATGGCTGAGGATCAGGGCGTTCGCGCTTGAGCAAAGCCGGTAGAACTCGTCGCGCTCCCGGCGGGCCGAGTCTCGCGAGGTCCCAAGCCGGATGCCGTACCGCTCGTTGATCTGGATCCGCTCAAGATCGCTGAGCACCGGATGCTCGCGGCGCGTTCGGGGGAACTTGCCCTCGACCAAGCCGATGCCCACGACCAGGTCGACCTCGCGGATTGCCTGGGCGTCGGAGACCACCCGAATGCCCCGGTACTCGTTCGCAAGTCCAGAGCCGGGAAGGGTCCACGCCCGCTCCCATCTTGCCCGGCATACTGCGGCGAACTGGGCCAGCGAGTAGGGCGATCCGGAGTCCGACGCCAGGGCCATTGCGGCGGAGAGCTCGGCGCGCGCTCGGTCGAGCGCCCGCACGTCCCGGTCGCTGGTCGGGCTTTCCTGAAAGTCGTCGCCGCCCGCGTCGACGATCTGGGCCAGATCGGTGATTGCCTCGGACCATTCGTGAAGCTTCCGGGATCCCGCCCGATAGCGTTGCATCCAGTCGTGCAAAGGTGCCAGCCAGGGCAGATGCTCCGTGGACTCCAGGCCCATGAAGCCCCGCTTGGCTCGGTTCGCCTCCCGCACCTGCGCTTTGAGCAAGGCGTACCCCTCGGAAGGCAGCCTAAGGTAGCTCGTGTGGGCAAGGCGCAGCAGAAGCCCGGGGTCGTCCTTGGCGAGCGCTTCCAGGAGCTGTAAGATGATCCTTACGCGGGCGTTCGACAGGAGGGGCAATCGAGCCGACGCCGCTACCGGAATGCCAAGGCGAGCCCCCGCAGAAAGCAACAACGGGACGGCGCGCTCCGGATCTCGACTCAACACCGCGACCCGCTCGGGACGCATCCCCGCGTCCAACCGAGTCTGGATCTCCCGCAAGACCCACTCCGCTTCGTACAACTCGTCGGGGTACCGCCAAATCTCCGTTTGGGCCGGGCCAGCGAACGGCGCCGATTGCCCCCGAAAGAGGGCCTCCGCCAGACCGAGCGACTCGCCAACCGGTTCGGCCAGGCGGCCCAGCCCCGCCGCGTACCGCGCCGAATCGTCGAACAGGGACTGTCCCGCCCCCGCCCGCTCTACGACGACCACGACCTCGACTCCCTGCTTCTCCAGCCAGACGAGCAAATCCTTGCGCAACTCGGAGTACTCGCCAAACGCGAACACCAGAACTCTCAGCGGCTGCTCGAGCGCGACCGCCCCTCGGTCCAAAAGTCCGGCCGCGATGTCCGTGAACCGGGAGAGGCGGAGCTTCGCGAGTCGCTCGTCAAGTTCGGCGCGAATCATTGCCAGGCTTCGCAGCTTCTCTTCCTCGGCATCCTGCCAAGGGAAGCGGGCCGCATCGAGCTCGTGGATCGCCTCCAAGATTGCCCGGTGGGCACCGGGGAAGCTTCGGGCTCGAAAGAATGGCGAGTCCGAAGGCAGCTCCTGGCAGGCCAAGCCGACGGCTTCCAACTCTACGTTTCCGGGAGCGATGCGCGGCAACTCCCCGCCTGCAAACTGGGCGACCCGGAGGACGAACTGCCCGAATGGCAGCACCTCGGTCTCGGGATTCTCCCCGTCTACCCAGTCGCGAGCCTTGGCCAGGAAGCCGTCGGCGAAACTGGTTACCACCCCGCCTTTGCGTAAGAATCGTTCGGCGATGGCGCGCTGGTTGGACGCGCCCGGTAGGCACGCCAGTAGTTTTAGTGGACGCGCCTTTCCCACGGGGCGAGTGTATCCTGAACCTGTGCAGGGCTCTGCTCCCGAGAAGCCAACCGTCTGGACCGCGAAGCGGCGCTGGATGGGGAACCTGTTGCCGATGGTTCTCTGGCTACCGCCAACTCTTGGAGGCGCGTTCTTGGCGCTGCGCTCGGGCGAGGTGTTCGGCTGGGCGATCGTGCTCGTTGCGATCGGCCAGGTGTTGGGCTGGCTTGGCGTCAACTGGTTTGGGTCTGCGCTGAACCACTCGATGCGCGCCGAACTCGCCCTCCTGAAAGCTGATCGCCTCCCGGACATCCCGGGCAAAGGCGAGTTTGTGGGCTTTGCGACCCCGAGGTTTCGCTCGGCGCTCGATCCGCACGAGGACGTCGGCCTCCTCTACTTCATGCCGGACAAGCTGGCGTACCTAGGCGAGCGGTACCAACTCGACATTCCCCGCGCCACGGTGAAGAAAATCTCTCGGAAGCCGAACATCCACACCCTTCTAGCCCTTGGCGGCTGGATCTCCATCGAAGGGGAGAACGCGGGCAAGCCCTTTCAGGTGCTGCTCGAGCCACGGGAGCGGTCGACGGGTGTGGGCAACCGCCGCGAAGCCCGTAAGCTTCTAGAACGTCTGCGCGCCTGGCACGTAAACTGAGTCATGTCCAGCGTTCCGCTCGGGCCCTACGTGGCCGACCTGCGCCTCCGCCTCTTCGACGACCTCCGAGCCGGACGTGAGCCGTCTCAAGGGAGCTTCGATCCGACCGCTCTCAAAGAAGCCAAAGTTAAGGGCGCGCCCCAGATGGGAAGTACGCGCTACGAGCCGAACGCCATCCACCTCGAATTCATCTTCCCGGACCCGGGTTCGGTCGCTTCGGTATTCGCCGTCACCTTGACTCCCCCGGAGCGGATCGTCTTCCTTCCGGTTCCCGCTTGGGTGGTCGAGAACATCTGGCAAGGCGACGTCGCAGGCAGCTTCCACTTCGAATCCGATGCGATGCGGCTTGCAAACGAGTTCCTTTCCCTCCTAGAGCCCGCCGCCAACCGGCCCTTGTTCGAGCCAGCGGCAGCGAAGCGGCGCGAGTAGCCCCAAGGGCGGCTAGGTACCCTCGGAAGCATGTTCGCGGTAGTTTTCCCCGGCCAAGGATCTCAGAAGCCCGGAATGGGCAAGGAGCTCTACGAGCTACGACCCCAAGCCCGAGACGTGTTCACGCGCGCCGCCGCCGCGACCGGGCGGGACGTCGCCGCCCTGTGTTTCGACACCGACGAGGACACCCTTCGCCAGACCGAGAACGCCCAACTTGCGCTCTACGTGTGCGGAGTAGCCGCCTACGCTTGCCTGGATTCCCACATCGGAGGGCTCATGCGGCTGGACGGCTTCGCTGGACACAGCGTGGGCGAGTACGCCGCTTTGGCGGCGGCCGGAATCCTGAGTGTCGAGGATGGAGCCAAGCTGGTCCAGCGCCGCGGCGAGATCATGGCCGCCGCAGGTCAGGCTCGTCCCGGCGGCATGGCGGCGGTGCTTGGCCTCTCGCGGCAAGCCATCGAGGAAGTCCTGCCGAAGGTTCGGGGCGTGGTGGTCGTGGCCAACGACAACTGCCCCGGTCAGCTGGTGATCTCCGGCGACAGGCAGGCCGTTCTTGATGCGGTGGAGCCGCTCCAAAAAGCAGGCGCCAAGCGCGTGCTCCCCCTCAACGTGAGCGGAGCCTTCCACAGCCCGCTGATGGAGGAGAGCGCCACCTTGATGGGTCAGGCCCTCAAGGAGGTCACGTTCGGCGACGGCGGTCGTACGTTCAGCAACGTAACCGGGCAGCCGGTGGTCCAGTCCAGCAAGTGGCCGGAGCTCCTGGAGAAGCAGCTGAAAAACCCCGTCCGCTGGACGGAGACCATCCAGAACATGTTCAACGAGGGCATCGACACCTTCATCGAGTGCGGGGTGGGCGACGTTCTCAGCGGCCTGACGAAGCGGATCGAACGCGAAGCCAAGAGCTTCCGCGTGTCGGACCTCGAGACGCTCGAGGCAACCATCTCCGGAATCCGGCGTGCCTAGGCCGGATTCCGAGAGCGGCTTCTACTCCATCACGGTGTTCAGAGCCGCCAACATCCGGTCTACGTCTGGCAGAGCCGCGTATTCGTAGATCGGGTTGTAGCCGATGGGGACGTCCTCTCGGGCCACGAGCAGGGGCGGCGCGAGGAACAGGTTGAACCGCTCCGGCACGCTCACCATCTCGGCCACGATAGCCTGGCCAAAGCCGGCGGTGCGATTGTCTTCGTGCAACACCACCAGCCTTCCGGTCTTCTCGACCGACTTGGTTAGCGTTTCGTAGTCGCACGGCACCAAGCTCCGTAGGTCCACGATCTCCACGCTGAACCCGGACCGCCGAGCGGCCTCCTCCGCGATCTCGATCGTGTTGCCGTAGGTCGCCACGGTGATGTCGCTTCCCTCCTGCACGATGCGGGCTTTGCCGAACGGCAACGGCGCTACCGATTCCACCTGGATCTGCTTGCGGAAGATGTGCTTGGGGATCAGAACGAACGCGGGATCGTCTCCGTGGATCGCGGACCACAAGAGGCCTGCGGCGTCTTCCGGAGTGCTCGGGATGGCGACCTTCACGCCCGTGAGGTGCGCGAGCAGAGACTCGTTTGCGTCGCTATGCCACAGCGATCCGCCAGGCAGGTACGCGCCGTACGGCGCGTAGATCGTGATCGGGCACTTGAACTCGCCGTAGGTTCGCCACCGTAGGGTTGCGATGTTGTTCTGAATCTGGTTCCAACCGGGTCCGATGAAGTCGATGAACTGGAGCTCGAACACCGGCCGCATCCCGTAGGCAGACATGCCTACCGCGACGCCCATGATCGTGGCCTCCGCCAGCGGAGAGTTGAAGACCTGGTTCGGGAAGCTCTCGCTGAGGCCCTTCGTGAGGCCAAACACGCCGCCCTTCGGGTCCTCGATATCCTCGCCGAAGAAGATGATCTTCGGATCGTTCTCAAGGGCTTTCCGGAACGTTCCGTTGATCGCCTGAACCATCGTCATCCGGCCCGGCTGAAGCGGCGGCACCTCGGCAGGAACTTCCTCGCCAAAGTTCTCCTCGAGCACTTCGGCAGCCGACGGATCGGCGGCCCTTTCGGCCCGCAGATAGTCTTCGTCGACCTGCTGCGCAACTTCCTCTTGGATCTTGGCCCAGCCGGCTTGGTCGAGTTCGCCGGAGGCAATCAGCTCCTCGGCAAGCAATCGGATCGGATCGCGGAGCGCCATCTCCTCGATCTCCTCGAGGGGCCGGTAAACGCGATGATCGTCGGAAGACGTGTGCGAGGAAAGCCGGTCGAGGTCGCACCAGAGGATCGTCGGACCATCTCCTCGGCGCGCCTTCACGATCGCGGCTTCGCCGGCTTCGGCAACCGCATCCACGTGGCGGGCGTCCACTTTCACCACATGCGTGTCGCTGAACAGGTCGAGGTGGAAGGGCAGGAACTTGGCGGTAGGCGTGGAGATTCCGTACTTGTTGTCTTCGACCACGAACACGACCGGGAGCTTCTCCTGGATCGCGAACGCGACCGCCTCGAAGAACTCGCCCTGCCGGCTGGCGGCATCGCCGACGCTCGCCAGGGCCACGCTTTGATCGCCGCTGAGCTTCATCGCCCAAGCGGTTCCGCAGGCCGGAAGGAGGCTGCCCCCGGTGGGCGTGCAAACGCTGAACACGTTGTGCTGCTTGCTGGAGTAGTGCCCCGGCATCTGTCGTCCGCCAGAGCTGGATTCCCGTTTCGCGAAGTAGGCAAGGGCCAGTTCGTAGTTGGAGAGGCCACGCGCAAGCATGAGAGCCCGGTCGCGGTAGTAGGGGAACAGCCAGTCGTTCTCGGTGAGAGAAGAGGCCAGGACTCCCAAGGCCTCGTGGCCCATTCCAGACACCTGGAACCAGCCCTTGCTCTGGCGCAAGAGGATGCCCTCGCGCCGGTCGCCCTCGCGGCTGAGCGCCATCAGGCGGAGTAGATCTAGCTTGGTGAAATGGCGCGTCGCACTTGCAGCAGACATGGAGTTCTCCCTCATCCTTCCTCGTTGAAGTCGAGCAGCCCGGGCCAGCGACACGGCTGTACGGACGACTGCCTAGTATATCCTTTGCCACCTTCCGGGCAAGACCGAACAGCCCCTTAACCATGGCTTGGTACCTTCCCCTCATGGTTCTCGCCACCCTCGCGCTCTTGGCCATGCCACTGCCGATTGTCATCGCCCACCGGGGGCCTCTGGTCTGCGCCCCGAGCACACCATCGCGGCCTACCGGCTAGCAATCGAGCAAGGGGCAGACTACATCGAGCCCGACCTCGTGATCACGAAAGATGGCGTTCTGATCGCCCGGCACGAGAACGAGATCTCCGCTACGACCAACGTGGCTGCCCATCCCGAGTTTGCCGCCCGGAAGACGACGAAGACGATCGACGGGACCCCCATGACCGGCTGGTTTGCCGAAGACTTCACCCTCAAGGAGATCAAGACCCTGCGGGCCAAGGAGAGGATTCCCGCCGTGCGCCCGGCGAACACCGCATACGATGGCCAGGAGTCCATCCCGACCCTCGACGAGGTCCTACGCTTAGTCAGGCGAAGCGGCCGCCCGGTGGGGATCTATCCGGAAACCAAGCACCCCTCCTACTTCCGCCAGCTCGGTCTTCCTCTCGAAGAGCCACTTCTCAGGGTGCTCGCTAAACATGGTTATCGTCAGGCCTCCGACCCCGTGTTCATCCAGTCGTTCGAGGTGGACAACCTTCGGGCCCTTCGGGCGAGGACCAAGCTAAGGCTGATCCAGTTGTTGGACTCCAGCGGCAGCCCGTACGGAACGGACCCTACCTCGCGGCAGCATGGTCTCAACTACGCCGAGATGGCTAAGCCGGCAAGCTTGGCGGCAATCCGAAAGTACGCGGACGGAGTCGGGGTCAGCAAACAGCTGTTGATTACGCAAATGGCAGACGGGAGCCTTGGGGCGCCAACGACCTTGGTCGCTGACGCCCATGCGGCCGGGTTGCTGGTTCACGTGTGGACGTTTCGAGACGAGGATGCCTTCCTGCCGAAAGGCCTGAAAGGCAATCCGGCGGCAGAGTTGGCGGAGTTCTTGAGCCTAGGGATCGACGGCGTTTTCGCCGACAATCCCGCAACGGCTCTTGCAGCGCGCGCCAAGAGACGCTAGGGGTAGATCCCCCGTTTCATCGTCGCGTCGGAGACTCGCTTCACTCCGATCAGGAGGGCCGCCGTTCGCATGTCCGTCTTGTGGGTTCGCATAGCGCTGTCCACCGCGTGGTAGGAGTGCCGCATGATCTTGGTGAGTTTGTTGTTGACCTCGTTCTCCTCCCAGAAGAAGTTCTGGAGGTCTTGCACCCACTCGAAGTAGCTGACGATGACGCCGCCCGCGTTCGCCAAGATGTCCGGAACCACTAGGATTCCACGGTCGGAGAAGATGTGGTCGGCTTCGGGGGTGCACGGGCCGTTGGCTCCTTCAACCACCAGCTTGGCCTTCACGTTGCCCGCATTGTCTCGGTCGATCTGCTGGGCGATGGCCGCCGGGACAAGCACGTCGCAGGGGAGCTCCAGCAGTTGCTCGTTGGAGACCTGCTCCGCGTCCTTGTACTCCCGAATGCCGCCATCGCGCCCGGCGTAACGGCGCACAAGCTCTTGGATTGGGAGGCCGTTGGCGTTGTAGATGCCGCCGACCGCGTCGCTGATGCCAACCACGATCGCCCCGGCCTCTTCAGCTAGCCGAGCCGCGACGGAGCCCACGTTCCCAAAACCCTGGACAACGACCTTGGCCCCCTGAAGGTTCATGTTGATGGTCTTGGCCGCCTCTTCCATGGCGACCACCACGCCTCGTCCGGTGGCCTCCACGCGGCCCTCGGAGCCGCCAAGCTCGATCGGCTTGCCGGTGACCACGCCCGGCATGGTGTAGCCGGCCTGCATGGAGTAGGTGTCCATGATCCACGCCATCACCTGGGCATTGGTCCCAATGTCCGGCGCCGGAATGTCGCTGCGCTCGCCCACCATTGTGTTGATGTCGCTGGCAAAGCGGCGCGTCAGCTTCTCCAGTTCGCGCTTGCTCAGAGCCTTGGTATCCACTTTCACGGAGCCCTTGGCCCCGCCGTACGGGATGTTGACCACGGCGCACTTCCAGGTCATCCACATGGCAAGGGCGGTGGTTTCGTCCAGATCGACGTCCGGATGGTAGCGGATGCCGCCCTTCGTGGGGCCACGGCTTGCGTTGTGTTGGACCCGGAAGCCCTGGAACACCTGGACTTCGCCGTTGTCCATGACCACCGGAAAGTGGACGATCAGCTGGCGTATGGGGTGCGCAAGCACCGAATGGAGGCCCGGATCGAGCTCCAGGATTTGGGCGGCGACGCTCAACTGTTCGCGCGCCATTGCCAGAACGTTCATATGTTCACTCATAAGACACCAAAAAACCCGCCACGGCTAGACCGAGGGCGGGCTCAGAAGCTTCCGCAATAACCCGTAAAGCGGAATCGCGATCACGCCGTTGTAGACCGCCATCGCTATTGTATCGCCCAGGAAGCGCGGAATGGACGTGGGAGGCGACACGAACATCAACACGATCTGGGAGAAGAGCGTTGTTGCGGCGGCGGCGACGCCCGCCACAACGTAACTGGGCTGAAATCCAAGCCCCGCAACGGTGGATTGCAGAAAGCCGGCCAGAGTACGGCTGATCGCGTATCCGGTCAGGTTCGCCCCCGCGAGCGCGCCCTGCAGCGCCCCCGCCGCAAACCCGTAGCCAGAAGCGCCGACCCGGGGAAACGAGAGGGAGGCCAGAGATACCAGCACCAACGGAAGATCGAAGGGAAGGCTGAGGGCTGCCTGGATGCCAAGCGCCAGGTACAGAAGGAGGGCCATCACGGCGACCTTCATCGGAGCACCACCACTTCCCGAACGCGGCCGAGACTTACTGCCGGGAGCACCCTTGCCCGCAACACGCCGAACTCGATGTCCGCTTCCGCGACCAGCACCCGTCCGATGACGATGCCGCGCGGAATCTTGTCGGAAAAGCCAGCCGTGGTGATAGTGTCTCCTGTCTGGACCCCCACCTTGGGGTCCTGGAACTCGACCAGCATGCCGCCATCGCCGTCGCCCCGCATGAATCCGGCGGGCGGCGGGTTGCGATTGATGGCAATTGCGCCCAGCTTCTGGCTGGGCGCAACGAGGAGCAGGACGGAGCACGAGTTCTGGTCGACCGACTTAACGATTCCGAGCAAGCCCTGCGGCGCCACCACCGGTTGCCCGGGACGCACCCCTTTCTGGGATCCGACGTTCAGCGAGATTCGATCCTCGTAAGGGAAGAACTGGGTGATCTCGGCCGGCAGTTTGGTCTTGCCGTAGCCCGGGAGTCCCGCCAGCGATCGCAAGGAATCGATCTCATCCCTTAGCTGGGTCACCGTTTGGCCGTACATCTGAAGCGCCAGCAGTTCGGCCCTAAGCCGACGGTTCTCCGCCGCCAAGCCCGCCGCGTTCCCGATGCCCGCCTGGAAGTCGCCCGCCGACCCCACCGAGCGGCCCGCGCTGAGGCTCACCGGGGAAAGCAAACGCTGAGCCACGCTGCCGAAGGCATCTGTTCGTCCTTCGCGCTGGGCAGCGGACTGCTGGCGGCCTAGGAAGATGCCGAGGCCGCAGAGCGCCACGAGGATCAGGGGGTCTCGCCACGCGGGCGGCTTCTTCACGGGCGGGAGGACTTCTCCAGCATTCTGCGCAGAACCGGATTGTCGTGCATGGCCTCCACCACCATGCCCGTTCCTTTGACCACACAGGTCAGCGGATCCTTGGCGATGTGGACCGGCATGCCGGTCTCCTGGGAAATCAGGATGTCCAGTCCCCGGAGCAACGCCCCGCCGCCCGCCAGCACGATGCCGTGGTCCATGGCGTCCGCCGCAAGCTCAGGCGGAGTGGCTTCGAGGGTCAGTTTGACCGCTTCTACGATGGCGTTCAAAGGCTCCGTGATGGCCATCCGAACCTCCTCGCTGGAAATGATCGCCGCTTTGGGAAGACCGGTGACGAGGTCTCGTCCCTTGATCTCTTTCTCCAGTTCCTGCTCCAGCGGCACCGCGCTGCCGATGTCGATCTTGGTCTGCTCCGCCGTGCGGTCTCCGATGTAGAGGTTGTAGGCGCGTCGGACGTACGCCGCGATCGCCTCATCAAGCTCGTCGCCGGCCACCCGAATCGAGCGCGAGTGCACGATGCCGCCCAGCGAGATTACGGCGACTTCGGTGGTTCCGCCGCCGATGTCCACGATCATCGAGCCGCTCGGCTCGTCCACCGGGAGTCCCGCGCCAAAGGCCGCCGCCATCGGTTCCTCGATCACGTAGGCCTGGGTCGCCCCGGCCCGCTTGGCAGCCTCCACGACCGCCCTTCGCTCAACCTCGGTAACGCCGCTGGGGATGCCAACGACCACGGTGGTGCGCAGGAACGAGCGTCGCGACACCTTGCGGATGAAATGCCGCAGCATGGCCTCGGTCTGGTCGTAATCCGCGATCACGCCGTCCTTCAGGGGCCGGATCGCCACGATGTTCGCGGGAGTTCGGCCGAGCATACGCTTGGCTTCCTCGCCTACGGCCATGATCTCGCCGTTGTCCTTGTTGATGGCGACCACGCTCGGCTCGCGGAGGAGAATGCCCTTCCCCGCTAGGTGGACGAGCGTGTTGGCCGTGCCAAGGTCGATCCCGATATCCCGCCCGAACCGGCTGAACAGCCAATGGAACCAGGGATGGTGGCCGTTACTCTTCATCGCCCACGATTTCTCCGGTGGTCAGACGCTTGGCAAGGGTCTCCTGCGAAATCGCCGACAGGACGACCGCATTGCTGGTGGTAAACACCACCGACTTGGTTCGACGGCCCTGAGTGGCGTCGATCACGTTGCCCTCTTTTCGGAGGTTTTGAACGATACGGCGCATGGGCGCAGACTCACTGCTAACCAAGGCGACGATTTTTTCGGTCAGAACGTAGTTGTAAAACCCCACATTGAGGACGACCGGGGTGGGCATAAAGCAAGGCTCCTGTGCGAACGGAGAGTGTACCGTTCTGCCCAGGAGCCTTAACCGAGATTGTGAGGATTAGCCGCCGGTAACCGAAGGGCGGAGGCCGCCGCGAGGCTTGCCCGCCGGGGCGCCCGCGCCTGC
>JBGSIJ010000012.1:0-38928 GCA_041742595.1 Fimbriimonadaceae bacterium | reverse complement strand
CACCGGCGGCACCACCGGGCGCGCCTCCTTCGGCGTGATCCAGCGCACCGCCGAGCTAGAGGCCCTGCGCAAGCAGGAAGCGAGCCTTTCCAAGCGGATCGAGCACCTTCGCGGCGCCGGGGAGCGCGGAGCGGAGGAGCGGGCAAAGTCGCTAGAGCAGACCCAAGCCGTTCAAGCCCGACGGAAGGAGATCCTAGCCGAGGTCGAGGACCAGCGGAGGTTCCTTCAGGCCCTAGAAGGCGAGCTAAAGGCTGCCGAACGCTCGCGAGATCGCCTCCTAGACGAGCAGCGCGGGCTCACCGCGGCAAGCGAAGATCCCGTTACGGTGCCGGATCTTCCGGCGATCGAGGAGAAGCGCGACCTCATTTTGCGCGAGATTGCCGGTACCCAGGCAGACGTAGAGGGAGCCGCCGCCAAGCTCTTGGAGCTCCGCGAGCGAAGCCGGGCAGCGCGCCAGCGGGTGGAAACGGCTCAGAGGCGCCTGAAAGCGTCCGAGGAGCAGACCGGAAGCCGCGCCCAGCGTCTCGCCGGCATCGCCCCGGAGATCGAGCGTCTGAACACCGTGGCCGCCGGATACGGGCGAGCCCAGGAATCCGAGCGCCAGAAGCTTCGGGCTCTAGAGGTAGCGGGGGCCAAACTTGAAGCGCAGATTCTGGAGCGCGAGTCCGACGTCGCCGCGCTTACGGTTCGCGTCCGGGATGCGGGCTCCAACCAGTTGGCCCTGCAAGGCGTTCTGCAGCAGGCCGAAATCGCGCGTGCGCGGAGCGAGACCCAGCGTGCGAATGCCGCCGAACGCTTGCTGGAGGAGTACGGCGTTTCTGAAGAGGACGCGGTGGCGCGTGCCGCCAACGCCGAGGTTCCTCCCGAGGCGGCCAGCCTCGTAGGCAAGTGGAGGCGCGAGATGCGTGCCATGGGCGACGTCAACCTGGGAGCCATCGAAGCTTACGCCCGACTTACCACCCGCTACGACGAACTCTCGGTCCAGAAGGAGGACGTTGAAGAGGGCATGAACCAGGTCCAGCAGAGCATCCGCGAGCTGGACAAACTCACCCGTGACCGGTTCGTCGGCACGTTCGAGGCCGTTCGCACCTCCTACCAATCGATCTTTACCCGCCTGTTCGGCGGTGGCGAGGGCGACCTCCGGCTCCTCGATCCTGGAAACCTGCTCGAGAGCGGCATCGAAATCGAGGCCACGCTGCCCGGCAAGAAGAAGCAGCAACTCCAGCTTCTAAGCGGCGGCGAAAGGTCCTTGTGCGCCACCGCGTTCCTTTTCGCCCTGCTCGACGTGCGGCCCAGCCCGCTTGTGGTGCTGGACGAGGTGGACGCACCGCTAGACGGCCGCAACGTGGAGCGCTTCGTGGAACTGCTACTGGAGTTCTCCCGGAAGATCCAGTTCATCGTGATCACCCACAACCCCACCACCATGGTGCAGGCGCCCGACCTTCTGGGCGTCTCGATGGAGGAGCCGGGCGTCTCGCTACTCCTCCCGGTTAGGCTCGCCGCCTACGCAAACGGCTAGAGCGGGGTGCCCCAGGCCTTCTGGTAGTTGCCGTACGTCTCGCTCTTGGCGTGCATGTCTCCGTAGAGCACGTTGTAGCGGAACCCGCTCATCTTGCCCATGATGTCCATATCGGACTCGCTGAGGGCGCCGCCGCTTCCGTGCCAGTGGCCCGCCCCATCGAACATCACGTTGATGTTCGCGGGAAGCTCAAAGGTGGTCTGAGAGAAGTACCGGAAGGCGATCTCGGTCCGGAAGAAGTAGCTGGTTCCGTAGACGCTGTACATGGAGGGCGCCGTAAGGAACGGGCGGGGCCAGTGGTTGTCCAGCACCAGCGTTCCGCTATCGGAAGGGCACTTGAAGACTTCGCGGCTCTTCACGTAAGGCTGAAGCGCCTCATGCATCATCGGCATGTTCTCGATCCGGTTCCGGTACTCGGGATAGGCGTCCCAGATGTCGGAAGAAAACTTGTCAGATGGGTCCAGCGCGGCGGGGAAGAGGTCGTCGTAGTCCCCCATGTAAAGCAGGATCGACTTCCCGATCTGGTTGAGGTTGCTGAGGCACGTCGTCTGCTTTGCCTTGGCCTTTGCTTGAGCGAAAACGGGAAAGAGTAGGCCCGCCAGGATCGCGATGATCGCGATTACCACGAGCAATTCGATCAACGTGAAGGCCTTGCGCATGCCTCATAGTACGCGAGGTTCGGGCGATCCGTGGCGCGTCCTGCCACAAAAGAAGAAGTCCCCGCCGAGACCGGCGGGGACTTCTTTAGGAACGCACGGATGACCTAGAGGCCGCCGCCACCACCGCCACGACCGCCAAAGCCCATCGGCTCGTTGGGATCGAGGGTGAACTTCTTGCCGCCCATCTCTTTGAGCTTGAGGCGCTGCTTCTCGTCCAGGATCTTGTCCAGTTCGACCTTGAAGACCTCATCGTTCTTCCTCATCTTTGGCTGAAGCTCTTCGCGGTCCAACTCGCCGTCGCGCATCTTCTGGAAGAGGGCCATGTTGGCCTCCTGCTGCTTCGCGACTAGGGCGTCGATCTTGCCCTTCTGCTCCTCGGTGATGCCGAGCTCTTTCTGGAGATCGGGCACGGTCACCGCGCGGCCGCCCATGATCTGGACGTTGATCTCCTTCAGACGAAGAACTTGAGCCGGAGTCAGGATGGCTTCAACCTTCTTCTTGGACTCCGCCATCATCTTTTCCATCGTCTCGCGGATGCCTTCAAAGCCGCCGCCAGAGCTACGCGCATTCTCCATCGCCGCCTGCATCTCCTCGCGCATCGTGGTCTGGAACGCGGTTAGCTTGGTCTGCTGATCGGCGGTGAGCGCGAGGTCCTTCTGGACGTCCTTTCGGGAAAGGAGCATGATGCCGGAGGAGTCTCCGCCGCCCATCATCCTCATTCCGCCTCGGCCCTGGCCAGGCTGGGCCATGGAAAGTGCGGCCACGGCCACGAGGCCGATCGCCGTTGCGAGTCTCAATGCTTTGTTCATGTGTGTTAGTTTCCTCCGTTGGATGACTTCTTAGGGGCGGTGACGGGCGGCTTGGCGGCCTTCGGGTCTTCCTGCTTCGCTTTCCACCAGCTGTCGAGCAGCTTCTTCGTCTCGGGCGACAGATCGGCCACACCCTTGTCCTTCAGCTCGCGGGCCTGCGCGTCGTCCTTTACCACGCGGGGGGTAAGGAAGACCAGCAACTCCGTCTTCACATCGTTCTTTTCGCGGCTCTTGAACAGCTCGCCAAGGAGCGGAATGTCGCCCAGCAGCGGGATCTTGTTGGTCGTCGCCTGAACAGTTTTCCGGATAATGCCGCCGAGGATGATCGTCTCGCCATCCTTGACGGACACGGTCGTATCGGCTTGGCGCTGGTTGACGATCGGAGCGTTGAAGCTCGTGAAGCCCTGCAGGTCGTTGGCCGTCTGGGTCACGTCCATTGTCACGTACCCATTGGAGGTGATCCGCGGGGTCACGGTAAGAACGATGCCGACGTCCTGGAACGCATAGTTGTAGGTGAGGTTCCCGTTCGTGTCCTCGCGGCTGCTTAGAACGTAAGGGATGCTCTGGCTAATGTTGATCTCGGCCTGCGCGTTGTTCGAGGTGAAGATTCGCGGAGTGCTGAGCACCTGGAACTTCTGGTCGGTCTTCAGTGCGTTCATGAACGAGCTGAGGTCGCCTCCCGTCAGCGTATAGCGCAACCCTTGAAGGGCGGGGTTGGCGTTTGCGAGGCCAAACGCGCTGCCAACGGTGCTGCTCTTGGCGGGGTCTCCGCCTACCTTCTTCTGGTTGAATGTCCACTCGACGCCGAGCTTGGAAGACGCATCGAGGGTCGCCTCGACGATGATCGTCTCGATCATTACCTGCTCGGGAATCTTGTCCAGCTGGCTCAAGATGTTCCGGATCAGGTCGGCGTTCTCCGGCGTGGTGACCACGACGAGGCTGTTGGTGTTCTGGTCGGCGATCACCGTGACCTGGCCCGTCAGGTCGCGAACGTTCGCGATCCTACCATCTGCGGTGCGGCCGGTCGTCTGACCCTGGTTGTTCTGGCGCTGGCCACCGCCTCCGCCTCCAAAGTTGAAGAACCCTCCCTGCTGCACGCCGACCATGGTGTAGAGATCGCCGCTCTGCGCATCCGGATCCTCCAAGGCCAGTTCCAGGTTCTTGCCGTCGTCCACCACTTCTCCGCGTAGCTGGTTGCCTAGGCCACCACCGCCGCCGCCGCCCCCTTGGTTGCGGTTGCGATTCGCATTGTTGTTGGTGTTGTTCCGGTTGGCGTTCGTATTGCGGTTGAAGCCGCCGCCCGCGCCCTGCCGGTTTCCGAACGCGGACTGAAGGAGCGTGGCCATCTGGTCCGCCCGAGCGTTGGCAAGCGGGAACACGAAGGTCGAAGATTCGTACTTGACCTCCTTGTCCAGCTCCTTGATCACCTGGTCGACAAGAACATGGTTGCTGTCCGTAGCCGTGACCACAACGCTGTTCGTCCGGGTATCGGCAACAACCGTTCCAAATGCCGCTTGGCTTCCGCCAAGGCGCAAGGCCTGCTGGAACCGCTGCTCGATTGGAACGTTCTGCCCGCTAATGCCGCCGCGACCCTGGGGAGCGTTGCTCACCAGGACGTTCTGAACCACCGGGGTCAGCTCCGTGGCCGAGGCGTACTCGAGCTTATAGACCTTCGTGTTCTGGGGGGCTTCGTTCTGCTTGTCGATCTGCTTGATCAGCTCCGAAACCTGGCCCTGCTCACGGGTAGGGGCGTTAACGATGACGCTGTTGCTGAAATCGTCCGCGCTCGCCTTAACGACTCCACTGCCGCCGCCGCGGGCGCCTCCGCCAAATCCACCGAAGCCTCCGCCACCGCCGCCGAAACCGCCGCGTCGGCCGCCTTGGCCTCCGCCCATCGCGGCGCCTGGAGCACCAAATCGAACCGCTCCACCGGGCTGGCCGCCGCCGAACCCACCGAGCGACTGCATCATCTGCTCAAACGGGTTCTGAACCGTGGCGAAAACTTCATTCACGATCCGGGCAACCTGGGTCGCGTTGGCATAGGTTACGGGATACACCTTGAGCTGAGCCTGCGATCCGGAGAACATGCCCTGGATAGCTTCCGGGCTCATGCCTCCAAACGGGCTGCCGCCGCCCTCGGGCCGCTGGTTCTTCGGGCGGATCACAAGCAGCGTGCCGTCTCGCTTGATCTCAAAGTTCTTCAGCCCCAAGGTGGTGTTGAGGATCTTGAACGCCTCGTTCAGGCTCACGGGCTTTGCGCTCGTGATCGTCATCGGGCCGCTGAGGGCCGGGTCCTTCACGATCGTGATTCCAGACGTCTGCTGGAACAACTGGAGGATCATGTCGATGTTCGAGTTCCGGAAATCCAGCTTGATCCGCGTCTTGGGATTGAGCTTCAGCTTGGACCAAGCGGGACCCTCGTCGGCTCCCCCTCCGCCAAAGTCGAATTGAGCCGGGGCCATCATCGGCAACACTGCGGCCAAGGCGATCGCAAGCAATTTAGTTCGCATTTCTTCCACCAATCGAAACTCGGGAATCGGCGGCAGGGCCGCTCGGGTTTGCGTTCGCGTTCAGCGGCCGCACGTCTACGTTGCCGATCGGTCCGCGTAGCGGACCTCCGTTGACCGGAGGAGTCAACGGGGCGAGGGAGCTGCTAGCGCTCTCCGTTCCCATCGATCCCTCGAGTCTGACTACGATCACATCGCCATCCTCTTTGCGGAGTCGCAAAGCGCTATTGGAAATACCGGCCACCGTCATCGTAAGCCAGGGATCGCCAATCTTTAGGAACTGGCCCTCTCCGTTCGAAGCGTTCTCGATCAACGCGCTCACCGAGCCGTTGACCTCCGCCGTGCCGGTAAAGATCCAGCTGCCGCCCGGGCCGCCCGGAACCGCATTGGGGGCTCCAGAGTTCATCCCGGAATTCCGCATGGATACCACCCCTGGCTTAAACGCATTCTTGATCGAAACGTTCAGCGGAGGAAACTTCGCCGTATAGTCCTCTGCAAGGAATCCATCCTTGTCCACCTTCTTCGTGGCCTTGGCTTTGGGCTTCGACTTCACGGAGACAGTTTCCTCAGGCGTGGTGAGGAAGTACGCGGCCGCGCCGATGGACAGCAACCCGATCCAGAAAACCGGGCTCGTCTTCTTGGTTTCTTTCTTAGCGATTGGGGGTCTCCTTGGTTGCGCCTTCGGTCTTCGCCGCCTTGGCATCGGTCTTGCTCTCGCCTTCAGGCTCCACCTTGGGGCTCGCTGCAAAGGCGGTGACGCCTACGGTCGCGGTGACGTTGTCCGTGGCGGGGTCGGTGTTGGTCAGTTGCACGAGGTGCACCGAGAGTTTGGTTTTGGGATCCTCCAATCTCTTCAACGTGTCCATGACTGCCATAAATCCGCCTTCTACCGTGAATACGAACGGGAACTGCGTCAGGACTCCCACCACAGCCGTCCTTTGCGGACGGAAGCCGGTCATCGAAACCTTGGCGGCCTTGGTAACGGCGGCCACATCAGCCAGGACAGCCGGTGAGACTTGGTCCTGAGTGCCCGTCCGCAGCCCGGCGTCCAGCACCTTCTGCGCATCGGCAATCCGCTTCTTGGCGGATTCGATCTCGTCGTCGATCTTCCCCTGAGCAAGGAGTTTGCCCTTCGCCAGGCCCTGGGAGGAGGGAAGGGGTACGAACGCCATGGTAGCGGCCAGGATCACGATCGCGATCAACGAGAGCACGATAACCGCGCTCGCGAGACCGTCTTCTTTGGTGCGGAATGAGATCATCGCTTCTTCGTCCTTTCCGGCTCGGCGAGCGGGAGGTTGCCGACCGGCGTTCCGGTGATCGAGAACTGCACGACGGGGATGTCGTCGATCTTGCCCACGTTCGCAAAGGAAAGGCGAACGTCTCGGAGCCGAGACTCCTTCTCGAGGTTGGCGAGGTAGGCCTTCACGTCCAGGCTCGTCTTGGCGGTTCCACGAACCTGCACGGGCTTGCCCCTCTCGAAGCTGTAACCCACTAGCCAGACGCTGGGCGGCAGCGCGTTGGAGAACGCAGTCAACACGTCCGAGGTCCGCTGCGCGGGCATCAAGGCCCGGCTGAGAGTCTCCTCGCTCTTGGCCATGACGGCCGCGTCGGCAAGGTTCCCGTCTCGAATGGACCTGGCTCGCCTCAGCTCGCCCTGCCACTTGGCCTCGCCCTGGCTAACGACGCCCGCCGCCCGATCGCGTTCGTCCCAGACCAACGCCCCCAACAGCAGAGCCGATAGGGCGGCCAGAACGGCGAAACGGTTTCGCTGTCCGGCGATCTTCTTCTGTCGCAGGTGAACCGCTTCCGGCAACTCAAGGCTGAGACCCAGGGCCGAATAGCCCGCCGACAGGGCCTCAAGTGGACTGGAGTTCACTTTCCGCTCGGCTTCGGCAAAGACCAAGCCTCCCGTTGAGACCACCGGGCCGCAGGCAATCTCGTTTGCGCTGTAGGTCCGGTCGATCTCTGCAGCCAAGGTGCCTGCCCCGTGCGAGGATGCGAGACGGCTGACCCGCGTGAGTCGGTGGTCGACCAGGTCGATCGCAACGCCCTCCGGCGTCTCCTCCACGAAGGCGCCCGCCTCCATCCCGGTTTCCGCCGCAAGCAAGGCAGAACCCAACGCGGTGGGAACGACCTTCACGGGAGTCACCCCGCGGGCCTTCAGCGCGTCGAGCGCCAGCCTAAGGTCGACCAAACGGACCGCCACCAAGAGGACCTGGCGGCCCTCGGACGAGGTGGCCTCGGTCGGCACGAAGTCGAAGGCCAGTTCGTGCGAGGGAACCGGAAAGTGGTTCGCCAGCTGGATTCCCACGATCGCTCGCATGTCCTCGCGCCTTGCGTTGGGCAAGGTCGCCATTCGCAGGAACGCGGTGCGCCGACTCAAGGCAAGCACAGCCTGCTTGGGAACGTCCACCAGATCGGCGATCGAGTCCGCGATCTGGGTCCGCTTGGTAACCGGATCAAAGAGCCTAACGGCTCCGCGCGACCACTCGATCACCGGTAAGGCAGCAGCATTTCCTTTGCTCATTGCGAATCCTCCTTCAAAACCACCTCACTCGTTGTCTCATCTTGCCAATTCCATCGAATCCTTGGATCCTCGTCCGGCGGGGTCCAGCGCTGGAGAACGCGGGGAAGTCCTCCCTCCACGCGCACCAAAATCTCGGCGGCCGTCCGCTTGCCGCCCACCTGGGCCAGCACTCGTACCAAGTACGTGTCCGAGTGCACCAAAAAGTAGTCCGCCACCGCGGCGAGCGCCGGGCCGGTCAACCCCGGAATCGAAGTCAACTCGCCGAGCGCCGTGAAGCCCGTACTCTGTCGGGACAGGATCGACTGCGCCGCGTCTGCCGGCATCTCCGGAACGCTGTTGAGCACCGCTTCGGTCGCGGTGTTCAAGTTGATCTTGCCCGCTTGCCTCGGGTTCGCGTTCGGCGCCAGGTTGTTCAGGATCGCCTCCGCAACTTGCGTGTTCACGCCCGGCAGGTTCAGCATCTGGCTGTACGTCGTAATCGGCCGCGCGCCCTGGATGGCCAAGGCCACCGCCGGAGGGATTCCGGGAACCTGGATGTTGCCCGTGTTGGCATCGGTCTTGGCCGCGCCTTGGTCGTTGAGGTTCGGGCCGCCGGTGTGGATCAGGAACAGATCGCTAAGAGAGGGCTGCTCGTCCTGGCTCCCGCTCACCAAAACCACCGAAGTCTGCACATCTGTCTGGGGCTCGTAGAATCGCTTGGCCGTGAAGCCCCGCACCAGAAGGATTTCGTCCAGCGTTTCGAAGTTCCGAAGCGCCGTGTTGTACGGCGTAGAGAGCGCGTTGTAGAAGTCGTCTTTGGCGCCCTCCGCAAGCGGAGTCGTCTCCGTGGTTCGCCAGTCCAGAAGCGAATCGATCTGCTCCGTTGTCATCGGCAGCCGCTCCAACTGCTCGCGAGGCGCGGCATTCAGGTCGATCTGCGAGCTGGCGTCCACGATCTGCATCCGGAAGCGGTCCCGACCCACGACAAAATCCTGGTCTCCCTGGGTCCCCAACTGGGCCCACTCGTCGCTCAGCAATGTAGGAGCGCCTTCCTCGATGATGCTGAGCTCCGCAAGGGCGCGCGCCACCGCCGAATCGATCAGCAACTTTGACCGAAGCGCCTGCGACCGCGCGCTTGCCGCACGGATATCCGTGCGCTGGCTGCTGGCAAGGCCGGCAAGTAAGGCCACCAGTCCAACCACCGTGGCGAGGACGAAGATGAACGCGCTCCCACGGCGTCTTCCGGCGCGTCGGCTCATTCGTCGCCTCCGTCGGTCGTTAAGGGGTTCTCCAGGGTTACGTCGGACTCGGGTAGCCGGACCACGAGGATTCTGTTCTGATCCTCCCCGTCCAGGAGGTAAGTCACCCTTACTGCCGCCGGGAGCCGCTTCGTGGTCTGGGTCTGGGTATCCCACTCGGTGATCCAGTTGGCCCCGTCGTAGAACTCGAACTCCAGGCTGGTCACGTCTGCGCTCAGCACTTCTTGCTCCCCGCCTTGCGTCGGGTCGCCGTCCGCTGGACGCTGGCTCCGGACGAGGAGACCCTCCTGCGGCGTGCCCTCTCCGATCGTTTCCGTGCCGAGTTCCACTTCCGCCAGCCCGCCCAAGGTGCCGTACCGCTGATTCTGAGTCTCAAAATCCTCGTCGGATCGTAGGGCATCCCAGCGCACGCGGTCGCCAAAGGCCGAGAAGACGAGCCGTTGGCCGCTCTGGGTCGTGCTGCCACTGAGGGCGTTCAGGATGAAGTAGCCCGCCGGGTTTTCGTTCTCGATTGGCAGAACCGCCGACTGCAGTAGGGTGGTGAGGCGGTCTTCAAGCTTCGTGATCCGGTTCTGTTGCTCGACTCTCGCCGCATGCCGTGCCTGCGTGGTAATCGCCGACTCGTAGGCGAGCCCAGAGCCCGCGATGACCATCACCGCGATGATCGCCGCGACCAGGAGTTCCAAGAGGGTGAACGCGGATCGCCTCATTGCTCCGCTCCCGTATCGGTGGTCTGGGGCGGCAGGTACCAGAGGGTATTCAGGCTGGCTGCCGCGCCGTCCTGGTTGTTGTCGGTGACCGTCACCGTCAGGTAGTTCAGGTTCTCGATGCCGGAAGGCCCGCTCTCGGCTTCCCATCGATAGGCCGGCTGGCCCTCTTCCTGAAAAGTCCCGTTCAGCGGAGCTTGGCTGGCTTCGCCCGTTGCCAGGAGCTCGTCGATCTTCATCGCGGCCAACCTCTCGGCGAGGGTCTTCTGCTCCAGCCGGGCCTGAACACGGGTGACGCCCGCAAACCCGTTCAGGGTCGCGACGACGCCGAGGGCCAAGAGGACCACGGCAACCAGGCTCTCGATTAGGGTGAAACCCTTACTGCCTCTGCTCAAGCTCTCCCGCTCTCCACTTGGTTGGAGTGGTCTGGTCGTCGGTACCGCGTATCAGTCGTCCGGCTCCGGTAGCGTCCACGCTCAGCGTGTACTCGAGGTCGGACAGGGACAGTCTCACCGAACCTGCTTCCGCTTTCCCGTCCGGGAAGAACCGAATGGCCCAGTCGGACTCCGACCGGTCCTCGTCGCCCACAAGGTAGTCGTCCAGCTGGGCGCCAACGGGCAGCCGAAGCGAACGCAATGTCTGCGCCTCGGTCGGCTCCTCGCTAGTCTCGTCGGCCACGGTCTGAATGATCAACTCGTCCTGTTCTCCGTCATAAGCCAGTTCCACCGCTACGTTCCTTTCACGAGCCGAGTTCGACGCCGCCTGGGGCAGCGAACGCAACTGGGTGAGGAACGCCTGGCGCTCGTTCGCATCGCGGGTGGCAACCAAACTTGGCACCACCAGCGCTGCGAACATCGCCAGAAGGGTGATAACGGCAATCAGCTCGATGAGCGTGTAGCCGTGACGGCTACTCCTCACCTTGCGTCACGTCCGCGGCATCGCCTTCGCCGCCCGGGGCGCCGTCCGCGCCGTACGACAGGAGCACGTAGCTCTGGTCGCTGGATCCCGGATACTCGTATACGTACTCGTTGCCCCAAGGATCGGTCGGAATCGGCTTGGTCACGTAAGGACCTTTCCATCCGTTGCCGTCGCTCGGAGCCACCCGAAGGGAATTCAGTCCCTCCTCGGTGCTCGGGAACCGGTCGACATCCAACCGAAACGTCTCGATCGCGTTGCTGAGCGTCGAGATATCGGTCGCGGCCTTGGCCCGCTTCGCATCTCCCGTTCGGCCCACGACTCGGGGCACGATCAGGGCCGCGAGAATGGCCAAGATCAGAATGACGACGAGGAGTTCGATAAGGGTGAAGCCCTTGTGATTTCTGCCTTTGTTTGCGCTGAGTTGCATCCTATCCCTCTTGTTACTTGACGGCGCTCTGCGCCTGGTAAATCGGCAGCAGCACGCTTAGAACGACGAAACCTACGAAGCCGCCCATCGCAAGAACGATGATCGGTTCCACCAAAGCGGTGAGTCGGCCTAGGTTCTGGTCGACCTCGAAATCGAGACTGTCCGAGACTCGGTTGAGCATCTTGGGAAGGGCGCCCGTCTCCTCGCCGATCGCCACCATGTGGGTGAGAACCGGGGGAAAGCTGCCCGCATCGCGCATCGAGTCGGCAATCGCCCGGCCATCCCGAACGTCGTCCTCCACTCGCAGCGCTGCTTCCGCGAAGCAGCGGTTGCCACTCGCCATCCCGCTAAGCCGCAAGGCCTCCAAAATGGGGACGCCGCCAAAGACCAGCGTACTGAGCACCCGGGCAAACCGCGAAACCGTGGCCTTGCTCACGACGGTTCCAACGAGTGGCGCGTTGAGGAAGAACTTGTCGCGGGCCAAACCACCCGCGGGCGTGCTCACCCATCCCCGGTAGAGGATGGTCAGACCCACGATTCCACCCACGATCAGCAGGGCGTTGTGGGAGAAGAAGTCCGAAGTGCCGAGCAGAATCTGGGTGGTCACCGGCAGGTCCGCGCCGAGATCCTTGAAAACCGGGGAGAGTCGAGGCACCACGAACGTCACCAAGAAGATCACGACGCCAACGGCAGTAAAGCTCAGAACGCCCGGATAGACCAGGGCACTCGAAATCTGGCTTCGCCGCGCCACTTCCTTCTCCTGGAAGTCGGCCAATCGTCCCGCAACCTCGGCAAACTGGCCGGACGCCTCGCCCGCCCGCAGGGTCTGGGTGAAGACCTCGGGGAAGAGTTTGGGGAACTTGGCAAGCGCTTCGCTAACCGGCAAACCGCCGCGCACGTCCGTCAAAGCCGCTTCGGCAACTTCCGTAAGGTGCTGGCTCTCGGACTGCTCGGCGACCACCTGCAGCACGCGGTCGAGCGGGAGACCCGCGTCCGCCAAATCGGCGAGGCGTCGGGTGAAAACCGCGAGGTCGCCGCGTCCCACTTTGCCGCGCTTGAGGGCCGGTCCGGCCGCCGCCGTCGATGACTGCTCGGAGATCTCGACAACGTAGCGCCCCTGCTCCGCAATGCGCTCGATGGCGACTTCCTGGGAAGGCGCCTCCACGATGCCCGTGCGACGCTTGCCCGAGGGTTCCAGAGCAACGTACGCGTATTGGTTCAAGCCTTAGAACTCCTCCCGCTGGCAGACCCGCAGGACTTCTTCCGGCGTGGTCTTGCCCGCGAGAACGGCCAACCGTCCGTCTCCCAAAAGCGTGCGCATCCCCTGGTGGTCGACGGCATGCTGCTTGAGAACGCTGGTCGAGGCGCGATCGACGGTGAGGCGCTTGACCTCTTCATCGACCACGAACAATTCGTACAGGCCTTGTCGGCCCCGGTAACCGCCGCCCTGGCACTTGTCGCATCCGCGGCCCCGGCGGTAACGGCCAGGGGTTCCCGGCTCGATGCCCACCGCGCGCAAGGCTTCTGGCTTCGGATCGTACTCCTCGGCGCAGTTCTCGCACACCTTACGAAGAAGGCGCTGGCCGATCACGCCGACCAGCGACGAAGCCGCCAGGTAAGGCTCGACCCCCATGTCCAGCAACCGGGTGAGGGCGCCCGGGGCGTCGTTGGTATGGAGGGTGCTGAAGACGAGGTGTCCGGTCAGGGAGGCGTGGATCGCGATCTCCGCCGTCTCGTGGTCGCGGATCTCGCCAACCATGATCACGTCCGGGTCTTGCCGCAAGAACGAGCGCAGGCCAGAGGCGAAGGTCAAGCCGATGTTGGGCCGCACCTGAACCTGGCTGATTCCCGGCACCTGGTACTCGACCGGATCCTCGATGGTCAGGATGTTCGTGGTGGGCGACCAGATCTCCTGCAAACTCGCATAGAGAGAAGTGGACTTTCCGGAGCCGGTAGGACCGGTGGCCAGGATGATCCCGTAGGGAAGCGAGATAATCTTGCGGAACTTCTCCAGGACGTCGGCTTGCATGCCCAGCTCGGGCAAGCCAAGGAGCGCCGTTCCCTTGTCCAGAAGGCGCATCACCGCGCGCTCTCCGAACACCGTCGGGATGATCGAAACGCGAACGTCGATCTGGCGTCCGGCGATCGTGATCTTGATGCGTCCGTCCTGAGGCAACCGCCGCTCGGCAATGTTCATCTCTCCCAGGATCTTCAGGCGCGACACGATCGCGGCGTGCATCCGCTTGGGTGGGCGCATCATGTCGCCCAGCATGCCGTCGATTCGGTACCGAACCTTGACCTCACGCTCGTAAGGCTCGATGTGGATGTCGCTCGCGCCATCCCGCACCGCTTGCGCGAAGATCAGGTTGACCATCTGAACCACCGCGCTCTCGGTGGCCATCCTCTGCAGGTCGGCAAGGTCGGTGCTCTCATCGACTTCGGTGACGCTTCCGGCATCGTCACTGGGCAAACCGGCAAGGATGCGCTCGAGGAAGAACTCCTCAACCCGTTCCCGAATGAGGCCGGGGTCGCCGAGGACCGGTCGGATGGGCCGGTCGATCAAAATGCTCAGGTCGTCGGCGGCTTGCAGCGAGTCCAGCGACCCCATCGCCACGACCAGCGTGTGCCCATCCAACTCAAGCGGAAGGATCTGGTACTTCAGCGCGAAGTCTCCGGGGGCCAGAGCCATCACGGCTTCGTCGGTCTTTCTCTCCGCGAGGTCCACGAATGGCAAGCCGGAAGGGTCGTTGGCAGGGTGTCCGGTCTGCGCTGGAATACTCATTGCTAGTTGTGTAACGTGTTCGCGACACCGAAGTTCAGAACCTAGGCGACGATCAGAAAAGGAGGCTTCAGGCTATCCCAAAGCGCCGCGCTAGGCTACGTTAACCTAACTCTGGAAGTTCCCGCCGCGCCACGGATTTGGCACAAAGCAGCCCCCCGCCGAAATCCTGCCTTGTCAACCCTTTTCGAAGAAAATGCTTCGACCGCCTAATAATCGCAGATTTGAACCTGGAATCGGGGGGAGGATAGCCCTTGGTAGACGGGGCTGACTAAGCATAAATACTGGCTATCGCCAGAGCAAGCGGGTATAACCCTTACCTGCAGCCAGGCAAAGGGAGGTGAATCCAATGCGCAACTGCTCACGGTTTGTGAGTGCGCTCGTCGCGATTTTGGTTACGGTAGCATCCGTTTCCGCAAAAGGACGCGACGGCAATACGGAAACGAGGGTGGAGATCAAGACGATCCCGCCAGTCGTGGAGTACAAATTTAGTCGATCGATCGGTTCGGGACGCGTGGTCAAAGCGCGAGACGGAAAACCCGGACAGGTCAAGCGGACGTACACGGTCGAATTCCAGGATGGAAAGCCCGTGCGGAAGGACCTCGTTAAGGAAGAACGAATCGAGCCGGAGTCCACGCTGATGTATATGGGCAAGGGTGGATATCCATCCAGTCGCGGTTCCTATACTCGGGGCCGCGTCCTTACGATGCATGCCTCGGCATACGATCCAAGCCCCGCGACCATTGGGCCCGGCGCAACCGGACTGACCAAGATGGGAATACCCGCTCGCTTCGGCATCGTCGCCGTCGATCCAAGGGTTATCCCGCTCGGCAGCCGAGTCTTCGTCGAAGGCTATGGTTACGCCATTGCCGCTGATATCGGAAGCGCCATCAAAGGCTCCCGAATCGATCTCTGCTACGGCTCTCGCTCTACGGCTCTACGATTCGGCCGCAAGCAAGTCAAAGTCCACGTGCTCTCCACACGTTGAACCTCGCAGACCCCCAGATCCTCCAACGCTTGCTCGCCCGCCACGGGCGGCGGGCGGAGAAGGGCCTGGGGCAACACTTTTTGGTTTCCCAGCCGGTCGTCGATGCGATCGTTGGGGCCGCCTCCGGCCTTGCCGGAATCCTCGAAATCGGCCCCGGTCCCGGCGTTCTGACCTCGCGCATGTCCGAGGTCGCCCAGGTAATCGCGCTTGAGGTCGATGCCGGCATGCTCCCGGTCTTGGCAGAATCCTCGCCAAGCGCGGAGATCCGCAACGAAGACGCGCTCAAAGCAGACTACGCGTCGGCGCTCGAGCAGCTCCCGGAGCCGCGTGGAATCGTTTCCAACCTTCCTTACTACATCACCGGTCCCCTGCTGGAGCGAATCAGTGCGGTCCGCTCGCACATCTCGGTCAGCGTGCTGATGATGCAGAAAGAGGTTGGCCAGCGCATCGTGGCCCCGGTGGGCAATTCCAACCGCGGCGCCCTGTCCGTCTCGCTCCAATGCAGCTTCGCAATCGAGAAGGTGTGCGACGTTCCGCCAGACTCATTCCTGCCGCCGCCCAAGGTCGATAGCATCGTCCTCAAGCTGGTCCCGAAGCAGGACCCTCTCGCCGCCAGTGAGATGCCGGGGTTCCTGGCGTTTGTTCGCCACGGCTTCGCCATGCCGCGCAAAACCATCTTCAACAACCTCAGCGCTGGGAAGGACCGTGCCGTGGTGGCTGAGACGCTGGAGCGCCTCCAGATGGACCCGCGCACCCGCCCCCAATACCTGAGCGAGGAGCAATGGATCCAGTTATACGAAGCCCTCGGCTAGAGGACGAGGTCAAGCGCCTTGCCCAGGAGCAAGGCTTCGCAACCTGCGGAATCGCTTCGGCCGCCTCGCCTCAGAGTCTTCCCCAATATCGTGAGTGGCTGGCCAAGGGCTACCACGGCCAAATGGACTACTTGGCCTCGTCGCTCCCCCTCCGGGAGGATCCGGCCACTCTTCTGCCCGGAGCTAGGTCCGCGATCATGGTGACCCTCGGCTACTACCAAGAGCCGCCCCCTGGCCCCAAGGTCGCCCGCTACGCACTCGGGCGCGACTATCACAAGGTCTTGCGCGCCAAACTCCGTCGCCTTGCCGCCGCCCTTGAGGAGGCTCAACCGGATGCCCGATTTCGGGCGTGCGTAGACTCCGCCCCGATCCTGGAACGGGAGTACGCCCACCGCGCCGGCCTTGGCTGGTTCGGCAAGAATACGATGCTCATCGACAGCAAGCGGGGAAGCTGGTTCTTCCTTGGCGCGCTCCTCACGACCCTAGAGCTAGAGCCGGACAAGCCGAGCCTTGGCGGATGCGGCACCTGCCGCGCCTGCATCGACGCTTGCCCAACTGGGGCGATCGTCCACGAGGACGGGCGCTGGCAGGTGGACGCCCGCCGCTGCATCAGCTACCTAACCATCGAACACCGAGGACCGATCGATCCCGAACTGGATGCGGCCCGCCAAGGCTGGGTTTTCGGTTGCGACGTCTGCCAAGAGGTTTGCCCGTTCAACCACCCCACCCCCCGTCAACCCCTGCGGGCGCTTCCCACCGCCGAGCCCGACTTTGTACGGCGTCCGCTCCCCTCGAATCTAGAGGAACTGAGCCAAGAAGAGTGGGACCTCGCAACCCGCGGAACCGCGATCCGGCGCGCCGGATTCGAGGGGCTCAAGCGGAACGCCAGGCTGCCTAACGAACTCGCCTAGGTCGGTCCGCAACCGCCCGTAACGAATACAATCTTCGAATGCCCAACCGACTCTCGAACGAGACGTCCCCGTATCTGCTCCAGCACCAGAACAACCCGGTCGATTGGTATCCGTGGGGTCCCGAAGCCTTCGAGAAAGCCGCGGAGGAGAACAAGCCGATCTTCCTAAGCGTCGGCTACTCCACCTGCCACTGGTGCCACGTCATGGAGCACGACAGCTTCGAGGACCAGACGGTGGCGGACTTCCTGAACCAGAACTTCGTGAGCGTCAAGGTTGACCGGGAAGAGCACCCGGACGTAGACGACGTCTACATGACCGCCGTCCAGTTGGGAAGCGGCCGAGGGGGATGGCCCATGAGCGTCTTCCTAACCCCCGACAAGAAGCCGTTCTTTGCCGGAACCTATTTTCCCAAGGAGGATCGCCCCGTAACCGTCACCGGCAAGAGCGGCCAGCCAGAGCGCGCGGTGCAGCCCGGATTCCTCACCATCCTGAACTCGGTAGCCACCCAATGGAAGCGCGACGCCGGGAAGCTCCTCGATGTGGCGCAGCAGTATGCCCTTGCATTGCGCGAAACCCGTGAGAAGACCGCTCCGGGCACCTTCCGGAAGTGGGACCACACGTTGCTTGAAGACGCGATCCGGTCGATCCTTGGAGACTTCGACCCCCAGTTTGGTGGCTTTGGCCCCGCGCCCAAGTTCCCGCCCCATAGCGCCCTCGAACTGCTGATGGAGTACGCCAGCCTTGAGTCCGCTCCGGTCGAGCTAAGGGAAGCCGCCCTCGGGGCCTCCATGTACACGCTCCGGGCAATGGCCCTCGGTGGAATCCACGACCACGTTGGTGGCGGATTCCATCGGTACTCCACCGACGAGCGCTGGCTTCTCCCGCACTTCGAGAAGATGCTCTACGACAACGCGCTTCTCCTCAAGAACTTTGTGCGAGCGTCGGATATCGCGGGCACCATCCAGCCGGAGTGGGCTCAGATCTACCTGCGGGCCGCCAACGGAATCGTGAACTGGCTTCACACCGAAATGACCTCGCCCGACGGCCTCTTCCACGCCGCCCTGGACGCGGACACCGAAGGCGAGGAAGGAAAGTTCTATGTCTGGACCGCCGACGAGGCCAGAGCCGTCCTGGGCGACCGCTACGCCGCCTTCGCTGCCGCCTTCGGCATCCAAGAGGAAGGCAACTTTGCCGACGAAGCCACGGGCGAGAAGTCCGGAGCAAACATTCTCCACCTCGCCGAGGAAGTCGGACCCGAGTTCGATGCAGACCTTGAGGCTCTGCGCCAGGCGCGGTCTCGTCGTGCGCGCCCGGGGCTGGATCACAAGGGACTGGTCGGCTGGAACGGACTGATGATCTCCGCCCTCGCGGAAGCGGGGCTTCTTCCTCTCGCTGAGCGCGCCGCCGCCGCAATCTTGGAAGCCGAAGGCCGTTTCGGAAGCCTGCCCCACCAGGTCACCCTCGGCCAGCCCCGGGGCCGCGGTCTGCTGGAGGACTACGCGGGCGTGGTCACCGGCCTCATCGCCCTCGCCCAAGCCCGTTCGTTCTTCGAGCAGCACGAGGAATCCCTTCGACAGAACGGAGTCGAGGCTTCCCTCGGTGCGCCGGCCCACAACTGGGCCCAAGAGGCCATCCGGCTCTTGCAGGTCGCCGTCGAGCGCTTCTACGACGAGGAGAAGGGCGGCTTCTTCGCCACGCCGAAGGATGAAGATGACCTCTTCGGTCGGACGAAGCCGGTCTTCGACCAGCCCTCTCCCAGCCCGAACGCCCTCCTGCTCGAAGCCCTCATCGCCACCGGCGACCTAGAGCGGGCCGACAAGCTGGTCTCCCACCTCGTCGGCTGGATCGAGCGCGCTCCCAGCGCCTGCGAAGCGCTCGTCCGCTCCGCGCTGCCTCTGCTCCCCGCCGCCACGCCGACCCTCGATGTTCCCGTGGTCAACCCCTCCGAGGTTGTCGTCAAGTTCGGTCCGCGCGAGCTTGCCGCGGGTCCTGATGGCTGGGGGACGTTCGATCTCGAGTTCAGCATTCCGGAAGGACTCCACCTGAACGGCAACGTGGTGCCCGCCCGTTGGCTGATCCCCACGACCGCCGAAGTCCAGCCCCTCAAGGCGGAAATCGCATGGCCCGAAGGCGACCAATACGCGGGCGACCTGAAGGTTCCGGTAAGGGTCCAATTGCCATCCGGAAGCTCGGGTGAGGAGTTCGAGGTCCGCGTGAAGTGGCAAGCCTGCACGGACTCCGAGTGCTTCGAGCCGGGTGAGCGAAGCGTGGCGGCAGTCCTGGTTCGCGGCTAAGCCCGCCGTGCGGTAGAACATCCAGGATGTTCACCCGATCTCGATTCGTCGCTGGGGCAGCGTTGCTCCTGGCGGCCGGTCTTGCGATGTCGCAAGGCGCGGTGGTTCCTGCGCCCGTGGCCAAAGCCCTCGCCGACGCCCAGAGATCCGTTACCGCGATCGTCAAGGTCCCCAAGGCCAAGCGGAACTTCGCCAACACCTTGGGAGCGATCGACGATATCAGCGCGGAACTGGATACCGCCACCTCGCTCATCTACTTCCAGCAGTACGTCTCGACCGACGCCAAGGAGAGGGATGCGGGCCGCGCCGCCCAGGAGGCCGTCAGCAACTTCCTGATCGCGCTTTCGAGAAGGGAAGACCTGTACAAGGTCGTGCGAGACTATGCGGCGACCAAGCCAAAGCTGAAAGGCGAACAGGCGAGGCTCCTTGAGTTCACCCTCCGCGACTACCGGCGCGCCGGAATGAGCCTGCCAAAGGCCAAACGAGACCGTCTGGCGGCGATCGAAAAGCGCCTCCAGAAAATCGGCACCGAGTACGAGCGCAACATCTACGAGGACGAATCCATCGTCCCCCTCCGCCCCGAGGACTTGAAGGGTGTTCCCGAAGAGGCCCTCGCCGAAGTCCCGCGCGCAAACGGCCTCCTTCTCCTCAAGCCGGACGGCCCTCTCTTCGACCGCATCCTCGATACGTGCGAGAACGCCGACACGCGTCAGCGGGTCTGGACCGTCTTCAAGCGCCGAGGCGGCATCAAGAACGTGGCCCTCCTGGAGGAGGCGATCCGCCTCCGGTCCGAGATGTCCGCCCTCCTCGGCTACGCCAACCTGGTCGAATACGCAACCGAACCCCGAATGGCCAAGAACGCCGCCACCGTCGCCAAATTCTTCGACGAGCTACGCCCCGTGGTGAGAAGGAAGGCCTCCCTAGACTACGGAGAGTTCCTGGAGGCAAAACACGCGGACACCGGTAGCGCGGGCGCCCCGCTCTACTCTTGGGACTACTCGTTCTACAAGAACAAACTCCTGCGCGAAAGGTACGCAGTAGACAACCAGAAGATCGCCGAGTTCTTCCCGGTCCAGCAGGTGTTCGATGGCCTCTTCCAGGTGGCAAGCCGCATCTACGGTATCACCTTCAAAGACGTGACGTCGTCCGCAAAGTCGCTTGGCCTACCGGTCTGGCACGCCGATGTCCGGCTTTGGGAAGTGACCGACCAGGCAACCAAGAAGACCCTCGGCCACCTCTACACCGACCTGTTCCCGCGACCGAACAAGTACGACCACGCCGCATGCTGGGGACTCCGGCCTCGCAAGGTCTGGGCCAATGGCAAGGTCCAACTCCCGCTCGCCGCCCTGGTCTGCAACTTCACCAAGCCCACCGCCGATAAGCCCGCCCTCATGCAGCATCCGGAGGTGGTCACCTTCTTCCACGAGTTCGGCCATGGACTCCACAACCTCCTCACCGAGACCTCATACGCTCGCTTCTCGGGCACCAGCGTCTCGCAGGACTTCGCCGAAGCGCCCAGCCAGATGTTCGAGAACTGGGTCTGGGAGCCCTCCGTCCTGCAACTCTTCGCGAAGCACCACCAATCCGGGGAACCCCTCCCCGCGGAGACTCTGCAATCCATGCAGCGCGCCCAAACCCTCGGCTCGGGTCTGGAAACGGAGCATCAGATCTACTATGCCCTCGTGGACCAGCGGTACCACACCGCCCCCGGCGGCAAAGTCGACACGACGAAAGTTGGCATCGACATGCTCCCCGAGATCGAGCTGTATCCGCGCCCCGAAGGCACCTACTACCAGGCAAGCTTCGGCCACTTCATGGGCTACGAGGGGTCGTACTATTCCTACATCTGGTCCCTGGTCTATGCCCAGGACATGTACGAGCGCTTCCGCGAAAAGGGGCCGCTCGACCCCGGAGTCGGGATGGACTATCGAAAGAAGGTTCTCAGCCGAGGGGGCTCGATGGATGAGTTCGCCATGCTCCGAGACTTCCTGGGTCGCGAACCGCGCGCCGAAGCGTTCCGTCGACACCTTGGGCTGAACTAGCCGCCGTCCACCCCGCCGGTATGGGCGAACCGCTTGAGGTCCGCCGGCTGCCGATAGGGCCGTTCGGGGTGGAGGGCGTTCCAAGTCAGCGAGGCCATCTTCTTGATCGCCACGTCGCCCGCGTTGTCGTCCACCCACCGCTGATCCTTCTGAGAGTCGGTGTAGATGGTGAAGACGTAGGGGCGGCTGGACATCACGATCGCGGTGTCGCTCCGGCTACGGTTGATCGCCCCCGACTTGCACGCCACCTTCACGTCGATCGGGACATAGCCCCCGATCCAGTCGTCCCAGTACTGGTGGCTCAGAATTCGCAGCATCCGCTCCGTGCCCCCGGGGCCAGCGGCTTTGCCGCGGTAGATGAGTTCCAGTAGCCGCGCCATCTCGTTCGGCGTCGTCATCCCCCACCCGAACATTTCGCGATAGCGGCTCTCGATTTCGGTCATCTGCCCCCGGCCGTTGATCCTGGTTTGCCTTAGGCCCAGACTTGCGAGGCGAGCGTTGATGCTCTCCGTGGTCAGCCATTCCTGAAGAACCATGGTTGCCGTGTTGTCGCTCACCGTGATCGACAGGTTCACCCAGCCGTCCAGCGTGGGCTTGATCCCGTCCTTGAAGAAGTAGGACCACATGCTCTGCTGGCGCTTGGCCATATCCGACGGCACCTCGCGAGTATCTGACCACTTCAGCTTGCCGTCCTCCACCTGCCGGACCGCCTCCAGCATCACCGCGGTCTTGATCGTGCTGGCGGTAGGGAACCGCTCGTCTCCCCGAAAGTGGATTCGCTTCCCGTCTGTCAAGCGAGTCAATGAGTAGCCAAGCCGTCCCTGAAAACCCTGCGCGATCGCGTCTAGCCGGCGCTTGAGGGGCGTCAGGCTGATCGGAGGACGTGGGGCTCCAAGCGCAGCAAGGCAAACGAGCGTGGTCAGTGCCATCGCTTAGCTTGGCACGCGAGGATTAGCGGACGGCAGGCTCTCGGAGCTCGACTTCGAGGCTTTGCAGCTCTTCGCGGATGCGCTCCGGGTCCGGCTCCACCGTAAAGAAGAAGGTGGCTCCTTCGCCAGGCTTGCCTTCCGCCCAGATCCGCCCGCCGTGGCGGGTCACAATCCGCTTGCAGATCGCAAGGCCGATGCCCGTGCCCTCAAAGTCGCGTTCGCTGTGTAGCCGCTGGAACGGCTCGAAGAGCCTCGCGGCGTACTCCATGTCGAATCCTGCGCCGGAGTCCTTCACAAAGAAGGTCGGCGGCTCCGTGCCGGGCAGGGACCCGAACTGGACTACGATCTTGTCTTTGCGGGAGCTGTACTTCCAGGCATTCCGGAGGAGGTTCTCCAGCAAGATCCGCAGCATCGTCGGATCCCCGACGACTTTCATTTTGGGCTGAACGGAGATCTGGGCCGCAATCTCCGGATGTCGGCTGGTGAGGTCCGCGAGGATCTCCTTGCCAACCTGGCCAAGATCGACGGGAGATTCCTGCATCTCCGACCGAGTGATCCTGCTTAAGCGGAGCAGACCATCGATCAGCTGTGACATCTTGCTCGCCGCTGCCTTGATCCGAGAGATCGCCGTATGCCCGTCCTCGTCCAGCGCATCCCCGAAGTCCTCCTCCAAAACCGAGGCATACCCGCTCATCGCGCGCAACGGCGCACGCAGGTCGTGGGAGACCGAGTAGCTGAACGCTTCCAACTCGGCGTTTGTGGCCTTAAGCTCAGAGGTTCGCTCCAAGACCTTTTCCTCAAGCTCGTTGACGTAGCGCTCCTCGGCCAAGATCGCTTTGTCCTGGAGGCTGTTGTAGCGCTGGCTCATTCCCCACAGAACGCTGGCCAAGACCAATCCCGCCGCAAGGTTGATCCAAAGCGTCGTGATCGAAACGTTGGCGCTACGTTCGGTTAGGTCGCTCCGCTTGGCCAGAAGAGACTCTTCAAAGGCCTGCATCGTGCTGATGAGATCGCGAACCTCGCTGGTAGATGCCCGAGTCCGCGGTGAGTTGAACAGGGCTCTGCCATTTCCCTCGATGTTGTCCACCTTCATGGTCACGACTTCATCCGCTTCCGTGAAGCGCTTGCGGACGGCCTCCAGAAGGCGCCCCGCGTTGGCGAACTGCTCCGCGTTTTCCTTGACGAGTTGCCGAACCGACTGGGCTTGCCGAAGGGCCTGCTCCTTCCCGCGCCGGTAGTCCTCCAGATAGGCTTTCTGGCCGCTGATCAAGTAGCCGCGTTGGTTGGAGAGGGTCTCGTTAAGGTCGGAAGCCACCAGCGAGAGTTCCATCTTCACTTCGTAGCTCTGGGCTAGCGAGTCCTGGCTGGTAAGCACCGACCGGAAGTTCTGAAGGGTAACCAGGGTGCTGACGCCCAGGAAGGCCATGGGCACGACCACGAACAGAACGAACCGAAATTGGGCAGGACGCTTAAAGCGGTACGACATAGATCGGCACTCCTAGGCGATTGTAACAGGCCCATGCCCGACTCGCAGCGCTGGTGCGCAACAATGAATGCCGATGTCTTTTGACGTGGTGGTGGTGGGAGCGGGCCAAGCGGGCATCGAAGCGGCACTCGCTTGCGCCCGAATGGGCTTGCGGACGCTCTGCGTCACCATGCGGCTCGACCGCATCGGGCATCTGCCATGCAACTGCAGCATCGGGGGACCGGCGAAGGGGCACCTCGCTCGGGAAGTCGATGCCCTCGGCGGCCAGATGGCAGTCGCCACGGACTACGCGCTCACCCACATTCGGCGCGTGGGTACCGGACGTGGACCAAGCGTCCAAACCGTCCGTGCCCATGTTTGTAAGGCTCGGTACCCCGAGATCATGCGGGCCAGTCTTGAAGCCCAAGCCGGACTGGAACTGCTTGAGGGCGTGGTTCTGTCGGTGGAGGACCGCCACGGCGTGGTTTCGGGTGTTCGCGTCCGAACCGCAAACGGCGAGGAGATCCTCGCCTGCCGATCTGTCGTCCTTACCACGGGCACCTTTCTTAACGGCCTCTGCCACGAAGGCTCGAAGCAGACCCGCGCCGCTCGGCACGGCGAAGACCCTGCGGTCGATCTCAGCGACTTCCTCCGGACACTTGGCGTCCGGCTCCGCCGGTTCAAGACCGGGACGACGCCGCGCATCAAGAAGTCCACCGTCGACTTCTCAAAGACGGTATCCATGCCCTCCGAGGCTGACGCCGGTCCGGTCAGCTTCCTGCACGACCGAACCTTTCCGGAAGCCGAGCTTTTGCCCTGCTGGCAGACCTGGACCAACCCAAACACCCACGCACTGATCGGCGAAAACCTCCACCAAAGCGCAATGTTCTCCGGCCAGATCGAAGGCGTTGGCCCGCGCTACTGCCCCAGCATCGAAGACAAGATCGTGCGCTTTGCGGACAAAGAGTCGCACCCCATCTTCCTGGAGCAGGAGGAGTGGCGTTCCGAGAGCCTCTACGTTCAAGGCATGTCCACTTCGCTTCCCGCCGACGTCCAGCTCGCCATGTTGCGCACCGTCGCCGGGATGGAGGCGGTCGAGATGATTCGTCCCGGCTACGCCGTGGAGTACGACATGGCCGACCCGCTTCAGCTAACGCCGCACCTCATGTCCAAGCTCCTCCCGGGCCTTTTCCTAGCCGGCCAGCTCAACGGAACCAGCGGATACGAGGAGGCGGCGGGTCAAGGCCTGGTCGCCGGCATCAATGCGGGCCGCTTCGCCCGCGTTGAGACCCCCGTAGACTTCCCCCGAAGCCAAAGCTTCCTGGGCGTGATGGTCGACGATCTCGTCACCAAGGGCGTCGAGGACCCCTACCGGATGCTCACCGCCCGCGCGGAGCACCGCCTCACCCTTCGTCACGACAACGCCGACCTTCGCCTGACGCCCCTCGGCAGGGAAGTGGGGACGGTCGACGATGCCCGGTGGGACCGGTTCCGCGCCAAACGCGATGAGATCGCCGAGGGGCTGGACCTCCTTGCCGAATCCACCCTCACTCCCGCCGATACCGGCGGCCTGCTAGAGACCCGGGCGTCGCTCTTTAGCTTGATGCTTAGACCCGAGATCGGCCTAAACCAGGTCCTTGAGTGGAGCGAACAAGCGGGCCGGCCCCTGGGAATCTCTCCCGACCCCAAGGTCCGTGAGCAGCTAGAACTGAATGCAAAGTACGACGGGTACCTCCGCAAGGAAACGAGACTCTTGGAGCGCGCCCAAAAGCTGGAAGGAATGAGGATTCCTTCTGATTTCGCCTACGATGGCCTAAAAGGCCTAAGCCACGAGACCGTCGATAAGCTGACGCAGATCCGTCCTTCGAACATCGGCCAGGCCTCCCGTGTTCCGGGGGTTCGGCCTACCGACATCGCCCTCCTCGTCGGACACTTGCGGAGTCGATAAACAGAAACGTCCCCCGATCCAAACGTGGATCGGGGGACGTTAAGGCGAAACTACTCCGCCGAGATCGGCTCGGGTTCGGCGATCGCCGCCGCGTCCGGCGCTGGCTCTAGGGCCTTGGCCTTGGCCGGTGCGCGCTTCTTGGTGCCGGTCCCGGTTTCGATACCGGAGGCTCCCTCGGTGAAGCTAGCCTTAATCTTGATCCGTCGGCTAAGTTCTCCCGCGCTAACCGTGCTCCAGTTGGCTCGGTCGAGCGCCCACTGCCAACCGATGTCCGTGCCGACGTACGTGAACTCGACGCCCTCCTGAAGAATGTCGCTCAGGAGTGCTTTGAGTTCGTCCCGTCCGGCCAGAACGCGCTCGCCGGCTGCGAGGTTGGGTTTGAGGCCAACGCTTACGTTGATCGGCTCTTCCTCGACCGCGGCTGCTTTCGTCGTCTTCTTCGTGGGCTCGATGCTTTCCTGAACCTGGTCCAGTTCGGTCACCATTGCGGTAGTCAGGGTGGTGTAGTCTTCGGGCCACGAGTAGGCGAGGCCGTCTTTGAGGGCCAGCGCGTGACGCCCGGTCATCGAAAGGGCGGCTGCGATGAGGGCCGCGTCGGCGGGCACCAGCTTCGGATAGGACTTCTTAACTTGGTCGAGGGCGGATTCAAGCTTGGTCAGGTTGCAGGTGATCAAATGGGGCGTGCTCCTGGGGAAAAACGCGGGCTCGCGCCTCGCGCCATAATCAGGAATTGTACCCGGCAGCGGAGGAATGAACGTGAACAAGGTTTGGCTAGGCATCTGGGCGTCGGCGGCGCTCGCATTGGTTACGGGTTGCTCCGGAGGCGGAACAACCGAGACGGCAAAGCCGGGCGGTGAGCCTTCGGCAACCGCCAAAAAAGGAGAGGCGATTACCGTCGGCGTGGTGTTCGATAGTGGCGGACGAGGCGACAAGTCCTTCAACGACTCCGCCTACGCGGGGTTGGAGCGAGCCATGGCCGAATTCGGCGTGAAGCAGAAGACGGTCGAGAGCAAGAGCCCCAAGGACTTTGAGACCAACCTGACCGCGATGGCGGAGCAGGGCTGCCAGATCGTCGTGGCCGTCGGCCTCATGCAGAAGCAGGCTCTTGAGGTCGTGGCTCCCAAGTTCCCCGAGATCAAGTTCGCGCTGGTCGATGCAGTGGTCGCCGCGCCCAACGTACGCTCGCTCCTGTTCAAGGAAGAGGAAGGCAGCTTCCTCGCGGGCTACCTGGCGGGGCTGACCACCAAGACCAACAAGATCGGCTTCGTGGGCGGCATGGAGATCCCTCTCATCAAGAAGTTCCAGGCCGGCTATGAGGCAGGCGCCAAGCTCGCCAATCCCAAAGTCGAGTTCCTCGCGCCCAAGTACACCGGCAACTGGGACGACGCGGGGCTGGGCAAAGAGGCTGCCAAGGTCCTCATCGGCCAGGGCGCAGACATCGTTTATCACGCCGCCGGCCGCGCCGGACTCGGCGTGATCGATGCCGCCAAGGAGAAGGGCGTCTACGCCATCGGCGTGGACTCCGACCAGGACGACGTAGCCCCTGGCACCGTCCTAACCTCCATGATCAAGCGCGTGGACGAGGCCGTCTTCCAGACCATTCGAGACGAGATCGACGGCAAGTTCACCGCGGGCGAGGTCGTCTTCGACCTTAAGGCCAACGGCGTCGGCCTTAGCGAGATGCGCAACACCAAGGACAAGCTTCCGGAAGGCGCTTTTGCCAAGGTGGAGGAGATGGCCGCCAAGGTCAAAGACGGCTCGCTCAAGATCCCGGACAAGGTCGAGGATGTCGCCGCGTTCCTCGCGGCCGCCCCTAAGTAGCGGTCGCTTCCCGTCGAGAAGAAGGTGCTTAGCGCACTCTCTTCTCGACTAGCTTCTTGACGCCCCGCCGGTCCTTGCGCAGTTCGAACTGGTCGAACAGCTTCCCGGTCGCATCGAAAGCCCGATAGACGATCCGATCCCCGGCAACGTCCACCACTTGGTAGAGCTGGGTGGATTCGGCGGTCACTGCCATCCGGTCCTTCTTCGCGGGGTCCGTGATCGTGTACATCTTCGGACCAGAGACGCTCACGAGGTACACCGGGCCTTGGCTGCTGGCCCGGCCGTTCGAGCCGGACATCACGTTCTTCGTTCGGCCGTACGCGTGGTCGTGGCCCTGAAGAACCAGATCCACGCCGTACTTCTCCAAGACGGGTTGCCATGCCGCCCGCAGCTCGCTGTTGTCCCGGTCGCCCGCGACGCTGAACACCGGGTGGTGGAACGTAACCACCGTCCACTTGTTGGGATTGCCCTTGAGCGCGCTCTCCAGCCAGGGCGTTTGCGCCGCCAAATCCACGTTCGAGTTCAGGCTAACGATCCGAACGCCCTGGAAGTCGACCCAGTAGCACGTCTCCCCGTCGATTCCCGGCGCCCCGTTGGCGGGGTATTCGAACTGTGGCTGCCAAAGCCGGCTGAGTTGTCGCTGGTTCGTGGCGGCGTTGCGCTCGTATTCGTGGTTGCCTGGCGTCGCCACCGTCGGAACCATAGCGTTGACCCAGCCGGCTGCATAGAACCACTCGTCCCACTCGTTGTCGGCGTTGGCGCGATTGACCAGGTCTCCGGCATGGATGATGAAACGGGCTTTGCTGGCCTCCTGGAAGGCTCCGCGAATGGCTCGCGACCACAACGACTTGATGTCGTTCTGAGCATCGCCCACGTAAATGAACCGGAACGGCTTGGGCTGATCCGAAGCCGTCCGGAAGTGGGCCCACTCGCTCCAAACCTGGCCGTCTCCCACCCGATACGCATAGACGGTGTCCGACTTCAGGCCATCGAACCGCACGGTGTGGTAGCTGGCGGTCTTGCCGGCGGCCACCTCTAGGCTCTCCGAACGGGCTTGCACCGTCACGGCGCCCGAGACGAACTTGGGATCGGGGCTGGCGACGGCAATCTGTCCAACCGCTCTGTCCACCGGCGATTCCGTACGCCAGTTTGCGGCTTGAGAGGTGGCCGGGTCCCCGTGCCAGGTCAGGACCAGGCGACGCGGAACGCGGTCTGGGACTTGGGCGAGCAGGACAAAGGCGCAGGCGGAGGCTAGCATGAGGCCGTTTCTACCCGCGCTTTGTTAAGGCGTCTGCGGCGATTCTGGCGTAGGTGCGGTGCTCGGGGTCGAGTAGTCGTTGATGTGGAACCCAGATCCCTTGAAGGCGATTCCCACGGCCTGGATAACCCGCTTCACCGTGCCGGAAGATCCGCACTGGCACTCGGTCAAGGGGTCGGCGGTGATCCGCTGCTCGATCTCGAAAGTCTGGTTACAGGCGTTGCACTCGTACACGTAGGTCGGCATCGTAGGGCAGATTTTGACAGACTCGGCGCAATCTCGCCATGGTGAGGTCTGGTTTAATGAACGGACTTGATGTTCGGACAGACCTTTCAGGGAAGCGACCTCGCCAGTGTCGGCGCACTCGTGCTCTTAGAAGGCCTCCTTTCGGCCGACAACGCGCTCGTCTTGGCGATCCTCGTCAAGCACCTGCCCAAGGAGCAACGCCAGCGCGCCCTCCTCTACGGCCTGGGCGGCGCCTTCGTCTTCCGGCTCATCGCGATCATCTTCGCCTTCGTGATCCTGAAGCAGTGGTGGCTTCAAGGTCTGGGCGCGGCCTACCTCCTCTATCTCCCGATCAAACACTTCTGGCACCACGCCAGCGAAGAGCGGAAGATCAAGGCCAGTGCGGGCGGTTTCTGGCAGACCGTGGTTGCGGTTGAGCTTACCGACATCGCCTTCGCCCTGGACTCCGTTTTAGCCGGAATCGGCTTCATTACCAAGCCCGGCGAGGGAATCCAGCAAGACAAAGTCTGGGTCGTCTTCACCGGCGCGGTGATCGGCATCGTCCTGCTGCGCTTCGCGGCCAGTCTTTTCGTCAAGCTCCTAGAGCGGTTCCCGATGCTGGACCATGTCGCCTACCTCCTCGTGGGCTGGGTCGGCGTCAAGCTCGCCCTCCACGCCGCCGAGAAGGCCGCCCACGAGTACCCGAGCGCGTTCCCGTTCCCCGTCCCCCACTTCACCGAGGCCATCTTCTGGGGCGGTCTCGTCACCATCCTGGTCCTGGGATCCATCTTCGCGGTCAAGAACCAGAAGACCGAAACCGAACTCGTGGAGACCGCCGCCGATATGGAAGAGGCACAGGACCTCGATTTGCGCGATGGGGACGGAAGCTAGGGAATCTGCGCGGCCCCCGGCTCCGTCCCTAGAATTGGCCTCCCCAAACAAATCCGCTGGCTCGGTATCCTTGGCAAGCAGGAAGCAGACCCATGTCTAAGAAGCTCAAGATCGGAATCATCGGCTCAGGCGGAATCGCGCGCGGCGCGCACATGAAGGGTTACGCCAGCATCCCGGACCAATGCGAGATGGTCGCCGTGTGCGACGTCAATCCCGAGACCGCCCAGAAGGCGGCCGACGAGTACAGCGTCGGAAAGGTCTATACCGACTACAAGGAGATGCTCGCCGATCCCGAGATCGATGCCGTAAGCGTCGCGACCCCGAACAAGTACCACGTCCAGCCCACGATCGACGCCCTCAACGCCGGCAAGCACGTCCTCTGCGAGAAGCCCCTGGCCATGAACGCGGACGAAGCGAAGCTCATGTGCCGAGCCGCCAAGGACACCGGCAAGATCCTCCAGGTTGCCCTTCAGTCGCGCTTCTCCGGACCGATCAAGTTTGCCAAGCAGTACATCGACAACGGACACATGGGCGACATCTACTACGCCCGTTCCCAGGCCCTCCGCCGACGCGGCGTTCCCGGCTGGGGCGTCTTCATCGACAAGGAGCAGCAGGGCGGCGGCCCGCTGATCGACATCGGCGTCCACGTTCTCGATTTCACCCTCCACCTGATGGGCTATCCCAAGCCGGTGAGCGCCAGCGGCAAAACCTGGGACATCCTTGGCAAGAACCCCGCCCTCTACAACAACTGGGGAGACTACGACCGCGACAAGTTCACCGTAGAAGACTTTGCGGTGGGTCTCATCAAGTTCGACAACGGCGCGGTGGTCTGCCTGGAGAGCTCCTTCATGGGCAACCTCGAGGGAGATCCGTTCGAAGCCCAGCTGTTTGGCACCAAGGCCGGAATGAAGGTCAAGCCTTACGGCGACGATTCGGTTCGGATCTACACCGAGCAGGATCGACAGCTCTTCGACATGACCCCTCGCAATGTGCCCCACGTGGATTCGGCTCACGTGGCGGAGGTCCAGGCCTTCGTCGACGCGATCCAGAACGGCAAGGAAAGCCCCGTCCCGGGCGAGAACGGCCTGATCCTCAACGCAATCTTCGATGCGCTCTACAAGAGCAGCGAAACCGGCAAGGAAGAGTCCGTAGACGTCTCGTACTAATCAGATGAAGAAGCCAACCCCTCTCCTGCTCCTCGCCTTGGCCGTCCTCGTTGTTGGTTGCGCTCCGCGCATCAAGTCGCTGGAGAGCTACAACTCGAATCGCACTCCCAACCCAAGTCCGACTTGGGGTGGCGATCCTCATGCGTTCAACGGGATTGGCGAAGGCTCCGGAGGCGTGAAGGCCCGCACCTCCACCGCCACCGACACCGCAAGCTACGACTTCCGCAAAGCTCCCAAGACCCAAACCAAGGGGTGGCGCATCGGGGACGATCAGAACCCGAACGCGGAGCACAAGGAAGCCGGCCACGGCGAGCACGACGGCCACGACCACGCCAAGGAAGAGGCGTCCACAAAGCCTGAAGCGGAAGGTCAAGCGCCGAAGGCAGGAGACGAAGCCGCCCACTAGGCTCTTCACCCAACGCCCCAAGGTCCTATTGGCGATCCTAGCCAATAGGACCTTTTCTCTGAAAGACCACCCATGAGCCAAGCCCGAATCGAAAACCTGCTGGCGCAGATGACGCTGGAAGAGAAGGCGGGCCAGCTCAACCAGGAGCCCAACTCCATCGAGGTCGACCGGACCCTCGTGCGCCGGGGTCTCGTTGGATCGGTGATCTGCGCCAACAGCGCCTACGCCGGCAACGATCGTCAAGCCCGCGTCATGGCCTCCGCCCTGAACGAGCTTCAGCGCGTCGCGGTCGAGGAAACGCGCCTGGGCATCCCCCTCCTTCTGGCGCGCGACGTGATTCACGGCCACCGCGCCGTCGCCCCGATCCCGCTCGGCCAGGCCGCTACCTGGAACCCAAGGCTGGTGGAGGAAGTGGCGGCTACCGCGGCGTCCGAAGCGCGAGCCGACGGGATCCACTGGGCCTTCACGCCGATGATCGACATCGCGCGCGATCCTCGCTGGGGGCGGATGGCCGAGGGCTTTGGCGAGGACCCCTACTTAGCATCCTCCCTCGCCGCCGCCGCGATCAACGGGTACCAGCGCGCGGGCCTGGACGATCCCAAGGGCATCGTCGCGTGCGCGAAGCACTACGTGGGCTACGGCGCCGCCGAGGGCGGACGCGACTACAACAGCGGGGAGATCACCCCCCACACCCTGGAGAACATCTTCCTCCCGCCGTTCCATGCCGCCGTGAAGGCTGGCGTAGCCACCATCATGGCCGCCTTCCTGGACATCGACGGCGAGCCGGTCACCGGCAGCCGACGCCTCCTGAAAGGCATCCTCCGGGAACGATGGGGCTGGGACGGAGTCATCATATGCGATTGGGGCGCCGTTGCCGAGTTGGTGAAGCACGGGGTTGCCGAGAACCTAAAGGAAGCCGCCGCGATGGCGCTACGAGCCGGAATCGACATCGACATGGCGGGCCAGGCCTACCGCGCCTACCTTCCCGAACTCGTCAGGGAAGGAGCGTTGCCGGTTAGCCTGGTCGACGAAGCGGTCCGACGCGTCCTACGGCTGAAGGACGCCTGCGGCCTTTTCGACCAACCCTACACCGACGAGTCGCTCGCTACCGCCGATCTGCCCGCCTCGCACCGAACTCAGGTCCGAGACATGGCCCAGCAGTCCGCCGTACTTCTCAAGAACAACGGCGTCCTGCCGCTGGCAAAAGCGCGGAAGAACTACGCCGTGGTGGGCCCGTTGGCAGACCCGGCAGTCAAGGAAGTCTGGTTCGGCACCTGGACCATTGACGGCCTCGCGACGGACATGGTGGCGTTCCTGGATGCCTTCAGGCAGGCCCTTCCAGACTCCGGGGTCTGGCATGCGCTGCTCCCGGACGACGCCGTAGGCATGGTCCGCATGTGCGACGCCGTGGTCGCGGTCATCGGAGAGTCCAACGGACGGAGCGGGGAAGACAACGCCGTAACCGACATCGGGCTTCCCCCTGGGCAGCTAGACCTTCTTCGTGCGCTCAAGCGGGCCCGCAAGCCGATCGTGGCGGTCGTGGCCGCGGGGCGCGCGCTCGCCGTTACCGAGGTCTGCGAACTCGCCGACGCCGTGCTCTTGGCGTTCCATGGTGGCCTCGAATCGGGTCCTGCTCTGGCCGATCTTCTGGTCGGAGATGCCGCTCCCAGTGGCCGCCTTCCCGTCTCGCTTCCGGTTTGCACCGGCCAGGTCCCGATTCCCTACAATCACAAGCGAACCGGGCGTCCCGTGCCCCTAAGAGGCTCGCGCTACCTGGACGCCGACGACCAACCCCTCTTCCCATTCGGCTTCGGCCTCGGCTACACCGAGTTCAGGTTTTCCGCAACTACGGCGGAGATCCAGGGAGGCACGGTCGTGGTGAGGGCAACTGTCGACAACGTTGGCAACCAAGATGGGGTGGCCGTAGCCCAACTCTACATCCGTGACGAAGTGTCCAGCCAAACCCGCCCGGTCCGGGAGTTGAGGGGTTTCGAGAGATTCCCGCTCCCCGCCGGCGAGTCGCGGGTGGTCGAGTTCTCCCGAACCCCCGAAGACCTTGGCTTCCGAGACCGCGATGGAAGCCTCGTAGTGGAGCCGGGCGAGTTCACCTTCTGGATCTCTCCCGACGCGGCGTCTGGCGTAGGCGTAAAGCTCCGCGTAGACTAGGCGCGAAGCGCCTGGTCCAGATCGGCGATCAGGTCCGCAACGTTCTCGATCCCTACCGAAAGCCGAATGTAGTCCGGGGTTACTCCCGCGCTGGCCTGCTCCTCCGCCGTAAGCTGCTGGTGGGTCGTGCTTGCCGGGTGGATCACTAGACTCTTGGCGTCGCCCACGTTCGCCAGCAGGCTGAAGATCTCGAGACGGTCTATGAACTTCTGAGCCGCCTCCGATCCCCCCTCGATTCCAAACCCCAGAATCGCGCCGTAGAGCCCGCGCTCGTGGTACTTGGCTTTGACAAGCCCCGGATAGTTGACCCACGACACCGCCGGATGCTGGGCCAGAAACTCTGCCACCTGCTGGGCGTTCTGAGAGTGCCGCTCCATCCGCAGCGGCAACGTCTCCAATCCCTGCAGAAGCAGGAACGCGTTGAAGGGCGAGAGCGCCGCCCCGGTGTCTCGTAACCCCTGGACCCTTGCTTTGATCCCAAACGCCACGTTCCCCAACCCCGGGAAGTTCTGGAAGACCTCCCAGAACTTCAGCCCGTGGTAGCTGGGATCCGGCTCGGTGAAGTTCGGAAAGCGGCCGCTGCCCCAGTCGAAGTTGCCGCCGTCGACAATCAGCCCGCCGATCGCCGTACCATGGCCGCCGATAAACTTGGTGGCGGAGTGGACCACGATGTTCGCGCCCAGTTTGAGTGGGTTCAAAAGGTACGGGCTGGGCAGGGTGTTGTCGATGACCAAGGGAAGGCCGTTCTCCCGGGCAATCGCGCCCACTTCCTCAAACGGGAAGACGTCGAGCCGTGGGTTGCCAACGGACTCTCCGTAAATGAGCTTGGTCTTGTCCGTGATCGCACTTCGGAACCCTTCAGGATCAGACGGGTCCACGAACTTCACGTTGATCCCCCACTTGGGAAGGGTGTAGTGGAACAGGTTGTAAGTCCCTCCGTAGAGGCTGCTGCTGGAGACTATCTCGTCTCCCGCCTCCGCGATCGTCGTGATCGCCAAGGTCTCTGCCGCTTGCCCGCTCGCGGTGGCGAGCCCGGCCGTGCCACCCTCTAGGGCCGCGATTCGCTGCTCCAGCACGTCCGTCGTCGGATTCATGATCCGGGTGTAGATGTTGCCGAACTCCTGCAACCCAAACAACCGAGCGGCGTGCGCGGTGTCGTCGAACACGTAACTGGTCGTCTGGTAGATCGGTACGGCCCGGCTCTTGGTTGTTGGATCGGGCGTCTGCCCGGCATGCAGGGCGAGCGTTTCGAAATGCTGCTGGCTCATGTAAGCAACTTACGAGCCAATCGGGTCGAGAACGTGCCCCGAAGGAACGAGGAAGCTCGGAACCGAACGATCGAAGGCCTACCACCCTCGAAGAGCGCAGATCGATAGTTAGTTCTGCCAAAAATGGCGAACCATGTCCACCTGCTCTCCACGGAACGACACGCCCTCCGCCACCAGCCGGTCTCGTTGCTCCAGAGCAAGGTGGGAACCCATCTTGCCCACCAGGAGGTCGCCCTTTGCTCCCACCACCCGCCACCACGGCACGCCCTCCGGCGCGTGCCGAAGCCATCCCCCAACCACAAGGCCACTGACTTGGCGAGTCAGCGAGCGCCCTAAGCTCCCGTAGCTCGCCACGCATCCGGCTGGAATCGTGAGTACCAACTGGTATAGCTCCTGCGAAAGGCTAACGGGCGTCTGTTCCGAATCCATGGCAAATGCCTGGGTTTGCGCCTGAACATGGCTCTGGCGCGTCCCTTCTACTGATCATGAAAGCACAGGCGCTTGCGGCGGAGTTCATCGGGACTTTTGCTTTGCTCTTCGTCATATTCAACGTGGTCGTGAACATAGGGAACAACCCTGCGTACTCGGCCATGTTTCCGCTCGCCCTCGCCCTAGGGCTTGGCCTCACGATGGCGTCGATGGGGACCGCCTTCGGCGGAATCAGTGGAGCGCACTTCAATCCGTGCGTAACTCTCGCAATGGTGCTAGCCCGCAAGATCGGCGTCCTTGCGGGGCTCGTCTATTGGGTTGTGCAAGTGGGAGCCGCCATCGCCGCGATGCTCGTGGTCCAATACATCAATAAGGCGGAGGACTGGACGAACGCGTTCGGATCCACCGGCAACCCGGTCAACCTCAACAAAGGGCTTGTCGCCGAGGGGATCGCGGCCTTCTTCTTCCTCACCGTGGTCTTCATGACGGCGGTGGACAAGCGCGCTCCAAAGGCGGGTGGCGCCTACCTGGGCTTCATGCTCGGTCTCGGCGTGCTCTCGATCTTCAACGTTTCCGGAGCGGCCATCAACCCGGCGGTCGGGGTGGCCCTTTCGCTGGCGTCTGGCAGCTTCGAGAACATCGTGGTCTGGACGGTCGGCCCATTCATCGGAGCCGCGGTTGCCGCCCTCCTGTACATCGGCGTCTTTGCCGAGAAAGAGCCCGCCGCTGTCTAGGTAAGTCGGGCGGAAACAGGACTCGGCCGCTTCCCAAAGAAGAGAAGCGGCCGAGTTTCGTTATCCTAGAACAGGCCCTCGATGCTCAGATACCTTTCGCCCGTGTCGTAGCAGAAGGTGAGGACCGTTGCCCCGTCCGGAATCTGCGGCAAGTGCTTGGCGACGGCCGCCAAGCTGGCTCCGCTGGAAATGCCCAGGAAGATCCCCTCCTCCCGTGCCGCCCGCTGGGCGTACAAGAAGGCATCCTCTTCTGAGACTTGGATCGTCCCGTCCAAAACGTCTCGGTGAAGGTTAGCCGGAAGGAATCCCGCGCCGATGCCCTGAAGCTTGTGCGGCGAGTGCGTGCCCCCGCTAATCACCGGAGACTTTTCCGGCTCCACTGCCAACACCTTCAGGTTAGGGAACTTGGCCTTAAGCACCTCGCCCACCCCGGTGATGTGCCCGCCGGTTCCCACCCCGGTAATCAGGAAGTCGACCCCGTCCGCAAAGTCGGCGAGGATCTCCTGTGCGGTGGTAGTCCGATGGATCTCAACGTTCGCGGGGTTCTCGAACTGCTGCGGAATCCAACTGTCCTGGTGCTCGGCCCGTAACTCGATTGCCCTCGCAATCGCCCCTGGCATCCCCTTCTCGCGCGGAGTTAGGTCGAACTCCGCCCCGTACGCCGCCATGATTCGGCGTCGCTCGATCGACATCGACTCCGGCATGACCAGGATCAGCCGATACCCTTTGACCGCGGCAGCGATCGCCAAGCCGATCCCCGTGTTGCCTGAAGTTGGCTCGATGATCACCGACCCGGGCTTCAAAATCCCGCGTTTCTCAGCGTCTTCGACCATAGCGAGACCAATCCGGTCCTTGATGCTGCCACCCGGATTGGCCCGCTCCAGCTTTGCGTAGACGTTTACGTCTCGACCCGCATAGAGGCGGTTGATCCGCACATGGGGCGTGTTGCCAATGGTTTCCAGAATGCTGTTGACTTTCATAAATCTCCTAGATGATCCAATTCAGGACCTCGTTCAAAGAGGCCGCGTTTCGTACGTTGACTTCGCTTGGGCGCGTGACGACGCTATGGGAAGGCACGCTCTCGGTGAGCCAAACGTTCCCGCCGATCAAGCTGTCGTGGCCCACCGTCGTCGCTCCCCCCAGAATCGTGGCGTGGGAGTACACCACCACCCGGTCCTGAAGGGTGGGATGGCGCTTCGAGTTGGCCATCCCCTTGGCAACCGACAGCGCTCCAAGGGTCACGCCCTGGTAGAGCTTCACGTCGTCGCCAATGTCGGTCGTCTCGCCAATCACTACCCCCGTGCCGTGGTCGATGAAGAACCGCCGCCCGATGCGCGCCCCGGGATGGATGTCAACCCCGGTCCGGGTGTGCGCCCACTCGGTCACCAAGCGGGGGACCAGCGGAATCCTTAAGCGGTGTAGCTCGTGCGCGATCCGATAGCTGGCGATCGCGAAGAATCCTGGATACACCAGGATGACCTCGTCCAGGCTGGTCGCTGCGGGGTCGCCGTCGAAGATCGCCTGAGCATCCTCCACCAGCAGATCGTGAACATCTCCTAAACGTCCCAGAAAGCGGCCGGCCAGGTCTCCATCGGGAACCTTGGTGTGCGCGCCCAACTCGCAAAGCACATCGCGGAACTCGGCATCGATGCGGGCAAGCTCCGGCGCGATCCCTTCCGTATCGCAAACGGCTCGATCTGCGAAGTGCGGGAAGAGAAGACCGAGTACCGAGAGGGCAACTCCCTCGACCCGGGGCCGAAAGCTGGGCGGAAAGCAGAACTCGGCCCGCCCTTGGCCAAGTTTCTCCACAAGCTCGGTTGCTTCCACGTCCTAACAATACGCTCAACAAAGGCCCAATGGCGCGGCAACCCACACAGCCTTCGCTTTGCTCGCACGAATCCCGCAGAAAGCTTGGAAAATCCGCGATCGGACGCTACACTTTGCCGCATGTCCGCCATCCTAGCTCGCGAACTCGAACAGATGGAACTCAACCTGAGAGGGGTTCAGAGTTTTGCGTCTCACGGTCGGGACCAGGTAGCGGTGGGCACTGCCGGTCGACAACTCTCCATGTACCAGGGTGGGGAAGTCCTCTGGAGCCGCGACCTCCGGAGCCATGACGATCGCATTCGCCCGACCGAGCGCATGCGCGGACTGGCATTCTCCGTCGACGGTCGCCAACTTTTCGTCGCCAGCGGCCAGTCTCTTCTCGCCTTGGACACATCGACCGGCAAGGAGACTTGGCGGTACGTCGCACCAAGGATGCTGTGCTTCATGGTGGCCTCGCCGCTCAACGTCCGCGTCGCTCCAAACGGGGAGCTCGTGGTCGCCTTCGACAGCGGCCGTTGGTGCCGGTTCAGCGAGGACGGCACGCTCCTCGCCACCGTCAAAGACAACGACGCCCCCCGGTTCCTCGAGGTCCTGGGCCCCGCCGAGGATCCCGAGATCATTGGCGCCGACGGATTCCACATCTGCCACTGGAACCTTGCTTCCGGCAAGCGGCTCTATCACCAAGCGGTTCGGGAACGGATCCAGGCCTTCTCCGCAAGCGCCGATCTCGTCGCGGTCCGCACAATCCACGAGATTCGGCTAACCACCCTAAGGGGAGTGGAGCGCACGACGATCCCCGCGGTCATCGGCTCGCCCCTCGTCCGCGTTTCGCCGGACGGCAGTCGAGTTGCCGCCTCCGAAGGGAACCGGGTGGGCATCTACACGCAAGAGGGCGTTCAGATCGACTCCATCGGCCACGAATCCGACAGCCGAGTCATCGGACTGGAGTGGTGCGAAGGCGGATTGCTCGTCGGACGCCTCGATGGCAACTGGCAGAAAGCCGCCGCCTAAGGTATCCTCTTCAGGCCGCGCGCGCTCGTAGCTCAGTGGATAGAGCATCAGCTTGCGGAGCTGAGGGTCGGAGGTTCGAGTCCTCTCGAGCGCGCCATCTCCCACGTGTGTCCATACCGGACACATGGGTTACAGAACGTTCCGGAGACATAGGTTACACCTTGACGGCCGCGAACGGGTTTTCCAGGGGTTGGATCGACCTCTCCTCCAAGTCGATGTAGCCCAAGTCGTGCTCCATGAACGTCAC
>JBGSIJ010000011.1:0-11629 GCA_041742595.1 Fimbriimonadaceae bacterium | reverse complement strand
CCGCCAGCCGGTGCTCCGGCGGCTCCCGCCGGCGGCGGTGGCGGCCAGCGGCGCGAACAGGTGGTCACGAACACCCAACCCTCCACCGTTCGTTTCAACGGCGGCGGAGTGTTCCGCTCCACGGATGGCGGCGAGAGCTGGACCAAGATCAACAACCTGAATCCCCGTCCGTTCTACTTCAGCACTCCTCGCCAGGACCCTACGGATGCCAAGCGGATGTACGTCTTGGGCGTTAGCCTGCACCAGTCGGAAGACATGGGGGCGACCTTCCGCGCCCTACGCGCCAACGTCCACGCCGACCTCCACGACATGTGGATCAACCCGACGAACCCTTACCACATGATCGTCGGCTGCGATGGTGGCGTCTACGTCACCCACGACCGAGGGAGCAAGTGGGTCCACCTCAACAACCTGCCCATCGGGCAGTTCTACGCAGTCGCGGTCGACTTCCGAAAGCCCTACTGGGTGTACGGCGGTCTGCAAGACAACGGAAGCTGGGGCCAGCCAACCCAGACCACCCGAGGCGGCGTGTCCTGGTGGGATGCGGTAGGCGTGGGTGGAGGCGATGGCTTCCACGTCCAAGTCGATCCGAACGATTGGTCGACCCTCTACTCAGAGAGCCAGGGGGGAGCCGTTGCCCGGTACGACCTCAAGACCGGCCAGGCCAAGTTTGTTCGTCCGCGCGGCGCCCAGGGTGAGCGGGTCCGGTTCAACTGGAGCACCCCGATCTACCTGAGCCCCCACAACTCGAAGATCGTCTACGTCGGCGCGAACAAGCTTTACAGAAGCCTGAACCGCGGCGATGTCTGGGAGGCGATCAGTCCTGATCTCACGACCAACGACCCCGCCAAGCAAAAGCCTGGTGCCAAGTCGGTGACCCCTGAGGACACCGGTGCGGAGCGCCACTGCACGATCATCACGATCAGCGAGTCTCCCGTAAAGGCTGGAGTGCTCTACGTTGGTACCGACGACGGTCTCGTGCATGTGTCTCGCGATGCGGGTGCCACCTGGACGAACCTCACCGCCAACATCCCCGACCTTCCGGCGAACACCTGGTGCTCGCGGGTTCTTGCCAGCAAGTGGGTTGAGGGACGCGTTTATGCAACCTTTGATGGGCACCGAAGCAACGACTTCAAGTCCTACGTGTACGTGAGCGAAGACTTTGGGAAGACTTGGATCAGCTTGGCTGCCGGCCTGCCGGACTACGACTGTGTCTACGTGATCCGAGAGGGGGAGAGGAACCCCGACCTCCTGTACCTGGGTAGCGAGATGTCGCTGCGCGTGTCGCTGGATAGGGGCAAGAATTGGTCGCGCTATCGGACCGGCTTCCCAACCGTCGCAGTTCACGATGTCGTGGTTCATCCGCGAGAACTCGATCTCGTGGTGGCCACCCACGGTCGCGCGTTGTGGACGGTAAACGTTTCGGCGCTCGAACAGCTGACCGCCGAGAAGCTGGCGCTGGACGCATTCCTGAGTCGGCCGCAGAACGTTCTGGATCTGGGCTTCCGATCGGGAAGTAGCTGGGACGGCGACTCGATCTACCTGGCACCCAACACTCAGCCTGGCTCAACGATCTTCTACCACCTGAAGGCCGAGGTAAAGGGAGACATCATCGTCACGGTGAGCGATGCCGCTGGCGAGGCAAAGATCGATCTCAAGGGAACCGGCAAGGCTGGCCTCAACTCGGTTGCCTGGAATGGTCGGCTCGGTGGGCGAATGGCCCCCGTCGGCGATTACCGAGTCGTGCTAAAGGCAGGCGGCAAGGAGTACGTCACGAGCGTCCGCGTTGAGAACGCGGACACCGTTGCGAACTAGGATGGACCGCTTGCGATTCGCCCAGGCCGCCACCGGCCTGGGCTTGTCCCTCGGGGAAGAACAGTTGGACCGGTTTGAGGCGTTCGAGGAAGCGCTCTATGCCGCTAACGAGGTGATGAACCTCACTCGAGTCCCGCGCGAGGAGTGCGAGACGCGGCACTTCCTAGACTCCATCTTGTTTCAGGACCTGGTGAAGGAAGGTGCCGACGTCCTAGACGTCGGCACCGGCCCGGGCTTTCCAGCGTTTCCTCTCGCTTGTGCTCGGCCGGACCTGGATGTGATGGCGCTGGACAGCTCCGGCAAAATGCTGGGGTTTCTGGCCGCCAACGCGCCACACAACCTAACCACCCTGAACGTGAGGATGGAGGACTGGGGCGTGCAGGAGGCGTTCGATGTGGTCACCGGACGCGCCCTCGCTCCGCTTGCGATCCAACTCGAACTCGGTGCCGCGGCCCTCAAGCTGGGCGGATTGCTGATCCCGATGCGAACCCCAAGCGATGCCGAGGAGGCCAGACAGCTTCCGGTGGGCAAGCTTGGCCTCCGACTCCATGCCCTTCACGAGCGCGCTCTTCCTGGCACGGATGTCGTCCGCCTCTTCCCGGTCTACCGCAAGGTCAAGGAGACGCCGGAGGGCTACCCCCGCAAGTGGGCGGAGATCAAGCGGAGCCCCCTCGGTTCGCGTCCGACGCCCGACGCTCGCCGTTAGCCGACCCATCAAACGCACTCGCGCGGAAGAGCCGCGCAGGTGACACAATAGAGGGTCCATGGAACAGAGGTCCACGATTGCTTAACCGGATCCTCAAAGATGCGGCGGATCGTTGCGTTGCCCTTGCCCTCCTCCTTCTCGCGGCGATTCCCATGGCTCTCGTCGCGATCGCCATTCGTATCGGGATGGGATCGCCCGTCCTGTTTCGCCAAGATCGTCCCGGCAAAGACGGCCGCGTGTTTCGGCTGATGAAGTTCAGGACGATGAGGGACGCCAAAGACAAGGCGGGCCGCGACCTGCCAGACGCCGAGCGCCTCACCCCACTAGGCAAGTTCCTCCGCGCCACCAGCCTTGACGAGCTTCCTCAACTGTGGCATGTCCTCTGTGGCGACATGAGCCTGGTTGGTCCGCGTCCTTTGCTCGTGCGCTACCTGGACCGCTATTCCCCTCGGCAAGCGCGCCGGCATGACGTGAAGCCGGGCATCACCGGATGGGCTCAGGTGAACGGCCGCAACGCGGTCTGCTGGGAGAAGCGGCTGGAGATGGACGTTTGGTACGTGGAGAACTGGTCGCTTGCGCTCGACCTTAGGATCCTCCTCCTAACCCTTCGGAAGGTCTTTGTACGAGAGGGCATTTCTGCTGCCGGCGAAGCCACCATGTCCGAGTTTATGGGAGCCGAACAAGCCTAATGGATGTCTGGCTGATCGGGGCGGGCGGCCACGCCCGCGTGGTCGCCGACACCCTAATCGCCGCCAAAGGAACGCTGCTTGGCGTTGCCGACGATCAGGAGGCTCGCTGGGGGCAGGCTTTCCTGAACTGTACGATTCATGGTCCCGCGCAACCCGCCGTGCTCGATGGACTCCGCGCCCGTCGACTGATCTTGGCGATCGGAGACAACCGCGTTCGCGAGCGACTCGCCAAGCGGCTAAACACGCTGACCTTCGCCTCGGAGCTTGTGCACCCGTCTGCCTGGGTTTCGCCCAGCGCCGGTCTGGGCATGGGGACCGTGGTCTTTGCCGGCGCCATCCTTCAGGCTGGGGCTTCCGTGGGCGACCACTCGATCGTGAACACCAAGGCCTCCATCGACCACGATTGCCGCATCGCGGACTTCGTGCACGTGGCACCCGGAGCGACCCTCTGCGGGGGCGTCGAGGTTGGTGGCGGATGCCTGATCGGGGCGGGATCGACGATCCTGCCCGGGGTCCGAATCGGCGCCGGGGCCACCGTGGGTGCGGGAGCAACCGTTACCTCGGACGTCCCGCCGGGTACGACCGTAGTGGGGCTGCCTGCCCGTGCCCTCTAGTTTTCTGGGGGGAAGACGCCGTTTGGCCTGAACGAGCCGGGAGTCACCAGGATGGCGTCCAGGGCGAGATCCGCGCCACGCGGGCTCGATACTTCGATCACCAGCTTTGCCGGGGCACCGCTCAAACGGGTCGTGCCTAGCCGGTACCAGCCAAACCCGTTGGCATAGAGGCTCAGCGGATCGCCAAGGATGCGGAACTCCTGGCTTCCGATTCGGGCCACCAAGTCGCCACGTCGCTCTGCCGGAATTCGGGCCGCGATCCATATTTCCTGTTCCTCCTCGGTTCGAGACGGAATGCTGTACTCGGCCTGGTAGGTCTGGCTTTCCTGGCCGATCTCGGTCTTGAGGTTCAGAACGCTGCCGTTGCTGCAGCCGGGAAGCGCGAGGGCTTCGCTGAAGGTGTTGTCCCGAGCAGACTCTGCCTCGATCCAAACGAACTTTCCAAGAGCGTATGCGAGTTTTCGGTACAGCTTGCGCAAGGTCGTGAAAGTGCCTCCCGGGTTCTCCTTGAACGAGTTGATGTTGTCCCGGAAGAGGAAGGTTTCTTCGGTGGTGTTCAGCTTGGCGTCCTCCGCTTTCTTCTTCAGCACCTCGAAGTTGGACTGCATCCTCACAAAAGCCTCGATCGGTACGGGCACCTCGGTCGAGCCAAGAATGAAGAGAGGGGATTGCCCGACGGTGATCTCAAGGCCCTCCTTGCTGATCTTGGGTTGCGCGTCCGAGCCGTCCGCCGTGACGATGGTCGCCGACTTCGGTGTGTTCATCGCGAACTTGACCCGGCCAACCCCGTCCGTCCGCCAGATCGCGAAAATGCTTCCCCCGCGCGGGTCCTCCATCCGGTAGGCCTCATACGGGGCGCCGAAGTCCAAACGGTCGCCCGAAAATGGAGCAGGCAGCCACCATCGACCGCCGGGAAGTCGTTGTGCCACCGCAGGATTGGAGGCGTTCTCCGGAAAGTAGAAGGCGGTTGGCCCGTAGGTGGCCAGCGTCGTGTCCGCGGCGCGTTCTGCCGCCAGCCCGGCAATGAGTTTCCGGGCCTCCGGGTTGTCCGCTCGCGCAAAAAGTCCGCGCAGGCCGAGCGATCCCAGGTCTTCCGCAACGGCCTTAAGGGTTGTCGGGGCCTCTGCGCCGGTCGGAAGGTCCATCTCCGTCGCAAACAGTAGTCCGTGCCGCGGCCATCGAAGCACGGTACTCGCGGCACGGCCGGTCGAGCCCACCACCTCGCTCGGGCTAAAGCCCCGCACTCGGGCGGCGATGCCGTCGAGCGAAGGATCCTGTCGCTCGTATGCAGGCGACCAACCACTCCACTCCTGAATGACCGGGACGTCCGCAAGCGACCGAACCGCGACCACTAGGCGTTGAAGCCGGCGGGAGGCGGAGGTCGCCAGGACCTCGCCGATGTCTGTCCATGCCGTAGATTTCCGCGAGTCGCAGGAAGCCAGCCCCTTAGAAACTGGATCCCAGACCTGGGAGACGCCACGAGTTCCGGACCAAAGCGGTACCACCCGGGCCATCTCCTCCCAAGAGTCGATGAAGCTTGCGCCCATGCCCCAAGCGCGCAATGCGGTCTCAAGGTTCTTGTACTTCTGCTCCAGGAATCCGCGAAGCTCCAGCTGGAAGAAGGCGCTTGCCGGAACGAAACGAGCGCTTGCTAGGCCGGTCGGGGTTGTCTCTCCTAGGGGGTTGACGATTCCGCGCAACCCTGGTCCGGGTGGGGTCCGCTTCAGAGCAATGAGCAGGTTGTCCCGGTGCTCGTCAAGCCCTTCCCAGAAATCTGGCTGCCCGAGGCTTCTTGTCCGGGGATACATGAGGAACGTGTTCTCCAAGTCGTTGCCCGGAGCAAGGCGGGTCCTAAGCCATCCGTCCTCGACCGGGAGCTCGAACGACCGCGTGACCGAGCCATCCGATCTCAAAGCGAGGATGCCAAAGACGGCGAGCACGCCAGGAAGCTTGACCGCGAGTTCCCGGGGACCTTTGACCCCATTGATGCGGTAGCCAGAGGGTTCCACCGCGTAGCCTAACGCGCCCGGAGCCAAGGAGTTGACGGCCAGCAGATAGCGCATTCCGCGCGCTTCGAGGGCAGCGAACGCCTCTTTCCAACCCTGGCCGCTGGCGGGCAGCTCGACCAAGACGTCGGTGATTCCCGCTGCCTTAGCCGCATCGATTGCTGCAACGTTTCCCGGAATCCGAGCCCCAACGGGCAGGTAAGGCTGTCCACCCCACTTCAGGGTGTGGTTCTCATTGATTTCCCACGCGGTCCCGCGATAGGTTCCGCTGGGCTGAGCCAGAGCGCTGCCGCCGAGCGCGACAATCAGGAGGGCAGGTCCGGTTATACGTGAAGTGGGCATGCGGGTTTAGGGCTGACGGTTGGCGCCGATCAAGTGGTTCAGTACATCGGCCAGTCGGTAGCCCGCCACGGCGGCTCGCTTGGCGGATACCTTTCTCCCCTCGCGAAGGTAGCCGTCCGTTGGCTGGGAACCCTCCTTCAGCCGGTATACGGATCGGCGAGCGTCCTTGAGACTTTCTACCGCCCAGGTCGTGGGCTCGTAGTCCGCCAAAACATACCGCTTTCGCGGATGGTCCTTTCGAAGCTGATTGGCCAGTTCGCCGATCTTCGCTTCGGATTCTGTGGTTAGCGGGCGGTCGATCGGCACAAAAAGCCCACAACCCAGGTCCCAAAGGGAGTGTAGGTTTGAAGGCGGACGGTTCATCGATTCAAGCGCCTTTGGGGGCACGATCTTGAAGTCGTTGCCCCCACGGTCGCCCGCCGGGAAGGCGTCGCTGTCGCGCGCCACCGAGTGGAGCGGCTGGTGGATGTCGCCGACAAAGTGGATCAGGAACCTTAGGGCGTCCGCCCGCTCGGCGTCCGCTTTGGTCCGATCCTTCAGGACACGGCTGAACTTAGCGATTGCCGTCACCACGTTCTCGGGCTCTGCAGTTTCAAAGGTCTTCTTGCCGTCTTCACGGAAGTGGAGGTTGATGTAGTGCCACGGGCCGTTCGCCTCGGTTCGCGTATCGTCTGCCCATGGGCCCGCAGTCAGAAAATCATAGGCTCGCGCCGTCTTTCCGATCTGGAGGAGTCTCGCGCACTCCGCCCGAGCCACCGGATCGAGTTCGTCGAGCGCCACCTTGGCGATCACCATGTGGCCGGTGGCGTTCCACGCCATCGCCGAAGAAGCAACTAGACCTGCGAGGGCCACGAGTGCAAAGCGCATCTAGAGATTATCGCCCGGTGGAGGCGGCAGAGGTTGGCGAGTTCGGGACAACTCGGTCGATCTTCGCGACGATCTCGTCCGCGAACGATTTCAAGTCCCTGGACCAGAAGTCCGCTCCGGCCGCCATGAATGGATCGGCGTCCTTCTCCAGGCACGTGCCACCGACTCCGATCAGGTAGCCGCCCCGCCGAGGACATGCGGTCCTGAGCTCGTGAATGAGTTGGAGGGTAGCTTCCACCGTATCCACTGTGGCGCAGTTCAAAAGAACGAGATCGGGCTGGTGCTGGGCTACCGCGACCAGAAATGCCGGAATCGGAACATCCGCCCCCAGGTAGATCGTCGTCCAGCCTAGCAGCCGCAGGTAGTCGCTCACCATCCTCAGCCCGATCACGTGGTGGTTTCCGGGTGGGCACCCGAGCACAGCCACTTTGCTTTGCTGCCTTAGCGGTCTGGCTGCATGGGCGACCTTCGCCATCATTCGCTCGGTGATCGCGCTGGCCATGTGCTCCTGGCCCTCGTCGATCGCCTCCACCTGGTACCAGGTTCCTACGAGCGTCATCGCCATCGCCAGCACGTCCTGATAGATCTCGATCAATGGCACTTGGTGACGGACCAGGAGCTCCAGAATGTCCGCGCATCCAGACTCGTCGCCCGAGATCGCCGATTTGGCGTATCGCTTTGCCAGGCACTCATAGTCTGGGAGGGCGGATGGAACCTCAGCGGGCGCAAACACGCTCCCCACGGCGGACTCGATTTCGGCAGATGCCAAGCTGTAGTAGACCTGTCGGCCTTCCTTCGACGCCTTGACGATGCCTTTCGTCCGCAGGCGGGCTAAGTGGTTAGAGACGTTTGGCTGCCGAAGCTGAGTCGCCTCGACGATTTCGCCCACGCTCTTTGGACCCGAGCGGAGTTCGCCCAGGATCGCCCGGCGACTTGCTTCGGCAAGCTCCTCGTACACGCTCAGCATCAATGACATGTTACCGATTAATGATATATACGTGCCGCGAGCCATCTCAGGTGCGCCGCGGTTGGAACCCTCAAAGTACAATCGACGAAGAAGCAACGGGGCTTCCTCCTCACCGACGAGATCACACCTGATATGACAGAACTGAACCTAAACCAAGCCGAGCTAGACCTGATCGAGCGCGTGCGCGACTTTGTCGCCCAAGAAGTCCTCCCGCACACCCGGGAATGGGAGCGGAACCGCGCCTTTCCAGACGACATCTGGCTGAAGCTTGGCTCTCTCGGGCTCCTTGGCATGACTCTCTCCAAGAGCCTCGGCGGCCTCGAGCTTTCCTGCGGCGCGTACTGCGAGATCTGCCGCGAAATCGCCAAGGGCGATCCCGCCCTTTCCATGAACGTGGCCGCCATCAACGCGCTCTGCGTTGGGCACATCCAGGCTTTCGGAACCGACGAGCAGAAGGCCAAGTACCTTCCCGGAATCCTCACCGGTGAGATCAAGCTTGCCTGGGGCCTCACCGAACCGGACGCTGGTTCGGACGCTCGTAGGGTTCAGACCAAGGCTGCTCCCATCGAGGGCGAGCCGGGCTACTTCCGGATCGATGGTCAAAAGATGTTCATCACGAACGGAGGCAAAGCCAACGTCATCGTGCTGATTGCCCGGGTTTCCGAGAAAGAACTTTCTGCGTTCCTCGTGGAAACGGACCAGCCCGGCTTCAACGTCATCCGCCGGATCGAGACCGTTGGCGTCTCCGCCTCCAACACCGTGCAGTTCACCCTAGACAACGCGAAGGGCTGGCACACGCCCTGCACGTTCGAGCAGGCGATCGGCTTGCTTTACCGTGGGCGTCTCGGCATCGCTGGGATGGCGGTTGGGATAGCGGAGAAGGCCGCCGAACTGGCGCTCGAGTACGCCGTCCAGCGCGAACAGTTCAACCGGAAGCTCTCGGATATGCAGTCGGTGCAAAACATGCTTGCGGACAACGCCGTGGATGTCGAGGCCTCGAGGCTTCTGCTCCGCGACGCCTACCGGAGGTACGACGCCGGAATGCCGGTGGTTACCGCATCCAGCATGGCCAAGTTGTATGCCTCGGAGGCTGCCAACCGCGTCACCAATCGGGCCATCCAGATCCATGGCGGTCGTGGGATGACCTTCGATTATCTCGTGGAAAAGCTCTGGCGAGACGCCAAGCTCACCGAGATCGGCGAGGGCTGCAGCGAGATCCAGCGGATGGTGATCGCCAAGCAGATGGTCAAGTCCATCGCGGACTGAGGCGCTACCGGCTGAGGTCGCGACCGAGTGACCGGAGCCCGAGGGCGGCGACCGCCTTCAGGGCTTCCGGGATCAGGAAGGGAACAACGCCGAGCATCCAAGCTCGCTCGACCCCGACGTACAGGCTCAGCCAGGCCGCGCCAACCAGCAGAGTTCCCAAGAAGGCGGAGGCAAGCCCGAACCCAAACCGCACCGCAGATCGGGTTGCCCCGCGATCTTTGAGTGAGCCGATGAACCAAGCCATCAGAACGAAGGCAACCAGATAGCCTCCAGTTGGTCCAAACAGATGCGCGGGCCCACCCCGGAATCCGGCAAAGAGCGGGAGACCACATGCCCCGCCCACTACGTAAAGGGATTGGCTGAGCGCTCCACGTCGAGCGCCCAGTGCGAGGCCGGTGAGGGCCACGCCCAGGGTCTGGAGGGTGAAGGGAACGGGCTCCCATGGCACCTGAACCTGGGCGAGGAGGGCCGTGCCCGCGACTCCGGCCAGTGCGAAGGCGAGATCGAGGGTAGCCGGGTGCGTCTTCGCTACGGGCAAGGTTGTGGACATGTCGGAATCCTACCGAGGCCTTGGCGGTCGATGCTGTCCCGAATTCCATCTACTGAGTAGTCATGACTGGCAGACCGGCCCAGTGGAAGCTAGACTAACTCCGTCGGCCAGATTTCTGCCGATAGGAAGCCATGGGAACCACGATGGAGCGAGCAACAGACCGCCTGAAAGAACTTGAAGAGAAACGACAGAAGCTCATGCTGGGTGGTGGCCCGGAGCGGATCGAGAAGCAACACGCCGCCGGACGACTTACCGCTCGGGAGAGAATCACTTCGCTCACCGACCAGGGCAGTTTCCTAGAGCAGGGCCTTTTCGCCGAGCACCACTGCACCATCTTCGGCATGGCTGGAAAGGAAGCGCCTGCCGACGGCGTGGTTTGCGGAACCGGCTCGGTCGATGGTCGAACGATCCACCTGGCCAGCCAGGACTTCACCGTCTTCGGCGGCTCGGCTGGTCTGGTCCACTCCGAGAAGGTTGTCGAAGCCATGGAGGGTTCCCTCAAAACGGGAACACCTTTCGTTTTCATCAACGACTCGGGCGGAGCCCGCGTTCAGGAGGGAATCGATAGTCTCGCCGGATACGCCAAGGTCTTCTATCAGAACACCATGCTTAGCGGCGTCGTCCCGCAGATCTCGCTGATCTGCGGACCCTGCGCTGGAGGCGCCGCCTACAGCCCGGCCCTCACCGACTTTATCATCCAGACTCGTCAGGCGCAGATGTTCATCACCGGCCCTTCGGTCATCAAGCAGGTCACCGGCGAGAACGTCACCGCCGAGGAACTGGGCGGAGCCGAAGCGCAGATGCACTACAGCGGTGTCGTCCATTTCGTCGCCGAAGACGACGAGGACGCCGTCGGCATCTGCCGAAAGCTACTCAGCTTCCTGCCAAGCAACAACGTGGAGGACCCTCCCCTCATCCCGGGTAACTACGGTCTGGAGCCGGACCCCTCGCTGAACACCGTAATCCCGGACGACCCGAAGAAGCCTTACGACGTGCGGGACGTGATCTCGTCGATCGTCGACTTCGGCGACTTCCTGGAGGTCCAGACCACCTACGCCCAGAACATCGTCGTGGGCTTCGCAAGGTTTGCGGGCCGCTCCGCCGGTATCATCGCCAACCAGCCGATGCATGTGGCTGGCGTCCTAGACATCAACTCTTCGGACAAGGCAAGCCGGTTCATCCGCTTCTGCAATGCCTTCAACATCCCGCTCGTGACCCTTGTCGACACTCCGGGCTTCCTGCCCGGCGTCGAGCAAGAGTACGGCGGCATCATCCGCCACGGCGCAAAGATGCTCTTCGCCTACAGCGCCTCCACCGTTCCAAAGGTCACCGTGATTCTTCGGAAGGCCTACGGCGGCGCCTATGTGGCGATGTGCGCTAAGGACCTCCATGCAGATCGCGTCTTCGCCTGGCCGAGCGCCGAGATCGCCGTTATGGGAGCCGAAGGCGCAGCCGAGATCGTGTTCAAGCGCGAAATCGACGCCGCGGAAGACAAGGTCGCCACTCGGCAGCGTTTGATTAAGCTCTACCGAGACACGTTCTCGAACCCCTACGTCGCCGGCGCCAAGCGCATGGTGGACGACGTCATCGAGCCCGCCCAAACGCGGGCCTACATTGCCCGCTCGCTGGAAGTTCTCCAGACGAAGCGCGACCTCCGGCCGCAGAAGAAGCATGGCCTCATGCCGCTCTAAGGGGAGACAAACAACATGAAGCTCAAGATAACGGTTGAAGGAAAAGTTTACGACGTCGACGTGGAAGTTGCGGAAGTCGAGCGGGCCGCCGGCCCGTCGATGGCAGCGCCCCGCGC
>JBGSIJ010000010.1:0-20198 GCA_041742595.1 Fimbriimonadaceae bacterium | reverse complement strand
GGTTTCGCCGCTGGCCGCCGCGCCCTCGTTGGGCTGGCCCTCGCCGGCCTGGAACGCGTCGATTAGCTCGGCCGCGTCCTCAGAACTCAGCTTGCCCTCTTGGACAAGCTTGATGATGCGTTGAATTTCGTCCCTCACTGCAGTACTCCTTCTTTGATCCGAGTCTTGGCCTCGGAGGCGGTGATTTCGCCCTTTTCAAGTTGGTCCAAGATCTGTCGCTTGCGCTCCGCCATGCGATCCTTCGCCCTTGGGTCCTCCTTCACGGTGGACTCGAACCCGAGCGCCTGGAGGAGGCTGTCGAGCCGGCCTCGCACCGTGGGGTAGCTAAGGCCCAGTTCTCGTTCTACCGCGTTGAGCATGCCCCGGCACTTCAGGAACGTCTCCAAAAAGTTGGCCTGGTCCGGCTCGAGCTTGGCGTAGCGCGGAATCTCGAACTTTCCGCGAATGGTGATGCCGCTCTCCTCGCACGCGAGTTCGCTAACATGGAGCTCGCCTCCAGAAACCGGATCTTTGTGCGGGATGCGATTAAGTTTTTCTTTGTGCATGGCGCGGTCTCTTTGGAAATCTTATCGTTCCAGACGTCGTTAGGATGCGAAAAATCCAAAAAAAGTTCTGAGACCGCCAAATCGTCAGTAAACTTCACCTCATGTCCGATGCTCTACGAGGTCTCAAAGACCGCCTCGCCGACGTGAACGCCCTTCAGGCGGCCGCCGCCCTCATGGATTGGGACCACCAGTGCTTTATGCCCTCCGGTGGAACCCCGGCCCGCGCCGAGCATCTGGGCATCCTGACCCGTATGGCTCACGAGGCCTTCGTGGCCGACGAGACGCAGCGCCTTCTTCAGGACTCTCACGGCGAGGCGGAGACGAACGAGGACCGCGCAATGCTGCGCGTCGTCCAGCGGGAGATGGACCAGAAGACGAAGATCCCTGCTTCCCTCGTCGCCGAGAAAACCCGACTGGGCTCGCTGGCCCACGAGATTTGGGTGAAGGCTCGCCAGGATAAGGACTTCGCAAGCTTTGCGCCCGCGCTTGAGCAGATGTTCGACATTACGCGCCAAGAAGCCGAGCACCTCGGCTACACGGACCATATCTACGACGCCCTCGTCGACCTCTACGAAGAGGGCGCCACCCATGCGGACTGCGTCCGCATGTACGAGACCCTGAAGGGTCCGAACGTGGAGCTGGTCGCGGCGCTCAACGCCGCCGAGAAGCCGGACGATTCCTTCCTCTACGGCGACTGGGATGTGGCCACCCAACGGGCCTTCACGGAAACCTTGATCCGCGCAATTGGGTTCGACATGGAGCGCGGCCGCCAGGACACCGCCGCCCACCCCTTCTGCACCGGCTTCAGCGTGGGCGACATTCGGCTGACGACCCGCTTCAAGTCCTATCTGCCGTCTGCCATCTTCGGGTCCCTGCATGAGGCCGGACACGGAATGTACGAGCAGGGCTCCCCGATGGCGTGGGATCGCACCCCCCTCGCGGGCGGCGTCTCGATGGGCTTCCACGAGAGCCAAAGCCGGACCTGGGAAAACCTGGTGGGTCGAAGCCACAGCTTCTGGAGCTACTTCTATCCGAAGCTCCAGGCGAGCTTCCCTGCCCTAGCCTCGGTTGGGCTGGAGACGTTCTACAAGGCCGTCAACAAGGTGGAGTCCAGCTTCATCCGGGTGGAAGCGGACGAGGTGACCTACAACCTCCACACCCTCGTGCGGTTCGAACTGGAAAGCGCGGTCCTGGAAGGAAGCCTCGCGGTCAAGGACCTGCCCGCGGCTTGGAACGACAAGTACGAGGCTTACCTGGGCATCCGCCCTACCGACGACTCGGTAGGCGTTCTGCAGGACGTCCACTGGTCCGCCGGCCTGATCGGCTACTTCCCCACCTACACCATGGGCAACCTGCTCAGCTACCAGATCTGGAACACCATGCTTCAGTCGGTGCCCGACGCAGACGCCCAAATCGGCGCGGGCAAGTTCGAGGAGGTCCACGGCTGGCTCCGAGACAATCTCTATCGCCTCGGTCGCTCGGTGCCGCCCAAGGAACTCGCCCTTAAGCTGACGGGCAAGCCGATGGGTGCCGAGGACTACGTTGCCGGACTCTCGGCAAAGTACCGAGGGGTCTACGGGCTTTGAGCGCCCAGGACACTCTCCACCGGCTCTGGGCAGACCACACGGCCTTAGCGGCCGCGCGAAGCCTGATGGGCTGGGACCAGCAGGTTCTCATGCCCTCGGGTGGGGTAACCGCCAGGGCCGAGCACTCCACCCGCATCGCCGCGATGGCGCACGCGCTCCTCACCTCCGATGAGCTTGCTCGCACCGTAGAGGAGTTGGCGACTGCCGCTGAACCGGGAAGCGATGCCGAGGCCGAGGTTCGCGTTCTGCAGCGCACGTTGAGAATCCAGAACGCCCTAGGTGGAGACCTCGTGATGCGTAAGGCGCGGGCCTCCTCCCAGGCCTATGAGACGTGGAAGCTCGCCAAGCCAGCGAACGACTACGCCGCGATGAAACCGCACTACGAGGAGATGTTCGCCATCGCTCGCGAGTCGGCGGCACGCTTGTCGGCTGGTCGCGCGGTGGCGAAACCCTACGACGCCCTCATCGACCTCTTCGAGCAGGGCGCAACCACTGACGGCACGGCACGCCTGTTTGCCGAGATGCGCGAGACCACCAACGAGTTGCTTGAAGTGATCCGCAATCGTCCGGGTCAGGACGACCTCTTAGCGCGGGAGTTCGATCAGACCAAACTGCTCGAATTTATGCGCGGGACGGTGTCCGAGGTTGGCTTCCGTATGGAGAACGGCCGCCTGGACATCTGCCGAAACGCCTTCTGCACCAACATGAGCCCGCAAGACGTGCGGATGACCACCCGTCCAAGCGGGCACCTCAAGGGCATTGTCAGTTCGTCGCTCCATGAGATGGGGCACGCCCTTTATGAACAGAACATTGGCGCAGAGCTTGTGGGCACGCCCCTTGGCGGAGGTACTTCGCTGGGTGTCCACGAGAGCCAGAGCCGCCTTTGGGAGAACATCGTCGGTCGCTCCCTTGGGTTCTGGACCCACTTCCTCCCCAAACTGCAGGCCGTTTTCCCCGAGCTCATCGGGTTGCAGCCTTCCGAGATGTTCCGGCTGATGAACCGGGTCGAGCCCGGGTTCGTGCGGGTTGGCGCGGACGAGATCACCTACAACGCCCACATCTGGATCCGATTCGAACTCGAGGTCGCCCTGGTCGAGCAGACGTTATCCATCGACGATCTTCCCGAAGCCTGGAAGGACAAGATGGAGGCGTATCTGGGCATCCGCCCGGCAACCGACACGGATGGCGTCCTTCAGGATGTGCATTGGGCCCGAGGCTCGGTCGGCTACTTCCCGACGTACTCGTTAGGCAACCTCATGAGCTACCAGATCTGGGAGAAGTTCACCTCGTCGGTGCCGGACTGGGAGGACCAGTTCGCGACCGGACGGTTCTCCTCGGCGCTGGAGTGGTTAACCGAAAACGTCTATCGGAACGGGCAGCGGTACACGCCATCCGACCTTCTCCAGCGGGTGGTTGGGGAGCCGATTTCGACTCAGGCATGGTCACGAGGCATGCGGGCCAAGGTGGCAGCGACCGCTCCCTAGCGGTCGCTGAGCGATGCACGCCGAGCTCCTCATCAACGGGTTCTTCATCGGAGGTCCCTGCGACTCGTCGGTTGGCAAGGATGTCATTCGGAGCCCGTACGATGGGAGTATCGTCGGCACCTGCGCTGAAGGTGGCCTGTCCGAGGCTCGCACCGCGGTAGCCTGCGCCCACGGAGCGTTTGAAGGTTGGCGAACGAACTCGCCCCAGGTTAGGGGCGCCCTGTTGCGCCGGGTTGCCGCGCTCGTCCGGGAGAGAGCCGGCGAACTGGCAGAGTTGCTCTGTGACGAGGTTGGCAAGCCGATCAGCCTTGCCGAGGCCGAGGTTGCCCGGACCGCCATCACGTTCGATCTTGCCGCCAACTTGGCCCTCAGCCTTGGCCCTCAGGCTCACGACCTCAGTTACGACCCGAGGGGACCGGGCTGTGCGGCGAGGGTCGAGCGCTTCCCCGTCGGAGTGATCTTTGCGATCGTTCCCTACAACTGGCCCCTGAACCTGGCTGCCCACAAGATCGCCCCGGCGCTGGCGGCAGGCAACTGCTTGGTGGTGAAGCCTAGCGGGCAGGCTCCCCTATCAACTCTTTCCCTCTGCCGGATCGTGCACGAAGCGGGTTGCCCTCCAGGCGTCCTAAATGCCGTTCACATGCCCGCGCCCATCGCGGAGCGAGCGCTCGAAGACCCTCGGATCGCCATGCTCAGCTTCACCGGGTCGCCCGCCGTCGGCTGGAAGCTCAAACAGAAGCTCTGGGACCGTAAGGTCTCGCTTGAGTTGGGAGGCGACGCAAGCGCCCTGGTCTTTGAGGATGCCGATCTCGACCAAGCAATCTCGAAACTGGTGTCCGGGAGCTTTGCCTACGCAGGCCAGATCTGCATCTCGATCCAACACATTCGCGTGCATCGGTCGCGGCTAGACGAGGTTCGGGAGCGGCTCGTGGAAGCCACGGCAGCTTGCCCGTTTGGTGATCCTCGGCAGCGCGAAACCGTGTGCGGCCCATTGATCTCCGCTCAAGCCGCCGACAAGGTCATGGACTGGGTTGCGGAGGCCCAAGCCGCCGGGGCCACCCTGCTCAGGGGAGGCATCCGGTCCGGGAACGTCATCTCGCCCACTCTGCTTGTGAACGTGCCCGCAAGCACGAGGCTTGGCTGCGAAGAAGTGTTTGGCCCCATCGCAACCCTTTCCGCCTTCGACGAAGACGACGACGCCGTCCGAGCCGTGAACGCCAGCAAGTACGGCATTCACTGCGGCGTCTTCACCCATGATCGCCCCCGAGTTAGTCGGCTATACCGGGACCTGCAAGTTGGCGGAGTGGTGGTGAACGACGCGCCGACCCTCCGGTTCGACGGCCTGCCTTACGGTGGAACCAAGCAGAGCGGATTCGGTCGGGAAGGCGTTTTTGATGCCTACCTGGAAATGTCCGAGCCAAAGACCCTTGTACAACGGATGCGATAGGGTTCTACCGCGCAATTGCCAGGATTCAAGCAATTCGCCCCACGGCCTGGAACCGCAAGATTCCCTGCTCAATCTGAGGAAAATGCCCTTACCATGGAGGGTGGTCGGCAACGACTCACGCCGACCGGGGATTCCGGAGAGGACTTGATTTGAAAATCGCACTCGTACTTGTCGCTTCCCTTGCCTGCGCGGCGGCTTTCTCGCAGCCCGTTACGAGGACGTTGCCAAGGTTGTCCTTGCCCCAGAAGATGGACGAGGTCTACGCCGGCCAGGTCCTGGTCAAGACCTTTCCCTCCGTTGCCGCGAAGCTCGTGGCCGAATCGACCCAGGCAATGGCTCCCGGCCAGGAGTTCGTCCCCGGGGGCAAGCTGATCAACCGCATCGGGCCCTCCGGTTGGACCCTCTGGGAAATTCCGTCGATGGTGACTCCGGCCTACATGGCCAAGCAGATGATGAAGAAGCCGGGCGTCTTAGCCGCCCAGCCGGTCAACCGGATCTACCCCCTTCTTGTGACCCCCAACGATCCCGACTGGAACTTCGAAGAAACCAGCGAAACCTATATCCTCAGCTTTGGGGAGGACACGCCAACTTTCCGCCGCCTCTGGAACATCACCGACACCGCGGCCTTCGAGGGCTGGCAGCAGTGGCCCAACCGCTGGTACACCTCCGCCAACAAGCCCGCAAGCGCGCCCACGGTAGCGGTCATCGATACCGGGCTCGATATGAACCACCCCGACTTCATGAACGCTGGAGGGTCCACCACCGACGTGTCGGGCGGCGGTCAACTCGTCCACTCCATGAGCCAGCAGTTCACCCAGGGCGCAATCACCCCCGGTGGCACCCCCATGGATAGCAACGGCCACGGCACCCACGTGGCGGGCCTCGCCATCGCCGCCGGCAACAACGGCGGCCACCTGGGCAAAGGCATGATCGGAACCGGCTACGTTGGGAAGGGCATGGCCCTGCGCGTCTTCGACTCGACCGGCAACGGAAGCGACTCCGACGCAGCCGCTGCGATGTTCTATGCCGCCGACCAAGGCGCGGACATCATCAATCTGAGCCTTGGCACCCGCAACTTCAGCCAGTTGTTCCAAGACGCCGTCACCTACGCGTGGCAGAAGGGCACCCTCGTGGTCTGCGCCGCCAACGAAAGCGGCAACGGCGGAGGCGACATCGGCCCCATCTACCCGGCGGCATGCAGCGGCGCGCTTGCGGTCACCGCCAACGGCCCCGACCTTGGCTCCGCGGCCAGCACCTACGCAGGGACTGGGTCCTACGTGGACCTCGCTGCTCCCGGTGGTGACGTCATCCAAAGCACGGACTACTTCATCCTCCAGTACCCGTACTCCACCGCCCCCACCTATTTTGTGGCGCTCAACGGCGAAGGCGTAACCTTCCCGCCGTTCGAGATGAACTACACCTACCTGCTGGGTACGAGCATGGCCTGTCCGCAAGTCTCCGGCGCGGCCACCCTGTTCTATGACAAGTACGACGTCCGCCAAGGCACGGGCTGGGCCAACGTGCGCGCCTACCAAGCGCTGGAGCGCAGCGCCTTTAGCGTTGCCGGGGCTCCCAACGGAGGTTGGGAACCGGTGCAGGGCTACGGGAATCTGGACATGATGGCGCTTGCCGACCACACCGACACCAATCCGCGCGGGGCAACCGTGGGATCGATCGAGGGCGTGGTCTACTACAACGCAACCGCAATCTCGGGCTCGACCGTCAATGCCCAAGCCGTCTCCGGCGGAACGATCTACAACACCACGACCCAAGCGGGCGGCGCCTACCGCTTTGACCAACTCCCCTCCTCCGATGCGAATCCGATCGTGTACAAGGTCTGGACGTCGCCGTTCGGCATCCTGCGCACCAAGTACACGCCGGTGACCGTGGGCAGCGACGTCACCGGGTTCGACTTCTGGTCCAACGGGGTCATCGTGGACGAGAACAACAACGTGATCGTCTTCAACGCAGACAACACGCCTCCCGTCATCCAGCGGTTCGGCATCACGTCCGTGCGAGACAACGTGATGACGGTCGACCACTTCGGCTATGACGAGAATACGGGCCTCCGGAAGATCACCGTCCAGATCGGCACCAGTTCCGGCACCGCCAACGTGATGGCCGCCCAGGAGATCTACCCGACCACCAACATCGCAAAGGTCACGATCCCGCCCCTGACGCTTGGAGCAACCTACTGGGTGACCGCCACCTACACCAATAACGATGGTGATGTCAGCACTCGCATCCTCCGCTACACCCATCGGATTCCCGAGTACGATGCGGTTGTGGAGGGCTACACCGTGAGCCCGGTCTATGCCTTGCCCGGCCAGAACATCAACATCAACGTCACGGTGAGGAACAAGGGGAGCAAGTCCTGGGGCAACGCCAAGTCGAGCGACGTTCTCTTGGCCGCCGCCGATCCGAAGCCGACCGAAGGTTGGGCCCCCGCACCCATGGCCCTGCCGTCGGGCGTGACGATCAAACCGGGCCGGACTTACACCTTCACGATGTCCCGGCCCGCCCCCTCCACCACCGGAGCGTGGCGGCTCAGTTGGAGACTCAGGTCGGCCGCTACCGGCGCAAGGTCCGTGTTCTTCGGTGACGCCTCGCCCACCTCCTTCATCAACGTGGACTAAGGAGAGACGCTAGCCGCCGCTAGCCTGCTTGGCGGCAGACCACAGCTCTTCCCAGATTTCTGGGGAGAGCTCGGTCAACGGAACGCCCGCGGCGGACTCCATGTGGCGGAAGCGGGCTTCGAAGCGGTCCACCATCATCCGCAGCGCGTCCTCCGAGTCCACCTTGAGCCAGCGGGCCAGGTTCACCACCGTGAACAAGAGGTCGCCGACCTCCGCCTCGATCCGGTCATAGCGCCCGTCTTCCACCGCCTCGCGCAGTTCGCTCTCCTCCTCTCGCAGCTTGTCGAAGACCGCATTCAGGTTCGGCCACTCAAAGCCAACCCGGGCGGCCTTGCGGCTGATCTGCTGGGCGCGCATCAACGAGGGGGCAGCGTTGGGCACGCCATCGAGAACGGAAGACCGCTCCGTCTTCTCGGCCGCCTTGATCTTCTCCCAGTTGCGGAGCACGGCCTCCGTGTCCGGGGCATCCATCGTTCCGAACACGTGCGGGTGCCGCTCCACCAGCTTTCGCACCAGCCGAGCCGCCACGTCATCGGTGTCGAAACTGCCCGCCAGCTTCTGCATCTGGGCGTGCATCACCGGCTGCAGCAACAGGTCGCCAAGTTCCTCTTCAAGGAGATTGGGATCGCCTTGGTCGATGGCGTCCAGGACCTCATAGGCCTCCTCCAGGAGGCACCGCTTGAGGCTCTCGTGGGTCTGCTCCTGGTCCCAAGGGCATCCCCCCGGACCCAGCAAGCGATCGACCAGATAGACCAGTTCCTGGGTCGGCGAGTCCAGCAGAAGAACCAGAGCGCCATCCTCGACCCCGGCCTCTGGAATCGGCCTCACGCCGAGATCCGACAACAAAGCCGGAATCGGGCCCTGCGCATACACGGCCGGAAGGTGGTGCCGGACCTCGGGCAGAAGGCCCGGAAGAGTCTCGAAGTTGGCCTTGAGGAACCGTACCAAGCCTAGCCGCCGCCGGCGCCGGTCACGTACTGCTCGATGAAGGTCTTGTAGGCCTCTGCAAAGGCCTTCTCCTTAATGTCGATCTGCGCCTTCGCCCGAACGGCCTTCATCTCCGCCTGGATGTTGTTTCGCACGGTTCCTCGGCTCAACATCTCTCGATTCCGAATCTGCCGCTTGAGGCTGGGTGTCAGCTCCTGCAGCTTGGCCGGGATGACGTCTTCAAGCAGGAACTTGACCCGTCGCTCTTCCGAGCTTAGCCAGCCGGTCGTCCCGCCGATCTTGACCGCTTCCAAAGCCATCTGCATCGAAGGCGACAAGGCACTCACCGGAAGGGTGCCAAACTCGCCACCGGTAGTTTTGGTGATATCGATGGAGACCTGCTTGGCAACGTCCCCAAAGCTCTTCGTCTTGAGGAGCTCATCCGCCTTGGCCGCGGCTGCATCTCCGTTGACGGCGATGACCCGCAACGTGAACCGCTTCGGAATGGTGTAGTCCTGAGGGCGCGCCTTGTAAATGGTCTGGACGTCCTGGTCGGTGATGTTCACGCCAAAGGTCTGGATCTTGAACTGGGCCAGCTCGATCTTCACATCGGCTCGAAACTCGGCTTCGGTCCTACCGGCAGCCTTCGCATCTTCGAGCACCCGGGGATTGTCCTCAAGACGGAACCGGATCTCCTGGTCGACCTCGGGATCGCTGGGCAAGCAGCCCTTCTCTTTGGCGAGCTGAAGGATCAGGCGCTCCGTGATCAGTTGCTCTAGAGTCAGGAACCCCGGGGGAAACTCGGCAAGGTCGGTGCCAACCCGCTTGGCAACTCCCGGCAGGAACTCCATTCTGCGGTAGTACTCGGCGCCCTTGACCTCTTCGCCGTTGATCACGGCCACGGTTCGGTTTGGATCGACCTGCGCGAATGCAGAGACGCTTACAAGCGCGAGGGACAAGAGATACAGCGGTTTGATCATGAGTACTAGGAGAGGCTAACTGCCCCTAAGGAATACACGAGCCGGAGGCCCGTTCGTTACGACTTCACCTTCGCGAGTAGTTCCGGGATCGCCTCGTAGAGGTCGGCCACGAGGCCCAAATCGGCTGCCTCAAAAATGGGCGCATCCGGATCCTTGTTGATGGCGACGATGACCTTGCTGTCCTTGATGCCCGCCATGTGCTGGGTAGAACCACTGATCCCGGCGGCAATGTAGAGGTCGGGCGCCACGATCTTCCCGGTCTGTCCCACCTGGAGCTCGTTCGGTGCGATGCCCGAGTCCACCGCGGCGCGCGTAGCGCCGACCGCTCCACCGAGGGCGTCCGCAAGACCTCCGACCACACGTTCAAAGGTCGCAGCATCTTTCAGAGGTCGACCACCGGAAACGATGACCTTGGCTTGGGTCAGGTCCGGGCGTCCTCCCGAACGAGCACTTACCGCGCTTCGCTCGGCCATGGAATCGGCGTCCAGAACCACATTCTCCGCCGGTCCATTTGGCGCTGGCTCCGGCGCCTCAAAGCCCGCCGGGCGAACGGTGAGCAGAATGGCGCTTGGCGCAACCTCCACCGTCGCCATCACCGTGCCGGCAAACACGGGTCGCTTGAACTTTCGCACACCAAGGACCTCCACGGCATCCGTCACCATTGCGGCATCCAACACGCCCGCCGTACGGGCCAAGATGTCTTTGCTCCGCATCGAACTGACCGCGGCGACATGCGTGTAGGGAGCCGCAAAGCGAGCCAAGGCCTTCGCCATGGCGTCGGCAACCGGGATGCTCGGCATGCCCGCGAGGAAGACTTTCTCCGCACCGATGGGGGCCGGAACGCCGGCGGAAAGCAAGAGCAGGTCGAACGGAATACCTAGAGCATCTGCAAACCCCGCGAGAGACGACGACTCGGCGACATCGAACGCTACGATCAGAAGTCGGCTCACGCGATCACCCCCCGATCCTTCAACGCTGCAACCAGCTCGTCCACGCTCGACACCTTTCTTCCGGGCTCGCGTGCCGGAGGCGCCTCGTAGAAAACCACGCGTACCTTGGCGACGGCCTCGGTAGCCCGGGGTCGTCGCTCCAGGGGCTTGCTTCGCGCCTTGATGATTCCTGGCAGGGCGATGTAGCGAGGCTCGTTCAACCGAAGGTCGGCGCTCACCACCGCGGGAAGGCGCATCGAAAGGGTCTCTTCGCCGGTGTCGGTTTCGCGCTTCACCACTACTCGGCCGTCCGCAACCTCGACCGCGGAGGCGAAAGTCGCCTGCGGCCAGTCGAGCTTGGCGGCCAGGAGTTGGGCCACCTGGTTGGCGTCATCGTCGGTTGCCTGTTTGCCCATGAGTACGAGGTCGATCCCGAGTTCGAGCACCAACGCCGCCAACTCGGCGGCCACGACGCTCGAATCCAAGGCATCGCTGGTTTCCACCAGGATCGCCTGATCCGCGCCCATGGCCAGCGCTTTGCGAAGCTGCTCCTCGCATTCTGCCGCGCCCACGCTCACTGCGGTGATCGATGCCGGCAAGCCTTTCTCGCGCAGGCGAACCGCTTCTTCGAGCGCGATCTCGTCGAACGGGTTGACTTCGAACTTCAGGCCGGCGGTGTCCAAACCGGAACCGTCGGGCAACGGCTTAACCTTCGCGTACGGGTCGGGGACCCGCTTGACAGGAACAAGGATATTCATGAGTGCACGGCGTTGGGCACGGGAATGAGACCCTGAAAACGCCAGTTGAGGGTACCCGCGACGCTAGTTGTGGAGGGGCTTTCCGGTCTCCAACATGTGCTTGATCCGCGCCACCGAGAGGGCACGGGTGCAGAGGTCCAGGAATTCGGACCGCTCCCTTTCCAGGCTCTCTTCGTAGAACTGCGTCTTTGCCATCACCAGCTTCAGCTTGTCGCCCACCACGCAGTCGTGGTCGGACAGCTTGTTCTGGGAACGAAGCTCCGCCTGGGCACGATCGATCATCCCGACCAGAGGGCCTACGGCAGGCGCCCAGCGGGGCCTCGGCTCTGGCGAGGTCTGCAGGATCGCCTCCTTCGCATCGTGGATCAGGCGGTCCGGGTGGTAGCTCGTGATGTCCGTCGCCCGCAAGTAGCCGATTTGGCGCGCCTGCTCCGCGTTCCGGGCAACCGTGCCCTGGGTCAGGGTGATGGCCACCTCCGCCAAGCGCTTGGCGGATCCCTGGTTGTAGAGCCGCATTAGAGTAGCCCCTCTACCTCCGGGGATCAGCCCGACGCGCGATTCCGGCAACCCGATCTGGGTCTCCAAGTTGGCAACGATCCGGGCGCAGGACAGCGCCAATTCCATGCCACCGCCGAGGCAGTGTCCGAAGACGGCCGCTACGGCGGTCCGAGTCTCTAGCTTTTCACCGAGCTGTTGGAGCGCCCGGAGAGCCCCGTCGATCGCCTCCCACTCCTCGTCGTAGATCGCGCTTAGGAAGAAGTTGAGATCAAACCCCGCGCTGTAGCTCCGGGCTTCGCTTGTCAGCACAAACCGGTCTAGCCCCGCGTCGAGGACCGAAGTCAGCGAAGAAACCGTACTCGGCGAAACCACGCCCATTTTGGTGGTGAGACAGAGGGCCGAGATGCCGTCCCCTAAGTCTCGAATTCGGTAGTCCTCCCCCTCCCCAATCACGGGATAGCTGGAGATCGGCCGAAACTGCGGCTCGGGCTTTGGCGAGTAAAAAGCTCCATCGAACCCAAGGACCGTGCCCGAGTCGTAGAACGCCCGTCCCGGAATCCCCAACTTCTCGTGCCCGATCGCATCGATCATCTCGAACGGGCCCATCTCCCATCCGAATCCCCACCGCATAACGCGATCAAAGTCGTCTACGTTGTGGCTGATCTCCTCGCGGATCGAGTAGGCGTACTGCAGGGTGGGCACAAGGTGAAGGCGAAGATACTCGCCGACCTCGTCACGCTGGTCGAGAGCTTTCGCAATCCGCTGACCGAGCGGAAGTTTGGCCAACTCGTTCAGGGTCGGAAGGTTGGCTTCCTGACGCTCCCGATAGGCGCGAGTGGTGAGGTCGAAGGTTAGGAACTGCTCGCCTTCCCGCCGGTAGTAGCCCTGCCTGACCTTCTCGCCGATCCAGCCCTTTTCGAGCAGAAACGCAAGCGACGACGGCAAGCCCAGGAACTTGATCTGCGGATCGTTGGAGCACCGGGCAAGGAGGTTCTTGGCGATGTCCGCCATCACGTCCAACCCCACAAGGTCGTTCAGGCGGAAGCTCGCGCTTCGGGGCCGGCCCAGGAAAGGGCCGGTGATGGCGTCGACCTGCTCCACGCTCAGGCTAAGTCGTTCCGTGCAGTGGATTGCATGGAACATCGACCACATGCCGAATCGGTTGGCAATGAAACCGGGGGTGTCCTTGGCCGGTACCACCCGACGCCCCACCTTGTCCTCTAGAAAGTCCGAGATCTGGGCGAGTGCGATGGGGTCCGTGTCGGCGGTCGGGATCAGCTCCAGCAGCTTCAAATAGCGGGGTGGGTTAAAGAAATGCGTTCCAACGAAGGTTCGCTTTAGGTCCGCCGGCAGCCCCGCGCCGAGTATTCCGATCTCCAGTCCGCTGGTATTGGTCGTGAGGATGGCGCCGGGCTTGAGGATGCCCACGATTTCCGTGTAGAGCGCCTGCTTTGCTTCCAGGTTCTCGAAGATCGCCTCGCAAACCCAATCCGCGTCGCGAAGGTAGGCGTAGCCGTCGCGAAGTCCGGAGACGGTCACGCTCGTGGCCACGTTCCCCGTCAAGAAGTGTGGAGGCTTGGCGTTGTTCGCACGGTCGAAACCCTTCGCCGCCGACTCGCGGTCGCGATCGAGAAGCGAAACCTCGAATCCCAGATTGGCCAAGTGGGCGGCGATCCCGCCTCCCATCGTGCCCGCCCCGATCACGCACACCTTCTTCACTGCGATTCCCCCAGAAGCCATGAACTCGGAGCGTACCGCCCTGTCCTTGCCAACCACGACACGCCTCGCCACCAGAACACGGGTAAACCTCGCGCGATATGTCTCAGACCATTCGAGTGGGAGTAGCCGGCCTCACCCACGGGCACGTTGGCGGATTGATTGAGTCGTGGAAGAAAGTGGAAGGAGCGCACCTCGTCGCCGTCTCGGACCACACTCCCCTTTTGGATGGCGTAAACGGGTTCGACCGCAAGTACACCGACTGGCGCGAGATGCTGGACAAGGAGACGTTCGATGCTCTCGTCGTGACCAGCAACAACGTCGAGTCCACCGAGATCGCCATCGCGGCCCTGAACAAGGGCATTCCCTGCATGGTCGAGAAGGCAATGGCCGCGAACGCGGCCGACGCTGACCGCATGCTTGCCGCTGCGAAGGCAAGTGGCAAACTCCTAATGATCAACTGGCCCCTCGCCTGGAGCGCCGGGCTCCATGAGGCCGTCGGCCAAGCGAACTCCGGCGAGGTCGGAGATCTGTTCTATCTGCGCTACCGCAACGGGCACAACGGTCCGCGCGAGATCGGCTGCGACGAGTACTTCGTGGGTTGGCTCTACGACGAGAAGCTCAACGGCGGCGGATCGATTGCCGACTTCGGATCCTACGGAGCCGCGCTGGCGCGATGGATCCTCGGAATGCCGGAGTCGGTGTTCTGCTTCCGGGGGAACCTGACGAAGGACTACGACGTGTGCGACGACCACGCCGTCATCGTCCTCAAGTACCCGCACGCGCACGCCTACCTTGAGTCCACGTGGGCGACCAAGGGCGACGACGCCTCGGCGAACCCCGTCCTGAGCGGAAAGGAAGGCACCCTGGCGGTCAACGGCAACAAGGTCGTCACCAGCAAGGGATGGAACGACAAGTCCGAAATCGACGCACCGGCGCTGGAGATCGGCGGACCCGCCGAGTACTTCCTCCACTGCATCAAGACCGGCACCCAACCGGAGGGCATCCTCAACTCCGAGATCTCGGCGGACGCCTGCCGCATCCTCGACGCGGCGATCCGCTCCTCCGCCAGCGGAAAGGCCGAGACGCCCTAGACAACCCCTGCCCCCCAGACCGGCGCATGCGCCACAATGAACCGTGCCGGTTTTGGGGGTTGTCAATCAGAAAGGTGGCGTGGGAAAGACCACGACCGCGGTCAACCTGGCCGCAGGCTTGGCGGCGCGCGGCCAGCGCGTTTTGTTGGTGGACTGCGACCCGCAGGGCAACGCAACGACCGGGCTTGGGATTGACAAACGGGCCCTGAAGGCCACACTGTTCGAAGCCCTGGCCTCCGCCACCGAAGAAGGCACGCCCACGCTGGAGCCGGTGCCCGTCTTCGCAGGATTGGACCTCATTCCCGCTACCCTGGACCTCGCAGGAGCCGAGGGCGCCTTCGGCAACGTGGTGGGCCGCGAGATGCTGTTGGACGATCTCCTCAAGACCGTGCACGATCGCTACGACTGGATAGTTCTGGACGCCCCACCCAGCCTCGGCCTGCTCACTCTGAACGTGCTTGCCGCGTCGGACGCGGTACTCGTCCCCATGCAGTGCGAGTTCTTTAGCCTTGAAGGCCTCAGCCAGCTGATGAAGACGATCGAGGCGGTGCGCAAGCGAATGAACCCCCGGCTCAAGGTTGCGAAGGTACTGCTCACGATGTACGACGGGCGAAGCCGCTCCACCACTCAGGTTGCCCAGGAGGTACGAGAGTTCTTCGGCGACAAAGTCTCCGAGGTCGTCATCCCGCGCAACATCCGCCTCAGCGAGGCGCCCAGCTTCGGCGCGCCTGCCATCTCCGTCTTCCCCTCCTCGAGGGGCGCCGGAGCCTATCTTGATCTTGTGGACGAGGTGATTCGCGAATGCGCCGCAGCTTAGGAAAAGGGCTCTCTCAACTGATCGCCGAGCAGTTCGACGGCGGTCCGTCCGAGATTCCGCTCAGCCAGATCGTTCCCAACAAGCGGCAACCCCGCACCAAGTTCGAGGACGAGGCTCTTCGCGAACTCGCGGATTCCATCCGCCAGCACGGCGTCCTCCAGCCGATCGCGGTGCGCCCGGTCGGCGAGGACCGCTACGAGTTGATCGCCGGCGAACGCCGATGCCGTGCCGCAAAGCTGGCCGGGCTTGAGTCCGTGCCGGTCGTGATCCGGTCTGCCTCGCACCAGGATTCGCTCGAACTGGCCCTCATTGAGAACATCCAGCGGGAAGACATCGGCCCGCTTGAATCCGCTCGCGCGTTCAAGATGCTCCTGGAGGAGTTCGAGCTCACCCAAGAGGAGGTAGCCCGCCGGGTGGGCAAGAGCCGCTCGGCGATCGCCAACTCGCTACGGCTTCTCCGGCTCCCCCCGCGCGTTCTGGACGCCCTGGATTCCGGGGCCATTACCGAGGGCCACGCCAAAGCCCTTCTCGCCATCGAAGAACCGGACCGCTTGCTGGCCATCTTCGACCTCGTCGTGGCGAAAGGCCTCAGCACGAAAGAGACCGAGCGCCTTGCGCAAGCCACGAAGCAAACCGCACCGGACGCGAGCCCGGCCGCCAAGGCAAAGCAGGGGGACATCGATGCCAATCTCGGCGCCCTACAAGACGCCCTGAGCGCGTACCTTGCTGCCCCCGTGAAGCTCCAGCCCGCGGCCAAGGGTGGCAAGCTGGTGATCGACTACTTCTCGGACGACGACCTCCAGCGAATCCTCGAGGTCCTCGGCATCGGTCTGTGAAAGTTGAAGTCCTTCCGATGTCGCCCGCCCACGTAGAAGGGGCGGTGCGGTTGCAGCGCGCGTGCTTTCCTCCTCCGTTTCTGGACGAACTCCTCTGGAAGGCTGAACACCTAAGCCGCCATCTCGAACTCTTTCCGGCTGGCCAGTTCGTCGCTTTTTCCGAGGGCCAGGTCGTGGCATCCGCCAGCAACACCCGAATCTCTGAGGAAGCCTGGAAGGCGCACGAAAGTTGGGACTCGACGGTCGGGGGGCCTTTCCTCGACAACTTGGATCCCGCCGGAACCACGCTCTATGGCCTGGACATCAGCGTGCATCCGGACTGGCGCGGGCGCGGACTTGCCCGCCTTCTCTATCAAGAACGCTTCGCCCTGGTGGAGCGGCTTGCTCTCGCCCGGTATGGCACCGCCTGCCGGCTGCCTGGTTTTGCCAACCACCCTTCCGACTCCCCCGAAGAGTATGCCGTTGCGGTTGCGAATGGCCAAATCTCGGATCGCACCCTGACTCCCTTGCTCAGAATTGGGCTCCGCTTCCTCGGCGTCATACAGAATTATATGGTGGACGAGGAATCTGGGCACGCAGCGGCCCTTCTGGAGTGGACGGCGTGAGGGTAGCGGCATCGACGTTCAAGATCCGCCCGATCAAGGGCGACAGCCAGTTCTTTGGGCATCTCTACGACCTTGTAGAGGCGGCCCACGACGCGGACGTGGACCTGCTGGTTCTTCCCGAACTCTACGTGCTAGAACTCCTCCACTTGGAGCCGAAGCTCCGCGAAGTGGATGTTCCCGAATACCTGGTTCAGTACCAAAAGGCGCTTGACGAGTGGTTCGTCCGGATCGCCGATTCCAGTGGCATGATCCTGGTTGGGGGCTCGTACTTCCGCCGACAGTTCGACGGGATCGTGAACGCCACCGTCGTTGCCGAGCCTCACCAACCGTTGCGGTTTGGCACCAAGAACAACCTAACCACCTACGAGCGTGAGGTCTGGCGACTCGTTCCAGGCTCTGGCCTCGTCAAGCCGCATCGGCCCCGCATCGGCGTCACCGTCTGCTACGACAGCGAGTTTCCGGAAGCGGGCCGCGCACTTGCGGAAGCGGGAGTCCACGTTCACTGCGTGCCGGCCTACACGGAAACCCGACACGGCTTCCAGCGGGTCCGCTGGTCCTGCCTCGCCCGCGCCATCGAGAACCAGTACTTCGTGATCCACTCATCGCTGGTGGGCGACCTGGGCCGGGAGCCCGTACCCTCGACCTACGGCTCGGCCGCCGTCCTCGCGCCAAGCGTCCTTCCCTTCCCCGAATCGGCGATCCTGAGCGAGACCGCCCTGGGTGACGAGGGCCTCGCGATCGCCAACCTCGACTTCTCTGCGATGGAGGACGCCCGCTCCCACGGCGACGTCCGCAACTTCAATGACCGGCATGCGGGTCGCTGGTACTTGAACGACGAAGCCGAGGAACCTACAGCCTAAACGTGAGGGCACCCTTGGTCTTCGGTTCGGTATGGCCCCGCAGGAAGCGTCCGAGCTCGTCTACGAGCGCGACCTTCGCACGCCCGGTTCGGGGCGCATAGCGGGGAGCCCCTAGCGCGATTGCACACTGCTTACCCCCTCCAAGCGGAACGATCGCCACCGCTCCGTTCTTCCTCAAATCGATGCGGGTCCCCCTGTACTCAAGCCAATCTCCCGCGACTTTGAACCCCACCTTTGCGCAGAGGGTTCCCAAGGCCGGAAGAGTCGATGGGCGTCCAACCAGGAGCACCTTGTCCAGATCGGCGGGCAACTTGCCCAGCGACTTGCGGTCGAGCGTCGGAAGCTCCTCGGGTTGCTTCGGATCGCGGTAGACGCGGAACGAGGACGTTAGGCGGTCGAACGAATCCGGAAGCTCGGACGGGGCGATCTGCCGAACCAACCGCAGGAAGGGGTCCACGCTAACCAAGGTTGGCTTCCGGCTGGTCGGGATCCGGAAGGTCGGCTGGAGAAGGTCGACCTTGGCAAGTTGGCGCTTGCCATCCGAGAACTGGAGGAGCACCTCGGCATAGCCAAAGTAGGGCTTTCCTTCCTGCTTGAGCCGCCCGGTGACGGCCCCGGAGGCATACTTCACGTCGCTCGCCGACAGCTTGAGGAACCCGGGACGGCGCACCCAGTCGTCGAAGAACCGCTTCCAAACGATCCCGTTGACCTCCGTGAATCGCTGCTCAAAACCATCCCAGTCGCCCGCCTGCATGTGGGGATGCAAATTGAGCCAGGCGCGCAGAGCGCGCAGCATTGCCTCCGGTCCAACCCAGGACTCCAACATTTGAAGGATCAGCCCGCCCTTTCCGTACCCAAGAGAACTGGCGATCGGACCGGCAAAGGCCGATCCGTCTGCAACGGCGACCTGCTCCCATCCTGGATCGATATTCGGCGTCTGAACAAACGCGAGCTTTCGCTCGGCCTTGTTTCCGATCGGTGCGTTGCGGGCGAAGAGCCCCTCGCTGAACACCGCAAAGCTCTCGTTCCAGAAGCTGGAAAGGTAGGTGTTGTTGATCTGCCCGCCCCACCACGTGTGGGCAGGCTCGTGTGCGTCCTCATCCGGAAGCCAGCCCTCGCCGTAAGTCGCGAAGCTGTAGGCCTCCAGCGCGCCGCCGCCGTAGGGCTTGGACACCAAGGCGCCAAATCCCTGGAAGTGGTCAAGGCCAAAAGCGTCCTCGTAAAACCGGTGGACGCCGTCCATGAACTGAATCTGATCGTCCATCTCCTCGGGTTCGAGTCGGGTGGACCAGACGTTGTAGGTGTTCTCGCCGATCTTCCTCGAGGCCGTCCGATACTTGCCCAGGGCGAAGCTGAAGTAGACGACGGGCAGGTCCATCTGGAATCGGGTGACCTTCTCCTCCCCGACAACGCTCTCGGCCACCCTTACGCCCTGGCCTACCGCCACCCAATCCTTAGGTCCCCGAACTTCTAGCGAGTGCGCCGAAGGAAGCCGGCCCACCATCGGGTACCAGTAGTCGTTGACCAGGCTCGCCTCATCCGCCACGATCCCGCCCGCGTAGCCAGGTTGGTCGACGACGCCTTCGTACTTGAGGGTCACGTTGAGCTGCCCCGTCGAGTTGGCCGCATCGGGCAAGAGCACCGTCCCCCCAGCCTGGACAAATCGGAACGGTCGGCCCTTCGAGGTCGCGGCGCTCACCTTGTAGTTGGGCGAGAACCGCAGCATGAGCGGACGGTCGGTCCGCCCAGGAATCTGCACATTGATCTGGTCCTCCAGCTTGGCAACCTTCTTGGGCAGGTCGAACTGGAGGCGGATCTTGTGGTTCAGGATACGCCAGCCTCCCGGGTTGGCCTCCGCCAGGTACCGTGCGATCTTGCCCCCGCGCACCTCGAAGATGAGTTCCCCGACGTCTTCGCTCGTGATGCGGGTGGTCAGGACAAGGTATCGAGCGCCGTCCGGATCGTTTAGGGGTACCGCTCGCCAGCCGTACCTCCCTGTCCCGTAAGCGCCGCCCGTCCGGAGAACCGAGAGGTGCTGACGCCCTAGCGTTTCGGACTCCGGCAGAAGGGCCTGAATCGCGGCAACGTCGCGCTTCTGCGCGAGTGCATCGACCCTCGCCACAAGTTCGCTATCCGAGTCTCTGAAGGACCCAAGAACGAGCAAAGCGAGGGTGAGGAGCATCTGCCGAGGATACCGATCCGCCGCCCGCCCTTGTGCCAGGGCGGGCCATTGGACCATAATCAAGGGGTCGAGGCGGCGTAGCTCAGTTGGTTAGAGCACACGGTTCATACCCGTGGTGTCGGAGGTTCAAGTCCTCTCGCCGCTACCACTTCCCTTCTGTGTCCATACCGGACACATGGGTTACAGAACGTTCCGGAGACATAGGTTACACCTTGACGGCCGCGAACGGGTTTTCCAGGGGTTGGATCGACCTCTCCTCCAAGTCGATGTAGCCCAAGTCGTGCTCCATGAACGTCAC
>JBGSIJ010000009.1:0-77113 GCA_041742595.1 Fimbriimonadaceae bacterium | reverse complement strand
ATCGACGAAGATGCCGGCGACCTCAGGGACGCTCGACTCTCCGCCGCCGTGGAGACTGTGCGAACGACGTTCCCCGCCTACTTCCGCATGGCCCTCTCGTTGACCGACCAGTGGGCCCGGGGAATGCAGCTACCGCAGCGGCCACAGGAACTCGTCGACTTTCTCGCGCCGTGGATCCAGGTCGACGAACTCGCGAAGCAGCGTCTTCTTGAGATCGAACCTGCCGCCGACCGCGTCGCACACCTCGCCGAAGTGCTGGATGACCTGCTCGGGCGCACGCGTGAAGAGGTGGCTGAGCACAACCGCCAGAAGTGGGAGGCGCTGGGCCGGGGAAACTGACGCTCGTCTACTTCTGCAGGTCCAGCATCCGCTCCAGCGCCACCAGCGCCCACTTCCGGGTTTCGGAGTCGACACGTACTTCGTTCACCACGTGTCCTGCCGCCAGCCCTTCAAGTACCCAGCAGACGTAAGCCGGGTGGATGCGATACATCGTGCTGCAAGGGCACACCACGGGGTCGAGGCAGAAGACAGTCTTGTCCGGGTTCTCCTGGGCAATGCGATTGACCAGGTTGATCTCCGTGCCCACCGCCCATGTCGTCCCGGCTGGAGCGTTGTTGATCGTCGTCAGGATCTTCTCCGTCGATCCGTTGAAGTCCGCGGCCTGCACGGTCTCCCAGCGGCATTCCGGGTGGACAATCACCTGAACATCCGGGTATTCGCGGCGCGCCTTCTCGATCTGATCCACCGTGAAACGCTGGTGGGTGCTGCAATGGCCCTGCCAGAGAATGACCTGTGCCCGCTCCAACTGCTCGGCCGTGAGGCCCCCGTTGGGCATGCGCCAGTTCCAGAGGACCATCCGGTCGAGCGGGATCCCCTTGTCCCATCCTGTGTTTCTGCCGAGATGCTGGTCGGGAAAGAAAAGGATCTTCTTGCCCCGGGCGAACGCCCAGTCGAACGCCTTGTCCGCGTTGCTCGAGGTGCACACGAGCCCGCCGTGCTCGCCCACGAACGCCTTCAGGGCGGCCGAGGAGTTCATGTAGGTGATGGGCACCACCTTGGAGATGTCGGTGGTGCGGGCCAGGGTGTCCCAGGCCTCTTCGACCTCCTCGAGGTCGGCCATGTCGGCCATGGAGCAGCCGGCGTTGAGGTCGGGGAGGATCACCTGCTGGTGGTCGGCGGTGAGGATGTCGGCCGACTCCGCCATGAAGTGGACGCCGCAGAAGACGATGTAGTCGGCCTCGGGGTGGCGGTTGGCGTCTTTGGCGAGTTTGTAGCTGTCGCCGCGGTAGTCGGCGTGGACGATGATCTCGTCTCGCTGATAGTGATGGCCCAGGATCACGAGGCGCGAGCCCAGCTTGGCCTTCGCGGCGCGGATACGCTCGGAGGCTTGCTCCTCGGTCAGTTCGGCGTACTCGGGGGGCAGGGCGGGTTGGTACATCCTTACCTTGAGTATACGGTTGCGGGTCCGCCGGTGGTCCGTTCAGCCGTGAACTGGCTAGGGCTCCAATTCGGAAGTGCGGGCTTGAATCAAGTGCAGAGCAGATGCGGGTATCGGCGGATCGGCCGTCTGCAGGCCGACCTCTATCCCCTTGAGCGTACGCCGCAACATCGCTTCCACCGCCTTCTGCGGCAGGCCAAAGCGGTTTCCCACCCTGCACAGGTCGGCGGGCCGAAAGTCGCCGACTTGCTCATCCATGGGGAGGGCCATGCTTCGGCCAAAGGGGTCGTCCTGGAAGTACGGGAGCGTGCACACAAGGTCGTAGGCCGGGGTACTGCTCCACCCGCTCTCCGGGCGGAACTCGAAACTGACGTTCTTGGCATGGAGATCGCCGTTTCCGATCAGGTAGCTGAAGGCATACAGCCGCAGGAGGTCCAGCAGAACCGCCTTTCCGACTCCTAGTCCTACGGCGGCTTCCAGGATCTCGACATAGTCCAGGCTGTACTTGGCCATCGGGTAGCGATCAAGAACCTGCAGGGCGTCTTCCACGTGAATTTGCCTCGGCAGTTGGCCCTTAACCGGCTCGCGATCGAATCGGGTGACGACAAGAGCTCCGTCCTCGAGCCGCACTCTTGGGACTCGGAGGCCAGCTCTCCTGGCCAGGTCCATGAAGTATTGCTCGTTCTGGAGAAGCCCGGGGAAGCGCTCTGGCTCGATCTTCACGATGGCCGACTCGCCGCGATGGGCGGCGACCAACTGTCCGATGGAGACTTTGGGCTGGACTCCGCTGATCAGTCCAAGCTGGTGGAAGTCGCCATCCCTCAAGGCAGCCTCGAGCGCCTTTCTCGCGTCCGAGGAAGATGTCGACGACGTAGGCGGTGGGGCCGAAGGGTCGACTACGGTTATGTCTCCGACGGCATCCCGGCCAGCGAGGGCCAATTGGCTAAACAGGTCGTCGCGGCTAAGGCGAAACCGACGAACGATGGCGTCTTGGATCACCCCTTCCGGAAGCAGACCCGCGAAATAGGCGGGCAAGTTGGCGGGCCCAAACACAAACACGCCTTGGAGAGGCAGATGTCGGGCGATCGGCGGCGATCCCGTGGCGAGGAAGTCGGGCGTGTACTCGAACGCGCAGCCATCCTTGGTGCGCGTGAGCGTTCCTACCCGAGCGCGGTTCTGGCGCACTTCCAGGGTGGCAGAGACCTTTGGATCAGTCAGGGGAAACTCCTCCCATCGACGTCAGCGAGATCTTGAGCCCAAGGGCATCGCAGAGGGCCACCAGAGATTCAAGGCGGATCGACCTGCCGCTCTCGATCTGGTACACGGGCCGGTACGAGATGCCCGCGACCTCGGCAAGCTCCACCTGGGTTAGCCCCAGCAGCTTTCGGGAGCGTTCGATCGCTTGACCAATCTCCAATACTCGCGCACTCATTCTGATAGTTTAATCAGATCTTTCGCGCTTGAGGTCAACTGTGTGCCGATTTTCACAGATTTCTGATGTTTCAGTCAGTTCTTAGTTCGACCCTACTGAGAACTGCCCTTCGTCGCGGCATTTCTGATGAATTCATCACATTTGCTTTGAGACGAGACCGATGCTTCAGGCCTGCAACCACGCCGCCATAGGACCTTATCGCCCCGTCCCGCGACCGCGTTCAAACAGAAGAAGGCGCACCAAGAATCTGGCCTAGAGCTTCGGGTCTACCAAAAGCTTGAACGCGGTCTTCCCGCCGGGGCTGGTAGCTTCGGCAAAGCGCGCGGGAAGGTCGTCTAGGGAGATCGGTGTAAGCCAGTCCTTCACGGCCATCTGGCCGGACGCCAGCCAGGCGAGGGCCTGCTCGAAGTCCCGACGCTCGAAGTTGCAGGAGGTCGTGATCCGGCGCTCCGCGCCGAGGAGCATCACGTTGAGCGGGAACGCCTCGTCGTGGACGGCGATGCAGGCGAGGGTTCCGCCCTTGCCCAGCACCCTGAGAGCTAGATCGAAGGTTTGGGCGGTGCCGACGGTGTCGAAGACGGAGCCGAACTGGCGGTCTGGAACGAACTCTTCGGGTGCCAGAGCCTGGCCGATGCCCTGTTGGCGCGCGATGTCGCGCGCGGATTCGAGCGGATCGATCAGCACGGCTTCGCTGGCTCCCATCGCCAGGGCGGCTTGGGCGATGCCGTTGCCGGCGGGGCCCGCGCCAATGCAGAGGACTGGCCTTCCAGGCGTGACGTTGCCCATTCGGGCCACGTGGGCGCAGACGGCGAGGATGTCCATCATGGCGGCTTCGGCATCGGAGACGTGGGCGGGGATCTCGAAGCACTCGCGGCCCCACGCCAAGGTGTATCGGCCGTAGGCGCCGGGATAGAAGGCTCGGTCGCCCCAGCCTTGGCCGTGGCCCATGTGGACGGTGTTGGCGCAGAGGTGCTCGCGGCCCTCTCGGCAATCCGGGCAGATTCCGCAGACCTTGGAGCAGATGGGGGCGACCCGCTTGCCTAGCCAGGCTTCGTTCTCCTTGCTCCGAACTCGCACCACGGTGCCGGCGTATTCGTGGCCGAGGACGATGTTGGGCGGGTTCGGCATGAACCGCCCGAGGGTGTGCTGGGCCCAGGGGTTCTCGCCCAGGAAGTAGCGAAAGTCCGAGCCACAGACGCCGCAGGCGCCCACCTCGATCAGCATCAGGTCGTCGTCGCCATAGTCCTCCAGGTTCCAGACCGGAATGTCCAGGATCGCGAGGTCCTTGGGTCCGCGGAGGACGCCGGCACGATAGGTTTCTGCCATGGCGCGAAGCGTACATCAGGCATGGAACTCGGGGTTCCATGCGCTGCTAACCTAGCGGTAGCATAGAGCTAGTTCGATGATGATCTACGCGTTCCTCACCCTCTCGGCCACGCTTCAGACCCCGATCGTGGTGGACGCCACGAAGCGAACCCCGATCTCGCCCTACATCTACGGCGCCAACTTCCCCGACTGGAACCGCCTTCCGGCCATCTTCACGGTATCGCGGCTCGGCGGGAACCGGATGTCGGCCTACAACTGGGAGAACAACGCCAGCAATGCGGGCCACGACTACCGGCATCAGAACGATGGCTACATGGGCTCGAGCGACGTTCCCGGCTTGACGATGGCCACGTTCCTGAAGGGTGCCCAGGCTCACGGTGCGATCCCACTGCTTACGATCCCGACGATGGGCCGCGTGAGCGCGGACAAGGGTCCGGACGACGACGTCAACAAGACGCCTAACTACTTGGAGGTCCGCTTCAACCGGTCTTACGCCAGGAAGCCCGGAGGAAAGTACCAGTACCCGCCCGACCTCAAGGACAAGGCGGTCTACCAGGACGAATGCGTGGCCTACCTAGAGAAGATTCGCTCGCCCAAGACTCCGCTTTGGTACTCGCTGGACAATGAGCCGGACCTTTGGGGCAGCACGCACCAGCGGGTTTGGCCTAAGAACCCCACCTATGCCCAGGTCATCGCCAACAACATCGAGTTCGCGACCGGGATCAAAGCCGTCTCGCCCAAGGGCCTGACTTTCGGGCCGGCGAACTACGGGTGGCAGGGTTTTCGGAACTTCCAGAACGCGCCCGACGCCAAGGGGCGCGATTTCTTGGACGTCTATCTTGCCGCCATGCGAAAGGCGGAGAGGGCGGGCAAGCGGCTTTTGGACGTGCTGGACATCCACTGGTATCCGGAAGCGTACGGCGACGGGATCCGCATCACCCTCAACAACGGGAAGGAGGGGCCGGGCACGTTCAAGGCGCGCATCCAGGCGCCGCGCTCGCTCTGGGATCCCACCTACGTGGAGGACAGCTGGATCGCCCGCAACCTTGGAAACAAGCCGATCGTGCTGCTGCCGGGCGTGCAGAAGCAGATTCGGACGCAGTACCCGGGCACCAAGCTGGCGATCACCGAGTACGACTTTGGCGGAGGATCGCACGTGAGCGGGCTCCTGGCCCAGGCCGATGTTCTGGGCTCGTTCGGCCGGTATGGCGTGTTTGCCGCGTGTCACTGGGGAATCGAGGCGAACCGCCCGGCGGTGGTGGGCGGCTTCCGCGTTTTCCGGAACTTCGACGGGGGGACCCGGAATTTCGGGGACCAGGGGCTGTCGGTGTCGGGCGTCGATCCCTCGGCGGCCTCGGTGTACGCGGCTTTGGACTCCAAGAACCCGCGGCGGATGACGGTGGTTTTGATCAACAAGACAGGAAGCGACCGCGCCATGACCGTTTCGCTGAAGGGGTTTGCGGCTCGTTCGGCCAAGGGCTATCTGCGGGACGCGCGGAACTTCCAGAACCCCACCGACATTCTGGCGGTGGTGGGCGCGAAGGGGGTCTCGGTCAAGCTGCCGGCGGAGTCGGTGGCGACGCTGGAGCTATCGCGCTAACGTCGGAGCTTGCTTCCGAAAGAGACGACGGTGACCGGAGTTTTTGGGCTGAAAGCTACTGGTTAGTCTGGGGATGGTAGATACTTCAACCTACAGAAGAGGATGAGAAAGCTGATCCCCGGGACTCGATCCTACGCGTTCGGTAGTTGCGCGCTTTTGCTTGTGGTGGCGATCGCGTTGCCGCCTCAGAAGTCTCCGCAGGCCAAATCAAAGCCCGCAGCGAAGACTGGGGCGAAGGTGGCGGCCAAGGCGGTGGACGGGCGGAAGGCTTTCGCGTCCAAGTGCGCACCCTGTCACGGCGACAAGGGCCAGGGCGGCGCGGGATACCGCAAGCCCTTGGTGGGCGACCGCTCGGTATCTGAGCTCGCGAAGTTCATCGGGAAGACGATGCCTCCGGGCGCGCCGTGCGCGGCTCCGGAAGCGGCGGCGGTCGCCGCCTTCGTCCACTCCGAGTTCTACTCCCCGCTGGCTCAAGAGCGAAACCGCCCGGCTCGGGTCTCGTTGGCCCGGCTGACGGTGCGGCAGTTCAGGAATGCGGTGGCGGACCTCGTTGGGGGGTTCCAGCCCACCGTCCCTCAGGTGGCCGAGCGAGGATTGAAAGCAGAGTATTTCAAGGGCCGCTACTTCGACGGCAAGAACCGGGTGATCCAGCGGCTGGACCCGGTGGTCAAGTTCAACTTCGGCACCGGGACCCCGACCCCCGAGGGCTTCGACGACACCGGCTTCTCGATTGTGTGGACAGGGAGCCTCCTGGCGCCGGAGACCGGCGAGTACGAGTTCGTGGTCCGGTCGGACCACGCCGTCCGCTTCTGGCTGAACGGGCAGACCAGGCCGTTTATCGACGCTTGGGTGAAGTCTGGGAAGGATGAGGAGTTTCGCGGCAGCATGACCCTGCTGGGCGGCCGCGCTTACCCAGTTCGGCTGGAGTTCTCCAAGGCAAACCAGGGCGTGGACGACAAGAAGAAGCCCAAGCCTCAACTGCCGGCGTTCATCGAGCTTTGCTGGAAGCGGCCGCGTTTGGCCCAGGAGCCGATCCCGGTGCGGAACCTTCTGCCGGCCTGGTCTCCACCCACCTACGTGGTCGCCAATCCGTTCCCGGCGGACGACCGCAGCATCGGCTACGAGCGCGGGAACAGCGTCTCCAAGGCCTGGGACGAGGCCACCACCACCGCGGCGCTGGAGGCTTCTTCGTACATCGCCAAGAACCTGAACTCCCTCGCGGGCACGAACGACGGAGCCGGGGACCGCAAGGACAAGGCGCGCGCCTATTGCCGCAGCTTCGTGGAGCGGGCGTTCCGCAAGCCACTGACTCCGGAGACCCAGAAGCTGTACATCGACCGCCAGTTCGAGGCGGCTTCGACGGTTGAGCTGGCGGTCAAGCGAAGCGTGATCCTGGCGCTCAAGTCTCCGCGATTCCTTTACCGGGAGATCGGCGCGGGCGACGGCTACCTGGCGGCCTCGCAACTCTCGTTCGCCCTCTGGGACACCGTTCCGGATCCGGCCCTCCTGCAAGCCGCTTCGGCGGGCCAACTGGCGAGCCGGGAACAGGTGGCGCAGCAGGCGGAGCGCATGGTGCGCGATCCTCGCGCTTGGAACAAGCTGCGCGAATTCCTGATGCTCTGGCTGAAGGTGGACGAGGTGCCGGACTTGGTCAAGAGCGCGAAGCGGTATCCCGACTTCGACGACCACGCCGCCACGGACCTGCGATCCTCGCTAGAGATCTTCCTGGAGAACACGGCATGGAGCGCGAACGCGGACTACCGCGAGTTGATCCTGAGTCCGGACGTCTATCTGAACGGACGACTGGCCAAGCTCTACGGCGCTTCCCTGCCGGCGGGCTCCGACTTCCAGAAGGTCGCGCTCGACGGCGGCCAGCGGGCGGGAGTTCTCACCCAGCCCTACATGCTTTCCCGGCTGGCTTACCTGGACAACAGTTCGCCGATCCATCGGGGAGTGCTCGTGGCTAGGAACTTCTTGGGCCGTACGCTGCAGGCTCCGCCGGCAGCGTTCGCTCCGCTGGCTCCGGGCCTCCATCCCAGCCTAACCACCCGGCAGCGGGTAGAAATGCAGACCAAGCCTGCCGCCTGCAACTCGTGCCACGCGATGATCAACCCGCTTGGTTTCTCGCTGGAGAAGTTCGACGCGATCGGACGGCTGCGGGACAAGGACAACGGCAAGCCGGTGGATTCGAGCGGTTCGTACGTGGACCGCACGGGTTCGGCGGTCAAGTTCGCGGGGCCAACGGAGTTGGCGAAGTACCTTGCGAACAGCGACGAAGCCAAGTCGGCCTTTGCGGAGAAGCTGTTCCAGCACCTCACCAAGCAACCGGTGCTTGCCTACGGGCCGAAGATGCTTCCGGGGCTTCGCAAGGAGTTCGCGGCGGGCAACTACAACATCCGCAAGCTGATGGCGGCGTCGGCGGTCGGGTCGGCGCTCCGGTCGGCGCCCTAGCCCCAGAAGGTTGGCTTTCTGGCCCCGGCTCTTCTATACTGCAGACAACCCGAACCGGGGCTTGCCCATGAAAGTCATCCGCACTCGACGCGAATTCCTCACCGACCTCAGCCTGAGCGCGGCGGTCTTGCCCTTCATCTCGAACCTGAACAGCCTGGCTACGCTGGCTTCCAAGGGGGCCAAGAAGCAACGGCTGATCATCCTCTTTAGCCCGGACGGGATCGTTCCGAGCGAGTTCTGGCCAGACGGCGAGGGCGCCAACTTCACTTTTAAGCGCATCCTGGCTCCGCTTGAGCCTTTCAAGTCCAAGACCCTCGTGCTTCGCGGCGTCTCCAACAAGGTCCGAGCCGACGGCGACAACCACATGCGGGGCATCGGCTGCCTCCTGACCGGTTCCGAGCTCTTCCCGGGCAACGTCCAGGGGGGATCCGACACTCCGGCTGGCTGGGCGAGCGGACTCTCGATCGACCAGGAGATTCGCAACGTTCTGCAGGCGAACCCGGCCACGCGCACCCGCTTTGGATCGCTCGAGTTCGGCGTGATGGTTCCGGACCACGCGGACACCTGGACTCGCATGGTCTACAGTGGGCCCAACAAGCCGGTCGCTCCGGTGGACGATCCGTACCAGATGTTTGGCAAGCTCTACGGGCAGCTCAAGGATCAGGAGACCCTGAAGAGCGTTCTGGACGACCTGAAGGGGGACCTTGCGAAGGTCCGTTCCCAGATCGGCGCAGAGGACCGCCAGCTTCTCGAGGAGCACACCGCGCTGGTCCGCGAGATGGAGAAAGAGATTCTGAACGCCCGCACGGTGGACGTGGGGCATGCGGTGCCGGTGATCGAGCCGGGCGTGCGACGGGACAACGACAACATCCCGAAGCTCAGCAAGCTCCAGATCGACTTGATGATCAGCAGCTTCCTGGCCGACTCCACCCGGGTCGCCACGATGCAGTACACGAACTCCGTGGGCCAAGCCCGGTTCACCTGGCTGGGAATCAAGGAGGGTCAGCACGACCTGTCCCACGAGCCGGACAGCAACGCCGAGGCCCAAGAGAAGCTGACCAAGATCAACGAGTGGTACGCCACCCAGCTTGCCTACCTGGCCAAGCGGCTTGCCGAAACCAAGGAGGCCGATGGCTCGGGGTCACTGCTGGACAACACGACCATCGTCTGGACCAACGAACTCGGCCAAGGAAACACCCACACTCTGGAGGACATCCCGTTCGTGATGGTGGGCAACGGGCTTGGGTTCAAGATGGGCCGCTCGTTGAAGTATCCGCATGTTCCCCACAACCGACTTCTCATGTCGATCGCGCACGGCTTTGGGCACCGCATCACCAAGTTCGGCAATCCCGACCTTTGCGGCGCCGGCCCCCTCCCCAACCTCACCTAAACCCATGACTGCCGCCCTTGCCCTTCTTGTTTGCCTCCAAGCCCCCAACGCCCTGACCGCCGCCGAGCAGCGGGCGGGCTGGAAGTTGCTCTTCGACGGTAAGTCGACCGCCGGTTGGCAAAACTTCAAGTCCACCACGATCGGGAGCGGCTGGCAGGTGCGGGACGGCGCGCTCTGCATCGTGGACGCGGGCAACGCAGGAGACATCGTGACCAGCGAGAAGTACGACTGGTTTGAGCTAACGCTGGACTACAACCTGGGCAAGGGCCAAAACAGCGGGATCATGTTCCACGTGGCGGACGACGGCGAAGCCACCTGGCACAGCGGCCCGGAGGTTCAGCTGTACGATCACCCGGCCGAGCCGGGCGTGGAGATTTCTGGCTACCTGTACCAGCTCTACGAGTCTAAAGTGGACTCGACCAAGCCGGCGGGCGAGTGGAACCACCTCCGGATTCTCGTAAGCCCCAAGATCTGCCAGACCGACATCAACGGCGTGAAATACTACGAGTACGAGCTAGGCAGCGAGGACTTCTGGAAGCGGGTGAAGTCCAGCAAGTTCGCCCAGTACCCCCAGTACGCGAAGTTGACGAAAGGCAGGATCGCGATCCAGGGGGACCACGGACAGGTGGCCTTCAAGAACATCAAGATTCGGCCCATCAAGAGTTAGGCCCGCCGCCGCCTTGCCCACCCAACCCCGTCCCGACTACCGTCGGGACTCCCGCGTCGGCGGGCTGCTCGCGGTGTCGTCCAGGCTCCGTCGGTAGATCCCTCTTGCCTCGGGATGACATCGTTTGCTTGGCTTACCGTCCGGTCTGGCGGGCGAAGAGTTGTTTGGAGAGGCGGTCTGCTTCGGCTTTCTTGCCTGCCTTCCGCAGGCCAAACAGCTTGATCGGAAGACGCAGATCTGACTTCGAGAACTTTGCGGCAGGACGGATTCCGGCTTTGACCAGTTCCTGCGTAGCTTCCAGGTCTCGGTAGCCAAACTCGACGGAGGGCTCGATCTGGGTGCCTTCGCCCCAGTCGTTCCAGGAGATGAGTTGGATCACGGGGGACTTGCTGGCAAGGCCCTGTTTGAAGGTTCGCCGGTACGTGGCGCCTCCTCGGTCTTCCACGGCTCCCCAGAACGGATGGACCTTGGCCTCCGGGTAGATGGCGTCGAACCGGGGGTAGGCGCCGGCGAGGAATGGCTTGACGGTCTCGGCTCGCCGGTAAAAGTCCGCCATGTCGGCGTTGCTATTTGCCTCGCCCCCGCGGGGATTGGGCCAGGCGAATCCGCCGTTGCCAAAACGGTGGGGTCCCATTACGCCGAAAGGTGTTGCCTTCGAGCCTTGGAGGATGGTCGGCCACTCGTCTCCCTTGAAGTGCTGCGGCCCAAAGACCAGGAGGATCGGCCTGCCATCCACCTTCGCGTAGTTGGGCTTGGCGAACCAGTTCGCCTCCATCCATCGAACGAGTTCCTGAGCGTGCTTGACCGCGCCGCCTTCCTTCACCTTCCCGAACTTGATGAGGTTGGGAAGCGTTTGGTCCTCGTAGCAGATCGCGAACTTGAGGCCGGCTTTCTGGATGTAGCGCAAGAGGTGGAGGGTGTTGCGGTGGTTGAGCGCGTAGTCGTACACATCCTCGCGGCCGTACCAATCGATGATCACGCCATCGATGCCAGACAGCTTCATCAGGAGCACCTGGCACTCCAGAACGTCCGGATCGTTGGAGTCGTAAGCCCCGATCAGGGGATAGAACTTGGAGGCGACGGACCGGCGTTTCCCAACGACCTTCTCGGGGTCGAAGTGGTTCATCGTCCAGTGCCAACCCCACTCCCGACTTACCGGCTTGGCGGCATACCAGGGCATGTAGTGGGCCAGCACCAAGGGGCGCACCGGGCCGGCCAAGAGGAGGAACAGGGCGAGACTAGCGACCATGTTGGGGCCGGGCGGGGGCGGGAGGTTGGGTGGTGAGCCCGGTGGGACTCGAACCCACGACCAACGGCTTAAAAGGCCGATGCTCTACCGACTGAGCTACAGGCTCCCGCTCCGGTTATTGTACCAAGTCGGGTTCGGGAGCCAGGAAGGTGCCCACGCGAGCGATCCCAGCTAGGTCGTTGAGCGGCTCGGTGACGGTCCAGCCTTGAGCCGCGAAGATCGCTTGAGTGGCGGGCATTTGCCCTTCCCCGATTTCGACCGCGAAGGGCGCGCCCGGCCTTAGGACGCGCTTGAGCTCGACGGCGAGACGTCGCACGATGTCGAGTCCGTCTGGCCCTCCGAAGAGAGCGAGACCGGGCTCTTGCAGAACCTCCGCAGGGAGCGGATCGCTCGGCCTCACGTAGGGAGGGTTCGAGACCGCAAGATCGAATCCGGTTGCGAGGCCGTTCACCAGATCGGTGTGGACGATCTGGACCTTCGCTCCGAGCCTTTCGGCGTTACGCCGGGCGAGCTCCGCTGCGGGCGGGGAGATCTCGGTGGCGAGGACGTTCAGGTCGGGTCTCTCCAGGGCGATGGTGATCGCGACGCATCCGCTTCCGACGCCGATCTCCAGCACGTCCCCGCCTTTGGGGGCTTGCTCGATCGCCCATTCGACAAGCAGTTCGGTCTCGGGCCGCGGGATCAGGACCGCCGGGCCGACCTCGAACTCTCGCCCGAAGAACTCGCGGTGGCCCAGGATGTAGGCCAGAGGCTCTTGCGCCAGACGTCTCTGAAGGAGGGACTCGCCGGGCAGGGCGGCGAACTCGTGATCCGGGTGGGCGAGGAGCCAAGTACGATCGACGCGCAACACGTGCGCGGCCAAGAGCTGGGCCTCGAGTCGGGCAGATTCGACTCCCGCCTCGCCGAGGCGCGAGGCTGCCGCCCGAATCCACTCGTCTAGCCGTTCCGAACCTGGGCTCACAGCTTATTGTGGGCTACGTAGTGAGCCGGGTCTCGGGCAAGCTGCCCGAGATACGCATGGGCGGGCCGCCCATGCCACCTCTATGGCCAGGGCTAGGACTCGGGCCAGGCAAGGGGAACGCCACGGGCTTCGAGGGTTCTCTGAAGGAGGTCCACCCGGTCCGGGTCCTGGCAGACCGCCCAAGGATCCTCCCCCAGGCGGACGCATTGGGCGGCGAAGGTACCCGCCGCCTCCCCGATTGCCCACTCGACGGGATGAAGCCGGTAGCAGCCGTTGGTGATATGGGTTACCCCGAGGTTCTTGCAGCCGGCGAGAAGGTTCCGGGTCTCAATCGGAACCAGAGACCGGAGCGGAATCTGGAAGGGCAAGGAGGCGACGTCGATGTAGTTGTCTCCGCCGGTGCTTGGATGGAGGTCGATTCGGTAGTAGCCGATGCCTACAGAGTCCGGGTAGCGCTCGGCGAGCTTCTCGCCCGGACGGCAATCGGGGCTGAGGTCTTGCTCGACCACGGTGTATTGGGCCTTGATCCGCCGAGACTCGCGGATGTAAGGGGCCATGGCGAGTCCGTCGGCCGTTCCCATCAGTTCGGGTCGGAGCCGGAGTCCCGGGTATCCGTGCTTCCCGTCGGCCCGGGGAGCCTCGGTTTGAAGCCAGTAGAGCAGGCACAGGGAGAGTTGCCGAGCCTCTTCAAGCCCGCGCACCGATTCCTCCTCCTCTACGTCCACGACGGGGCGAAGGAACATGTCGTTGAGCGGCCAGTTGACGAGGGTTACGCTTTCGCCGATGGTGCCGAGTTCGTACTTGGCGTGGTCGACGATCTTCCGGTACTCGAACATGGAGACGTCGCCGTCTCCGGGCATTAGGCCGAGCCGGCGGGGTTGAAGCGTGACCGGATTTAGGTCGTCCCAGCCGATCAGAGGGCCGGGCCAGAAGTCTGGCTTGAACCGACGCCAGGACTCGTACTGAAGGGGCTTCTCGATGACGTGGTCGCCATCGGGATCGTATCCGGCGGCAAAGCACCAGGTGACGGCTTGCTGGTTTCTTGGGTCGGCGACATCGGCCGCGTGCGGCTCGCCGGTCTCGCTACGCGCCTCGGCCCCGATCACGTAGGCGGTATTGCTTAGGGGCAGGAGTTCGCCGGTTTCTGTTGCGTCGATTACCTGCTGGGCGTGCACCTTGACGAACTGCGCGGTTTGCACGCAGGCGAGCTCCACCGAGAGGATGCGCCCCTCGTCAGCGTCGACCCACACCGGGCGATGCTGCTGGAGCAACTGGATCCGTCCGGATGCCAGATGCGGCGCGAGCATGGAGTGCAGGGCTTCGAGGAAGACCCTCGGCTCGGCGCAGAGCTTGCTGACCCAGCCTCCCCCCGGGTTAAGCTCGGACTCCCTTGCCGGCACCGGCATGAGAGGATAGTTGCGACGGTAGTAGTCGCGGACCCGGTTTCGGAGGGTCTTGTAGCTAGACGAAGCGCCGTAGGTCTCGATCCAAGGGTTTTCGTCCGGAGGGACCGCTTGAGACGTGAGCTGGCCGCCGATCCACGCAAACTCCTCGGAGAGCACGACGGAGGCTCCGCCCTCGGCGGCCGCGAGGGCGGCCGCGCAGCCGCCGACTCCGGCCCCGACTACCAGCACGTCGCAGGTCGTTTCCCTCATGGCTCATTCTCCCATAGGCCAGCCAACGGAGATCAGGATGCTATCCTTGTGGGAGTGTCCGAGCGTCCAATGATCGACCCCTCCAAGCCTCGGAGCCTTGGCGAGAAGATTCGTCACCGCCTCTTTGGGGCACCCATCGCCACGTCGCAAGCCCACAACGAGCGACTTGGGCCGCTGGTTGGCCTTGCGGTCTTCTCATCCGATTCATTGTCCTCGGTCGCGTACGCAACCGAGGCGATCTTAGCGGTTCTGATCCTGTTCGCGACTCAGGGGAACCTGGCGCCGTTGGGTTGGCAATGGCCGATCTCGCTCGCGATCGTGGGCCTGATCGTGATCATTTCGATTAGTTACACCCAGACGATCCACGCCTATCCCACCGGGGGCGGCTCGTACATCGTGGCCAGCGAGAACCTGGGGTACCAGCCGTACGGCTTGGTCGCAGGGGCCGCCCTGCTGATCGACTACATTTTGACGGTCGCGGTGTCCGTGGCGGCAGGCGTGGCCGCTTTGCTCTCCGCGTTTCCCGTTCTCCACGGACACTTGATCGACCTCTCGATCCTCTTCATCGCCATCATCGCTTGGGCGAACCTTCGCGGAGTCCGAGAGTCTGGGGCGGTTTTCGCCGTTCCGACCTACGGATTCGTGGTGGCCATGATCGCGATGCTGGGTGCGGGTGGCTACCGAGTCCTGACCGGGTCGGGCGTGGAATTCCCCAAGATCGTGGCCAGTCCCGAGACCTTTGGAAGCGAGGCCAACTATGCCGCGTGGTTCATCGTCCTGCGCGCCTTCGCCGCGGGTTGTACGGCGCTCACGGGTATCGAGGCGGTCAGCAACGGTGTTCAGGCGTTTCGCCCGCCGGAGGCGAAGAACGCCGCGCTCACGCTTCGGAACATGGCCATTTTGCTCGCGGTGATGTTCCTGGGAATGGGATGGATCGCACTGCATCTGCCGACGGTGAACCTACTCCCGGCTCACGATCCGGCCTCCCGAACCGTCTCGTCGCAGGTGGCTGCGTTCGCGTTTGGGCTCAATTCTCCCGGGTTCTACGGCGTTCAGATCGCGACCATGTTGATCTTGGTCCTGGCCGCGAACACCGCCTACGCCGACTTCCCTCGGCTTGCTTCGCTGATCGCCCGCGACGGGTACCTGCCGCGCTCTTTAGCTCGCCAAGGAGACCGGCTGGTGTTCCACAACGGGATCATCGTTCTATCGGTGGCGGCGGTCGGGTTGGTGGTCTACTTCCAGGGCGCGCTTGAGCACCTGTTGCCGCTGTACGCGGTGGGCGTCTTTACGGCGTTCACCCTGAGCCAGGCGGGGATGGTGGTCCACTGGCGGAGGCACCACTCAAAGGGCTGGCAACGAAGTCTCGTGGTCAATTTCGTGGGTGCAGTCCTTAGCCTCGCGGTGCTCATCATCATCGCCTACACCAAGTTCAGCGAGGGCGCCTGGCTGGTGCTCGTGCTCATCCCAATGATCTATGGCTCCTTTGTGTGGGTGAAGAACCGCTACACCTATGTCAACAAGCAACTCGAGGTCACCTCGGCAACCGAAACCTCGGGAGGCCCGTCGACCCACACCGCGCTCCTCCTCGTACCTCGCGTCCACCAGGGCATCCTGGCGGCACTGAAGTACGCAAAGTTGACCGGCCTCGACCACGCAACCGGCGTCCACGTTTCGATCAACGAGAAATCCCTGCAGGAAACCAAGCGGATGTGGGACCGCTTTGCGGGCGACGTGCCTCTGGTGGTGCTGAGTACGCCGTACCGATCCTTAATCCGCCCGGTCTTGGACTACGTGGACGAGCTGATGGAGGAGAACCCAAACCAGATGATCACGGTGATCGTGGCGGAAGGCGTAGCCAAGAACGTCTTGCACAAGCTCCTCCAGGAGAACGTTGCCCAGCAGCTTAAGCGAGCCCTGGGCGCTCGGAAGAACGTTGTGGTTGCGAACGTGCGGTACTTCCTGGACTAGGCTCGCCTCGTCGCCTTGGACGTCCGCCGGAGCCCGAGGTGCTATCATCTGGGCCGGTCATCGCCGACCGGCTCCATGATTGATCCGTCCAAACCCAGGAGCCTTAGTGAGAAGATCCGGCATCGGCTCTTTGGCGCGCCGATCGCTTCCTCGCAGGCCCACCACGAGCGCCTCGGCCCGGTCGTAGGGCTCGCGGTTTTCTCCTCCGACTCGCTGTCGTCGGTTGCGTACGCTACCGAGGCGATCCTTGCCGTCCTCATTCTCTTCGCGACCCAGAGCAACCTGGGTCCGCTGAACTGGCAATGGCCGATTTCGATGGCGATCGCGGGTCTGATCGTGATCATCGCGATCAGCTACACGCAAACGATTCACGCCTACCCTCAGGGGGGCGGCTCGTACATTGTTGCGAGCGACAACCTCGGGTTCGTACCGTACGGGCTGACGGCCGGCGCAGCCCTGCTCATCGACTACATCCTGACCGTGGCGGTCTCGATCTCGGCCGGTACCGCGGCGCTCGTCTCCGCATTTCCGATTCTCCATGGCCATCTGGTGGAGTTGTCGCTCTTTTTCATCCTCATCGTGGGGTGGGCGAACCTTAGGGGTGTCCGGGAGTCTGGGACGCTGTTCGCCATACCGACCTACGGATTCGTGGTCGCCATCATCACGATGCTCGTGGCGGGCGCCTATCGCATCCTAACCGGAGGAGGCGCGGAGTTCCCAACGGTTACGGCGGACCCGAAGCACTTTGGAAGCGAGGCGAGCTACGCAGCCTGGTTCATCGTGCTTCGAGCCTTCGCCGCTGGGTGTACCGCGCTTACCGGAATCGAAGCCGTGTCGGACGGCGTGCAGACCTTCAAGGCTCCGGAATCGAAGAACGCCGCGCTTACCCTTCGCCTCATGGCGATCCTGCTGATCACCATGTTTCTTGGCGTGGGCTGGGTTGCGATGCACCTGCCCTCCATCAGCCTGCTGAAGGCCACCGATCCCGGGTTCCGGACGGTGGTCTCCCAGATCGCCACCTTCTCCTTTGGCGACCAGAGCATCGGCTTCTACACGGTCCAGATCTCGACGATGCTGATCCTGATCCTAGCCGCCAACACGGCTTACGCAGACTTCCCCCGGCTTTGCTCGTTCATTGCCCGAGACGGGTTCTTACCCCGGTCGCTGGCAAGGCAGGGCGATCGCCTTGTGTTCCACAACGGCATCATCGTCCTTTCGGTAGCCGCCGCCGCGCTGGTGGTCTACTTCAAGGGAGAACTAGAGCTCTTGCTTCCGCTCTACGCGATTGGCGTCTTCACCGCGTTTACACTTTCGCAGGCCGGCATGGTCGTGCACTGGAAGAAGCTTAAGACGCGGGGCTGGCGCAAAAGCTGGGCGGTCAACTTCGTTGGCGCTGGATTGAGTTTCCTGGTCCTTTGCATCATCGCCTACACCAAGTTCTCGGAAGGCGCCTGGCTAGTCTTGATCCTGATTCCGCTGGTCTACTTTAACTTCGTTGCCATTAAGCGCCGGTACACCGCGGTGAACAAGCAACTGGCGGTTTCGGGAGTCATCGACACGACCAACCGACCTACCACCCACACGGCCCTACTTCTCGTCCCCCGGGTTCACCAAGGCATCTTGGCCGCGCTCGATTACGCGAAACTGACCGGTCTGGACCACGCGATTGCGGTTCATGTTTCGATCAATGAGAAGTCGCTGACCGATACCAAGCGCATGTGGGACCGCTACGGTGGCGGGGTGCCGCTAGTCGTGCTCAGCACACCCTACCGATCCCTGATCCGTCCGGTGCTGGACTATGTGGACGAGCTGATGGAAGAGAATCCGAGGCAGATGATCACGGTCATCGTCGCCGAGGCCGTGGCCACCAACGTATTCCACAAGATGCTGCAGGAGAACGTAGCGCAGCAGCTGAAGAAGTCGCTAGGCGCCCGGAAGAACGTCGTGGTCGCAAATGTCCGATACTTCCTGGAATAGTTGCTTTGCGAGACGCACGGCCGCCGGCTTATCGCCGGGCTTCAGAGTTCCCTCGAGAACGGCATCGGCGAGAGCGGCCTTCAAGCGACCTACGGTCTCTCCGGCTGGGAGCCGGAGTGCTTCCATGATTTCATCTCCGGAGAGGGGGCTGACCAAGGTTTTGCGGGGGGTCGCACGTGCAACCTTGGCAATCTGCGCGCGAATCGGCGCTAGGTCGAGACGTCTTACTCCGGGTTTCAGGGCCTCGGCATCTGCCTCAACGAGGACGAGCAAGCGGTCCAGGTTGTCCCCTAGGTCTCGGAGCAGGCGGCGCGCGGCCGAGTCCGAGAAGGTTGGCGCAGACCCCAGACGCATGTGGTTCTTGACCAACTGAACCACCGGCGCGATGACCGAATCTGCTAACCGAAGACGCCGTAGGATCTCGCCCGACATCTCGGCGCCGCGCGACTCGTGCCCGAAGAACCGGGTGCGACCGTCTGCATCGACGGTCCGGGTTGGGGCCTTACCTACGTCGTGCAGGAGGGTGGAGAGGCTCAGAACCAGGTCTTCCCGCGCCGGCCCGAGATTCTGGACGGCAAGGAGCGTGTGGTCCCAGGCGTCTAGGTGGTGGAAGTCTCCTTGCTCAACTCCCCTCAGGTCCGCAAGTTCCGGAGCGAATTCGCGCAGAAGGCCCAGTTGCTCCAGATCTCCGAGGGCATCGGCGGCGGATGGGAGGGCAAGGACCTTGACGAGTTCGTCGCGGATCCTCTCGGCGCTGATGATCGAGAGGCGGTGGGCGGAAGCTTGGATGGCTTCGGCCAGGCCCGGAGCGTAGGAGAAACCCAGTTGGTGGCGGAAGCGAACAGCGCGCAGCATGCGAAGCGGGTCCTCTTCGAAGGTGAGGCGCGGCTCCCGGGGAGTGCGGAGGACCTTTGCCTCGAGATCTTCGAGGCCCACTCCGAGCGGGTCCTTCAGTTCCCCGGAGTGCAGGTTCCGGAGCAGGGCGTTAACGGTGAAATCCCTTCGCTCGGCGTCTTCGAGGATCGTTGCGGGCGCGACATCCGGCTTGCGGCTGTCCGGGGCGTAGCTTTCTTTCCGGGCCGAAGCGATCTCCACTTGCCGGCCGGCGACGCGGATCAGCGCGGTTCCGAACCGGGGATAGGCCACGGGCTGGATTTGGGACGTCCCGGCACCCCACAGGAAGAGGGCAAGCTCGGGTCCATCTCCCTCGACCATCACGTCGAAGTCGCCATCGGGTGGACGCCCTAGAAGCTGGTCTCTAACCGCGCCTCCAACGAGCCAGATGCGCCCCGTCCAGACACCCCCACGGGTGGCCTCGGCGATCTTGTGAAGGGGTTCTGGAAACATAGCGGTCAGTTCTTTGGTACCCGACGCTTGCGGTCCGGGCCCGCAATCGGGTTCAATATCATTCGACCGGGTGGGGAATTAGCTCAGCTGGGAGAGCGCTTCCATGGCATGGAAGAGGTCAGGGGTTCGAGCCCCCTATTCTCCACCAGGTTCTTTCGTCTCCCAGACGACAACCCCGCGAGCCTTGAGCCCAGGTTGGCTCGGCCCTTCGCATCCCGTTTTGAACCTTGGTCGCAAGAACGGACTGGCGATTTCTGGCACTGGGAAAGCCTAGACAGCCGTATACTCTTATCATGGCAATCGTGCGGTACGACGCGCCTTTCGAGCTGTCCGGCGACTTCACTCCGAAGGGCGATCAGGGGACCGCGATCGCGGGTTTGGTGGAGGGGCTGGAGAACGGTTACCGCTTCCAGACGTTGCTTGGCGCTACCGGCACCGGCAAGACCTTCACGATGGCCAGCGTCATCCAGGAGACTCAGCGGCCAGCGCTGATCATGGCGCACAACAAGACGTTGGCCGCACAGCTTTGCCAGGAGTTTCGGGCGTTCTTCGCCGAGAACTCGGTGCAGTACTTCATCTCGTACTACGACTACTACCAGCCCGAGGCCTACGTGCCCGGCGCGGACCTTTACATCGAGAAGGACTCCAGCACGAACGACGAGATCGAGCGGCTACGCCACTGCGCCACCCAGGCTCTCCTGGAACGGCGGGATGTGATTGTCATCGCCAGCGTGTCCTGCATCTACGGCCTTGGCTCGCCCACCGAGTACGCCGAAGCGGTGGTCACCTTCGAGGTTGGGAAGCCCTTCGACCTTCAGGACGCTCTGCAGAAGCTGGTTCAGATGCAGTTCGTGAGGAACGATATGGTGCTGGACCGGGGCACCTTCCGCGTTCGGGGCGACACGTTGGAGATCCAGCCGAAGGACGAGGAGATCGTGACGAGGGTCGAGTTCTTTGGCGACACCGTGGAGAGGATCCGCCTCATGGACCCGCTCACCCAGGAGGTCGTGGAGCAACCCACGCGGGTCAGCGTCTTCCCCGCCACCCACTACGTGACTCCTTGGGAGCGCCTGGAGGAGGTCATGGTCGTCATCCGCGAAGAGATGGAGGCACAGTGCGAACTCTTTGCCAAGCAGGGCAAGCTGCTGGAAGCTCAGCGGTTGCGCCAGCGCACCGACTTCGACCTTGAGATGATGAAGGAGGTCGGCTACTGCAGCGGGATCGAGAACTACTCGCGCTACTTCGATGGCCGCGAGCCGGGAACCCCGCCGTACACCCTGCTGGACTTCTTGCCGAGCGATGCCTTGGTGTTCATCGACGAAAGCCACCAGACCTTGCCCCAGATCCGGGCTATGTACAACGGAGACAAGCAGCGCAAGAGCGTGCTGGTGGACTACGGATTCCGGTTGCCGAGCGCCTTGGACAACCGGCCCCTCAAATTCGAGGAGTTCTTGGAGCGGGTGCCTCAGGTGGTGTTCGTATCCGCAACCCCCGGCCCTTACGAGAAGGAATCCCAGAGCCAGGTGGTGGAGCAGATTATCCGCCCGACCTTCCTCGTTGACCCCGAGATCGACATCCGTCCAACCAAGGGCCAGATCGACGACCTGATCGGCGAGATCCAGAAGAGGGTGCTTTTGAACCAGCGAACGTTGGTCACCACCCTCACGAAGAAGATGGCGGAGGACCTCACCGGCTACCTCCAGGACCTCAACGTCAAGGTCAACTACATTCACTCCAACGTGCACTCGCTGGAGCGGCCGGAGATCTTGCGGGACCTGCGGCTGGGCGTGTACGACGTGGTCGTTGGCGTCAACCTGCTTCGTGAGGGTCTCGACCTTCCCGAGGTGACCCTGGTGGCGATCTTGGATGCCGACAAGGAGGGCTTCCTTAGGTCGGAAACCTCAATGATCCAGACGATCGGTCGCGCCGCGCGAAATGTGGACGGACGCGTGATCATGTACGCCGACCACGTGACCGGCTCGATGGAGCGTGCGATCGACGAGACGAACCGCCGCCGCAAGATCCAGCAGGACTACAACATCGAGCACGGCACGTCTCCGCAGACGGTGGCGAAGGTGGTTCGAGAGACCATCCGATCCTACGATGCGGTGGAGGAGTTGGTATCGCAGTACAGCGACGAGACCAAGGCGAAGCTCAAGGACGGCTCGGCGATCCGCGTGGAGGATATCCCGATGCTGATCAGCTCGCTTGAGAAGGACATGAAGGACCTGGCCAAGGCGATGGAGTTTGAGAAGGCCGCGAACGTTCGCGACGAGATCGTCGATCTCCGAAAGTTGATGGGCACCAGCGGCGGAAGGCTAGGCCAGGACAAGCGGCGCGGCCCGAAGCGGCCCGCCCGGTCTCGCTGAGGAACTGATGAGGCGCTACTCGCTCGAAGAGGCCAGCGAGATTCTCAACCTGGCCGGAAAACTCCCGGACAATCGGGACGGCTTCACTCTCGAAGAGATCCTGGCGGCCGGTAGCGAGCTTGGCTATGCGCCGGCGCAGCTAGCGAGCGCCGCCCTAGAAGTAGACCGCCGCCGCGCGGCGGAAGTAGACGCCCGAAACTGGGTGTTCGAATCTCGGGTACCGGGGTCCGGCCCTCTGCCGAACTCGGCGTGGGAGTCGGTGGTTGCCGAAGTGCGAGCCCAGTTCAATGTGCCCGGCGTGCTTCGTGAGCGCTCAGATGGTGGTCGGGAGTGGACGGGGGTGGCCGATTCGGACTCGGTGGTCGTGGCCGCGGTGCCCTGCGATTCGGGCTTCGAGTTGCTTATCCGGGTAGATCGTCGAAATGTGAGGGTGGGGGTCCTCGTGGTGTCCATTACCGTCCTCATCTTCCTATGCGTGGCGACCGCAGGTTCTCTTGCGAAGTCGGGCGTGGGCTCGATCCAGGCGATGGGCGGGCTCTTGGCTCTGCTCTTCGCCGCCCTCCTCTCGGTAGGCACCCTCCGGCAAGTGGCACGCTCCGGGAGAAGGAAGCTGGGCAGCCTGGTTGGAAGACTTTCGGCGATCGCCACGGCGTCGAGTGCCGCCAGGGAGGATTACGCTACCGTCACGGAAGAGCCGGAGAATGTGATGCTTGATGCGTGATACACTGAAGACATGAGGACGACGATCAACCTGGACGACACGGTTCTGGCGGTGATCCGCGCCACTGCGGAGCGGGAGGGAAAGACTCTCGGAGACGTGGTCGAAGACCTGGTACGTCGAACGTTGCTGGCTGACCCGAAGCATGCTAGCGAGAGCGGCCTTCCCAATCTGGGCCCAAGGATTCCGGGCGTGATCGTAACCTCGGAAATGGTCCGGGAGCTCCAGGAAGAGTACGGCGGCTAATGTTCTTACTTGACGTGAACGTCCTCGTCGCGATCCTGGACCTTAATCACCTGGAGCATGACCGAACGGTTGCCTGGTTTCTGGATCACAGCCCTTCGGGTTGGGCGACCTGCCCCTTAACGGAGAACGGCGTTGTCCGCGTGCTGTCCAATCCGAGGTACCCGAACGGAAGACCGGTTGGAGCGTTGGTGAGACTTCTGCGCGAGCTAAGGGCTGCGGGCGATTGGCGGTTTCTGGACGACTCCCTCAGCCTCGCCAGCGGAGAGTACTTCTTGGCGGATCGGATCCTGGGCCCATCTCAGATCACCGACACCTACCTTCTCGGCCTCTGTAAGGCGACCGGGTATCGCTTGGCCACCCTCGACCGCAAGCTTAGCGCGAGCGCCATCGTGGACCCACCTCTTAATCTGATCGAGTTCATCTAATCCCGGTAACCCTACGGAACCTTAACGAGTGACTCACAAAAGGAGGCAAAATCCGTCATTCTCTTGCTGTCCCGAGTGGCGAGTAGTTGTCATCAGCTGCGGAACAACGCCACCGGTAGGCACCGACCGAAAGACGATAGGGGGTAGGGAGAGAATTCCGCCCCCGTCTTTTTGGGCTTAGGCGGATCGTGTAGCGATTCCTAAGGACACCGGCTGTCTCGTCCCTCAAAGCGGGCTAAACTCTCGGACAATGTCCCTCGGATACCAAGACACCCCGATCATTCCCGGCAGCCCTTACCACGTCCATGACGGCGAGCGCCCCCAGCCTCCCGTGGTAACTCCGGGGACTTTCAGTACTCAAGACACTCCCGGAACGCCGCCCTCGGACGCGGTGGTTCTCTTCAACGGCAGCCTCGAGGGCTGGGTGAAGGCGGGCGACGGAACGGCCGCCGAGTGGAAGGCCGAAGGTGGCGTTCTGCACGTGGTTCCTGGCACCGGAAACATCAAGAGTTCGACCCACTTCGGCGACTGCCAGTTGCACGTCGAGATGGCAGCACCCGTCGTGGTTAAGGGCGACGGCCAGGGCCGCGGCAACAGCGGCATCTTCCTGATGGGCCTTTACGAGATCCAGGTTCTGGACTGCTACGACAACCCGACCTACCCGGACGGAACCACCGGCGGCATTTACGGCCAGTATCCGCCCCTGGCGAACGCTTGCCGCAAGCCGGGTGAGTGGTCGGTCTACGACATCATCTGGGAAGCCCCTCGTTTTGATGGCGAGACCCTGGTGAAGCCGGCGTTCGTAACGGTTCTCTTGAACGGCATCGTGCTACACCACCGGAAGGAGCTTCAGGGTCCGACCCAGCACCGCGAGCTCGCATCGTACAAGCCCCACGCGGCCACCGGCCCCCTCGAGCTGCAGGACCACGGCGACCTCGTCCAGTTCCGCAACATCTGGTTCCGAGCCCTCAAGGGCTACGACGGCGCCAGCAGCCTCTAGACCGTAGCCGCACCGAGAAGCCCACTCTTTCGTAGAGTGGGCTTTTTGCATCTGTGTGATCTAGAATCAAGGCATGACGACTCTTTTTGCGCCGCTTCTTCTGCTCGGGCTGATCGGACAGAGCCTCGAGCGATATGACGTCAAAGTGCTTCTTGGCAAGAGTCCTGAGCAGCTTATCGAGGCCCTGGGGAAACCAACCGTTGACGAGTCTGGCGTGGTTGCCTTCACGACAAAGCCTTTCGCGGAGCTGCTCCGATTTAGCCAGATCAAGGGTTTGACTCGGGACACCGCAAGGGCCTTATTGCCCACCTTTGATGTCCGTTCCTTGAGCTGGGAGAGGATCAAGCCTGCCCCCAACGTTCAGGGCCTTGGCCTGTACGTGTTCGACGCCCGCTACGTGAGCGGAAAGCACGTGCGGTCGAACTTCGACTCACCGACGTTCATGTTTCCCGGGAACCGGCCCGTGTCGCGAGCCGAGTTCGACCAGGCATTCCGCGGGATGGGTTTAGCGTTTCCGAGCGATTTGGCCGACGACAAGCGCTTTGGCGAGATCCCAGTTTCCTGCCAGGACTCCACCGGCAAGGTTTGGACCGGGAGCTTCCTATCGTATCGCGCCAACAACGGTACCACTACCACGACGATCTTGATGGGTGGATTAGGCAGCGACCCGCTTACACTGCCTCCTGGCCCCTCGCAGTACTCGGCAGAGGTTCTATTTTCCGCGAACGGAGCAGTGCGGTCGGTGCGGTACCGCTTCGCGGCGGATTCTCCGGCGATCCCCGGCCTGCTGGCAAAGCTAGGGGTATCTGCCTCCGCATACAAACTCACACCACAGAGGGACGTGCCGAACTACTCAGACCTAGAGGCGAAGGGCGCGCCCCTCGAGGGTTGGAAGGGCCTCGTTGGGGTCGACGACAACGGGATGAAGACCGTGCAGTTGTATCTGCCCGGCAGGAGTTCCTAGGGCATGGCTTTCTCACCGCAGTTTCGCCTTGAAGTCGAGCAGAAGCTCTCCGCAGTCCGCGTGATCCGCACGAAGGCGATGTTTGGCGGGGTGGCGATCTACGCGGAGGACCGGATCTTCGCGCTGATCGCGGGGGAGCAGCTCTATCTGAAGGCTAACGAGACGAGCCGCACTGATTACGAGGCGGCGGGAATGAGCCCGTTCTATCCCTCCGACGCGCCTAACCCGATGCCTTACTGGGAGCTTCCGCCAGGAGTTCTGGAAGATCCGAAGGAGCTTTCGGTCTGGGTCGACAAGGCGGTTGGGGTCGCGCATTCCACCAAGCCGGCGGCACGGCGCACCAAACGGACATCTGGCGCGTAAATACATCTGTGCGCATACTCGGGATCGCGATCGGACTGGCCGTATTGGCCCTGTTTATGCTTTGGGGGAAATCCATGGCTCAAGACGTAAAGGTAGAAGGCATCGCAATGAGCAGCCCGGTCCGGAAGGACAAGGTCGTGCTCACGGACGAGGAGTGGAAGAAGAAGCTCCCGCGGGAGCAGTACGACATCCTGCGCGCCCACGGGACAGAGCCTGCGTTCTGCGGTGTGAACCTCGACCAGAAGGGTGAGGGAACCTACTACTGCGTGGGCTGCAAGCTCCCGCTGTTCCGCGCCGCCAAGAAGTTCGACTCCGGAACCGGCTGGCCGAGCTTCTTTGATCCCTACAACAAGGAGAACGTCTGGTTCAAGGTCGATCGCAGCTACGGCATGGTCCGCACGGAAGTCCTCTGCTCGCGTTGCGACGGGCACCTGGGCCACGTTTTCCCCGATGGGCCTAAGCCCAGCGGAATGCGCTACTGCATCAACGGCAAGGTCCTCAAGTTTGTGCCCGACAAGGAAGGCAAAGAGCAGCCGCTAGAGTAGGCCAGGCGGATCGCCTGAGTCGCTATCGCTTCCAAGCGTGACCGTGATCAAGTCGGCTTCGTTGCAGTTCCCGGCTTCGCCCGCCTGAGCGCGGATTGAGAAGTGGGTCGAGGAGCCTTGCGCGTCGTAGGAGATGTCTCCGGTGCAAGGGTTCACGGGAACTGCTCCACCCAACTCGATCAGGATGGCCTCAGGCGAAATGTCCTCGTAAGACACCCCGCCTCTGCTCACGTACAGAGACTGGACGGCGGTTGCGATTGCTTTGACGTTTGCGTTCGCCGTCTTGTGGCGAGTGTCCTTGATCGACGAGAGGTAGGACGGCAACGCCACCACAACCAGGATACCAAGGATCAGGACAACGACAAGCAGTTCGATCAGCGTAAACCCGCGGCGGGATGATTCAGGTTGCATCGGATTTCCTTTGAGCGCCAGATCCAGCTAAGGCAACCAGCGAGCAAGTATTTATAACAGTATTCGATGTGTCTCCATCACCCCTGTTGTCTGCCATTGCGGCAAAGCAAGCAGGATCGCCCTTCTATATGCGAAGAGAAGCCCCTGCCCACCCCCTCAACCAGGCCCGTATTGAGGACTAAACTAGGGCATGTCCGACCTCACCAGACGTAGCTTTCTTCAGGGCGTTGGCGCCGTGGCCGTCACCGGCCTCCCGATCGAGCAAGAGCCGACGAAGAAGATCGGTTGGGCGATTTTGGGGCTGGGCGGATACGCCACCAATCAGATCCTTCCGCGGTTCAAGGATTGCTCGCTGTCTAGGCCGGTGGCGGTGATTAGCGGGAGCCCGGACAAGGCCAAGCGGATTGCCGCGCAATACGGGATCCCCGAGTCCAAGATCTACAACTACCAGAACCTTGAGAAGATCAAAGACGACCCGGACATCGACGTGGTCTACGTGATCACGCCTCCGGGAACTCACCACGAGTTCACGATGCGGTCCCTCAAGTCGGGCAAGCACGTGTGCTGCGAGAAGCCCATGGCGAGCAGTTCCAAGGAGTGCGAGGAGATGGTTGCGGAGGCCAAGCGGCAGGGCAAGCTCCTACAGATCGGCTACCGCTGCCACTACGACAACTTCAACCGGCGCGCGATGGAGATCTGCCGCAAGGGCGAAATCGGGCAGGTTCGGACGATCGTGACCGAGCACGCCTTTACCATGGAGTGGGGCGGCGGATGGCACTCCGACCCCAAACTTGGGGGGTTCGGAGCGATCAGCGAGATCGGCGTCTACGGCATTCAGGCAGCATGCTATTTGGCGGGCGCCGACCCGGTTGAGGTCATGGCGCTTCGTAACAAACTGGACGTGCCCAGGTTCAAGGGCGTGGAAGACGTCAACCAGGCCGTGCTGGCGTTCCCCAACGGCGTGCTGGCGAACATCGCCACGGGCTACTCGTGGAACGCCAACAACTTCCGGGTCTACGGGAACCGAGGCATGTTGGACGCGGAGCCGGCGACCTCCTACTCGGGGCACCGGTTCACGATGAACGGACGCCCCGTGGAGGTGGTCCCGAACGTGCAGTGGGCCGAGCAGATGGACGACCTGAGCCGTGCAATTCAGGTCGAGGGCCAGGTGAAGACGCCCGGAGAGATGGGCCTGCGCGACATTCGGATCATCGAGGCGATCATCCGGTCGGGCAAGGAGCGTAAGGCGGTCTCGCTTTAGGTTCGCAACCAAACTTCCTGGTCCGGCGTCTACGCTAAGTCCGGTCCACTGATGGCACACTGATTCGAAACCAACGAGGAAGACGCGGTCAACGAGATTCTGCGGCGGGCGATTGCTTTGGACGCCGTCTCGAAGGGGCAGCCGCTCACAAACCAACTGATGGCGGCGGCCGACGAGCCTGGAATCTCGCGCGAGTCGGTGGCCCAAGCGGAGAGCGAGTACCGCGAAGAGACGCTTCGAGCCCGAGAACTCGCCGCCTATAACCGAGAGAAGAAGCGCATCTTCCACATGCACCTGGGAATCTACGCGGCCGTAAACGCCTTCTTGCTGATCGTGAATCTGGTGAGTTGGGAGGAAGACCCCTCGCCGTGGTTTATGTTCCCGGCAATGGGCTGGGGCATTGGCACGTAGCCCACGCGTTTTCAGCCTATGCGAAGACGGAGTGGCACGATCCCGAATTCCAGGCATGGCGGTCGATGAAGCAGAACACCGAGAGCCCCAGACTCGAGGAGTAGTCCTTAGCCGTTTCGGGCTCAGTCTCGCCGTGCTGCTAGTTGGCGCTTCGGCGGGCTCTCTTCGCTTTCTTGCGCACCCACTTCTGGAACTCCGGGCTGTCGCGTCTCGACTCCGGGCCGTACGTGGCGAGGGCATCGAACACAAGTCCGATGCCCCAACCGAAGATAGACCAGTACACCCAGCCGAAGAAAGGCAGGAACAAGTTCATGAGCAAGAACCCGCCATTGATGATCACGTAACTGGCGAGGTGGACCGCAAAGTCGTGGCGAAGCTCCCGCACGTACTCCGCGTGGAGCGCGTTTTGGCTGCGCTCCGCGATGACGGACCTCTCTGCTTCAGCGAGGGCTTCAGGCGCGATGCCCAGCTCGGCGGCCGAAAGGAGCAGGTTGTCCCGGGAGATCCCGTTAGCGTGGTCGGTCGTTGCGCCGGCCGCCCGACGTAAGATCTCCTGGGCTTCCTCATCCTCGTAGAAGCGTTGGCTCACCACTAGGAATTCTATCTGGACGCAGCCAAGAGGGTTGCGTTTACTTTGGGATATCCCAGACTCGGACGTAGTCGACAAGGACCTCATCTTGGGTAGGCACTTTCGCCTCCCACTGCGGGGTTGGGCCCGACCAGGCGGTGGCTTCGGTCGTGAGTTTCAGGTAGCCGGGCTTGCGGCAGGTGCCCTGGGACTTCACGCGGCCCTCGATGGTTCCGAGTCTTCTGGCGTCGGTGCGGCGCACGGGTTTGCGGTCGATGTAGAACACGTACTCGTCGGGGGTCCACAGGACTCCGTACGTGTGGAATCCGTTCTTCTCGAGGCCCGGCACTTCCACGTTTGGGAAGCCGTTGCTGTTGAGCGTGTTGTTGTAGCCGCCCCAGTGGATGGCCTGGCTGACCTTGCCTTCCCAGGCGGAGAAGGTCTCGACAATGTCGATCTCGGCGCCCTCGCGGGAGTCGGTCTGCTTGTCGGCCATGTCGCCGGCGATGCTCCAAAAGGCGAACCAGGCGTCGGTCTTGGGCTGCTTCATCAGGCGTACCCTTGCTTCGAAGTAGCCGTAGGCTTTGGCGAACATCGTCTGGTCGAGGCGGTAGTTCTTTCGGCTGCGCACGGCTCCGCAAAGATAGCGTGGCTCGCCCTCTGCAAGGCGCTTGATCCCGAGGACGAGGTTGCCGTCTCGGACGGAGACCAAGGCCGGGTCCCATCGGGACTGGGCGTTCTGGCGGTCCATGGTGGGGGCTTGCCACTTGGTCTCGTCTAGCTTGGATCCGGTGAATTCGTCTTGCCAGACGGGCTCGCCGAGGTCCTTTGGGAGCCCTGCCTGGGCTACGACAAGGGTTAGCGTGGCGGCTAGAATCACCATGCGGGCACGTTACCCACATTCCCTCTACGAACCTACAAGGGCAGGCATATTTGCTCGCAGATAAGGGTGACTACCGTTGCTCCTATCCAGGGAAGACACTGTAGTTGCCCATCCTTGGGGTGAAAATAATGCGAAAACCACTTGCCTTGCTTGCCCTCTGCGCCACCAGCAGCTTTGGCATGGCATCCCTTCTTGGCCCGTCGTCCTACTTCTCGTTCGCCGACAGTCCCTTCTTCTCCGCGACCTTCGACTACTTCTTTTTGGAGGACGCTGAAGATGGCTTGGCCAACACTCCCGGCGCTACCTACAACTATTCGAGCCTCTCCTCCGCCTTCGGAACCTCGTACATCGATTCCGTGGATGAAGACGACGGGACGCTCGATGGTAACGGGAACGGCGGCGAGGCGCTATGGGGAGCCGGATTCTTCGAAGTGAGCTTCGACGCGGGCGTCTTGGGCCAGTTGCCAACCCATGCGGGCTTGGTCTGGACCGACGGGCTGGACGACATCACTTTCGAAGCGTTCGACGAGAACGGGGCTTCCCTGGGGACTCTCGTTGGCACCCATGCCGACGGCGACTTCACCGGGGGCACTGCTGAGGACCGGTTCTACGGGGTGGTCTACTCCGGCGGAATCAGCAAGCTGCAGATCTCGAACCCGTCCGGGATCGAGGTCGACCACGTCCAGTACGGCGCGGTTCCGGAGCCAGCAAGTATGGCGCTGCTGGGCTTGGGACTCGCGGCGGTTGCTCGACGTAAGCGGGCGTAGGGGCTCGGAAACCCCCGCGGAAGGCCCGAGAAGCCGACCGCCATCCGCCTTGCGCGGACGGTGGTCGGCTTTATCTGACTAGGCTGGCGCCCGGAATAGCGCAGATCGAGCCGGGGAGGGTGACGCACTTAGTCGTCGTCGGCAGTGTGGTTGAACTTGCCCTCCGGAGTCTTTGTGTGGCACACGGAGCACTTCTGCAGGCTGGCAGCCACGCCTTGGAGCCGAATGGACTGGAGGTTGTCTGCCGGATTCCGGCTAGGTAAGACCGCATGAGGGCTGCCATGGCATACGTAGCACTTGACCCCGTTGTGGCCCACCGCGTTGCGGAAGAGAACTCCGGGCTGCTCGTACTCGTGGCCGGGAACCTTGTGGCAGGATCCGCAGCGGGGCTCGTCGATCCAGGGCTTGCGGTACGGGTTCGCGACCGCGGTCATCGTTCCGTGGCAGCTCACGCAGTCCATGCCCTTCTTCTCGTGCACGTCCCGCAAGCACTGCGTCTGAACCCCAGGATGGCATGCGTAGCACTTGTTCGCGATGTTCACCGTTTCCATACGGGAGGCGTGACCCTTGTGCATGGCCGTCGACATCGAGGAAACCCCCGGGACGCCCGGAAGCCCGAGCGCGTTGTCCGAGTGGCACTTGGCGCACAGGACCGGCTTTTGGCCCTCCAACTTGGTATTGAAGCGCTTGTCGTGCTTGCGCAGAATGTCCGTGGCGACAGAGGTTCCCTTCCCGCTGTGGCACATGTTGCAGCTGATCTCCCAGCTCACCGGAATCACGGTCTGGGTGTTGGCGACCTGCGTGCCGGCGGTCACGGAGACCTGAGCAAGCTGGTAGGCGTTGATGATCTGCTTGTCCGTCATGGGGGTGATCGGAATCGCGCTGGCGATCCACTCCCCCTTGCCATCAGGTTTCATGACGCCCCTCAGCCCGTTACCGGTTAGGCCGACGTTGATGGGCAGGGCGACCCCGAAGAGCGCCTGGGCGTACTTCCAGAAGTTCGTTTTGTTGTCGGACCGGGTGTTGCCGGCAATCCCGTACCGCACAACGGCGCCACCTTTGAGGATCTCTGGATCCTCCCCGCGGGCGATAACGGTGGCATTGAGGGTGTTTGCCGGCGGCAGGATGCAGATCTCCGAAAAGTCCTGGTTCATGCAGTGCATGCCCAGGTCGTTGTACGCAACCACCGTGAGGCCGCCGGGACCCGGCCCGTCGTCCCTTCCAAAGCCTGGCGTGGACCAAAGCGCGGCGCCCCAGATGAGCGCGATTGCGCCCAGGGGGGCTCCCCGCCGAATGGCTCGACCAGAGAGAATCTTCATCGTAGTCTCCTCGTGGGCGAGAAGGCCCACATATAGCAGGTGGGCCTAAGCGTGCAAAAGATACATGTGATCTTCGATAAGGCTTGATCCGCTAAGAGCGGGTGACCACGCAGGCGTCTTTGATCGCGAATTCGCCAGAGCCGCCTCGGGCGCCCAGCGCATCCACAACGACGATTGCTTCGATCCGTATCGGGTGGTGGATCCTGCCGTCGTTTGCGCCGCCCCAGTGCGTAGCGGCTCGTTCGTCGAGCGGGATGGCGATTCTGCGCCAGCCGTTCCAGCTCAGCGGTCCATGGTTAGCCTGGAAGACTTGGCCGCTGGCGTCTCGAAACCTCGTTCTCAGAACGTCGCCCGTGCCGTCGGCCCAGACCTTTAGATTGAGGGAAACCGGCTTACCGGGGAGGATAGCCCCGCCTTTGCCGAGCGGCTTGACCCAGACGAACTTCCATCCCACCGGGAACCGGTACCGGACGCGGAGGGCGTCTCCGTAGGAAGCTTGGTACGTTCCCGGCAGCTTGGGATCGCCATCGTCCATGACCAGGGTGTTCTGGGCAATGCCGACGGCTGGGAGGGTGAGCACCGCCATGCGGGGGAGTTCACGGCGCACCGCGCCGTCCAGACTCGCAAAGGTTACGCGGATCGGCTTGGCCGCGGCCGCGCCGATTCGGGCAGTGTGCACGTACTCGGCGGCGGAGCTGTTTACGCGAACTCGATCGGTGCGTGAGGCTCCCTTCAGGGTGAGCCAGCCGTTCAGCCTCCTTCGCTCGGGGTTCTTCAGCCGGACCTCTAGAGCGTTGGGAACGGCGAACAGGTCGATGGCAAGCGGGCGAGTTTGGAGCACGGAGACGTGCTGCGAGACCGAAACCCCGCCTCGGGTAACCGTGACCTTGGCAGGCCGAACGCTCTCGGAAAGGTCGTCTCTCACCGGAGGCACTCGGATCGTCGCCCCCGCGGGCACGGATCGGCGGATCGCCGCATCGCCCGCCCGGGCCTCTTGAAGCGAGCCGACGGTCAGGGTTCCCGGGAGGGCCTTCCAGGCTCGGATGAGCCTAAGGGTTGCGGTGTCTTTGACGGGGGTCAAAACCTGCGGCGACGGGCCTAGCCGGTAGGTCTTACCATCGTGCGGAAGGCGCACCGACTTTGGCAAGCCGGTGGTCCAGGCGACAAGCTTGGGCTTGGTGCCCTTCACAAATACGGCAAGATAGTCGTTCTCCGACGTCAGCGCCACTCGGAGGTGGTATCGGAAGCCGTCTAGCTCGCGAGCGAAGCGCTGGGCGGCACGGTAGGTCTCCTTTGCGTCGAGATCGGGAGACATCGTGCCGAAGTGGTGCTCGACCTCTTTGGGGTCGTCGCCGTCGTCCTTCCAGTCGTACCAAATGCTGATCGGAACGCCGGCCATCAGGTTGGCCAGGTACTGCCGCACGATGTACTGGCTCTGCTTCGCCTTTCCGATTCCGAGGTGGAGTTCGGAGTAGCCCCACTCGCCGCTGAGGAGAGGAATCTCTTTGCCCGGGGCGTAGCGGGACACGAGGCCGCGCAGGCGGCTCCAATCCTTGAGGACCGACTCGGGTTCGTTGGAGCGGTAGGGGTGGATAGACACTGCGCTCCAATAGTTGAGGAGCCCGGCTCGGAAGCAGCTCTCGAGGAACGCCCAGTCGAAGCCGGCCAACGCAGGGCCGATGTAGCGCTCCTGTGGGGCGACCCTCCGGATCGCTTCTCCGACCGCCTTCGCCAGCAGGATGTATTCCTGCACGTTGGGCGTGGGTTTCCAGAAATGGATGTTGGGCTCGTTCCACATCTCCCAGATCGCGCCACGTCCTTTGAATTTGGCCATCAGGGCCTCCACCATGCGGACGAACCCGGCGCGTGCCTCTGGGGACCGAGGGGCTCCGGCCTGGTACCGGTCGTTGCCGTAGTCGAGGATGATGAGCGGGCGGATCCCTCTCGCCCGGCAGCTTTGGAAGAGCCGCTCGAGGGCGGAGAAGTCGTAGACCCCACGGGTCTTCTCGACCTCGTTCCAGGCGAGGTCTTGGCGGATCCAGCGGAACCCTCCGGCATGGATCAGGTCCATTTCGCCGGGCTGGGGGTCGTTGAAGTGGATGTTGACGCCCCAACCTCGGGGGACGACGAGCTCGGGGAACGGGGCCGGCGCCGCGCCCTGCGTTGCCAGAAGGGTTCCGATCAGTAGCGATGCCAGCATGAGTTCAGTACACCCGTCCGCGATGGAGAGGTCATGCGGATGGCGTAGTTCCGGCAAATCTTTCGTTCTGCTCGGGGTGCCGCGCCCCTTTGGGGCGCTTTTTGGTGTAGTCGCTCTACCCCTGGGCTATCTCTTCTCGGCCCCTTGGGCCTGAGGGGTTACCGGGGGCCGGCGGGTCCGGGGGCTATGCGACCCCTCCGGGTCGGTCTTGGGGACCGGTGCCCTTCCAGGGGTCTTCGACGCCCTGGCTAAGGTCTGTCATCCCTCCGGGATGCGGCTCGTTTGGGCCGAGGTCAGGAAGGGCGCCCCGCCTTAGGCAAGGTCTCTGAGGATTTTTTGCTGCGCTGGGCGACGACGATTACAGGGGACATGCCTTTCGGCAATGGCGACTCGGACGGCGCTGGGACGCAAGTCGGCAAGCAGACACGCCAAAGATAAGAAAGCCGACGAGGACGCGGGAGGCATCCATCGTCGGCTAGGTTACGGGGTCAGTAAGGAGGTACCTCGGGCAGGCTGCCCGAGATACCCATGGGCGGGCCGCCCATGCCACTTGCCTACTTTTCTTCTTTGAACTCGGCGTCGATGACTTCATCGACGTCCTTCTGCTTCTCTTCCGCGGCGGCCGCTTCGCTGGCGTCGGCGGACTCGCTGGCGGCTTTGTAGAGGGCTTCCGTGACCGCGTGGCTTTCGGGCTCCAGCTGGTCGTACGCGTGCTGGATGGCGTCCGCGTCGTCTCCGCTGAGTTCCTTGCGTAGGGCCTCGATCTTCTCGGTGGCGGCCTGGCGGACCACTTCGCCGATCTTGTCTCCGCCTTCGCGGAGGGCTTTCTCGGTGGTGTAGATCAGTTGCTCGCTCTTGTTTCGAAGCACGATGAGTTCCTGAGCCTTGCGGTCGTTCTCCGCGTTCATCTCGGCCTCGCGCACCATCTTCTCGATCTCGTCCTTGTTCAGGTTGCCCGAGCCGGTGATCGTGATGCTCTGCTTCTGGCCGGTGCCCTTCTCCTGCGCAGTGACGTGCAGGATTCCGTTGGCATCGATGTCGAAGGTGACCTCGATCTGCGGGACCCGCGCCGGAGCCGGCGGAATGCCCTGGAGGTGGAAGCGGCCAAGGCTCTTGTTGTCGCGGGCCATCGGGCGCTCGCCCTGGAGGATGTGGATCTCGACCTCGGGCTGGTTGTCCACCGCGGTGGTGTAGACCCGGCTCTTCTTGGTAGGGATCGTGGTGTTGCGGTCGATCAGCTTGTCGAAGATGCCGCCCTGGGTCTCGACGCCCAGCGAGAGCGGGGTGACGTCCAGGAGGACGATGTTCTTGACTTCGCCGCCGAGAACGCCGGCCTGGATGGCCGCGCCGACCGCGACGACTTCGTCCGGGTTCACGGAGCGGTTGGGCTCCTTGCCGGTGAGCTTTTTGACCAGTTCCTGAACCTGCGGCATGCGGGTGGATCCGCCGACTAGGATCACCTCGTCGACCGCGTCGGCCTTCAGCTTGGCGTCTTCCAGGGCCTGGAAGAACGGCTTCTTAACCCGCTCCATGAGGCCGGCGGTCAGCTCTTCGAACTTGGCCCGGGTAAGGGTGAGGTCGAGGTGCTTCGGTCCCGACTCGTCCGCCGTGACGTACGGCAGGTTGATGCTGGAAGACATCTGGCCGGAGAGCTCGATCTTGGCGCGCTCGGCGGCTTCGCGGAGGCGCTGGAGGGCCGCCTTGTCTTTGGTAAGGTCCACGCCCTGGTCCTTCTTGAACTCGGCCACCAGCCAGTCCACGATCTTGCCGTCGTAGTCGTCTCCGCCGAGGTGGCTGTCGCCGGCGGTGGAGCGGACCTCGAAAACACCTTCGCCGACGTCGAGGACGGACACGTCGAAGGTGCCGCCGCCGAGGTCGAAGACGAGGATGGTCTCGTTCGCTTTCTTATCGAGGCCGTAGGCCAGCGAGGCGGCGGTGGGCTCGTTGATGATGCGCAGAACCTTGAGGCCCGCGATTTCGCCCGCGTTCTTGGTCGCGGTTCGCTGGGCGTCGTTGAAGTAGGCGGGGACGGTGATGACGGCCTGGTCCACGGTCTCGCCCAGGTAGGCCTCTGCGTCTGCCTTCAGCTTCTGGAGGATCGCGGCGCTGACTTCTTCGGGGGTGAGTTCCTTATCGAGCGCGGGGATGAAGGCGACGGCGTTCCCGCCCTTGCCGGACTTCACCTTGTAGCTGACGCGCTTGGCCTCTTCTTCGACCTCGCTCACCTTATGGCCTACGAAGCGCTTGATGCTGGCGATGGTGTTCTCGGGGTTCACCACGGCCTGGCGCTTGGCGGTGACGCCAACCATTCGCTCGCCGTTCTGCTTGAAGCCCACTACGGAGGGGGTCGTCCGCGCGCCCTCGGCGTTCGCGATCACGACGGGTTCTCCGCCTTCCATCACGGCAACCACGGAGTTGGTGGTGCCTAAGTCGATTCCTACTGTCTTACCCATTGTTTTCTCTTGCTTCGCTCAAGCCACTTGAGTCTCTAACACTCAATACTTACGAGCATTGTACCCAAAGGGTTTCACGAGCCGTGCTGGAACCCGGGCGGGTGATGCTCTCACCGTATCCTTCTGTGTGCCTGGACCTTTGCCCCAAGCACTCTTACTTGAAACGCCAGTTTTCTGCCCTGGCAGTAAGGGAGCTTTCCCTCTGACGTTAAGATGGTTGATGAATCATTCTTGCCTGGAGCAACCGATCATGAGAATTCGCCGACACGCCACCCATAGTCGAACATCGTCATCGGGGCCGTCACATGGCGGTGACCGGTGGATAAGACCCATCCGGGCTTTGCTCCTTTGCTTGCTTGCGCTGGCTGGGACGTTCGGATACCCCCAGCAGACCACGAGCCTCAGCCACCTTGCTTTTGGCACGTCGCCCGGCTCGACCATCCTCAGGCATGTGACCTCGTCCGGACGGTTTGCCCTGATCCAATCCCAAAACCTCGAGTTCGACCTAGTCTTAGGCCAATCCGGTTACCCGACAGTAATCCTAGACACCGTGACCAACGAGGTCCGCCAACTACCCCTCGCGATCGATCCTGACGCCCTAGCCTTCCCTCTCAGAGTCAGCGGGGATTCAACCCGAGTGCTCTATGCGCTTCGGTCGGATTCAGGGACCAGGCGAGTGATTTACAACCTCCTGAGCTACGATATTGAACAGACACTGCCTGACGAGGCCTCGGGAGGCGTCGTGTCGGCATCCGACGACTTGCGCCTGATCGGCTTTACCGAGAGTGGCTATTCCATCGGCCCGTTTGAAAACATCGTTTGGTGGAACACGGCCTACGTGGTCGATGCGATGACAGGGCAGTTCCTGCCCATCAAACAAGGGCTTAACTATCGGCCCGAGGACTGGTCGTACTTTGGGGGCTTGGAATACCACGACCCAGAAACAGTTCAGATCAGCGGAGACGGACTGTACGTGGTGTTTGGCACGCGGGCATTTCGGGAAGGTGAGGACAACCGAGACGGTTACAAGCCAATCTACGATTTCTATCGTAGGGACCTCACGACGGGCGAACTGGTGCTGGTCAGCACAGGCCCGGACGGCGAGCTCGCGGATGGCGACTGCCTGGATGCGGAGGGTCAGCCGGACGTCTGCGTGAGCTTTGATGGCTCCAAGGTATTCTTCGTGGAGAACGCAAATTCCCTGTACGACTGGCTCTTCTATGACGGAAACCTTTGGTTTCGTGACCTCGCAGCCGGGAAGTCTCAAGCCGTGGGTCGCGGCAAGTCGGTTGCGTGCTCATCCAGCGGAGACCGAGTTGCCTTTGTGAGACCAGACGGATTGCGACAAGACATCGCCGTCTACGCTGTTCAAAACCGACCGTCCGATGACCTGTGGCTTGATGGGCCGCCTTTCCAACTCGTGAACCGCAACAGCGCAGGTGCTCTGGCAGAGTTCCCCGTAGCCCTGGGTCAGGATGGCCAGTTCCACGTCAATGCATCCTCGGATGGCCTGTATCTCAGCGATGATCCAACCTGTGTTCTCTTCTCTACCAACGCCGTCAACCTCGGCCCAGAGCATCCTATGGGCCAGTCTGAGAGCTACATCTCCCGATCGTCGATTCCCAGGCGACATAGGCAGATCTCGTGCACGGCGTCGAGAGTGGGGCGGACAGTCACATTGACGCTGGACTCGGGACGAGTCAGCCGGTACGCGCAGCGCTTCCACGTGCAGTCGTCTCGGGTGGATCCGCTCCCCGGCCACCCTGAACTCGCCAGCCAGCCATTTCTGCCCTGGATGTACACCACGGCGTTTTTGCGTCCTGGCCAATCTCAGGTGAAGATCCCTATTAAGCTGTCCTCGCTTCCGCCTGCCGGCACCAAGATCTGGTTCACGGTCGTCGATGGCGCGGACTCCGCGACGACGTTCCTCCGCATGTAGGCAGGGCCGCAACTCATCGTCTGGGTGGGGAGAGCCAGGACGCAAATCACGTAGAATCCGGTTCGGTGAAGATTGCGGTGTGGCATAACCTCCCTAGCGGTGGGGGCAAGCGGGCTCTTTTTGGGCACGTTCAGGGCCTCTTGGCGCTGGGCCACGAGGTGCGGATCTGGACGCCTCCCACGGCGGACGAGACCTACTTGCCGCTATCGGGCCTAGCTCCGGTGTCGGTCCTCCCTCTCGAAGATCCGGGCGGGGGAGCGTTGAGCGCGGCGATGCGGTTCCGGGAGCCAGCGGCGCCCTTCATCCGGGCAATGGAGAACCACTCTGCCCTGGCGGCGGAACAAATGTCCGGATTCGACGTGCTGTTGGCGGCGGGTTGCCAGCGGTTCTACGCGCCTTGCATCGGCCGCTTCTTTGGCGGCAGGAAGCTGCTCTATCTGCAGGAGCCAAACCGGCCGCTGTACGAGGCGCTGCCTCGATTGCCTTGGCTCCACGCGAAGGATCCGACGCGGATGGAGGCGGTGGCCCACGGCTATCGGCTGCGGCTCTCCCAGGGTTTGGCGGAGACAGAACTTGAGAACGCCAACTCCTTCGACCGGGTCTTGTGCAACTCGTTCTTCAGTCGCGAGAGCATCTTGCGGGCGTACGGACTGAGCGCCGAGGTCTGCTACCTAGGGCTCGACACAGCCTTCTTCACGGACCGAAGCCAGGCTCGGGAAGCCCTGGTTTACGGGGTGGGAAGCTTCCATCCCGCGAAGCGGATCGACTTGGCGATTCGGGCGGTGGCGGGGATGCCGGGCAAGCCGCCGCTGATCTGGATTGGGAACGCCGAGGTGCCGGGGGAGGTCGCGCGGCTTTCTGCCTTGGCGGCAGAGCTGGGCGTGGACTTCCAGGCGCGGCTCATGCTGGGCGACGAGGAGATCGTGGAGATCGCGAACCGGGCAAGCTTGATGATCTATGCGCCGAGCCTAGAGCCTTTCGGGCTGGCCCCGCTGGAGGCCAATGCTTGCGGCGTGCCTGTGCTGGCGCTTGCGGAGGGGGGCCTCCGGGAGACGATTCGGCCCGGAATCAACGGGTGGCTCGCCTCGTCGGAGCGCGAGCTGCTGGCGCTGGCGACTCATCTTGGCGGCAGCCCGCAGGAGATTGAGGAGCTACGAGGATCGAGTCGGGCGGAAGCGGTGGAACGGTGGTCTTCGGCGGAGGCTTCTCGACGGCTGGAAGGCCATCTGCTTCAGCTGGTCGGCGCGGCGTAGCCGTGCCATGATCAAGGCATGTCCGCCCAGATTCTCGATGGCCTTGCGCTAAGCAAGATCGTGCGCGCCGAACTCAAGGAGCGGGTCGACCGGCTCCGGGAGAAAGGCATCGTCCCCCGTCTCGACGTGCTGGTCGCCGCGCAGGACCCCGCGAGCCTGGCCTACGTGAAGATGAAGCACACCTGGGCCACTAAGGCCGGCATGCACGGCGAGTCCTACGCAGTCGACGACAGCTGGACCCAGAGCCAGTTGATCGAAAAGATCCACGAGTTGAACGAAAACCCCTTGGTCCACGGCGTGCTGATCCAGCATCCCTTGCCCAAGCACCTCGACGAGGACGGGGCGCTGCTTGCCCTGGGCGCGGAGAAGGACGTGGACGGGATCACGCCACAATCGCTCGGACGCTTGGTGGCCGACCTGCCCGGATTCCGGTGCGCGACCCCGCTGGGGATCACGAAGATTCTGGACCACTACGGGGTGGAGTGCAAGGGGAAGAAGGCGGTGGTGATCGGTCGCAGCGTGATCTTGGGCAAGCCCATGGCCCTGATGCTGTTGCAGCGCCACGCCACGGTTACGATCTGCCACTCCCGAACCGAGAACCTGGCGGACGAGTGCCGGCAAGCCGACATCCTGGTGGCGGCGGTGGGCCGCGCGGAGCTGGTGAAGGGCGACTGGGTGAAGCCCGGAGCGATCGTGATCGACGCGGGCTACAACAAGGTAGAGGGTCGGTCGCACGACGTGGGGGACGTGGACTTCGCCTCCGCCAGCGAAGTCGCTTCCTGGATCACGCCGGTACCGGGCGGGGTGGGGCCGATGACGGTGGCGAGCCTCCTGGCGAACGCAGTAAGCGCGGCAGAGAGCTCTGCGACGTAGTTCGACGACAACCGCTACAGCGCGAGGGTTCGCCTAATGGCAGCTTCCACTGCACTCAGGTCTTGGACCGGAAGCTCGCCGAGGCGCCTAATCAAGTGCCTTTTGGGGATTGTCTGAATTTGCTCGCACTTGGCGAAGCTGTCTTCCGAAAGACCGTTTTGCAGGCTGGCGAGTATGCGGGCATGGGAGGGTATTCGCTCCGAGCCCTTGGTGCTGAGCGGCACAACAACCGTTAGGGAGTAGTTGGCGACTTGATTGAGATGGTTTGTTTGCACCACAACGCACGGCCTTACGCCGTTTTGCCGACTATCGGGGTGCTGGTCGAAGTCGCACAGCCAGATCTGGCCTCGTTCAATCTCCAAGGTTCCACGCCTGTGCCTGGGCACCGGTTGGGAAGTCCATGTCTTGCATCTCCGGGTCCGCGAGGAGGGCAAATCCCTGGGCTAAGTCTTGGCCCTCCAGCCGGTCGAGACCGGCACGCAGGGCCTTCTCGATCATGTCGGTTTTCGTACCTCCACTACGCTGGATAAGGATTTCGAGTCGCTCGACGACGGCGCGCTCCACCCGCACGCCCAGGTGCACTTTTGCCATACTTCATTGTAACACGCATTCGCGCACATCCATGTACCACGATTCCGTTCTACAATCCCTCGGCGGCTTCGTCTGGAGCGGGCAGGATGCCCACGCTCCTGATCGGCTACCGTTCCTACTTGAATCTGCGAAAGACGATTGGGTAGGCTTGAAGGTCGCAACGGTTCCCCCCTATGCTTCCTTCCCCGGACATCCTTAACGAATTCGTGCACGGCAAGTTCGTGCTCTCCAACCTCGCTGCGAAGCGGGCCAAGCAGCTCTCCGAGGGCGCGACCCCGTTGGTGCACGTGGACTCGATCCACCCGCTGACGATCGCCCTTGCTGAGATTGCCGCGGGCAAGATCAAGGCCATCATGCCGTCCCCGAACGCAACCGTCATCGACGAGCCGTCCGTCCACTTGCTGGACGACATGGTTCCGTCCGAGCTCGGGTTGCTCCTTCCGGGGCTCGATGAAACCGAGGTCGCGATGATCTCGACCGCCACCTTGGTTGGCGAAGAGGACCACGACCAGGATCACGAGGAAGTGGACGGCACGGCCTCGCTGGCCGACCTGCTTGGCGACGAGGACGACGACGCGGTTGCGGCTCCGGCAGGAGACGAGGACACGCTCTCCCTCAGCGACATCGCGGAAGAGGAAACCGCCGCCGAGGACGAAACCGAAGAGTAGTCCACTCGTAGCTGGAAGCAATGCACGATCCCTATGAGGTCTTGGGCGTCTCTCGGGGCGCCTCGGCGGACGAAATCAAGTCGGCCTACCGCCGCCTTGCGCGGCGGTACCACCCGGATGTCAATCCGGGCGACCACGAGGCGGAAGAAAAGTTCAAGGAGATCGGCAACGCCTACTCTATCCTGAGCGACCCCGATCGAAAGGCCCGTTTCGACCAATACGGATCCACCGACGAAATGCCCCAGGACCCCTTTTTCGGGGGCCAGGCGGGCGGTATCCAGGACATCTTCGACATGTTCTTTGGCGGGATGGGCGGCCAGCAGCAGGGACGCCGATCCGCGGCGCGCGACGGCGACGACCTTGAGACCCGCGTCCAGCTGGACCTCAAGGAAGTGCTTGCCGGGGTCGCAAAAGAGATCGAACTCGATCGCCTTGAGGAGTGCGAAGATTGCCACGGCAACGGCACAGAGGGCGGAGTTGCCCCGGATCCCTGCCCGAACTGCCGGGGCGCCGGAGTGGTTACGGCGGTACGCCAGACGTTTATCGGATCGGTCCGCACCCAGACCCCTTGTCCCGCCTGCCAGGGCAGCGGCTTCCAGATCAAGAACCCCTGCAAAGGATGCCACGGACGTGGCGTCCGGCAGCGCAAGAGCCGCGTGACGCTCAACATCCCGGCGGGCGTTGAAACGGGGGCTCGGATGCACCTGCCTGGCCAAGGGAACGAGGGGACGCGGGGCGGAAGGCCCGGCGACCTCTATGCCGAGATGATCGTTCGCCTACCCAAGGGACTGGAGCGCCAAGGCCAGATGCTCTACACCGCGACCGAGATCAGCTTTGTGCAAGCCGCGCTGGGCGACACCATCGACATCGAAGGTGTGGACGAGACCCACGAGGTGGAGGTGCCCGCGGGCACGCAACCCGGTGAGCGCCTTGTTCTTCGCGGCCTTGGCATGCCCCCGCTGTACGGCGGGAAGCGCGGAGACATGGTGGTAGGCATCCAAGTCCGCATCCCCAAGAAGCTCAGCGAGGATCAGCAGAGGCTCCTCAAAGAGTTTGCCGAAGCCAGCGGCGAGTCTATGCCGAAGGGCGAGGACAAGGGTGGAGGACTGCTGGGCGGGTTGTTCGGCAAGAAGAAATGAACTGGATCCAACTGACCGCGGAGTTCTCGGAAGCCCCCGAGGACTTCTCGCCGTACATCGACGTGTTCGTCCGAAACGGCTGCGAGAACACGATCCAGAACGACGTGCCCCCCACGCTGGGCGGCTGCATCGTTGACGTGCCCGGCGCGATCGCGGTGGCCGAGACGATCACCCGTGAGTTGCTAGAGATGGGCGTCGTCCGGGTTCTGCAGGCACCGTTCGAGGAAGAGAACTGGGACGAGGTGTGGCGAAGGTTCTTCAAGCCGCGGCGCGTGGGCGAGCGGTTCATGATCGTGCCGACGTGGGAGACCGCGGAAACGGGTCCCGACGACCTGGTGATCCTCTTGGACCCGGGGCAAGCCTTTGGCACCGGCGACCATCCCACGACCCGGCTGTGCCTTGAGCTGCTGGAGCGAGCGAACGTGGCCGGCAAGCGCGTGGCCGATGTCGGGTGCGGGTCAGGCATTCTCAGCATTGGGGCTTGTCTGCTTGGCGCGGCGTCGGTTTCGGCGGTGGACGTCGAGCCGCTGAGCGTCGAGGTTGCCAAGGAGAACGCCGGTCGAAATCGCGTTGATTTTGCGGCGGTGGTTGGAGACGGCATCGCCGCACTGGACCCGGGACCGTACGATCTGGTGGTCAGCAACATCATCTCGGCGGTGCTGATGCGGATTGCGCCGGACGTTGCTGCGGAACTGGCGGAGGGCGGCACCTGGATCGTGTCGGGGATCATTCCCGCCAATTGGCCGGACGTCCTCGAGACCGCCGAGCGGTGCGGTTTAGCCCTCGTCGAGCAGCTTGAGGAGGACGGATGGATCGCGGCGACCTTCCGGCGCTGAGGGCCCTCCCCCGGGTCTTTGTGCCCGGAGCGAGTTCGGTCGACGAGATCCAGCTTCCCAAGGACGAGATCGAGAAGTTCCGTCGGGTGCTGCGCCTGAGCGCAGGCGACTTTATCGCGGTACTTCCTAACAACGGCACGGTCATTCGCTGCGAGTTTACGGGGCGCGCGGCAAGGCCCTTAGATGTACTTCGCCCGGAGGTAGAGCCAAGCCTTTCCCTCACGTTGGCTCAGGCGTTGCCGAAGGGCGACAAGTTGGACGAGATCGTGCGCGCCTGCGCCTCGATCGGGGTTTGCGAGTTCGTGCTGTTCCCTTCCGACCGGTCGGTGGTTCGGTGGGACGCCGCCAAGGCGGCGAGCCGCTTGCAGCGTCTGGGGACGATCGCTCAGGAAGCATGCGAGGTGAGCTTCCGCACCCGGTTGCCGAGCCTGCGGTTGGTTTCCGGGCTGTCTGAAGTCCTCTCCGAGTTCCCGGACGCGTTTGTGATGAGCGAGGCCGAGGGGCTCACGCGCCGACTTCCTTCCGTCGTTGGAGACCGCGCCGCAATCGTGGTCGGCCCGGAGGGAGGGTGGTCGCCTTCGGAGATGTCGAAGATCGGGGATCGGGGCTTCACGTTGGGTCCGCGCATCCTGCGCGTAGACCACGCGGGCCCGGCCACGGCGGCTCTGCTTCTGTTGCGGAGCTAACCGCCTTAGGTTGAGTCTGGACCCAGCGACACTTGGCGTGTCGTGGGATGGGGTTTTGGGCTGCGCGACGCAGGTCCCACCGGGGGATGGAGGTGCGCGCGGGTAGACTCCAAAGTTGCGCGCGGACCTTGTTGCGCCTTTCAAATTGCCATGACGATCACCCGCGAGGACCTCAACCCTGTAACCATCCAACTCACCGTTGCCTGTTCGCCCGAGGAGGTTGCACTCGGATTCGAGCGCGCCCTCAAGCAGGCTTCCAAGCAGATTAAGGTCCCCGGCTTCCGCCCGGGCCACGTGCCCAAGAAGATGCTGGACGAGCTGGTGGACAAGTCCGCCCTGTACGACGAGGCTGCCGAGCAGATCATCAAGTCTCAGTTCAAGAAGGCCCTTACCGAGCAGGGAATCGAGCCCGACGCGACCGTTCGGCCGAGCGTGGAGATCAAGTCTCTGAACCACGAGACCGGCGAGTGCGAGTTTGTGGCCAAGGTGCCGCTGCCTCCGGTGGTGGAGCTTGGCGAGTACAAGGGTCTGCCGATTCAGAAGCCTTCGCTCGACGTGACGGACGAAGAGATCGATTACCAGATCGAAGAAATCCGCAAGGGCAAGAGCACCCGTGAGGCGGTTACCGACCGCGGCGTGCAGGAAGGCGATGTTGCCGTCGTCAACATCAAGCCGGAAGGCACGGAAGGCGACGGACGCAACTTCATGCTGATCGCCGGCCAGACTTTCCCCGAGCTTGACCAGGCGCTGGCCGGCATGAAGGTCGAAGAGATGAAGAACCTCGAGGCCACCTTCCCCGAGAACTTCCAAGAGAAGGACTGGGCGGGCAAGGCGATGAGCATCCAGATTCGGATCAACTCGGTCAGCACGATCACCCTTCCCGAGCTGGACGACGAATTCGCCCAGAGCTTGAAGACCGAGAGCGTCGAGGACTTGCGGGGCCGCATGACGGAGAGCATCCGCGCGGCCAAGGGCCGGATGGTGCAGGAGATGGTCCACGAGCAGCTCATGGAGAAGCTCCTGGAGCGAAGCACGATCCACGTCTCGGACAACATGTGGGAGCCGATCGTGGCCCAGCGGTTGAACGACATCGCCCGCGAGCAGAAGGAAGCCGGCAAGACGCTGGAGCAGTACGCCCAGGAGAACGGCATGACGCCGGAGAACCTGGTGGACTCGCTCAAGGTCCAGGCGAAGATGCACATCCAGCGGGCGATCATGATCCGCGACATCTTCACCAAGGAGCAGATGCAGATCTCCAACGAGGAGCTGAACGCCGAGCTTCGCGAGATGGCGGCCGAGTTTGGTATGCCTCCGCTGGAGCTGCTCGATATCCTGCAGAAGCAGAACTCGCTGGACGAGCTGCAGTTCCGCACCCTTTCGCGCAAGGTCACCAATTTCCTTGCCGAGAATGCCGAAGCCGTCGAAGCCGCGTAGCGGAACAGGGGGCGAATTCCGTAGTACTCCGGTAAGGTCCGCCTAAGGCGTCCTCGCCGGAGACGGCGATTGTCGGGAATACTTCGGCGGACCACTCAGGAGGCTATCGATTTGGTTCCCTTTGTTATTGAGCAAACCTCGCGCGGAGAGCGCAGCTACGATCTATGGTCTCGCCTGCTTGCGGACCGCATCATCTTCCTCGGCACGCCGGTGGACGACTACTTCGCGAACTTGATCGTCGCCCAGATGCTGTTCCTCGAGAAGCAGGATCCGGATAAGGACATCGAGTTCTACATCAACTCGCCGGGAGGCTCGGTAAGCGCGGGCCTGGCGATCTATGACACGATGCAGACCATCAAGTGCGACGTGGCCACCACCTGCGTGGGCATGGCGGCTTCGATGGGCGCGGTTCTCTTGGGGGCGGGCACGGCCGGCAAACGGTCTTGTCTCACCCATTCCCGCGTCATGATCCACCAGGTTTCCGCCGGTTTTTCCGGTACAACCTCGGACATCAATATCCAGGTCAGCGAGATCAACCGGACCATGGACACGCTCATGGATATCCTGGCCCACCATACGGGCAAGACCTCGGATCAGGTTCGAAAGGACTCGGATCGGGACTACTGGATGTCGGCGGACGAAGCCGTGACGTACGGCATCGTCGATCGAAAGGTCGGGCCCGGCACCCGCTAATCAACGCCCGGCCCGCTTTGGGCCGGGTGTAAGATACGCCTATGGCGACTCCGTTGGACCGACGCGAGCAGTGCTGCCTCTGCGGCAAAACCAAAGAGGGAGTGCGCAAGCTGATCGTCGGTCTCCACGGGGCCGTTTGCTCCGACTGCATCGACCTGTGCAACGGGATCCTCGAGGACCCGGCGGACTCGGGCAAGACTGGGATTCCTCGCAAAGACGTTCAGCGGGCTGCGGTGCTTGCGGGCGTGCCCAAGCCGCGCGAGATCGTCCATTTCCTCGATCAGTACGTGATCGGCCAGGACTCGGCCAAGCGCTCCCTTAGCGTCGCGGTCTACAACCACTACAAGCGGATCAACGACCGCTCGCCGGAAGGAGTCGAGCTCTCGAAGAGCAACGTCCTGCTGGTGGGCCCGACCGGCGCGGGCAAGACGCTGCTGGCTCAGACGCTGGCTCGGATGCTCAACGTGCCCTTCGCCATCGCCGACGCGACGGCGTTGACCGAGGCGGGCTACGTGGGCGACGACGTGGAGAACATCGTCCTCAAGCTTTACCAGTCGGCCGAGCGGCTGGACCCACGGAACGCCAAATCCTCGGCGGAACGAGGCATCGTCTACATCGACGAGATCGACAAGATCTCCCGCAAGAGCGCCAACCCGTCCATCACCCGCGACGTGAGCGGCGAGGGCGTCCAACAGGGCTTGCTCAAGATCCTGGAAGGGACTCTTGCCAACGTGCCTCCGCAGGGCGGGCGCAAGCACCCCCAACAGGAGTGCATCCAGATCGACACCAGCCACATCCTCTTCATCTGCGGCGGCGCATTCGAGGGGATGGAAGATATGATCCGGCGGCGCAAGCGCGACCAAGTCATGGGCTTCCGAACCGCTCCCATTAGCCTCGAAGATCGGCAGCGCAACGTTCTGCGCGACTTGGAGCCAGAAGATCTGCTTCGCTACGGACTGATTCCGGAGCTTGTGGGTCGTCTGCCGGTCGTGGCCACGCTGGACCCGCTGGACGAGACTTCTCTCGTTCAGGTTCTAACCGAGCCGCGAAACGCGGTGATGAAGCAGTTTGCCCGTCTTCTGGACTTGGACGGCGTGGAGCTGATTATCGAGGATGCCGCGCTGCACGAGATTGCCCAGGAGGCGATGCGACGCAAGACGGGAGCGCGGGCGCTGCGGTCGATCGTCGAGGAAATCCTGCTGGACGTTATGTTCGAGGTTCCTAGCTCGAACATCGTGCGGGTGGTGATTCCGGAAGGGGTATTCACGCACAAGCGACCGCCCATCTTGCTCTCGGAAGAGCAGTTGCGCGAAGCGAGCTAACGCGCGCCGACGACCTTCTTGACGAAGATTCCGCCGAGCACGAAGCAGATCGAGGCGGCCACGAAGACGATCGTGTAGCCGGGCAGGGCGTACGACTGCACCTGCTTTCCGTCTATGTTGAGCAGCGGCCCCGGGAAGAGCGCCAGCGCCTGCGCGGCGAGGAGCGGAGAGAGCTGCTGGGGCAACGTCATGGAGACATGCCAAACCGCCATGTCCTTGCCGGCGTCGTGCTCGCTGGGAAGGACGTCTGCGCCGAGAGCCCAGTCCACCGAGACGTACGCACCGTAGCCGATGCCGAACATCGTTCCCACGATGAGGACGTGCTGGAGGGTGGTGAGCCCGATGAAGAGGAGGCACATCGCCCCGATCAGGATGCTGCTCCAGATCACAACGGGCTTGCGCCCGGTTCGGTCGCTGATCTTACCGCCGAGGAAGCCGCTGACCGTGGCGGCGAGCAGGATGATGCCGAACACGATGCCCGCCTCGTCGGCCGCGTGGGGTACCCGGATCACGTCTCGCAGGTAGTACAGGATGAACGGCTGGATGGCGTAGAAGCCAAACATCATCAGCGCGCGGGTAATCCAGACCCAGCGGAAGTCGTGGTCCCGCAAGGGCGAAAACAGGTCGTGGTGGATCTTTCCCCAGTCGAGCTTTCCGGGATCGGAGGTAAGTGGCGCCTCCTTGACTCCGAAGTAGGTGATTACGAGGAAGAGGATGTAGACGCCGATCAGGATGGCGAACATCGCCGAATCCAACTTTTGCTGAACTAGAAAGCCGCTAAAGAGCGCTCCAATCAGGGTGCTCAGTTGAGACATCACCGCCATGAATCCGCTGGCGATTCCCCGCTGGCCCACTGGTACAAGGTCCGGGATTACTCCGCTGTAGGCGGCAAGGGCGATGTTGGAGCCGATCTGGAGGACCAGGTAGGCCGCAAAGTAGAGCGGAAGCGAAACCGCCGAGTAGGCGATCAGCATGCAGACGAGGCCAAGCACGGCGATGGCGCCGCCTCCGAGGACGAAGGGTCGGCGGCGGCCCAGCGGGTGTCGGCAGCGGTCGCTGAGCGGTCCGGCAATCAGGGGAACCACGAGGGCGGGCAGCGCGCCGATCGTGTACAGCAGGCCCAGCACCTGGGCGCCGTGCAGAGGCGCCAGAACGGTGGCGTGGCTGCTAAGGACGGGGCCAAGGAAGGCCCCCCACAGGAAGTTGTTGCCGAACCAGTAGGCGGCCAGAAGCAGGTGCTCGACCGTGGTGATCTTGCGCCCTTCGTAGGGACTGGTGGGCGGGCTTGGCGGGACGGTGCTCAAGCGCCGAACACCCGCCGGGCGTACTCGAACTCTTCCTGCTTGTCGATGTCGAAGGCCAACTCGGGGTCGCATTCGTAGACGAGCTGCCCCTTGCAGTTCAGGAGGGACTCGACTTTGCCCTTCACATCGGTGGTGGTGAGCCGCTTGGAAAGCCACTTGACCACAAAGCCCGCGCCGAGGAGCCGGACCATGCCGAGTTTGCTCTTGCGCTGCTCGAAGAGGCGGTCGATGTCCGGCTTGATCCGGGGCAGGGTCTCCGAGCGCAGCAGGAACGCGCCGCCCGCGGTCCAGGCGCCGTCTTTGATGTCGAAGAAGGTTGCGGGCATCCCGGGGTATTTGGCAAGGAAGTCGGTCTGCCGGATCAAGGGAACGCAAATGTCTACGCTCGCGTCCGCTTGAGCGGCCCAGCGCTGGAGGGATTCCGGTGTGAGGAAGGGCTGATCGGTGGTGACCACGAGAACGTGCTCGGTTGGGTTGCCCAGCGCTTGGAGGCCGTGCATCATGTTCTCCGGTCCGCTGATCCCCTCTGGCACGCGAATGTCGGCGAGAGCGGCCGCAGGATGGGAGAGCGCTTCTTCGTCTCCGATGACGACGACACGGCCTTGGCTGACCGCGCGAACGCAACGGATCGTGCGCTCCAGCATGGTCTCCTGCTCGAACTGGATGAGGGCCTTGATCCGCGTGCCGGCTTGGGCGGCAAAGGCCTCGCCGATCTTGCCACCCGCCGGAAGAATCACGTCCGAGTCGAGCAGAGCCGGGTTCGCCATGAGCCTATCAGTATCCCATATCATGCCGAGGTGGCCGGGCGGAGGACGGAGAGGGCCTTGGGGACGACCTGGTACACGACAGGGGTCATGCCCACAACCTCGCCGTCGGCCAGAACGGGTGTCGGCGGTTCGCTTGAAATCCTCACCTGGCGAACCGTCTGGAAGTGCACCTCCGGGAGGTCGAGATGCGCGCCGGAGAAGACCTTGGGGAACTGGGTGAGGAAACGGAACTTCCCTACAGCGCGGACGAGCACGAGGTCGAGGAGCCCATCCTCAAGGCTCGCCTTGGGGGCCACCTTCATGCCGCCCCCGTAGCTTTGGGAGTTGGCGATGCTACAGAGCATGGCTTGGGCGCTTTGGGGCACGCCGTCGGCGAGGACCTCGAACTGGGCGGGGCGATGGCTCATGAGTTCCAGGAAGACGGCCGCGAGATACGCGGGAGTCCCGGCAAGGCCCCGGATCCCGCGGTTGATGCGGTCGGCAACCCGGGCGTCGAAGCCGGAGCCGCAGACGTTGAGGGCGATCCGGGTGGTGCCGTCGGCGAGGGTCCAACGGCAGACGTCGCAGTCGAAGGGGTCGCCGTAAGCGAGGGTTTGGGCCGCCAGTCGGACGTCCGTGCCGATCCCGAGGGCCCGGGCGAAGTCGTTGCCTGTGCCGAGAGGAACCAGACCCAGACTGGCTTTGGTCCCGAGCAGCCCGTTAGCGACCTCGGAGAGGGTTCCGTCGCCGCCGGCGGCGGCGACCACGGAGAACTCGCCGGCCAGTTCGCGGGCTTGCCCCTCGGCAGATCCGGGAGCGGTGGTCGCAACGTGATGGATGGGGAGGCCAATCGCGTCGCACTCCTCGCGGAAGGCATCCCAAGCCGCCGCCGTCCGTCCACGGCCACTTGCCGAGTTGCGGACGACGGCGATGCAGTTCATTAAGGCATTGTAGGCGAGCGCGCGGGCCGCGTCAAATCGGTGGACGCCTTTGGTAACGTACGCCTATGACCCGACGCGACCTTCTTCGATCCGGCGCCAGCCTTGCTCTCCTTCCCTTCGCGGGTTCGGAGGCGCTGGCCAAGCCCAAGGGTAGATTCCGGTTCGTCCACCTCACCGACCTCCATATCCAGCCGGAGCTCGGCGCGCCGGACGGGGTGGCGATGGCGGTGAAGAAGATCCTGGCCCTCAGGCCCCGGCCGCAGTTCGTGATCACCGGCGGAGACCACGTGATGGACGTTCTCTCGGTGCCTTCTGCGCGGGCCGAGCTCCAATTCCGGCTCCTTGCCGAGGCGCTCAAGCCTTTGGAGATCCCGGTTTACGCCGCGGTCGGCAACCACGACGTGTACGGATGGAGCGACAAGGCCATGAACCAGAGCGACCCGGGCTACGGGAAGAAGATGTTCGAGGAGAAGATGGCGAAGGGCCCCTCGACCCGGGCTTGGAGCCAGGGTGGGTGGAAGTTCCTGGTGCTGGACACGATCCAACCCCGGGCAAACGGCGGTTGGCGGGCCGCGATCGACGACGACCAGCTGAGTTGGCTGAAGGGACAACTAGAAGCATCAGGCCCGAAGACTCCCACCGTGGTGGTCGCCCACGTTCCCTTGGTCACTGCGTTCCCGCTCTACCACGAGTCTTCGACCGGAAGCATGGGAGACGGCATGATCGTGGCGAACGGCAAGGAAGTGGTGGACCTGCTATCCCCCTACAACGTGAAGGCGGTGCTTCAGGGCCACACCCACATCGTGGAGGACATCGACTACAACGGAACCCGCTACATCACGAGCGGCGCGATCTGCGGCGACTGGTGGAAGGGCGCTCGGCTGGGAATCCACCCCGAAGGCTTCATGGTCTTCGACGTGGATGGAGACCGGCTCAAGTCCGAATACGTAACCTACGGCTGGAAGGCGCGGAGCTAGACTAGCTCCGCGATCTTGTCCACGTACTTCTTGGCCAGTGCTGCGCTTTCGGGTCCGTTCGGGCTTTCCGCGTAAACGTGGAAGAGGGGCTCGATGGCGTCCGGCAAGATCAGGACCCAGGAGTCCTGGTCGAAGATCTTGATTCCGTCCGTAAGCTCGACCCGGTCGCCGTTCTGGCTTTCCTCGCTTAGCACCCGCATGACGTGGCCCTTGCGCTCCCAGGGGCTCCGTACCTGCTCGTAGGCGAGCTGGAACTTCGGGAGCCCTTCCGCGATCTCGGCGATGGTTAGGCCGGTGGTTTGAAGCATCGCGAGGAGGGACGCGACGCTGAAGGGAGCGTCGAATCCGGGATGGAGAGCCGGGAAGATAAAGCCACCCTGGTCGTCTCCCGCGAAGGGGACGCCAGCATCGAGCGCGGTAGACATCAGGGAGCGGGTGTCCGCTTTGGTGCGGATGACCTGGGCGCCCATCGCAGTCAAGCTCTCTTCGAGGCGGCTTGGCGCGGTGACGGTCATCGCGATGGCCGGATTCGGGTGGGTCTTGCAGAGCAGGGTGCAAAGGACAGCGAACAGGTGGTTGCCGCTGAGGCTCTCGCCGCGACTATCGACGAGGACGAACCGCTCACCCTCGTTGATGAAGAGAACGCCGAGGTCGTAGCCGAGGGAACCCACGATCTGCCGGAGATTGGCAACGTGGCTCTCAACTTCGGGGGTGCTGCGCGGGGCCAGTTTGGCATCGTTGAAGGCGTTGAGGCCGATCACGTCCACGCCGAGCTTGGCGAGCATGACGGGAAGAAACGCGCCGAGGGAGGAGTAACCGTAGTCGCAGACGATTTTGAGGCGGCGCGTGCTCTCAACGGGCGGGAGGAGCTTGAAGAAGTCTTCCTGGTACTCCTCGATCGCGCGGGTGGCTAGCTCCATGATGCCGAGATCCTCGGCGTCGGTGCGATGGAAGTCTTCCCGATAGAAGTTGGACTCGACTTTGCGCTCCACGTTGCGGGAGAGGTAGGCGCCGCGGGCGTCGAACATCTCGACGAGGGTCACGCGCGAGTTGCCGGGGAGCTTGCGGACGTTCATGCCGCCGGCGGCGCCATGGTCTCGGATGAAGTGTCGGGCGACGGGCAGGGCCAAGCTCTGCAGATCCACGACGTTGCAGCCCACGCTGAGAAGCGAGGCGATCGTTGCCCGCTTGATCATCCGGGAGCTACGCGTACTGTCTCGGCTGGTCACCACGGTGCTGCCGGGCTTGAGGGTGCTCCCATAGGCGCTGGCGAGGCGGCAGGCGAAGTCCGGCGTTATCTCGATGTTGCTGAGTCCGGCAACGCCAAGCTCTCGAAAGAGGTTGCCGCGCCAGCGGTTGCCCCAGATCAGGGACATGGTGACGGTGGAGCCCCGCTCGACGGTCTTGTCCGGCCAGAGCTTGACGCGGGGGCGGAGGCGAGTGCCGACGTCGATGAGGCAGCGATCGCCCACAACGGCCTCTTCGGCGATCTGGCAGTCTCGTTTGATGGTGACGCGGGAGCAGATCGTGGCGGACTGGACACGGGTGTCCACGCCGAGATAGGTGCTCTCCCAGACAACCGAGCGATCCACCGCCGCGCCTTCTTCGACCAGGCAGTTGTCTCCGATCACGGAGTACGGGCCGATGGTGGCTCCTTTCTTGATCTTGACGTTGCTGCCAATGCAGAGGGGAGCGACCAGGTTGGCCTTGTCGTCGATGGTGGTGTTCTCCCCGACCCAGATCTTGGGGCGGATTTCGCGTCCTACCACTGGGAGATCGACTTGCCCGGAGAGCATGTGCTCCTGCGCTTCGCGGTACTGGGTTAGGTTGCCCACGTCGCACCAGTACTCCTCCATGACGTAGCCGTAGATGGGCTTGCCGGCGGCCAAAAGCTCGGGGAAAATGTCGCTGCTCCAGTCGTAGTTGCCGCCCTTCTCCATGAGGTCGAAGACCTCCGGCTCGAGGATGTAGATGCCGGTGTTGACGGTGTCGCTGAAGACTTCGGACCAGCTGGGCTTCTCCAGGAAGCGCACGATGCGCCCGTCTTCGGCGGTGATGACCACGCCGAACTCCAGGGGCGCCGAGACCCGGTAGAGGATCAGAGTGGCTAGGCTCTTCTTCTCCTTGTGGAACTTGATCGCCTTCTGAAGGTCGCAGTCCGTTAGGGCGTCGCCGGAGATGATGACGAAGGCGCCGTCTTTGAGGTCGTCCTCGACCATCTTGACCGCGCCCGCGGTGCCCAGAGGCGTGGTTTCGATGGAGTACGACATCTTGACGTCAAGATCGGAGCCATCGCCGAAGTACTCCTGGATTTCGTCGGCCAAGTAGTGGAGGGTGCCGATGATCTCGGTGATGCCGTGCTTCTTGAGGAGCCGGACGATGTGCTCCATGATCGGCTGGTTGCAGATCGGGACGAGAGGTTTGGGGCGATTGGAGGTCAGCGGCCTCAACCGCGAACCCTCACCACCTGCCATGACGACCGCCTTCAACTTCCCACCCTCATGATTAGCCCTACGTTAGCATTGTCGGGGCTAGTGCCAACCAAACGCAAGCCATTGTTTTCGTGGACGAAACCTGGCTAAGCCTTCACGGCCTCCGCCAGGGCCACGATGTTTTCCCAGGGCACGTCTGGTTCGAGCACGTGGGTGGGGGCAACCAGGATCCTAGCCCCTTTCTGGGCCCAGCTCCGGCACTTGGCGACCGCTTGGCGAACATCTTCCGGGCTTCCGAACGGCATCGTGGTCTGGGTTCCGATCATGCCGCTGAAGGCCAGCTTGTCTTTCCAGACCGCAGCGATTTCGTCTAGGGGCATGCACTCGGGTTGGACCGGGTTCAGGATGTCGACGCCGACCTCGACGAGGTCGTCCAGGATCAACCGGATGTCGCCGTCCGAGTGGTACTGGATGTAGGGCGGGTCCTCGGGCCGGGCGCCCTTGATTGCACGGATCACGGCGGCCAGGCGAGGCTTGAGGAGTTCTCGCCACATGGAGACCGACATCATCATTCCGCGCTGGGTGCCCACGTCGTCGCCAAGGCGGATCAGGTCGATGCCGGCCTTGGCGGCGGCGATGCCCGAGACGGTCGACTTCTGCTGGAAGTGGTCGAGGAGCCACGAGCTGATCGGGTTGTCCTCGGCGAGGTCCTCGAAGAAGCGCTCCATGCTACGCCGGTACCAGGCGTGCTCGAAGACGGTGCACTCGAGGGAGATTGTCGCGACCAATCCGGCGGACTGGATTCCCTGGATCTGTTCGGCAAGCTTGGCAAAGGGCTCTTGACGGGAGAGATCGAGCCAGGGCAGGGCCACCACATCCTCAAGCCGGTCGAAACCGCTGAGGGGGTGGAGCATCTCGACGAGGTGGTAGGCCTTACCGGTTGTCCCGGCGGGCGGCACGAGCTCGGCGTGGCCATCTCCGTGGACTCGGGCGTTGTCCGGGAAGGAGACCCCGTTGGCCCGGTAAGCGTCTTCCCACTCGCGGCGACGGTCGCCGAACATGGGATAGACGTAGCCGTAGTCGGCGCCGAAGGCCTCGACGGTGTCTCGGTGGCCGAGTTGCTTCTCCATCTCGCGCGCCACGGGCTCGGTCATGGGCAAGTCGAGGGGTAGGAAGTCGTAGGGCTCCCAACGCATCAGCGAGAGAAAGTTTTGGCGCGGTGTCATTGGGTGCCAGCGACGCGTGGCGGGGCCAAGCGCTAGCTGGATTGTCCGAGGTTACGGGGCAGCCGCGCAAGCCGTGGTTTCTTACTACGCCGGTCCCTAGACGTAGCCGGGATTCAGCTCGCGTACATCCGGATGGTCCCAGTTGATCACGATGACGGAGAAATCGTTGGGGGTGCCGGGGCGCTTCTCGACTCGGCACACGTTGTGGTCTTCCAGTTCCGAGATCAGGGCCTTTCGTTCGTACTCGCCAGCTGCGCGAGCTCCAGGCGGAGCTTGTTGAGATAGGGGGTAACCCAGACTTCAGGCTTGTCGCCGAAGTTCTCTAGCATGACCTCGAGGGCGGTGAGTTGATCCGTGCGGTCCAGTTTGACCGGCTTCCCGAACTTCTTGACGGGGGGAGGCGGCACGACAGGGGCTGGCGGAGGTGGCGTCAACACCGCCTCCTTCGGAGGCTTAGGCGGGGCCGGGGGCTGGCGGTTGGGATCGAAGTTGACGTCGCTCGGTACGAGCGTGGCGGCGTCGATGAAGTTCTCGTCGCCCACGATCTGGAGCAGGTCGCCCGACACGCTCCCCGAGAAGGCCACCACGTAGATGCGCTTGGCCCGGGTTTGGAGGTGCTGCAGGACCGGGATGTAGTCGCGGTCGCCCGCCACCACCAGGAACGTGGAGATCTCGTCTCGCGTGTACAGCGTCTCCATGACGTCGATGCACATCCGCATGTCGGCTGCGTTCTTGTGCTCGGTTCCCAACACGTTATGGGCCTCGACGCCGATCAAGTAGAGCGCGCTCTGGGCGTTCTCCTGGATGCGCTCAAAGTCTGCGTAGGCGTGGCGCATGATCACCTTGGCCTGCTTGGACTGGGAGAGGTCGTTCTGGAGCCGGCGCAAGAGGCGCACCGCGACGTCGCAGGCGTCGGCACCCTCGGGCAAGCCCTTCTTCAGCGCGTAGTAGACGTTTTCGAAGTCCACGTACAGAGCCGCGTACGGCGCGCTGTCTAGGTTCACCTCTCAAGCTCCAGCCCGGCGTACGGCGCGAGGCGGCGCAGCTCGTCCATCAGGGCGGAGAACTGAGGCGGCGTTAGGGACTGGCTTCCGTCGCTGAGCGCTTCCTTGGGATCGGGATGCATCTCGATCATGAGTCCGTCCGCTCCCGCGACCATCGCGGCCTTCGCCATCGGGGCGACGTACCGGGCAACGCCGGTGCCGTGCGAGGGGTCCACGATGACGGGAAGGTGGGTGTGCTCCTTGAGGGCGGGGACGATGGCAAGATCGAGCACGTTGCGGGTGTAGGCGCGATCGAACGCGACGATGCCGCGCTCGCAGAGGATGACCTGCGGGTTGCCCTGGCTGAGGACGTACTCGGCGGCGAGGAGAAACTCGTCGACGGTGGCGGAGGGGCCGCGCTTGAGGAAGACCGGCTTCATGCTTCGACCGGCTTCAATGAGCAACGGGAAGTTCTGCATGGAGCGGGCGCCGATTTGGAGGATGTCCACGTACTTGGCGACGAGGGGAACCATGTCTCCGCTCATCACTTCGGAGATCGTCACGAGGCCGAACTCGTCTCCGACCTCCTTCATGATTCGGAGGCCTTCTTCGGCGAGGCCCTGGAACGAATAGGGGGAGGTTCGAGGTTTGAACGCCCCGCCGCGGAGGACGCGCGCGCCTGCGGCTTTGACCGACTGGGCGGCGAGTCGGAACTGCTCAGGCGACTCGACGGAGCAGGGGCCACCCATCACCACAAAGTGGCCGTGGCCGATCTTGACGCCTTTGATGTCTAGGATCGTGCGATCGGGGTGGAACTCAAGACTCGCCAGCTTGTAAGGGCTGCTGGTCTGGGTGACCTTGGCCACGAACTCGAAGGTTCCGAGGACGCTCTCGAGGTCGCTGCGCTGGTCCGAGTTGAGGGACGCCGGGATGCCGATCGCCGTGCGGTCCTCGCCGGGAAGCACCAGGGGGTCCGCGCCGAACCGCTTAATCACTGCGCACACCGACTGGATGTTCTCTTCGGTGGCGCCAAGCCGCATGAGGATGATCATGAACCTTGGGAGAATACCGCCCATGCCGATTGAGGCCCGGATGGAGAAGGGCGACTTCCTATCCTGGCGCGAGTGTCGTAAGCTAGACGGCGGCTCCCAGGTGCTTATGCTTGCCAGCTTCCTACTCGCTTCTCTCCTCGGTCCCGGAACCATCCTGATGGACGGCCACCCGGTCCACCCGCATCGCTTGATCGTGCAGGCCGACCTCTCGCGCTTCTCCCTGGCGGCCAGCCCGGGGGCGAAGGGGGGAATGAAGGTCCTGAGGAAGTTCCCGGAGATCGGCTTCGCCACGGTCGAAGTCAGCGGAGACCTCTTGTCCGCGAAGCGGGCGCTTGCCCAGAATTCGGCGGTGGTGCGGGTGGACTTCGATCGGGCGGCACGCCTCGCTTACACGCCAAACGACACCCTCTGGCCCAACATGTGGCACTTCCCCAAGATCAAGGCGGAACTGGCCTGGGACGTTTCCAAGGGCAGCAGCAATACGGTCATCGCCGTGATCGACACCGGCATGAACACCGCCCACGAGGACTTGGCGGCCAACGTCTGGACGAACGCCGGCGAGATCGCGGGGAACGGAATCGACGACGACGCGAACGGCCTCGTGGACGACGTGGAAGGCTACGACTTTGCCTACAACGACCCGATCGTAGACGACTTCCACGGGCATGGGACGGCTTGCGCAGGCATCGCGGCGGCGGTTCAGGACAACAACAAGGGGATTTCCGGGGTGGCTCCGCTCGCGCGGATCATGCCGCTGAAGGCCACCGACAACGACGGCTACCTGTTCGACTCCTACCTCATCCCGTCCTACATGTACGCCGCCAACATGGGCGCGAAGGTCATCTCGATGAGCTACTTTTCGGACCGGGTGAGCTACGGCGAGAAGGCGGCGCTGGAGTACTGCGTTCGCAAGGGCATTCTGCCGGTTGCGGCGGCGGGCAACGCCAACACGATCTATTCCTACTACCCGGCCGCGTACGACATGGTCCTTTCGGTGGCGGCGACCACTCAGACTGATGCGAAGGCCAGCTTCTCAGACTTCGGCACCTGGGTGGACGTTGCCGCGCCCGGGGTGAGCTTGTACGCGACCACCGCCGGGGGCGGCTACACCAGCGGGTTCGGTGGCACCAGCGGCGCTTGCCCGCACGTAGCGGGTCTGGCCGCGCTGTTGCGTGGCGCATTCCCGAACGCTTCTGCCTCCACGGTTCGGAACGCGATCGAGGACTCGGCGTTGCTCCTGAACCAGGCTCCCTTTGGTGAGTTCAGCAACTATGGGCGGATCGATTGCCAGGCGGCGTTGCAGGCGATGTCGATTCCGATCTCTCAGAAGGATCCGATCGTGCGTTACGCGACCCCCCTTGGGGTGCCCCTTCCCTCGGCGGGCCATCGCCCCATGGACACGGTGATCGCCGGCCGCGGTCTTGCGAAGCCTCGTCGTGTTGCGGTCCAGCATGGCCGGTCCGGCGTGCCGCTCTTCGACCAGCAGCGGGATTGGCTGAAGGTTCCGCTCACGCCCAACACGGCTCCGCTTCGGGTGTCCGTAAACGGTGTCAACATGGCTTCGATCTCGGTTCCATCCGGTGCCCGGTTTGCCTACCCCCTGATCGAGGGCTCGACGCAGGGCGCCAACCTGGTTGGCGGGTTCTTCCAGACGTTGCAGCCGGATGGGTCGGTCATAACGGTTGGACGACGATCGGACGGGGTGATCTGGATGCACGGCACATTCCGACGCGTTCTGCCGGACTCCCGCCTCAAGCTGGTGATCCGCCGGTCCTACGTGAATGGCACGGGCGAGAATGAGACGATCCAGCTCTACAACTGGTCGACCGCCTCCTACCCGTACGGATCGTTTGATACGCTCTCCACGGTTCCCTGCCCGATTACGCCGACCACCATCTCCATCCCGATCGCGGACATTCGTCCGTTCTTGGACGATGACCGAACGGTGTACCTGCGGATTCTGACCGGCAACACCCTTCCCGCAGACGCAGAGCTTCGTGTCGACATGGCGTACCTCGGGTACTGAGACGGCCGCCTAGTTGGAGCGCGCGGGGTCTGCGGGCAACATGCCTCTCAGGAGCGCGGCAGCGCAGGCTTTGTCGAGCGAGGCGTTGCCTATCTCGCAGCTAGGACTGAGCAGGCAGGACGGGCATCCACTGGTGCAGCCGCAACCTTTGAGGAGGGCGATGGCTCCGGCCACCCAACTCTCCCGCGAGGCGAAGAGGCGCTCGGCCAATCCCAGGCCGCCGGGGGTTACGTCGTAGACGAACGCCATGGCGGAGGCGGTATCCGGGTGGAAGCTGTACCAGGCACTTCCCAGGTCGCCCCGGTCGCAGCCCGCGAACAGCGGGGCGACGGCCATGAGGGCGTGTTCGACCCCGTGGACACCCTCCGTCCAGAGGTCGGGGTCGTCCAGCAGGTGGACGGCGGGCATGATGAACTGAAGAGCCAGGGTCTCGTAGGTTTGGGGCGGAAGATCGAGATCCACCACGTCGAGCACCATCCCACCCTCCACCGCGAGCCGTCGGTACGCGCTCACGAGGGTCGTCACGGAGACGCCGGCCAGGTTTACGTTCATGACCTCGTCTTGATCCAGTTGGACTTTTGGCTCGATCACCGACTGGACCACCGGCTTGGTGTAGTACGGCAAGTCCTCTTTGTGGACGTGGGCCACCTTGTTGGGGAGGTCTAGAAGGTCCACCACGTAACTGGTTCCCCGGTGGAGGTAGACGGCTCCGGCGTGGGCGTTTTGGAGGGCGCGCCAATACTCCATGGAGCCTAGCTCCTCGGTGCCCTCAAGAAGGCGGATGGTGTCGCCTCCGCCTCCCCGCAAGTTGACCTGGGGGGTGGGGGCTTCGAAGCTGGGATAGACGAAGAGCCCGCCACGGAAAGCTAGCTCGCCGGTCCGGTCCATTTCCTCGGCCAACTCCAGGGCGGTGTCGCCGAACTTCTCCAGCTCGCTTGGCGCGAGCGGACGCTCGTGGGCGGCGCAGCGAAGGTGCTCCCGCAGGATGTGCGGGTTGCCGGGACGAATGGCGACGCACTCGCTGGCGCCGTCCAGAAGACGCTCGGGGTCTCGCAGGAGGTACTGGTCGAGGGGGTCCTCGCGGGCAATGTACACCGCAAGGCCCTCGCGAAGGCCCCGCCCGGCCCGGCCGGCTTGCTGGCGAAAGGCCGCGACCGAGCCGGGGTAGCCGTTCATCACCACCGCGTCGAGGCCGCCGATGTCCACGCCAAGCTCGAGGGAGTTGGTGCTGGAGAGGCCGACCAGCTTGCCCTTGAACAGGGCCGCCTCGATGGCGCGGCGCTCTTTGGCGGTGTAGCCGGCGCGGTAGCTCTCCACTTCCTCCGGCGGATGTCCTTCGTTCTGGAGTTGGGTGCGAGCGTAGCGTAACACCAACTCCGCAGAGACTCGGGCACGGCTGAACGCCAGCGTTCGGTACCCGTGCCGCACGAGCCGGGTGAGCATCTGGGAGGTCGCCACGTTCCCGCCCAGGGAGACCGCCTGGGACATGCTGGGGTTCAGGAAGACGTAGGTCCGCCGGGCTTGGGGCGCGCCATCGTGGTCCACGATCGTGGCGGACCGGCCGGTGAGGTTTCGAAAAAGCTCCTGGGGATTGCCGATCGTGGCGCTGCAGGCGATGATCTGGGGTCGGTTGCGTTGGGCCTCGCAGAGGCGGAGCAGCCTCCGGAGGACGTGGGCCACATTCGAGCCGAAGACGCCTCGGTAGACGTGCATCTCGTCCAAGACGATCAGTCGGACGGCCTTTAGGAATCGGGTCCAGTTCTCATGGCCGGGCAGGATCCCGATGTGGAGCATGTCTGGATTGGTGAGGATCACGTGGCCTTGGTTACGGATGCCGGAGCGATGGGACTTAGGCGTGTCGCCGTCGTACACGCCGATCCGGGTGCTGGGAGGCAGCGCCTGGGCCAGCTTCCCTTGCTGGTCTTGGGCCAGCGCCTTGGTGGGATAGATGAGGAGGGCCCGCGCCGCCGGCTCGGTGAAGGCGGAATGCAGAATGGGAATCGTGTAGCAGAGCGATTTGCCGGAGTTGGTGCCGGTGACGACCACCACGTCCTCGCCGCGGAGGGAGGCTTCGACCGCTTCGGCCTGGTGCAGGTAGAGCGACTCGAACCCGGACTTGCGGACCTGCTGGGCGGCGCCCGGATTCAGGCCGGCGGGGAACGGGGCGTAGACGGCGTTGTGGGGGGCGGTTTCGACCGCTAGGACCACTTGCTCCAGCATCCCTTCCTCTAGGAAGGGAGCGGGAAGCGGCGGGTTAGGCGTCTGGCTCGTCTTCCCACTCCTCGGTGGGCTTCTTCTTGCGCTGGACGATCTTGACCGCGTAGACGCTGATCACGAAGAGCACGACCAGGGGCACCGCCATCATCAGCATGCTGAACGCGTCGTTGCTGGGGGTCAGGATGGCGCTGCCGATGAAGATGAAGGTGGCGGCCTGACGCCAGTACTCGACGAGGGTCTCGGCGGAGAGGAGTCCTAAGGCCCCCAGGGCGAAGACGATCAGCGGAAGTTGGAAGCCGATGCCGAAGGCGAGCATCATCTTGAGCACGAAGAACACCATGGTTCCGGGCTCCTGAATCAGCTGGGCGTTGAAGTCGTTCAAGAAGCCGGAGAACCACCCGATGGCACTGGGAAGGATGACCCAGCAAAAGCTGGCGCCCATCACAAAGAGGATGAGCGAGAGCGGGGCCATGCGCCGGAACGGCTTACGCTCGTTGGGCTTGAGGCCGGGCTCGATGAACCCCCAGATTTGGATGACGATCAGCGGGAACGTGAGGACCAATCCGATCAGGAAGCTGAGCTTGAACTTCAGCATGAACGCTTCGGGCGCGTTGCGGAAGGCCTCGGAATAGCGGCCTGGGCCGATCGTCTCCTTGACGGTGTTCTGGATCGCCGTGTTCAAGAAGCCGTAGAGGTAAGGCAACAGGTACCAGCCGGCAACCCAGCCAACGACGAGCAACGCGATGATGCGAAGGAGCCGCGTTCGGAGTTCTTCGAGGTGCTCAACCAAAGGAGCGCGAAACTCCTCGGGGTCCAAGGGGTTTCGCGCACGCTTCTGGCGTGCCTTCAAGATCGGCATGCCTATAGTTTGGCTCGTTTCCTACTTCTGTAGGATGTAGGTTTGGTTTAGCTTGACTCGGAAGTACTCGGCTTGGGCTTGGGTGCCTCGTCCATTGTTCTGTCCGCGTCCGCCGGTGCCGGGGAAGCCGCCCGGGAATCCGCCGGGGAATCCACCGGGAGGGCCAAAGCCCTGTCCCGGGAAGCCGCCGGGGGCCGCGCCGGGGAAGCCGCCGCGTCCGCCCCGAGGGGGAGCCGCGCTCTGCTTGATGGTTTCGTCGTTGTTGAAACCAATGCCGGCCGGGGGAAGACCTCGTCCACCTTTGCCGCCGCCGGTCGGGGCGGGAGGGCCACCGAAGCCAGCGGGAGGGCCGAATCCGGAAGGCGCTCCGCCGGGTCCGCCAAAGCCCGTGTTCTGGGGCTGGGCAAGCTTGCCTTCGATGGTGATGTTCCGCTCAAGCTTGATGAACTGACCGAGGTCCATCGCGAAGTAGACGGTCTCTTCGAGGGTGACCTTCCCGTCGTTGAACGTCTGGCCCGCCGCGCGGATGGTCTTGTTCTTCAGCGTGCTGGAGCCTTCGCTGATGACGGTCTTGATCTTCGCGCAGGGGTGGCCGGACTCCCACTCATAGCCAACCAGCTCGCCGCGCGCCGGGATGGACGTGGTGAGCTTGTACATGTTGTAGCGGTTGGCGAGATCGATATTAGGAAGCTGGAACCGCGACTGCCAACTCGCGCCGGGGGCCACTGCCTTAACGGGCAGAGTGGGCATCGCCGGGCCAGCGATCAGGTCGAGTCGAGCCGGCGAACCGGAGCCTTCGAACCCGAAATAGCTAGGAATGGAGCCGGTGATCTCAATGCCGGTGTTGGTCACCTGCATGTAGACGGGCTGCATCTCGGTTGCGGCGTAAGCGCGCTTGGCGGTGTCGCCCTCGGCCGTCAGGTACGCATAGTTCCGGCCCTTGGGAGGCAACGGCTGGACTCGGAGGAGGGCCCGGCCGCCGGGGTAGGAACTGTCGACCATGTAGCTGAGCCGATACTCTTCCGGCTCGCCCATCTCGGTCTCCGCAACTCGGGTGTTGTTGTTGAGCTGGGAGGCGGTGAGGGTGGAGTAACCCGTGCGCTCCGTGTACTTGTAGATGTACTCGTTGCCCGGGTTGAAGCGGTAGCGAAGCACCTTGGCGCCGGAAATGCCAGGAATGGCAGAACGGTTGGAGACGTTGACGTCTACCGAAGAGCGGTCCACGATGCGCGGCCTCTCCTGGTAATCGACGTAGAGGACGGCCTCGATCTTGAGGGGACCGTCTCCGATCGAGCGACCCTTGGTGTCGAGGGTGTACTCGTAGTACTGGCCCACGAGAGGCGGGATCGTTGCCTCGATGAACTTGCCGTTCAGGAAAATACCGATGTATCCACCTGACGGAATGCTGTTCTTGGGCACCCGAACCACGACCTTCTCCCGCACCTTAGCTCCGTCGAGCGGGCGGACGATCGTAAACGGCGCCTGGGCGATAGCGGCGCCAAACGCACCCACCAAAGCCAGCGCTACCATGCATCGCTTCATGCTAAATCGATTCCTCCAGCGATCCGGACCCCGGTTCGCGTACCCATTATGACGCCGCATGGGGCGGGGATGTAACGGTTCTTCCGCACCATCGGCATCAAGGCCCAAGAAGGCCAAAAGAACCCGACACGTGTATATCATAATGAGGGAATGATCTCCCCCCTCGACCTGGAATCGCTCAACCCTGAGCAGCGGGAGGCGGTCGAGTGGCCCGGCGGGCCGATGCTCATCTTTGCGGGCGCCGGATCGGGCAAAACGCGGGTGATTACGGTTCGAATTGCCAAGCTCATCCAGGACGGCGTTTCGCCTTCGCGCATCCTGGCGGTGACCTTCACCAACAAGTCGGCCCGCGAAATGCGGGAGCGCGTGGAGCAGCTGGTGGGCGATCGGGCCAAGGGCATGTGGATCGGCACTTTCCACAGCCTCAGCAGCCGTATGCTGCGCATCGACGGACGGCATATCGGCATCGACCCGAACTTCGTGATCTACGACGACAGCGACCAACTCTCGCTGATCCGCGAGGTCCTGAAAGCCAAGAACATCGACGACAAGAGCATCCAGCCACGCGCCGTTCTGAACGAGATCTCCAGCGCCAAGGAGAAGATGCTCTCGCCGGAGAAGTATCACGACAAGGCCACCGGGTTCTTCGAGCGCATCGCGGCGGACGTCTACAAGTCCTACAACAAGCTCCTCCAGAAGGCCAACGCCCTCGACTTCGACGACATCCTCTACTACACGGTGCGCCTGCTGGAGCAGCGCGAGGACATCCGCGAGAAGTACCAAGAGCGGTTCCAGCACCTGCTGGTAGACGAGTACCAGGACGTCAACTACGCGCAGTACCAGATCGTCCAGACCTTGGGAGCGAAGCATCGGAACGTGACCGTGGTGGGTGACGACGACCAGTCGATCTATGCCTGGCGCGGCGCCGACGTGTCGCTCATCCTCAAGTTCGGATCCGACTTCCCGGACGCCAAGATCGTGAAGCTGGAGCGCAACTACCGCTCCACCAAGCGGATCCTGCAGGCGGCAAACGAGGTCATCAAGCACAACCGCTCGCGGGCCAACAAGCAGCTCTGGACGGAGAACGAGGAGGGACCGCGGATCTCCCTCACCCAGGCCGGAACCGAGCACGACGAAGGGATGCTGGTGGCGGACGCGATCCAGAAGGACGTCCGGGTCGGGCGTCGCAAGTACGGAGACTTCGCGGTCCTGTACCGCACCAACGCCCAGTCGCGCGTGCTGGAAGAAGCTTTCCTCACCCTGCGGGTTCCCCATATCCTGGTGGGCGGCCAGCGGTTCTACGAGCGCAAAGAAGTCAAGGACATGCTGGCGTACCTGCGGCTGGTCTGGAATCCGCGGGACGATGTTTCGGTTCGCCGGGTGGTGAACAACCCTCCTCGCGGCCTGGGAGCCACCAGCATGGGCGGCATCGAGAAGTGGGCGGGCGATCGGGGACTTCCCCTCTGGGCGGCCCTCAAAGAGCAGGAGGTCCAGAGCGGACTCCAGAAGAAGACCGCCAGCGCGGTGCGCGGCTTCGTGGGATTCCTGGAGCAGGCGCTGGAGCTTGCCGAACAGGGTCCGGTTAGCCCGGTGCTCAAGTTCTTGATGACAAACTCCGGCTACATCGAGATGCTCAAGGCGGAGAACACGGAGGAGGCGCTGGGGAGGCTGGAGAACCTTCAGGAGCTTCTGAACGTGACCGCCGAGTACGACGCCACTTCCGAGGATCCCTCTCTCGGCGGCTTCTTAGAGAGCGTTTCGCTGGTTGCGGACGTGGACAGCCTTACGGAGTCGGGCGATGCGGTGACCCTGATGACCCTGCACTCGGCCAAGGGCCTCGAGTTCCCCATCGTCTATCTGGTGGGCTTGGAGGAAGGCATCTTCCCGCACTCGCGCTCGCTGACCTCGGATACCGAGATCGAAGAAGAGCGGCGGCTCTGCTACGTGGGGATGACCCGGGCTCGGCAGGAACTTCACCTTACGCACGCGCACCGACGCTCGGTCTACGGGACGCCCAACTTCAACCGTCGGTCCCGCTTCTTGGATGATATCCCCGAGGAACTGGTGGAGCCGCGCGACGAGAGCGGCTACGCGATGTCCCCGCCGCCGCGCGGAGCGGTCACCCAAAACCGGAGCGGGACCTACTCGGTTCCGATGCCCAAGACCGCGGGAGCCGGCGGTAGCACGCTGCGGTCGCCGGAGTACAAGCCCCCGTTTGGGGTCGGGCAGAAGGTTCGGCACGGCAAGTTTGGCATTGGCGTAGTGGTGGCTTGCTCCCCGATCAAAGGGGACTCGGAGGTCACCGTGGCGTTCCCGGGGGTTGTGGGGGTCAAGAAGCTGGTTCAGAACCTGGCCAAGCTGGAGGCGGTCGACAGTTGAGGTTCTGGCTCCGCAGGCTCGGGCGGGCCGCCCGAGATACGCACGGCCTGGCAGGCCGTGCCACGGGGGCGAGCCTTGCGGCATTGGTCCTGGTGGGCTGTGCGGGTCCTCGGCATGATTTGATGCCGATGAAAGTGGGCGACTCGCGCGCCTACATCGTGCGGTTCCCCTTCTTCGGTTCGGTCGAGCCGATCGAGGTGGTCCGGCGAACGTCGGTCGCCGGAGCGGCGGGGTTCGAGTTACGAGGTCCCATGGGGATGTCTCGCCTGGCTTGGGTTGGCGACCGACTACTGGCGGACAACCTGACCCATTCGCGCTTTGCCCCGGCGATTCCGCTCTTGGCGCTGGGGGCCCTCGATCGCCCCGTGGCCTGGAACGGGGTGATCCGCCTTCTGAATACGAATCTTGAAGCGAAGGCGGTGCTTGATCAGGACGAGGCGACCGAGGAAGTGCTGGGCCGGCCGATCCCGGGAATCAAGAGCGTGCTCAGGATCGAGATTCCCCGGCTTGAGCGGGTCGTCTCGGTGGAGAGCACCTTCCTTTACGGGATTGGGCTGGTTCGGCAGGTGCAGCGCACCAACGACAGCCAAGACATCGAGATCCGCCTGCTGGCCGGGTCTTAGCGGAATCGCCATCGGTAACGGATAACATCCGGGCATGTTGGAACATGCGCTGGAATCGCCGGGCCGGCTCACCGTAAAGGAGGTTCGCGCCCACCCCAAGGTCAAGGACCTGATCGAGGGCGCGAACGAGGTGATGCGAGCGATGGGCTACACGGAGCATGGCCACCGGCACGCCGGCGTGGTGTCTTCGATCACCCGGTACATCCTGGAGAAGGCCGAGGTGCCCGCCCGTGAGGTTGAGCTTGGCGTGATCGCCGCCTACCTTCACGACATTGGCAACGTGATCAACCGGGTGGGCCACCCGGTCAGCGGAGCCAACATCGCTTTTGTGCTCCTCAACGAGATGGGTATGGACGCGGAGGAAATCGCCCCCATTCTCGGCGCGATTGGAAACCACGAGGAGATCCTGGGCGGGCCGATCTCGGCGATGTCGGCGGCGCTGATCATCGCGGACAAGAGCGACGTGCATTACAGCAGGGTCCAGAACCCGATCGAGGAGAGCTACGACATCCACGACCGGGTCAACTACGCGGTGCAGAAGAGCCGGGTAGAGATGGACCCCGCCAAACAGACGCTGGAACTGGTCCTCGAGATCGACGTGAAGCGGGCGACCACCATGGAGTACTTCGAGATCTTCCTCACGCGCATGGTCATGTGTCGAAAGTCGGCGGAGACTTTTGGATACCGGTTCGCGCTCAGCGTGAACGGGATCTACATGGAGTAGCGCGGGCATCCTGCCCGCGCCGGAGGTTGGCTGGAAGCCAACCCTACGGGAACGGGGTATCCTTCTGGTTTGCCGAAAGGCTCTCTGCTCTACGGACGCGAGCGTCTCACGAGCCAAATGCCCACAGGGAGCATCCATGAACACCAGAAAATACGAAGCGTTTTACATCGTCAAGCCCGATTTTTCCGATTCGGACGTCCAGAAGATTGCGGACAAGTTCCAGGGAATCGTCGAGACCAAGGGCGGAACCGTCGAGAAGGCGGGCAAGTGGGACAAGCGAAAGCTGGCCTACGAGATCGACGGATTCAAAGAGGGCACCTACGTCCTGATGAACTTCGAAGCCGGCGCGGACATCCCCGCCGAGCTCAACCGCTTGATGCGCATCTCGGACGACGTGATCCGGCACCGCATCTACAAGATCGAGGAGTAGACTTCCGTGAGCATTAACCGCGTCGTCCTTGTTGGCCGTCTCACCCGCAACCCCGAGCTGCGCACCACCACGAACGGTAAGAACGTGGCCAGCTTCGGCATCGCCGTCAATCGCCGTGTCAAGCAGGCGGACGGCGACGCGGACTTCTTTACCGTGACCTGTTGGAACCAGACGGCAGAGTACGTCTCCAACTACCTCACCAAGGGCCGCTTGGTGGCGGTCGACGGTCGACTCTCGTGGCGCAAGTACACGACGTCCGACGGCCAGCATCGGGAAGTCATCGAAGTGGTTGCCGACAACGTGCAAGGTCTCGACCGTCCGAAGGACGACGAGGGTGGCGCACCAGGCGGCGGCGGTGGATTCAGCGCTGCTCCGCGAGCCTCTGCAGCTCCCGCCTCGGCCCCCGCCGAGGACGAGTACGACCCGTTCGGCGACAACTAGCATTCGCCTCCGATCAGCATTCCTGCACCTGCCCGGTGCTGGGATGCTTGTTTTTGGGTGCGGCCCGGACTGGAATCCACGCGAGCAGATCGCGTCAGGCCTCGCCGGTACACTGGCTTACCAATGAGCACTGAAGAGCAGCTGGCGATCCTGCGCCGTGGCACCACCGAGATCATCAGCGAGGCCGACCTTGCTAAGAAGCTCGAGGCTAGCCGGCCGCTACGGATCAAGCTGGGAGTGGACCCCACGGCCAAGGACGTGACGCTGGGATGGGCGGTCGTCCTGCGCAAGATCCGGGACTTCCAGCGCCTGGGCCACATAGGCTGCATCATCATCGGCGACTTCACCGCCCAGATCGGCGACCCCAGCGGGAAGAGCAAGACCCGCAAGCAGCTCACCAGGGAAGAGGTCCAGGAGAACGTGGACGCGGTCAAGAGCCAGCTCTTCAAGATCCTGATCCCCGAGAAGACGGAGATCTACTTCAACGCGGACTGGCTGGGCAAGATGACCTTCGAAGACGTGATTCGGCTCTGTTCGCGATACACGGTGGCCCGCATCCTGGAGCGCGACGACTTCACCAAGCGCCTTGCCGAGCAGAAGCCGATCTCCATGCACGAGATCATGTATCCGCTGTGCCAGGGCATGGACTCGGTAGAGATCAACGCCGACGTGGAGATCGGCGGCAACGACCAGAAGTTCAACAACCTGGTCGGCCGGACACTGATGGAGCAGTACGGTCAGACTCCCCAGGTGGTGCTCCTATGCCCCCTGCTGGTGGGAACGGACGGAAAGGAAAAGATGAGCCAGTCGCTGGGCAACTACGTGTCCATCACGGACACCCCCAACGACATGTTTGGAAAGACGATGTCGATTCCAGACGAGCTGATCTTGAACTGGTTCGAGCTATGCACCGACGTGCCGATGGCAGAGGCCAAGGCGCTGGTGGAGGGCGGGGCCAACCCCCGCGACGCCAAGGTCCGGCTCGGCAAGGAGATCGTTGCCCTCTATCACGGCCCGGAAGCCGCGGAAGAAGCCGTCCAGTACTTCGTGGAGACCTTCAGCAAGCGCCAGCAACCGGTGGAAGCGGAGGAAGCTTCCATCCCGGCCGACGCCCTGGCGGACGGCCACGTGTCGATCCCCGCTTTGGTGGTTGGGTTGGGGCTAGCCAAGAGCAACGGCGCGGTAAAGGACCTGGTGAAGGCCGGCGCGGTGGGCTTGGACGGGGATCGGGTGAACGACCTGAGGCTTCCGCTGGAGGCCGTGGTCGGCAAGGTGCTGCGCGTAGGCAAGCACCAGTTCCGTAAGTTGATCGGCTAGGACGCTACCAGTCCGCGACGGGCGGACGGTGGTCGAACCAGTTGAACTCGGCGTCCTCGCTGAACTGGCCGAGGGCGGTCGCCCAGTCGATCCCCCAGTCTCGCCAGTTCTGAACGAGGTCGATCAGGGGGATTCCGGTGGCTTCGCCGGGGTTGGCGGCGGCTTGCCGCGCATGGTCTAGGAACCCTTCTGGCTTCTCCGGCGCGATCTCCACGCGCTCCAGCAGGCGCTTGTTGCTCGGGAACAAGATTCGGTTGTGGGCCAGGATCAGCCGGCTGGCGAAGAGAACCGTTTGGGTAGCCGCGTGGACGGCCAAGTAAGGGTCCTCACGCTTGTCAGCTTCGGAGAGGAAGAACCGCTGGAGCAGCATCTGGCTGTAGAAGCTGCGAATCTTGTCCGCCCGCTCGTACTCCGGGTAGCGGGGGATGGCGGCGAGGAGCGGCTCCAGTCCCTCGACCCGCGTCCATGCGGGGGTTACGCCGGTGAACATGTCGCGGGTGGGTTCGCTTCCCCGCTTCGCCGCGGCCTCTAGGAACCAAGGGCTGATGTACTTGGCATCCACGTAGCCGCCTTCGTAGGTGGCCAAACCGGTATCCACGAACATCATGTCCCGAGAGGCCCGGCGCCGCTCGAACTCCGGCTCCTCGACGAGGATGAGGAGATCCACGTCGGAGGTCGGCTTCTCCATCCCCTTGGCGATCGAGCCCGCGAGGAGCACCGCCATGACCTCCGGCCTTACCTTCAGCGCCTCGACAGCGGCGTCGAGGGTTGCCTGATGGTGCGGCAGGAGGGTTCGCATGCGTGGGGAGGCTAGTTCTTCCAGTCCGCGACGAAGAGGTTTGTCTCGCCTCGGACCTTGCCGAAGCGATTGCTGGCCCAGATCAGCTTCTTGCCGTTCCGCGTGAACATCGGGAAGCCGTCGAAGTCGGGCGTCTTGGTGATCTGCTTCAGGCCGGTGCCGTCCACGTTGATCATCCAGAGGTCGAACTCGCGGCCCTTGGCATCTCCGTAGTTGCTGCTGAAGATGATGCGCTTGCCGTCCGGATGCAGGAACGGGGCGAAGCTGGCGCAGTTCAGGTTCGTAACCTGGCGCTTGTTGGCGCCGTTGGCGTCCATGATCCAAATCTCCAGCTTGCCGGGGCGGACGAGGTTCTCCTTAAGGAGCGCCTGGTACTCGGCGAGGGACTCCGGCGTAGCAGCGGGCTGGCGACGGTAGACGATCTGCTTGCTGTCCCAACCGATGAACGGGCCGCCGTCGTAGCCGACCTCGTTGGTTAGGCGGCGCAAGTCGGTGCCATCCAGGTTCGCGCGGTAGATCTCGAGGTCGCCGTCGAAGTTGCCGGTAAAGGTGAGGTACTTGCCGTTGGGCGCGATCGTGGTCTCGGCGATGTATCCGTTCTTCTTCAGGATGGACTGCAGCGGAGCGGCTCCGGCCTGCTCGCCCTTGGCGAACGGGGCGCGGTAGAGCGAGAAGTCTGGGTTGACCATCCACAGATAGCCCTTGCTCATGTCCAGCTTCTTCTGGGGGCCCTCGTTCTTCTCGTGGGTGCTGCTGAAGTAGACCCACTTGAGGTCCGGGCTGAAGTAGCTGCAGGTGCAACGGCCCTTGCCGGTGCTGACCAAGGTGCGGTTCGCGCCGTCGGCATCCATGGTGAAGATCTGCTCGTCCGGATAGCCGGGCTGAAGCGACTGGTACACGATTCGCTTACCATCTTTGCTCCAGTACGCCTCGGCGTTCTGGCCGCCGAAGGTCATCTGGTAGAGGTTCGCCAGATTGGGCTCGGCCGGGTTGCCTTCTACGGTTTGCCGGTTGGGCCATGCCTGCGGCTGTGTGGACACCCGCATCGCCGCGACCTCGTCGAGCGGCGGCATGAAGGCTCCAACCGAGCATCCGAGTCCGTGGGTGTGGGTCTGGCCGAGCGCAGCAGCGAGCAAGGTGGCGGAAAGCATGAACGGGGTTTACCCGGAAGCTTTCCAGGCAGACTTGACGTTCTTAACGATCGGTTGCTTGGATAGGTTCGATATAGAGGTAATCGACCCCAAACATCCTTCCTGGCTTCGCCTCCTGGCGCGCGCCGAGGCACTCCACTTGAAAGGTATGCGCTCCGGCAGCGAGGTCTAGGACGCCGAGGTCGATCCTTCGTAGGGCCACGACCGATGCGTAGAAATCCGGGCTCGCCAGTTCCTTGCCATCGAGCGACAAACGATGGATGCCGTAGTCGGGCGCGTGGCAAAAGCTTCCGGAGATCCGGTAGCGCCCGGCTACCGGGACCGGCACGGCGATGCGAAGCTTTGCGCCGACCGGCGGCTGAGTCCACCAAAGCTGCTTGCCCTTGCTCATTTCCCAGAAGCCGGTCTGGACCTCCAGGTTGCCTCCGGTTCGAGATAGGACCTCAAGGTCCTCACCCTCGTAGGCGCCTTTCGGAGCCGCGGGCTTTTCCAGGGGAAGCGGCATCAGTCGACCCAACGAAGGCATGACGTCCTGGATCGGGTTCCCGGGCGCGGAGTACCAGTAGGCGACCCGGTCGTAGCCGATGGCCTTCAGGTCTGCCCAGTGCCAGAGTTCCATGTCGAACTTGAGCGAGCGCTTGAACGGGATCGGGTCGCTCAGGTGCCAGCGAAGGAGGGAGGTGTTCCCCCAATTGCCCGGCCCCTCCGGCGAAATCTGCATGTGGTTTGGCCGCTGGAAGGCGGTCGGGTCGCACCAGGCGTAGCCGAAGTAGTCCTCCGTTCCCGTGCCAAAGGTGGACGGGAAGTGTTCACCGTCTACATAGATCTTCTCGTCACCCTCGCCCCACCAGGCGGCGTCTGGATTGGCGACGTGGAGGTAGACGCCGACAAACTTTCCGGTTCCCTGCGCATCTAGGAACGAGAGGTCGCGCATGGGACGGGTGGGAAGGATCGAGTGCTGGAACCGCGCCCGCAGGTAGAGAATGTTGGCAGCGTCAACTCGTTGCCGCTGGAAGGTCGCGGCGACCTTTGGCCACTGGCTTGGCTCGTCGAGGGCGGAAAGGCGAACCACGAAGTTGCGTCGGACCGGCATGGGCAACTCGCATACCAGGCGGCCGGAAGCGTCCACGGTCATCGCGCGGGTGACGTACGGCCGAACCCCGGTGGTGGTTCCAAAGAAGTCGCCCAGCGGGGCGCTGATCGATCGCTCTCCATCGACCGAAACGTCGATCCAGGTGGTGCGGAGGAACCGGCCCACGTCTTTCAACGATCCCAGCGGCAACTGCACCTCCAGCCGTCTGACGATGCCGGCACCCTCGAGCGAGCCTTGGATCACGCGTCCGGACGGGCTAGCGTTCCTCATCTCGATCTCCGTAAGGTTTCCCGACGCACTGGGAGCGGTCAGTTTTGCTGCGGAGAGCTGGGCGGGCTGGAAGCTGGTTACCGCCGTCTTTGCCGGGTAGGTGCGGTAACCCACGTGGTAGTAGAGGCCGCGGAGGGCATCGTCGCCCGCCGCCTCGATGCGCAAGCTCTTTGCGTACGGGAGGGGAAGGTAGCTGTTCCAGCCCCGAGCCGCCACGTAGGCGAGGTCGGCAAGGGCGGGCGGCAAGGCTTTGCCGTTCAGGTAATCCGCCATCGCGACGCTCCAGCGGGGCTTGGCCTCGCCATCGAAGAAGAAGTCGAGGCGACCGGACGGGTTTGCCGACCAGATCCGCGTGACCGCGCCGGGTCCCTTCAGGTCGGCGAGGACGTAGGAGGGTCCCCCGGCCTGGTTGACGCGAAGAAATTGCCCGGCATCGCCGTTCGCGAACCAGTTCTCGGTCGCCGACTTGGCATTGCGGTCGTAGCTGCTTGCCTGGGCGGCTACAAACGGCACGACGTCGCGCTGCGCGAGCCCGTCGAGATGGCCGATCTGGCCGGCAAGGGAGGCGAAGGTGATAGGAGCAGCGGCGATCGCGAGGGCCAAGATCATGGAGTTTCTCCGGATAGGCGGGCCAGGACCTCCCGCTCTTGCAGCACCTCGGCCAGCTGACGCTGGGCAATGATGCGGGGTTTCATCCCCTCAACTAAGACGATCAGGGTTGGGGTTTGGCGCAGGCCCAGCTTTTCGGCAAAGGCCACATCGTCGGTTACGCGTTTGGTTGCGGCGTCGGTTAGGGTCTCGGCCCGCTTGAGGGCGGCATTGGGATCGATGCCCATCCCGCGCAGGATCTCCAGGTGGGCGTTCAGATCGTCGTTTCGCTCGGTCGCATAGGCCTTGCCCACGTACTCCCAGAACTTCCCTTTCTCCCGGGCGACTTCGCTGAGGCCCGCGATTTTGCCGGAGAGCCGGTGCCCTTTGAGCTCAGTTAGGGGAAGGTGCCGGAACACGAGTCTGAGATTGGGGATTCGCTTGACGAGGGCCTCGGCCCGAGGGAAGAAGGAGCGGCAGGATGAGCATTGCAGGTCGGCGAACTCGACCAGCGTGACCGGCGCTTCCTTGTTGCCCAGGCTCGGCGAACTGTCGGGTGCAAGGGCGGCCGGGGTCTGTTGCTCCAGGAAGCGCGGATTGTACGGGATCAGTGGCGTGCCCTGGTTCAGGTTGAACTGGTAGGCGCCGAACGCGGCGACTCCCGCAAGGCCCATCGATGCCATGCCGTGGAGCACGCTGGCGGGGCGGGGCGGCGCCTTGAACAGGGCTATGGCTAGCAGCAGCATGATCAGGGCCGAACCGAGGCACCAGGCGCAGATTTGATGGATCACAAGGAGCGAGCGACCGGTTAGGGCCAGGCTCACAACCACGCCTAGGGCGGCGAGAACCTGGGCAAGGGTCCTTGCCCGGCCGGTGAAGCCGAGCAGAACGGCAATCGCCGCGTAAGCAGCTAGCCCGATAGCGGCGGTAGGCACGGGGCCGATGGCGGCCCAGGCATCCCGGGCAACGGCCTCGCAGCCTCCGCCGGAGCCGCACGGAAGGTCGACTTCGCGGTAGTGCGCAAGGGCGAGGTTGCCGGAGACAAATACCCCTGCGCTAGCAAGGAGGGAGGAAGCCCACGCGAGCGCGGGAATCCGGGCCATCAGGCGGCTCCGGCGGCTACATCCAGCCGTGGATCTTGAGCGAACCGACCACGTAGACCAGCAGGTATCCGACCGCGCCGGCCCGCAGGGCCCAAGGGATGAACTTCGGGCAGCGCTCTCGAAGGCCCTCGATGATGGCTAGGGGAACCAGGAAGCTGAACGTCTTGATCAGCACGAAGGCCGCCCCCGATCCTTCTAGGCTCCAGGCTAAGAGCGGGTTTGCTTCTCGGGCAAGACCCATGCGAACCAACACCAGAGTCGAAGCCATGTCGAGGATGCAGATGAGGGCAAGCAACCAGGTTTCCACCAGAACGCGGCGGCTCCAGACGAGTGGCAAATTTGCGCGGATCGCAACGATTGCTTGCACACAGAGACGTTACGACCATAGTTAGACCCGGCAAAGTCGCACAGAAGAAGGACACGCGTTCGGGATACCCGAAACGCGTGTCCTTAGAACCTACCACCCTTTTTGTCTAGCCTTCGATTACTCGAGGCCGTTGAGGAGGAGGGGTCCTGGTCCGACCGCACCCGCGGGGACTTCCTGGCTGATGGCGACGGCTTGGCCGATTTCAAGCTCCACGCGCTTGCGCTTGGCTCGAACGACGGCGCCGACGTTGCTGACCGAGATCAGGACGGCGTCGGGGCCGACCTGTTCGCCGGGACGCACAATCACGTCCTTGTCGCCACGTGAGAACACGGCGAGCGGCCGCGATCCCGTCATAACGCCCTTCAGCTGGATGTCGTCCGCATTCCCCTTGTCCCCGCCCTCGCCGGGTGTGTAGGAACGAACGGTGACGATCGGAGCCATCGTGGGTTGCGGGAGCGACGGAACGTTGCCCTGGATGGGAGCAAGCCGTGCGCCCTGCATCAGCGAGGTCGACGAACCGTTGCCGTGACCATTGCCCGGCTTGGCCAGGACTTCTCGGAACGGGTCGACCTGGGGAGCGATGGGCATGGAAGCGACTTTGATGGGAGCCGAGGGAACGAAGTCCCCTTTGGCTTCCGGCAGCGAGCCCACCGGTTCGTTAGCCTTCGCATCGCCCGGGGTCGCCGCCACCGCCGCCGCCGGCGTGCTAGACGCCGGAGGAGCCATGGCAGAGCGAACCTGCATGAACGCGAAGAGCATCACCAGACCGGCCGCGACCGAAAGGCCAATCATCTTGGGCCTGTCTTCTGGCTTGATGGGAGTCATTTGGGTTGAGCCTCCTTGGTTCCGTCAGGAACGATATGCGGGGTGATCGTCACAATCACGTCCGTGCGGCGCTTGCTGGTCGAGCGGTTCTTGAACAGCTCGCCGATCAGCGGAAGCTTGGACAGGATCGGGATCTCGGTGATGACCTTGGAGTACTCGTCTCGGATCAGTCCGCCGAGCACGATGGTCTCGCCGTCCTTCACCATGACCGTGGTCTCCGCCTCTCGGGAAGAGGTCTGAGGAATGTTGTTGGCGCCCATGCCGCTGATCGAGCTCACGATCGGGTTCACGTGCATGGTGATGTTTCCATCGGAGTTGATCCGCGGATTGATCAGCAGGATGATGCCGACCGGGAACTCCCGAATCTCGATGGTCTGCGCGCCGAGGGACCCGGCCTGGGCCGTCTGGACTCGCAGAGTGTCGCCGATGAAGATGCTTGCGCCGTCGTTATCGATGACCTGCACCTTGGGGTTGGCCAGCATCTTGGCCTCGCCGGAGGTTGCCTTCGCGTTCAGCATCGCGGCGATGCTCCACGGGGCTTTGCTCCACTGGCCAAGGCCGTTGGGTTTGGACTGGAAGTCTGAGAGGTCGATGCCCGGGACTCCCTGGAACTGGCTCTTCTGAGGGACCTCGAAGAAGCGCAGCGGAGTCCAGCTGAAGTCGAACCCGAGGTCCTCGGCGAAATTCGGGCTGGTTTCAACCACCTGGACCTCGACCATAACCTGCTTTGGCTTCAGGTCGACCGTTTCGAGCAGAGCAAGGGCCTGCCGGATGCGCGAATCCTGACCCTTGAGCACCAAGCGCTTGGCTCGGTCGCCGGGCATTACGGGCCGCATCGGGTCCTTCATGTCCTGGCTCTGGCCTCCGGCCGCGCCGCCGCCGGCTGCCGCCGCCGCA
>JBGSIJ010000008.1:0-5895 GCA_041742595.1 Fimbriimonadaceae bacterium | reverse complement strand
GCGCTGGCGGCGGTGTTGCCGGTGCTGGCGCAGATCACGGCTTTCGCGCCTTTGGCGCGGGCGTCGGTGATGGCGGTGGTCATGCCGCGATCCTTGAAGCTGCCGGTGGGGTTGAGGCCCTCGAACTTCAGGAAGAGCTGGGAGTCCGGGATGCCCAGCGCGGCGGCGAGTCGTGGAGCAGGGATCAGGGGGGTGCTGCCTTCTTCGATGGAGACGGGGTCGTTTACTCCCGCGATGTCCATCCGATGTCCGTAGCGTGCGATTACTCCTGCCATGGTGCCTCAAGCCAAAAGAGCGGCCACCGGAAACCGGCGCCGCTCCATTGCAACGCCCTCATTATAGGGGACTATCCGGCTTCTGGGGCGTTCCAGGGCTGCTGGAGGATGCCGTAAAGCTCGGGTCGGCGCTCGCCCAGGATGTCGAGTTCGTACTCGCCGGGCCGGTTGATGGTGCGTTTTTGGCGGGCTTCGTTGAGGTCTATGTCTGCAATCAAGACCTCTTCTCCGTCGCTTGCCGCGGCGAGCACGCGGCCGGCGGGCGAGACGATCTTGCTTCGGCCGATGAAGCGGAAGCCGGACTCCTCGCCGGTGCGGTTGCAACTGGCCATGAAGACCTTGTTCTCAGCGGCGCGGGCGATGACGATGTGCTCGGCGGAGGTTTCTGCGCCTTCCGGCCAGTTGGTGGGGAGGACGATCAGGTCCGCGCCCTTGAGGGCGAGGGTGCGGGCGGCCTCGGGGGGACGCATGTCGTAGCAGATCAGGACGCCGATGCGGCCGAGGGCGGTCTCGAAGACGGGGAGATCGTTGCCGCGTTGGGCAAAGCGGTCGAGGCCCAGGCAGGGCAGGTGGGTCTTGGCGTAGTACTGCGGCTCTCCGGTGGGCAAGAAGAGGGAGGCGGCGTTTTGGACGAGGCCCTCGCTCGTTCGGAAGGCGTAGCCGACCACGGCGTGAAGGCCTAGTTGGGTGCAGGCGTCTTGGACGGGATCGAGTTCGCTGGGGCTCTGGACGGCGGACAATTCGGCTTCTTCGAGGGAGGCGAATCCGTAGCCGGTGAGGGCGCACTCGGGGAAGACCGCGAGGTCGACGCCTTGGGCGGCAAGCCGGTGGAGGTGCGCGACCACCTTGGCGATGTTGGCAGGGCGGTCTCCGAGAACGACGTCCATTTGAACGCACGCGATGCGCATGGGGCTAGTATGGCGAAGCGGCCCCGGCGGCCCAGACGTATAAACTTGGTAGCGCAACACCACGGAAGGTAGCCATGCCCATTCTCGCCCTCGCATCTCTTCTTGTTCCCCTCGCTCTGGGGGGGCCGCAGCAGTCGGGCTTCCAGGGATCTCCGCTGTTCAGTTCGTTCGAGCGGGATCGGATTCTGGCCTACTGGCGGGAGCCGGACCGGTACACCTGCGCGGTGCCGGAGAAGGCGGATCGACAGGGGCTTTGGCAGGTTCGGCTCACGGTATCTGGGTCGCTTTGGTTGCTGAACTACAATCGAGCGCGGGGCGTGAAGGCGCCACCCACCCAGATTCCCGGGGCCCAGAACGAGGAGCAGAAGGCGTGGGAGCAGTGGATCGACGCGAAGGTGGCTTACGACCGCTATCGGGCGGCCCTGGTGGCGGATGCCGCCAACGAACGGGTCCTGGGGCGTCCGGTTCGGCCGGACGACAAGACGGTGCCGACCGATCCTCAGCCGTGGCCCGGCCCGGCTCCCGCCAGTCTGGTGGCTTTGGCGGGCAACCCGCCCTCGTTTGCCGAGACCGTGGTGCCGATGGAACATCGGGTGAAGTTCGACGACGGCACGGAGATCCGGTACGAGGACAACGTGAAGATGCGGGCACGCTACGCGTACTACCGGTTCGAGAAGGGGGCGATGTCTCCTGGCACGCCGGTCAAGGCGGTGAGCCCATCAACGTTGGATCGGCTGTTCAAGAAGGCGGGCACCACGGAAAGCGAGGCGCGGATCCTGCGGGCGGTCTCGTTGCTCGAGGGCGGGTTCGACTCGGTGAACACGTACGACACCGGATTTGTGAGCGTGGGCTTCATCCAGTTCGCGTCGCTGAAGGACGGGGCGAATTCCCTTGGCAGGATGATGCTGGACTACAAGCAGAACGATCCCTCGGGGTTCGAGGCGGACTTCCGGATCTATGGGCTGGACGTGTCCCCGAGCGGGACGCTGACGGCGCTGGACCTGGAGACCGGCGTCGAGGTTGCCGGCGCGGACGCCACGATGCGGATCATTCAGGACAAGCGTTGCCTGGCGGTTTTCCAGCGAGCGGGACAGCGGAGCGATGGGTTCAACGCGGCGCAGATTCGGGCGGCCAAGCGGCTGTTCTGGCCCGCCGAGGATTCGGTCACGGTGAACGTGGGCGGGCGTAGCCTCAACGGGAAGGTGGGCGACATCGTCAAGAGCGAGGCTGGCTTAGCCACGCTGCTGGACCGCAAAGTGAACACCGGCAAACTCGATCCGTTGGCAACCGTGGTTCAGGCGGTGGCGGACCGTCGCCAGGTCCGGTTCTTCTTGGACTTGGCGAAGTACGAGCGCGAGATTGTGGACGCTCTCCGGTACCGCAAGGATTACCTTGCGGACACCGGATTGGCACAACCTAAGTAGAGAGGCTCAGGCCTTCTTGGATCGCTTGCGGGCGGCGCCGGCAAGGCCAAGCGCGAGCGCAGCCATGGTGGCGGGCTCCGGCACGGCTTCCGTCACGGCGTAGCTGGAGAGCACGGAGGCACCCTCGTCGTTCCAAGAGCCGTCGGAGTAGAGCTCGAGAACGCGCTCGTCTTTGCCGCTATAGTCGTTCGGCTCGCCGCCGTTCCAGTTGGTGTAGGCCCAGCCCTCGCCGGTTCCCCAAGCCCATCCGTCAGAAGCGGTGCCGCTGTTGTCGACCTGATAGCCGCCGACGTTGGCTTCGCCGATGCCGCTGCTCGCCAGGAGGGCGCCTGCGGCGGCAGACTCGCCCGCGCTGGTCAAGGTCGCCAGGTAGCGACCGGACACGGACAGGGCGAAGGCGTCCTGCGCGAAGTAGTCGTTGGTCCCGGTCTCCCAGAGCTCATACACGTGGCCGCCGTAGGAGGTGGATCCCACGAGGCTGGCGGACAAACCGAAACTGGCACCGACCGCAAGTAAAGAAAGAACTGCAATGCTTTTCATGGCATTACTAGTTTTAGGTATTTGTACTTAAGGTCGTAGTCACGCTTTTCCGCAGGAAGACGGGGGGACTCAGGTCGGAAAGCGTACCGAAACTGCCGCCTATCGCACGGTCATTCTGCGCCTAGCGGGCGCAAGTCCGAGGCCAAGAACTACGAGGCTGGCCGGGGTTCGGGTACCGGCTCTACGGAGAAACATTCCGAAGGGGTCGCCATTGCCGTCGAACGCCTTATCCTCGACTCCGCCGGTTGCGAGCAGGGAAACGCCCCGGCCTGCCGGGGTGGATCCGGACCTCATGGTCGGCGCCCCCGGTTCTTGCGCAGGGTGGCGGCGAGGCCAAGCCCGAGCACGAACATCGATGCGGGCTCGGGTACTGGGGCGGGGCTGACGGTGAAGTCGGTGAACGGGTCGCCGTTTTGGTCGAACGCCTGGATCTCGAATCCGCCGGTGCCGCTGAAGTCCGCCATCGCAAACTTACTGGTGAGCTCTTCGATGGTGGCGCTTGTCTCCATCTGGGTGAAGATGGAAAATCCGAAGGTGGAGTTGCCGGCCATCGACCCTAGGTCCAGCACGGTGTAGCCAAAGACCTCGACGCCCGGCGTGGTGTAGAGCTCGTAATACATGGGGAAGTCGACCTCCTTGGACACCCCGGAGAACTCCCAGTCGTCCTCGCCGACCCAAGTCAGGCTCTCAGACGCTGCGCTCGTAGCGGTGATCTTGCCATCCATCTGGTCGATCAGATTGCCGAATGTATCCCAGACCTTTGTTTTCATGCTTGCGGTGGCGACCGAAGGGTGGTATTGGCTGCCACTTGCGGTCAGGATTCCGTGCATTGGGACGAGCAGCCGAATGTCGATCTGCTGCCCACTGCTGTTTCCAGTCTCAAGGGTGAGGCGATGGCCGGCCACGAGAGTCGTCATCGCCTGGTACCGCATGAGCGGAGACGGTGAGCTAAGGGACCAGAGCGAGCTCTTGGACCTCAGCTCGGAGGCGTTGTAATCCGCCTGTGAGAACTTGGAGGCGGCAGTCATCGAGAAGATCTCTTCGGTCTCTACATCCCTTTGGACGGCTACCTCGGAGACCTTGCCTTGTCCCTCCCAGGCCCCTTGGTTGAGGACGACGTCGGTATCCGAGGAATCGCCGGCAGGGTGAATCAGCCGGGCATTGTGGGAGATGTCGATCTGGGCTTGGGTATGTGCGCAAGCAAGGAGAAAAGCAGCGAGGAAAAGTGGTCTGTAGGTTGGCATGGTTCGACTCCGCACCAACCGTATCAGCCTCCCGTCTCAGCATCGTCTCAAAGCTGTTCGAGCAGTTCCCCGATGGGGGTGAGGCCATGCCGGGCCAGCACGCCGCGGGCTTCGTCGGCGTGCCATTGCTCGCCGGTGATGCGGGCCAGGGCGGCCAGGGTGGTGGCTTCGCCGTGGCGGTCCCCTACCCGCCGGAAGGCGGCGAGAGCGACTTCGGCGCATTCCTTGGCCTCGCCCAGCTTGCCGAGACCGTGGAGGCAGAGCGCGAGGTCTCGCTCGTTCTGGGCCCAGCCGCGCACGTAGCCGAGGTCTCGGTGGATTCGGGCGGCCTCCTGGAGGGCGGCCGAAGCTCCTACGAGGTCTCCTTTGGCGCGGCGGATGCCGCCGACGGTGGCATTGCCGATGCCGAGGTAGGTGCTGCGGTGCGCACGGAAGAGGTCCATCGCCTCTCCGACCAGCGCCTCTGCGCTGGCGAGGTCGCCCCGTTCGAGGGCCAGCATCGCCCGGTTGTGTCGGGTGATCGAGTAGTTGCGGAGGTCCCCGATCTCCTGCCAGAGGGTCTCCGCTTCGCGATACGCGGACTCCGATTCCTCGGCCCTGCCAAGATCGGCGAGGGAGAAGCCGCGAAGGTGCCACGCAAAGGCGAGGTTGCGATCTCGAGGTCCCGTTTGCAGGGTTTCGAGAGCGGATTCCACGGTAGCGGCGGAGGCCTCGCGGGCCCCGCGCTCCCGTCGGGCCAGGGCCAGCGAGAGCTGGGCCGAAGCGGAGATGAGGGGGTTCGCAAGCTGCCCCGGGCCCTCAAGAAGGGAAGTGGCCCAAGCCTCCATCTCCGCACCCTCGTTCCGTAGGTACCAGTGGGTCCAGAAAGCGGCCACGATTCTCAAGCCCAGCTCCCGAGCCACCGGGTCTTGACTCGCCCGGCTGGTTTCGAGGGCGGCGAGCACGTTGTCCCGCTCTCTTTCTTGGAGGGCGAGGCGTTGCCCGAATTCTCGGGGCGGAGGCGGAAGGTCGTCGGCTCGATGCGCCTCGATCCACCGAGCGAAGTAGCGGGCGTGGGCCAAAGGGGCATCGTCGCAGGACTCCATTGCCAGGTCTCGCAGGGGCTCGGGCATCCGAAAGCGCAACGAGCCATCGGCCATCTCCTGCGGCACGATGAGCGCCCAGCGCCGGAGGGCGTCCAGGGTGGCTAAGCCAGCTCCGGCAACCTCCGCTGCTCCTTCGGCGTCGAACCCTCCCCGGAAGACGCCGAGCCTTGAGAAGGCGTTTCGAGCCTCGGCGGGGAGGAGGGCAAGGCTCTCTCGCAGGACGGTGGCAAGGGACCGGTGGCGCCCGGGGATGCCTTGGGCTTCGCCAAAGTCGTCTCTGGCGGTCCAGCGGGCGGCCCCAATCTGGGCAAGGCCGTGGACGCCGGCCCGGGCGGCGGCCTGTTCAAGGGCGAGGGTAATCCCGCCGTGGCGCCGGGCGAGCGACCGGATGGCGTCCTCCGAACCGGTGAGGCCCGGGC
>JBGSIJ010000007.1:0-107463 GCA_041742595.1 Fimbriimonadaceae bacterium | reverse complement strand
CGCATCGTCGTCCACCTTGGCCTTGTAGCCGTGCTGGTTGAACTCGTAGGTTCCCTCGCAAGTTTCGCCGATCGCGATCGGTCCCTCACTATGGCCGCCAAAGAAGTGTGGAGTCTCGAAGAAAACGGCGTTGAAGTCGGTTCCCAGGCCTGGAGTCGCAGTCCCAACAACCTTGGCTTCTACGCTGACACTACGTCTGGACTTACCAACCATGGCGGTTGAAGTCAGGTAAACGCTACCGGTTCCCGTTGTCCAAGCCGTGTTGCCCTGGGGGGCAGTGGACGCGAAGACCCAGAAGTCGCCTGGGATGCCCGCCGCCGAGCCTTTGCGTCCCGGGAAGGGCTCTCCTGAGAGGGTGGTCGGCGCACTGGCCCACTGGTCGGCCGTGAGGGTCTTCATCCGACTCGTAATGCGACTAATCTCGTCGTTGATCCCGGCCTCCGCGATCAGGAGGGCGGCCTCGCTATCGCTCCGGGTCTTGGCCATATTGCGGTAGGTCGTGCTGAGCGTCAGCGCACCGCTAATGAGGATCGACAGGACCAACACGAGGAGGAGCGCGCCGATTAGAGCGTTGCCGGACCGAATCTTCTGCGAAAGTGAGGAATGCACCATGGGACACCAACAGGACGATGACCAATGATAGTGCAGAACACTCGTATATTTGCTTGCCTATCCGGAGATTGCGCTGTCTTTCGCAAGATGCGCTCGGCTTTTAGCGGCGCTTCAGTAGCGAGCCTAGAACTCCACGCACGAAATCTCGACCCAGCTGAGATCCAGCGCTCCGGAGGACGCTTTTCGCGAGACTCTCGACAATCGAGTCGCTTCTGCGGGCCGCGGGACGGCGGGGTTCCAGGGGGCCCGGAAGGTTTCCGGTGGTTCCCTCCTGGGGGAGAGCCTTGACCGCGCGGGCCTTCAGCACTTCGTAGGCAGACTCGCGGTCGACCATGTCCTCGTACTTGCCGTAGACGGGTCCGGACTGGACGATCTGGGTTCGTTCGGCCTCGGTGGCGGGGGCAACCCGGCTGGCGGGCGGGGCGATCATCGCTCGTTCAACCACCCCGGGGGTTCCCTTCTCGTCGAGGAAGGACACGAGGGCTTCGCCTACGGCGAGCTGAGTGATGGCTTCCTCCACGCTGAACTTGGGGTTTGCGCGGAAGGTCTCCGCCGCCACCTTGACCGCCTTCTGGTCTCGGGGGCTAAAGGCGCGCAACGCATGCTGTACGCGGTTGCCGAGCTGGCCGAGGACGGCGTCTGGGATGTCGATCGGGTTTTGAGTGATGAAGTATACGCCGACGCCCTTGGAACGGATCAGGCGTACCACCTGCTCCACCTTCTCGACGAGGGCCTTAGGCGCGTCCGAGAACAGGAGGTGGGCTTCGTCGAAGAAGAAGACCAGCTTGGGCTTCTCCATATCTCCCACCTCGGGCAAGTCTTCGAACAGCTCGGAAAGGAGCCAGAGGAGCGAGGTGGCGTAGACCCGGGGGTTCTGGTAGAGCTCGCTGGCGGCAAGGATGTTGACCATGCCAAGGCCCTCGTGGTTCGTCCGGATGAGGTCGCTGAGGTCGAGGGCGGGCTCGCCAAAGAAGTCCTCCGCGCCCTGCTGGTCGAGGGTAAGGAGCGAGCGCTGGATGGCCCCAATGGAGGTGCTGCTGACGTTGCCGTACTCGAGTGTCAAGGACTTGGCGTTCTCCCCCATGAACGTGAGGAGGGCGCGGAGGTCCTTGAGATCCAGCAGGAGCATCTGGTTATCGTCGGCCACCTTGAACGCCATGGTGAGGAGGCCTTCCTGGACTTCGTTCAGGTCCAGCAGTCGCGCCAGAATGAGCGGCCCCATATCGGAGATCGTCGCCCGCAGGGGGTGCCCCTGCTTGCCGTACACGTCCCAGAACTGGACGGGGAATCCGCGGTGCTCGTAAGGTGAGATGCCGAGGTCGGCGGCTCGCTTCTCGAACACGTCTTTGCCGCCGCCGGCCATGGCGATGCCGGAGAGGTCGCCTTTGACGTCGGCGACGAAGACGGGGACGCCGATCTTGGAGAAGCCCTCGACGATGCCCTGCAGGGTCACGGTTTTTCCGGTGCCGGTAGCACCCGCAATCAGGCCGTGCCGGTTGCCGTACTTGGGCAAGAGGTAGATGAAATCGTCGGCTTTGGCAACGCGAATGGGTTCAACCGCCATGGGGGGAAGGTACCCAAAAAGGGCGGTCCGCTCGAACTCATCCGGGGTTCGAGCAGACCGCCAATCCTCTTACGCCGCGAACAGGATCTGCCCGTCCACGTCGCCAGAACCGACGTGGGTGCCGCCGATGATCGAGTGTCGGATGGCACCGCTGACCTGGACCTTGGCCCCCGGCAGGATCACGGAATCCTCGATGGAAGCGCAGACCACGGACGCGCCCGCGCCGACCACGACTTGGCTGCCCACTTGTCCGCCCACGGTGGCGGTCTCATCGATCTTGTTCACCCCGCTCGTGAGGAAAGCGCTGGTTTCGAGGAAGGAGTCTAGCGTCCCGGTATCGAACCACTCGCCCGCGTAGATGCCGGCGAGAACCAGATTGCCCTCGTCAATCAAGAGTTGGATCGCATCGGTGATTTCGTACTCCCCTCGCCAACTGGGCTGGAGCTTGGGGAGGACTTCCCAGATTTGGGGACCGAAGAAGTAAAGGCCGGCCATGGCGAGATTGCTCTCCGGCTGCTTGGGCTTCTCGACCAGCTTGACGATCTTGCCGCCTTCCACATTGGCGACGCCAAAGCGCGAGGGGTCTTCGACCGGCTTGACGAGGTTGAGGTTGGCGCAGCCGCCATCGCGGAATTGGTCGGCAAAGGGTGCGAGGCTGCGATCGTAGATCGCGTCTCCGAGGTAGAGGACGAAGTCGTCTTGCCCAACAAACTCCTGGGCGAAACTCACCGCGTGGGCGAGGCCTTTGGGCTCGGTTTGGCGGACGTAGCTGAGATTGACGCCTTCGGAAGAGCCGTCGCCGAGGGCGGCGCGCATGGCGTTCTCGTTCTCGCCGACCACCACGCAGATCTCGGTGATGCCCATTTCCTTCAGGCGATCAAAGGCATAGAACAGGGTGGGTCGGTTGGCCAAAGGCAGCAGAGGCTTTGGAATATGGTGGGTGACGGGATACAGACGGCTTCCCTTCCCGGCGGCAAGAATAACTCCCTTCATAGGCATTGCAAGACTACCGCCGTGCCGCCGGGATTCGTGCGGTACCCTCGCCCCCATGGCGCTCATGGATCGAGGCCTTACGCTCGCGGTTACGATTACCGCCGCGCTTCTGGCGGGATGCCGAGGCGGGGCTCCTGCCCCGGTGCGCACCTATGGGGAGCCGGGCGAGCCGGTTGCGCTGAGCGAATCTTCCTCGAACGCCTTCGATATCGTGGCGCTTGCGGCGCAGGACGCCCAGTCTCTTGCGGGGGACCTGGCGCTGAAGACGGACCCGTCGGAACAACGCGAACAGTTGGTGATCGATCGGGTTTCTCGCCCCCTGGCCAAGGCTTCGGCCGCGCTACGGAGCCCCGGAGTGTTCCGCTTCGCCCCGAAGAGCGCCTTGGACCACGACTCCTTCCGAGAGGGCTGGCGCATTCTGGGCCAGGCGCTGGAGTGGCGGATTCGGCGCGCCTGCGAGGCCGCGAAGTACGACGCCGCGGTCTCCGATCTGCTGGATGCCCTTCGCTTGGGCTTCTTGCTTGGGGGAGGAGGAACCCAGGACGCGGCGCTGGGGCTCTGGATCGCGGATCGGGCACGCCAGGCGATCGCGCCTTCCCTCGCGGCGATGTCGCAGGCCCAGCTGGGCAAGCTCGCCCGGGGAACCTGGAGCGCGCTCGAGGCTAAGCCACTCCTTACGACGACTTTGCAGCACGAAAAGCTGAACGGCCTCGCCACCGTCGATGCGCTTCAGGACGCTCTCTTCACGCAGAAGCTGGAGGGGTTCCGCCGGCTGTTGGGGGCCGATGCAGACGAGGCTCTGGAGCGACTGGGCCGCCTAGCCCCGGATTCGGGCGAAAGGCTGGCGTACTTCGACGGTTTGGCGAAGGAAGTCGAGGAGGAGGCCGCCTGGCTGGGCGGCAAGGTTCGTCTGCCGGCGAGTCGCAGAGAGATGGACAAAGCTCCCAAGCGATCCAAGAACCGGGCTTGGGCCAAGATCTCGTTCCACCTCATCGTCGTCTCCCGAAACCTCCTTGCCCAGAACGACCGGACCCTTGCACGAACGCGGTTGCTGGCCGCGGAGGCGGAGGCTCTGCGCATCTCCAAGGCGACGGGACGGGCTCCGAGGGACCTCGACTTTGCGCCCGCGGCGGCGCGACAAGACCCTTACGTGGGACGCCGATTGCAGTACCGGGCGGTGGGGGCCGAGTTCAACGTGTACTCCGTGGGAGCGAACCTGACCGACGAGGGCGGAGATACGAACCTGAAGTTCGACTCCCCGGACCTCCGGCTAGAACGGCGGGCGTTCTAGGGCAGCCTCGAACCCGTCTGGTATCCTAGCAAGCGCATCATGAAAAGGGACGACCTTCTCGACCTCAATGATGTACTGCAACACCCTGGCAGGGTGCTTGCGGTCGACATCCAAACCGAGCTTCCCGACGAAGAGGATGTGGACCTCGTTCGTCCGGTCGAAGGCTTCTTGGAGGCGATCAGCACCGGAAATCTCCTTCTCATTACCGGAGAGTTCAAGAGCCGCGCCGTACTGGAGTGCGCCCGATGCACGGGCCCGATCGAAGTAGACCTCGAGTTCGAGGTGGACGAGCAGTTCCCCGTAGTGGGCACCCCTTCCTCGTTCAGTTCGCAGGACATGGCGAAGGTCTCGCCGGACGAGCCGTTCGAGCTTTTCGACGGTAACAATTTGCTCGTAGAGGCCCTGCTTCGGCAATCGCTCCTGCTCTCCATGCCGTTGCAGCCGCTGTGCGAGTTTGGATGGGACGGCGAGTGTCCGATGTCCAAGGCAAGAGGGATCTCCGTGCCGGAGCCGCCGGTCAACCCCAAGCTGAGGGGGCTCACCAATTTCCTTTCCCGCGAGGACGACCCAGCTTGAGCATCGCCCTCGACGCGATGGGGGGCGACCACGCCCCGAAGGCCATCGTGGAAGGCGCCCTCCTGGCCCTCCCGGAACTCAAGCATCGCCTCCTCTTGGTGGGCCGCCCCGAGGCGATCACCCCGCATTTGCCGAACCCGCTTCCCCCAAACCTCGAGATCGTTCCCGCCTCCGAGGTGGTGGAGATGGAGGAGAAGCCCCTCGACGCTTACCGCAAGAAGCGGGATTCGTCTTTGCGGGTGGCCGCAAACCTCGTCCACGAGGGCAAGGCCCAAGCGATGGTCTCCGCCGGAAACACCGGGGCCGCGTCCGCTACCGCCCTGCTCACTTGGCGGCAGATTCCGGGAATCCATCGGCCCGCGATCGCCAACTTCATGCCTAACCAGGGAGCTGGGTTTTGTCTGCTGGACGCGGGCGCGAGTCCGGACGTGGACCCAGAACATCTCGTCGAGTTCGCGATCATGGGCCGCGCTTACGCCCAAAAAGTGATGGGACGGCCCAACCCGCGCGTCCACCTCCTGAACATCGGCGAGGAGCCAGGCAAGGGCAACGCCTTTGCCAAGCAGGCCTACCACCTGCTGGAGAAGCACGAGTGGTTCGCGGGGAACATCGAGGGCAAAGACCTCTTTCTCTCCGATCCCGACGTGGTGGTCTGCGATGCATTCGTGGGCAACGTGGTGCTGAAGACGAGCGAAGGGGTGGCCGAACTGATCCTGCACGAGGTGCGAGCGCAAGTGCCGACCAGCCCGTTGACCCGTTGGATGTATGCTCCGCTCAAGAAGGTGTTCGCGCCCTTGCGCAAGAAGCTCGACTATGCCGAGTACGGCGGTTCTCCGCTCTTGGGCCTGAACGGTCTCTGCACGATCAGCCACGGACGGAGCAACGCGAAGGCGATCAAGAACGCTTTGCTCATCACCCAACGCGCGATCGACAACCAACTTACCGACGCCATCCGGCAAAGCGTGGAGCGAGAGCTCCCGGAATCCGGAACCCACCTCACCAAGGAAACCGACTGAATGTCCACGAAAGCCGTAATCGACGGGATCGGCCACCGCGTCCCTAGCAAAGTCCTCACCAATCTGGACATCTCCAAGATCGTCGAGACGAACGACGAGTGGATCGTCCAGCGCACCGGGATCAAGGAGCGCCGGGTTTGCGATGGCGACGAGACCTGCGGTTGGCTTGCCCTCGGCGCCGCCCAGGAAGCGCTAGCGAACTCAAGCGTCGAAGCCAAGGACCTGGACCTCGTGGTCTGCGGCACGGTTTCCGGCGACTACATCTGGCCGGCAACCGCTTGCATGGTCCAGGATCAACTTGGCGCGCGCGGAGCGGGCGCCTTCGACGTCAGCGCGGCTTGTGCCGGGTTTATCTATGCCCTTGCGATGGCGAGCGCGATGGTGCGAAACGGCGACGCGCGGAACGCGCTGGTGGTTGGAGTCGATGCCCTGAGCAAGCAGGTCGACTGGACGGATCGCTCCACGTGCATCCTATTCGGCGACGCGGGCGGCGCGGTCGTGCTCAAGGGCGAGGAGAACACCGATCGAGGCTTGGTGGCCACGGTTCTTCATTCGGACGGCTCGGGGGGGCGGCACATCCACATCGAGGCGGGCGGTAGCAAGTATCCCTTCACGGCGATGCCGGACCACGGAAAGTCCTACTCCATTCAGATGGCGGGCGCGGAGGTCTACCGGTTTGCCGTGCAGGCCATGGGCGACGCCTGCATGGACGTCTTGAACAAGGCGGGCATGAAGGCGGAAGACATCGACCTCTTCGTGCCTCACCAGGCGAACCTCCGGATCATCGACGCCGCGAGCAAGCGGCTCGGGCTTCCTCACGACAAGGTCTTTGTCAACGTCCACAAGTACGGCAACACGAGCGGCGGCTCTATCCCACTTGCCCTTTACGAGGCCGTCCAAGAGGGTCGGCTTAAGCCAGGGATGCTGGTGATGACGGTGGGCTTCGGCGCGGGTCTTGTCTGGGGCGCGAACATCATCCGTTGGTAGCGCGGCTGTTCGATACGCATTGCCACCTGTACGATCAGGAGGCCTTTCCGGATCCTGCCCTCGCGGTGGCGCGCGCCGCGGATGCGGGGGTCGACCGCATGGTCGTCATCGGAATCGATTTCGAGACCAACCTCCAGGCGGTCGCCCTGGCGGATCGGTTCGAGCGGGTGTATGCCACGGTCGGCTGGCACCCGACGCACGTTGGAACCTACGAGTCCTCGGCGTCGCTGGCCCAGTTGAGGGAGCTTGCATCTCATCCAAAGGTGGTCGGAATCGGGGAGATCGGGCTGGACTTCTATTGGGACAAAACCACGCCAATGCAGCAAATCCCGGCGCTGCACGAGCAGCTGGACCTGGCGATCGAGCTTGGGCTTCCGGCGGTTTACCACTGCCGTGACGCCTACGACGAGATGCTCGACCTTCTAGAGGCGCGGGCGTGCCCTAAGGCGGTCTTCCACTGCTTTGGCGGCAACGCGGAGCATGCGCAGAGGGCACTCGCGCTGGGGTGCTTCCTTGGCGTGGACGGTCCGTTGACCTACAAGAAGAACGCGGAGCTTCGGGACCTCTTTGGCTCGTTGCCTCGGGATCGGGTTCTGATCGAGACAGATGCGCCCTACCTGTCACCGGAGCCTCTGCGGAGCAAGCGGAACGAGCCGGCGAACGTGGCCCTGGTCTGCGCGAAGCTGGCGGAGGTTTGGGGCGTTCCTAGCGAGGAAGCGGCCCGCCAGACCACCGCCAACGCGGTGGCGTTCTTTGGTTTGGAAGACGACTAGGTACCGGGATCGATCGGCGGAACCGTTTCCGGGAACGGCTCGGGCTTGGGCTCGGAGCGCTTGGTCGTGCTGCGCTCGTTGGATGGACGGGTGTTCTGGGTGGATTCGGAGCGAGGGCGCCTTCGCGGCCGACGTCGCTCCGGCTCCGAGGACGGGGTGATGGTGGGCTGGGCGTCGCGTACCGAAACATCCACCTTCGGTGGCGCAAAGCCCTTGGGCGATGCTTCCGTCGTTTCCACGGCGTCTCCGGGGAGCACCTCGGCGTTTGGGTCGACTTCGGGTTGCTTTGGCGTCAGCAAGTGGCCGACCTCGGGCACCCTAGCCTGGACGCGGCGGGCAACGCCCTTCCCGTACCGCGGAGCCACGAGGAAGTAGCCGACCGCCACGACTAGGCCAGGAACGAGAATCCACTTGATGAGCGCCCGCATCAGCGAGAGGGTACTCCAACCGAGAAGCGGTCCAAGCCTGGGCTAAGCCTTGCGCTCAATCAGGCGAACGGGAATGACACGGGTGCGCTCGAATCCCAGCTCCAAATGCTCGTTGGATGCCTCCGCAGCTTGCTGCGGAGGCTTTAGCGCGGCTCAGAACCCTCAACAGCAAGCTGCTGAGGGATCAATCCTCTTGCCTGCAAAAGCTCTTCAACCGGCGGCCTTTCGGATCATTTCTATATTTCACGAAATGTAGTGGTATGATGCTCTCATGACCCTTGAGCAGCGAGCAGCGGTGATGAAAGCGCTGGGAGATCCCACGCGGCTGCGCATTCTGGAGTTCCTCCGGAACTGTTGCGCGCCGGTCTCGCTCGACGAGGACGGGCGGGCGAGCCGAACCCAGGGGCCAACCGCCGGCGAGGTCTGTTGCTGCATCACCGGCATCGACCGCATTAACTCAACGATCAGTTTCCACCTCAAAGAGCTTCGTAACGCGGGGCTCATCAGCATGGAGCGACGAGGCAAGAACATGGTCTGCGCCTTGAACGAGGAGGCCGTCTGCGGCATCGCCGAGTTCCTGACCAGCAGCCTTTGCTCCCCCAACCCAAAGCCAGGAGATTCGATGAACACCAACGACGTGCGCGAGCAAGTGCAGGAGAAGTACGGGGCGATTGCCCTGCGAGTGATGGACAACCAGGAGGCCGGGTGCTGCGGGTCCAAGGCCTCGGCCTGTTGCGGAGACACCGCGACGGAGGCCTCGTCGTGCTGCTCCACCGGCAAGGACTACGACCCGATCACCCGCGACCTGTACTCTGATCTCGAGGCGGGCGAACTCCCGGAGGCCGCGGTCCTCGCTTCCCTGGGATGCGGCAACCCAACCGCCCTGGCCCAACTGATGGCGGGCGAGACGGTGCTGGACCTGGGCAGCGGAGGCGGGATCGACGTTCTGCTCTCGGCCAAACGAGTCGGCCCGACCGGGTTCGCCTACGGCCTAGACATGACCGACGCCATGCTCGAACTCGCCGAGCGGAACCTCGCGGAATCGGGCGCGCAGAACGTGAAGTTCCTGAAGGGGCATATCGAGTCGATCCCCCTCCCGGATGCCAGCGTGGACGTCATCGTCTCGAACTGCGTCATCAACCTCTCGGCGGACAAGGACCAGGTTCTGCGCGAGGCGTTCCGGGTCCTGAAGCCCGGAGGGCGGTTTGCGGTATCCGACGTGGTCATCGAGGGCGAGTTGCCGGAGCCGGTGCGCAAGGACATGGAAGCCTACGTAGGCTGCGTTGCCGGGGCCCTCGAGCGAGAGGACTACAAAGCCAGGTTAGCGGCGGCCGGATTCGCCGAGATCGGGATCGAGCCCACTCGACGCTACTACTTCGCCGATCTGGAGGGAAGCTGGGCACCGAAGGGGATCGCCGCTCTCTCGGACGCGGAAAAGAAGGAGCTGGACGGCCGGATCATGGGCGCGTTCATCCGGGCCACCAAGCCGTGAAACAACTCTCCTTCCTCGACCGTTTTCTCACGCTCTGGATCTTCCTGGCGATGGCGGTCGGGGTGGCGCTCGGGCATTTCGTACCCGGCGTGGAAAAGCTGATCAGCGCCAGCAGCGTGGGCACGACCAACGTGCCCCTCGCGATCGGGCTGATCCTGATGATGTACCCGCCGCTGGCGAAGGTTCGGTACGAGCGGCTGCCCGAGGTCTTCCGCAACAAGCGCGTGCTGGCGGTTTCGCTGATCCAGAACTGGGTTGTTGGCCCCATCCTGATGTTCGCGCTGGCGATCACCCTCCTAAGGGACAAGCCGGAGTACATGGCGGGGTTGATCCTGGTGGGACTCGCGCGTTGCATCGCGATGGTTCTGGTCTGGAACGACCTTGCCGATGGCGACCGCGACTACGCCGCCGGGCTCGTGGCGTTCAATTCGATCTTCCAGGTTCTGTTCTTCGGCCTCTACGCATGGCTCTTCATCACAGTGTTGCCGCCCCTGTTCGGCCTCTCCGGGGCGATGGTGCCGGTAAGCATCGGCGAGATCTTCCAGAGCGTGATGATCTATCTGGGCATCCCCTTCCTGGCGGGGGCGCTGACGCGAGTCGTTGCCCTGAGGACGAAAGGCGAGGCCTGGTACCAGGAACGCTTCCTGCCCAAGATTGGCCCCGTTACGCTGGTTGCGCTGCTCGCCACCATCGTGGTGATGTTCAGTTTGAAGGGCGAGCTAATCGTGAAGATCCCGCTGGACGTTGCCCGTATTGCCCTTCCGCTGGTGCTCTACTTTGGGATCATGTTCTTGGTGAGCTTTGCCATGGCACGGTGGGCGGGGGCAGACTATCCGCGCACGGCCACGCTCGCCTTCACGGCGACCGGAAACAACTTCGAGTTGGCGATCGCGGTCGCGGTCAGCGTCTTTGGGATCCAGAGCGGCCAGGCGTTTGCCGCCGTGGTCGGGCCATTGGTGGAGGTCCCGGCCCTGATTGCGCTGGTGGCGGTCTCGTTGCGGCTGGGCCGGCGCTACTTCTCCACTTTGGATCCGGTGAATGCCCCATGAAGCGAGTTCTCTTTGTTTGTGTCCACAACGCGGGCCGGTCCCAGATGGCGGAGGCCCTGCTCAACCATCTGGCCCGCGAGCAAGGCCTAGATTTCCACGCCGAGTCGGCGGGCACGGTGATGGGCTCGCGGGTGAACCCGATGGCGGTTGAGGCGACGGCGGAGCTTGGCATCGACCTCAGCACCCACTCGCCCAAACAACTGACCCAGGAGATGGCGGACCGTGCCGACCTGATCATCACGATGGGCTGCGGCGTCGACGCCTCCGCCTGCCCCGCCCGCATCCTGATCAGCGAGGACTGGGGGCTGGACGACCCGGCCGGGCAGCCGATCGAGAAGGTGCGCGAGGTCCGAGATCAGATCGAGGCCCGGGTACGCGACCTGCTGACTAGAACTGGTCGGTCATAAACAGCTCGGGCTTACCAGGAAACCCGTTGCCCATGAGCATGAGCTCGGTTCGCGGCGGCCCGAGGGGGAGTTCGGCGAGTTCGGCCACGTGGCGGAGTCCGAGCCACTCGACCTCCGGGGCGATTGGCAGAACCGGCATTGGCGGGGCCCCAACGATCTCACGAACGAGGCTGCCTTCCTGGCAAAAGTAGCCGGCGCCGGTCGGGATTCCGGAGCGCATCCCCCACTTCCAGTAATCCCAGCGGCGGCGGTCCCGACGGAGGCGGTCAGGAGAGGCTTGCGCCCAGTTGGCATAAATCTCCTCCACGTCGGCGTTTGGGATGGCCTTCGCCTCGCCTTCCTCAAAGTGGACGGCATCAAACGGCGCGCGAACCACTTCATCGACGACCGCAAAGCCGTGCTGCTCGTATAGCTCGGGGCGAAGGGCGAAGAGGAGCGCTGGGCCTTCTCCGCTGCGCTGGGACTCCTTCACCACCCGTTCCAGCAGCTTGCCCGCGTACCCCTCCCGGCGTTGCGCTTCCCGGGTGGCTACGCCAGCAATCCCGATTGCCCGTCCCCATCCGAACTGCAGGGGAACGGTGGTGAGGATGGACACGATCTGCTGGCCCTCGATCAGCGCCCACTTGCGGTGGAGCTCGAACATCGGCTCGGTGAAGAACACGCTGTAGGCCCGGTCGAAGTCCAGCCCAAAGACGTCGCAAAGCAGCTGGAGGAAGGCCTCGGCTTCCCCTATTCGAATCGGACGGATCTCGGTCATTGCCCTACCGGGGAGGCGGATCCTCCAGGGGAGGGGACGACGGGTTCGCGCCCGGGTCGCCGAGCAACGACGGGACCTCGACGGGGACGATCACCACGCGGACCTCGACGAATTCGGGCGTGGCCCGCACCCCGGAGGGCAGCTTGAGCTTCGCGGAGAAGGTTTGGGTTTGGCGGATCCCCTGAAGGTCGATGGGCTCGGTTTCCAGGACGTTGAACCCGGCTACCTGCTCGCTCTTTCCGCTGACGCGGACGCGGGCGGGCACGACTTCGATGCGCTTCACGCCGTAGCCAAAGGCCGGCTGGCCCTGGTAGTTGGCGTTCACGAACACGAGCTTGGCCTGGGGGGCGCTGGCGATCACCGGCAGGACCATGACCCGCTCGGGGTCGACGGTGACGCCGGGGACCCGGTTGCCGTCCTTGTCCTTGGGCAAGACGAGCGACTGGAAGCCCATGCTCTCGCTGGCTTTGGAGAGGTCGAGCAGCACCTCCGCGCGCATCACGCTGTCAACCGCCGACTTCGGGCCTTCAAGAATCACGGACTTGGGGTCGGTGGTGGCATCGCTGTAGATGACATTGTCTTGCCCGAGCTGCCCAACCGCTTCCACGCTGACTTGGATCTCACGCGACGTCAAGCGTTCGAGGATCACGGAAGCCGAGGGTCTGAGGGCGCGCCATTCCACGTTGGAGTAGCTGGGAGTCTCGATTTTGACGGTGTACTTGCGCTCACCCTCCGTGGCCTCGGCGAGGTCGATAAAGGCGTGCAAACGATCGCGGTCTATATTGACCACGGTCTCGGCGGGGCCGATGGCTTGCCAGGTGATCTTGCTTGGCTGGACCTTGGCATCCAGGCCGGCGGGGACGTTGCGCAGCTCGATGTCCAGGCTGTAGATGCCGGGCACCGTGCTGGGCGCCTCTTGGGAGCGCACGTAGAAGAAAAGAACCACGGAGGCCAGGAGGGATAGGAGGACCATCGGCAGCTTGCCGCGCACTTCCCCGCTCATGGGTTGGATTCCTCGCCCCGGCGTAAGTTGATGCCGCGCTTCGGGTTCTTGGGCTTGGCGGCCTGCTCTCCGCGCACCTCTCGGTTGAGCACCTCGCGAAGCTCGACGTGTGAGGCCAGCACGCGCAGGCGGCCATCGATGGCCACGCTGATCGTGCCGCGCTCTTCGCTGACCACCACGGTGACGCAGTCCAGTTCTTCCGTGACGCCCACGGCGGCGCGGTGGCGCATGTGGACGTGGTTGTCTAGCCGCTCCGATTCGCTCAACGGCAGGCGGCAGGCGGCGGCGACCACGCGGTCTCCGCGGATGATGGCGGCCCCGTCATGCAGGGGGTTGCCCTCGTAGAAGATGGAGTTCAGGAGCTCGTTGCTAACCTGGGCGTCGAGGCGAACGCCGTTGGCGATGACCTCGTCCAGGTTCGCGGTTCGCTCCAGCACGATGAGCGCACCCACGCGGGCGGCGGCCATCTCGGCCACGGCGGCCACGATCTCCTCGATCGTTCGGACCTCGGTCTGGGTTTCAAAGACGCCGAGCTTTTGGGGCCAGAAACCGAGCTTGCCGAAGCCTTCGATCGCCTGCCGAAGCTCAGGAAGGAGCAGGATAACGAGGGCAACCGGGGCCAGCACGGTGCCCTTATCCAGGAGCCAGTGGACGGTGGTGAGCCCGAGGGCCTTGCTGGCGGCGAGCATGATCACGAAGATCACCACTCCGCCAAGAATCCGCCACGCCCGGGTGCCGCGCACCAGCATAAACAGCTTGTAGATGAGGAAGGCGACGAGCAGGATGTCTGCGACATGGACCAAGTCCCGCGCCGTTAGCGCTCGCCAGAGACCTGCCTGTCTTAGAATTCCTTCCAATGGTTTTCTGAATCCAGTTTAACCGCCGGAGGTTCCTGAATTGGGCCGCGATAGGCCCTTATCCGCGCTTCGGTTGGGCTTTTGCCAGGGGGATGGATTGTCCGGCCGGCCAGGTTGCTCCGAACCGGAGGCGTCCTCGGAAACGATGACGCTGGCTACATCAGTCCCCGTGGTACGACAGGCATGTGAGGTACTTTGCCTTACCCAAGAAAGTGCCCGGCTTCAAAGGCGGGCCTGCGTTTTGGATCTCGGCGGACAACCTCTGGTTCCGGGCCGAGTACGATCCCCAGCTCAACCGGGTTGCCTTGGGAGTCGGCAAGGACCGCTGGTTTGCGCGGCCCAACGTTGCCCTCGCCGCCGCGCTCAGGACAGCGAAAGGGGGTTTGCGCAGGAAACCGTCATAATCGGAGTCTGGAATGGCAGACAATCCCCGCAAGCTGGAAGACATCCGCAAGGATATCGACGCGATCGACCACGATCTCGTGCGCATGCTAAGCCAAAGGGCTGAGTTGGCGCAGGAGGTCGGGAAGATCAAGGGGATCGACCAGAAGCCGTTCTTTACGCCGGAGCGAGAGCGCGCGATCTACGAGAAGCTGGAAGCCAGCAACCCGGGCCCGCTGAGGGCCAGCCAACTGATCGGGATCTATCGCGAGATCATCTCCGCCGCCCGCGCGCTGGAGAAGCCGCTGGTCTGCGCGTACTGGGGCCCTCCTGGCACCTTCACCCACCAGGCCTCCGTGAAGACGTTTGGCAGCAGCACCACGTTCTCGGCTCAGGATTCGATCCACGACGTGTTCCTTGCCGTGGAGCACGGCGAAGCCGACTACGGCGTGGTTCCGGTGGAGAACTCGGCCGCCGGCGTGGTTCCGGAGACCCTAGACATGTTCCCGCGCACCAACGTCAAAATCTGCGCGGAGACCTACGTGCCCATCCACCACTACCTGGTGAGCGTGGCGGAATCGCTGGACCGGATCAAGCGCGTGTACGCGGGTCCGCAACCGGCCACCCAGTGCCGCCAGTGGCTGCGCAAGACGCTGCCGAACGCGGAGATCATCGAAGTCATTCCCACCGCCAAGGCGGCGGAGCGGGCCCTGCAAAACCCCCAGAGCGCGGCCATCGCCAACAAGCTGGCGGCCGAAACGGTAGGCATCCCGATCCTGATGGAGCACATCGAGGACAACCCAGACAACCGCACCCGCTTCCTGGTGATTGGTTACAATGAGCCGGTCAAGACCGGTCGGGACAAGACCTCGCTGATGTTCTCGGTCCGCAACAAGCCGGGCGAGCTGTACCGCGCACTCGGCGCGTTTGTGGAGGAGGGCGTCAACCTGATGATGATCGAGTCTCGACCCGCTCCCCGCGTTTCGTTCGAGTACCTGTTCTACTGCGACGCCATGGGGCACCGAACGGACGAGGCACTGCTGCGCGCGCTGGACAAGCTCAAGGGCGCTGCCCTAGAGACCACCATCCTGGGCAGCTACCCCTACCAAGACCCGCTGCACCCCTAGGGCGGGTTCGATCCGCCTCCGGCCACGTTGCCGCCCTCGTTGCGAACCTTCTCGATGACCGCGACCTCGATGGAGAAGTAGCCGGTGTCGATGGACTTGATCCGGTACTTAGTCTTCGAGTCGCCGAGGCCCCGGAAGGGGCCTTTGGGGAAGAAGATCACCCGGTTGATGTCGCCACCAAACGAGACCTCTTCCGTGGGAGACATCAGGAACCGGAGCATATTCTGGCGATGGAGGTCCTTCAGGTTCGGGAACGTGTTCTGCAGGCTGGACAGCAGGGTTGCTCCAGCCGTTACGATGGTATTGGCGGTGGACTTGGAGCCCTCCTTAAGGAGATTGGTGGCGGTGGCGAACCCAAGGGCCGAGAACACCGCCTGGGTGTAGCGAACCAACATCTCGCCCGGCTCGCGACCCTCACGGGCGGGCGCGCCCGCAATGACGATCTCGGAGGTGTACGGCCGGTAGGTGAACAGGGAGGACTCGGCAGACGGGTCGCCGAGGTACCGAATCAAGAACCATCGGTTCTCCGCTTGGATCTCTTCCTTCCTAGTCCGGGCAGGGAGCGCCTTATCGCGGATGGCCCCGCTGAAAACAGGTGCGGGCCTCAGTTGCACCACGGTGTCTCCACAGCAAACCGTGCAGATCCTGTTGAAGAGGTCGGCCGCCAGCTCCGCGATCCGGGGTCGGGCCTCCTTCTTGGCCATCGCACTCCGCAGTTGTTCCCGTGCCCCTTTGGACTTCTCGAGCAGCTGTGCCTGGCCCCCCCAGGGCTCGTTCTTGTTCACGAGTTGATCCCACAGCTTGCCGAGGGCCTCCCCGAACACGCGCGGATCAGCGATCTGGTCCTTGTGGAGCTCTGCGACGGCGAAGAACTGGTCGAGGGGGCTGCCCCGAGTGGCGGCCACATCGACCGGCGTTGCATCCTCCCACTTGTCCTTTTGCTTCGTGTCGTCGCGTTGCTTCTCCAGGGCCACGCGGGTTTCGATGGACCCGCTATAGGCCAGGATGCTTTTGCCAAGGTTCTGGCCAGAGACATCATCCCGCAGGTTGTTGTAGATTCGGACGTTCGCTATATAGAAGTGCTTGTTGACCTCCGAGCCGAAGACATCCTTGGCGGTGCGCTCGTCCATCAGGTCCAGTTTCACGCGAACGGGCTTGAAGTCGGTGACGATCACTGCCTCGATCTCGCCAAGCGCTTCTAGCCGCTCACCTTGGAAGGTGACGACGGGCTCGAAGTTGCCGGCCTGCTTTGCGACGATGGTCGCGAGCAGCTCTGCCCGGTCAGTCTGGGAGCGCGTGATCACGCCCTCTCGGTAGATCTGGGTGGAGGTGAACTTGACGTCAACCTGCTTCAGTTCTTCCTCGGACAAGTAGATGGGCTTGTCGTCTGCGCCATACAGAAGGATGCTGAGCGTCGACTTCTGGTAGGGGAGTAGTCGGGGGGCAAAGACCTTGGCCTGCTTGACTTCGCCCAGAACTGTAATGGCGTCAAGAGGGGCTTTGACTTGGAGACCTGCCCGGATTTCCTTCCCTAGACTAGGATCGAGATCGCGCATTTTGGCCGGGAACTCCAGCGAGGCTTGCTGACCCGAGAGCTTCTCGATGTCGACCTCGGTAGCGCCCTCCGGTGTGAAGGGCTGGTCTGTCTCGCCGACTTTGAAACGAACACCGTCCTTCAGTGCCGCGGTCTCGGGGGTGAGTTTCACGCTCACCTTGCCCTTGTTCCTGGGCGTCTTGCGGAGATCGCCAAGGGGTTGGATCTTCAACGGCGGTGGGGTGATCTTGAAGGTGTAGGTAAAAGACTTGTAGTCGTGCAACACCACGTGGATCGTTGCATCGGTGGTTTTCCAGGGCACGATTTCAAGCACCAAGGGCACGGCCAAAGGGGTGGTATCCGCTCCAGAACCCTGTTTTTGAGGTGCCGGAAAGTCCTTTGCATAAGGCCCCGCCTTTCTAACCAGAATGCCATCGCCGCTGATCTTGATGCCAGCCCACTGTGGACCCGGCGCGCCGCCAACAGGTTTCAGGACCAGCTTATGCGCGGTTGCCTGAATCAGGGTCGCGACTACGTCGGGCATAATCTCCTTATCGTCAACTGTGACCTGCAGTTCCTGAGGCTCTACCTTGAGCAGGTCCTTGTAGTCGCCGCCTTTAGGCTTACCACTTAGGGTCCCCGCTCCATTGAGGAGGACTACTACTTTCGCACTGGAGAGACTGACCAGGGCTGAAGGATCGTCCTCCTTAGGCCAGAGTTTCTTGTCCTTGTCAGTGAAGTCCCTGGTTCCCTCTGGCCAGAGGGTTACCGTGCGCGCTTTGAGCGCACCCTCAGGGACCCCGGACTCAGGCGCAAACTTGAAGTTCCAGTTTCCCGCCCTCTCCAGGGCCAATACGTAGGGCTTCGCACCTGCGTAGACGGGTTCAGCCTTGCTTGGCTTTCCCTGGCCCAAAGCGACATGAAGAAGGCCCAAGAAGGCCGCGAATAGAAAGACTCCCCTTACCATCAACAGCATCATAACGCTAGTTGCATCAAAAAGCCATATCCTTAACCTGGCGGTCCGCGGTTCCGGCCCTGGCTCCCCTTGGGGTTCACTGGATTCATGGAGGTCGTGCGCGTTGCGGAAGTGGCTCTCGATCCGCGCACGGTGGGGAGCGAGGCGGTCTACACCTACGCCGCCGAGCCGGACGCGCATCCGGGGCAGGTGGTGCTCGTCCCGCTGGGAACCCGCTCCTTGGTTGGCGTGGTCTTGCGTGTCTTCGAAGCGAGCGAGGAAACCCTCGGGTTTCCGATCAAGAGTCTTCGGCCCATCGAGGCTCCGATCCAGGGGGTGGAACTGCCGGCCGCCCTGCTCGATCTAGCGGAGATGATTGCGCAGGAGACGCTATGCGACCTCCCCACCGCCCTGGTTCCCGCCGTGCCGGCGGGCGTCAAGGAACGGGTAAGCGCGTCGTGGGCTTTGACCGGCGCCGACCTCGGCAAGCTCAGCTCCGTGCAGGCCGAGATCGTCAAGGTTCTAGGCGAGCTTGGCGAGTTGGTGGAGCGCAAGGGCGGGGCGATCGATCCGGGGATGCTGAAGCATCTGAGAGCCCTGCGCAAACGGGGGGTCGTAAAGCGGACCTTGCGGGTTCCGTCGGACAGCCGCCGATCGGGAGCGGCGTTCCTTTCCTTGAACCCGGACGCGGAGAAGATCGAGCGGTTCCTTAAGGCCGAGGCCCGCAAGAAGCCCGCGCAGGCCCTGGTGCTAATGCAGCTGCAGGGCGAAGCCGCGACCGCCTTTGAGCGCGGGGAGATTCGGGCCATGGCGGGCGTTACGGACGCCACCCTCAAGGCGCTGGTGGCGGCCGGACTCCTGCGCGAGGCGCACGCGGAAGACACCGCCGCCGAGACTCCGCCCGAGCCCAACTTTGCCCAGCGGCTTGCCATCGACGCGATCGCCGAGCCGGTGCGCGAACGGCGGGCGCAAACCTTCCTGCTCTACGGAGTCACCGGCTCCGGCAAGACCGAGGTCTACCTGCGCGCGGTCAGCGAGGCGCTCCAGACCGGGCGCCAGGCCCTGTACCTGGTACCCGAGATCGCCCTGGCCACCCAGGCCATTGCCCGGCTGAGGGCTCGGTTCGGGAGTCGGGTGGCGGTGCTCCACTCGGAGCTGACCCCGCGCGAGCGCCTCGCCAACTGGATCCGGATTCGCAACGGCGAATGCCCGGTGGTGTTGGGGGCCCGCAGCGCGCTCTTTGCCCCGCTGGACAACCTCGGGTTGGTGGTGGTGGATGAGGAGCACGAGACCTCCTACAAGCAGGAATCCTCGCCGCGCTACCATGCTCGGCAACTCGCCCGGTACTTGGGGCAGCGGCACGAATGCCCGGTGGTGCTTGGCTCCGCCACTCCCAGCGTGGAGAGCTATGAGGCGGCCGAGCGAGACGAGTTCACCCTCATCAGCCTCCCCACCCGCGCGCAAGACCAGGCGATGCCCACGGTGCATCTCGTGGACTTGGCATCCTCGTTCCGGGACGGGCAGCCCGCACTTCTGGCCAACCCGATTCCCGCCAAGCTGGCGGCGGTGGTGGCGCGAGGCGAGCAAGCGATCCTGTTCCTCAACCGCCGCGCCTACGCGCCGTTTCTTCTTTGCCGAGACTGCGGGGAGCGTATGGCGTGCCCACGGTGCGCGGTCTCGCTCAGCTTCCACCGGAGCACCGGCTGGCTCCAGTGCCACCAGTGCGGCTACCACGCCCGCCCGCCCGACACCTGCCCCAAGTGCTTCGGCACCCGGATGAAGCCAATGGGGATCGGCACCGAAAAGGTGGAGGAAGCCGTTCGGGAGCTGCTGCCCGGGGTCGAGGTCGCCCGATTGGACCGCGACGTCGCCCAGCGAAAGGGCGCGCTCGAGGAGACTCTTGCCGCGTTTCGAAGCGGAGAGATCCAGGTTCTGGTGGGAACCCAGATGGTCGCCAAGGGCCTCGACTTCCCCAACGTGACCCTCGTGGTGGTGATCTCGGCGGACATCTCGCTCAACATCCCGGACTTCCGAGCGAGCGAGCGCACGTTCCAACTGCTCTCCCAAGTGGCGGGACGCGCAGGTCGCGGCGGATTGCCGGGCGAGGTGTACATCCAGACCTTCAGCCCGGACCACATCGCCGTAACGTGCGCCCAGGATCACGACTTCGTCCGATTCTTCGACGCGGTGCGCGAGGAGCGCGAGGCCACCGGCTACCCCCCGTTCCGACGGATGGTGAACCTGGTGGCGTCCGGAGTGAACCGGCAGGCCCTGAAGGACTACACGACCGACCTCGCCGACCAGCTTCTGAAACTCCCCATCGAGGTGCTTGGCCCGGCAGACTGCCCGCTAGAGCGGGTCCAGAATCGGTGGCGGCGTCACATCCTGCTCAAGCTTTCGCCCGGCCAATCGCCCTCTCTACTCTTGCCCGCGCTGAAGCCGCCGGAAGGGCACGACTTGCAGCTGCTGGTCGACGTGGATCCCTACTCCCTGATGTAGCGGCGTCTCAAGTCAAGTGCGTCTTGTCATCCCGACGAAGGAGCGATCCGCCATCAACTTCCGGAGCGCTCTGCCCCAAGAGCAGATCCCTCGGCTTCGCTCGGGATGACAGGCAGTTGGTGGAAGCAGGAGCAACCATTGGCGGCTGCCAGCCGTTATGTCCTTGATGCCCGAGAGACGATTCGACGATAAAGAGGTCGCTCAGATTCTGGGGCGGGCCTCGGCCGAGCAGGCGGAGTCCTCCGACGTTGCCTCGGCGATGGGCGTGACCTTAGCGGAGCTCCAGAGAATCGCCGAAGAAGTGGGCATCCGGCCCGGCAGAATCGAAGTCGCCGCCAAAGAGCTGGACCAGAAGCGGCAAGTGAGGGTTGAGAAGGCCAACGACTCGCTGTTGGTGGAGCAAACCGTACCGGGCGAGATCACCGAGGAGATCTGGGAGCAGTTCATCTCCGAAGGTCGCGGATTCGCGGGAAAGGCGGGACAGGCGAGCCTTAACGGCAAGGTCCACGAGTGGCAATGTTCGAACGAGACCGAATCCGTGCTGATCACCGCGACCAGCCGGAACGGGCGCATCGGCATCAAGGTACTGGCGGACTCCGCCGGCTACACCGGGGTCCTCTCCGCAATCGGGGTGGTCTGCGGGATTCTCTTTTCGCTCATCCCGATGGCCGCCGCGATCAAGATGAAGGTGATGGGCCCCCTACCAATCGCCGCCATGATGGTGGCCATTATGGCGATCATCGCGGCGGTCACCACGGCGGCATGCCATCGCCACCGCGTTGCCTTTCGGGCCCGAGTAGACGGATTGATGGATCGCCTGGCCGCGATCGCGGCCGAGGGCCAGGAGGCGCCGCAGCTTCTCGCGCAGCCCACGGTTTCCGCAGACGAAGTACGGCTCTCAGAACTTACCGGCTAGGTCGGAGGTTGTTATCCCGACCCACAGGCCCCAAGTACCGGGCGCTCAGCCCCAGAAGCAGATCCCTCGCGTTCGCTCGGGATGACTGTTTCGTTGTCGAGGGGGCCTCATCCAGGGTTCGCCGAGGCTCACCCACCCCTCTCCGCCTAGCGGAGAAGGGTTACGTGGACCGGCACCCGACCGACCAAACCGCGCGGAAGCATGACCGCCTCGCGGGCCGAATCCCACTCCGCCGCCTTCCCGTCCACCAGCACCGTAGCCACGGTCTGCCCAACCGGGAGCCGAAGGCGAAGCAGAACCTGAGCCTTCGCACACCCAGCCGGCAGGTTCACCTCCCCTGAGATCAAACCAGCCGAAGCCGCTAAGGAAAACCCAACCTTGCCGAACCGAGTCGGAGCGACTTCGATCGAGATCCGCTTCCCTGCCTCCAGCCACTCGCGAGGGGCGGCCCGCCCGAGCCAGAGTTCGTCCTCGTTCGGGTCCTCCCAGACCAGCGCCCAGCGCAGGAGCATCGGCACCGTGAGCTGGGCCGGCGGACAGTAGGGGGCGGCGTTGCGGTCGGGGTGGATCAGGCGAGTTTCCGGCGCCGTCCACGAACCCCGCGTGTACTGGTGCGCGCTCAGCGCGTACAGCATCAGCAGGAACTCGGGGATGCGGTCGTTGCGCAAGAGGCCATAGGCGTGCCCGTAGGCCAGGAAACCGCCCATCTCGCCGGTGTTGTAGCCGTACACCAACGGCACGCCCAGGATGACGTCGCGGTGCGCCTCGCGGTAGTCGATCACCATGTCCGCCTGCGCGCGAGTCAGTTGGCCCGAGTACAGCATCTCCATGTAGGTTCGGTAGGCCCGGAACTGAGGATCCAGCGAGTTCCGTTTCTGCGACGCCACATCGAACGGCTCGGAGGCTCCCGCCACGGCCGGGAGGCTTGGCGGCACCGTGTTTGTCAGCACCGATTTCGGGATCGCGACCTGGATGTCCCGCGATAACGCGCTCGCCTCTTTCGATAGCTTTGCGCCTTCTTTGGTAAGCCCCAGGGCCATCCACGCCCGACCCAGCTCGGCGAAGCCGCGGGCCGCCTCGCAGGAGTTGGAGAAGTAGGCCACGCGGTAGCTCTCGGGGTCGATCTCCAGGCAGTTATCCGCCTCGCACCAGCCCCTCAGAAGCCCGTACGCGGGGTCCGACTTGGGCAGCCCGAGGGCCTCCTTGCGCAGTTCCAGCAGGTTGTTCGCGATCGCCTGGATGCGCTTGCGGTACTGGAGCAAGAGCTTCCCGTCGCCGGTGAGCTGCCAGTAGCGCGCTAGCTCGGTCAGCATGCGGCCTGACTGGCCGGTCTCCGGACCTCGGTAAAGGATGGTCCCGTCGTCGCGCACGAAGTGGCGGAGGTAGTTCTCCACGTAGTCCCGGGCCAGCCCAAACAGACCCCAATCAAGCATGGCCGCGAGGTCCACGTTGAAGGTGTCGGGGAAGCCGTCGTGCTCCGATCCGCCGTAGTTGCGGTCCAGCACGCCGTACTTGGGGAACGACTGAACGCGCGTGATCATCGAGCGGACAAGGCTGTGCCGCGCCTGATCCGCAATGCGCAGATCCGGAACCTGGATGCGAACGCCCTTTTCCAGGGTCTTCTCGTAGCCGGCCTTCATCTTCAGAAGCTCGCCGAAGAACCCAGCAGCGTCGTCGTCTTGCGCGCGAGGCGGATAGGGGACGTACGAGTCGAAGTACTTGACCCAGAGCAGCTTGCCGCCCTCCACCTTGCAGACCCGGTGCCAAACCGGCTGAATGCGCGGGTTGTCCAGATCCACCCGGAGCGGGGCGTACAGCACGTACTCGGTCCAGCCCGTGGCCGAGGTCGGATAGACGAACCGGACCGCCGGCAGCCAACCCCCGACCAGCCCGTGGGCGACCTTCTTGGCCTGGATGCAGGCCCGAATATCCGGGTCGAACACGGCGGGATCGAAGTTGGCGGTGCGCCCGCCGTACTGGGTGCCGATCTTGTCGAACGTGTTGGGCGTGCCCACAAAGGTGTGGGTCTCCATCTGGACGATGGGCGACAGGCAAGCGGCGACCTCGGCGTACGCGGGGTCGTGTCCTTTTCGAAGGATCTCCGTGCCCAGCAGGTCGTGGTCGCTCTGAAGGACCTCCTGCAAGCTGTGCCCCCGGTAGAGCGACTTGGGGTCCGCATACGTGGACTCCATCGACTTTTTGAGGGTTGCCAGAACGCCTTGGGGGCCGCAGATCAGGATCTCGCCGGTGGGCGTTCGGAAGTCCTCCAGCACCGCGGCGGATTTGCCGCGGTAGGAGCAGGAACCCATGTAGGTGTAGCCCTCAACGACCTCGCCGCGTGCGATCGGGTGGTCGCGTCCCTCAAGCCAGAGGCAGGCGGGCGTCGCCTTACGGATTCGCGGCAGTTCGGCGGGCGCCAGAGCGGCGAGTCCGAGGATCGCGATCGGGAGAAGCCAGTCCAGCATGGTGGTTCGGGAGCATACACCTGGGGATTCAAGTCCGCGCGATCCGGACGCGGGCAAGCTGCCCTCGATACTCATGGGCGGGCCGCCCATGCCACGGTGTCCCCGAAACCACCCCCGGAAAATCGGGCGGGTCCGTGTCCATACTTGGTTGGGCAGCGAGGCCGCCGACGGCCCGCTGGAAACTGGGAAGAACCATGCAAAGAATTGGAATCATCGGCTGCGGCCAGATCGCGCAGCAGCACATGCGAACGTACAAGAACATCGCCGACGCCGAGATGGTGATCTGCGCCGACATCAACGAAGAGGCCGCCAAGCGCTCCGCCGAGGAGTTCGGAATCCCCGAGTGGACCACCGACTTCCGCAAGATCCTCGAGCGCGACGACATCGACGCCGTGGACGTGTGCCTCCACAACAACTTCCATATGCCCGCCACCGTGGCCGGACTGGAAGCAGGCAAGAACGTCTACTGCGAGAAGCCCATGGCGGGCGCCTACGTGGACGCGCACAAGATGCTTGAAACGGCCAAGAAGACGGGCAAGAAGTTGCACATTCAGCTGGGCACGCTGTACTCCGACGACTGCGTCGCCGCCAAGGAACTGATCGACGCAGGCGAACTGGGCACCATCTTCCACGGCCGCTCCTCCGGCTTCCGCCGCCGCGGCCGCCCGTACGTAGACGGCTACGGAACCCCCAGCTTCGTCCAGAAGAAGTTCGCCTCCGGCGGCGCTTTGTACGACATGGGCGTCTATCACATCTCGCTCTGCCTCTTCCTCATGGGCAACCCCGAGGTCGCCCGCGTCAGCGGCAAAATCTATCAGAAGATGGATATGGACGCCAAGCGCCGCGAGATCTCCAACTACGACGTCGAAGAACTGGGCCTGGGCTTCGTGAAGTTCAAGGGCGATGCGACGCTTGATATCATCGAGAGCTGGGCGCTGAACCTGGGCGGGCTGGACAGCCCCGCCATCATCGGCGACAAGGGCGGCGTTAAGCTCATGCCGTTCTCGTTCCACAAGAGCGTCGGAAATCTGGACGTGGATGGCAGCGTCAACCTGGGGTCCATGCGTTACCGACACAACAACGTGGTGGGCACGGGCTCGCACTACACCAACTCGCAAGCCCACTGGATCGCCTCGCTCGAGGGCAAGTGCGACCTTTGGCCGACAGCGGAAGTGGCGCTGAACACCATGCTGATCTCCGAGGGCATCTACCTATCGGATCGCCTAGGCCACGAGGTCTCGGCGTCCGAGATTCTGGAGAACTCGGTCAGCACCTCGGTGGCTATCTAGGGCACTCGCGTGTGGGCCGCCCAGCGTCCTCGCTGGGCGGGCCCCTCGCGCTAAGGCCCGTAGACCAGATGCGGGCGGAAGCGCTCCCTAAGGCCCGAGTCTCGTACAATGGCCTCAATGCAGGCCACATATCCCAAGCCTCTTGAGGAGGGCAACCGAAGGGCGTGGGTTCGCGAGCACCTCGCGGACATAGCCCTGATTGGGCCTGAATTGCCGCCAACAATCAGAGACGTGGTGCGGCTCGGAATCCACCTGGGCGCTCCCGATCGGGCCGTTCTCTACGGTTCACGGGCGCGCGGTGAAGCGCGAGCGAACAGCGACTACGACCTCTGCTTCTTCGGAGTTCGCAACCGCGCTGGATTCCGGAACGCCCGCCTGGACGGCACTGGAGGCTACATCACTTTGCTGCCGGTGGATATGGTTCTTGATATCGAGGCCTCCCCAGAACTCCTGGCGGAGATCGCTCGAGAGGGGGTAGTGCTCTATGAGCGGCCTGGGTTGACTTTCGGCCATCCCGGGCGCGAACTCTGCGTGGCCCCAGAAAATGTCCCATCCTGACCCAATACCTTGCGCGGAGGGTCGGGACGGGACATTCTTCGATGCTAAGCGCCGGACTCTCCGCCGACCTCCAGAACGGCCCTGGGGCCTGCGATCCCGGGGTTCGGTAACCTGAATCCGATGCGACTAACGCACCTCGTTTCCTGCGCCGGTTGAGCGAGCAAGTTGGGTCCCACCCAGTTGGCGGACGTGCTCCGTCATTTGCCGAAATCGACCGACCCAAACCTGCTCGTCGGATTTGAAACCAACGATGATGCGGGGCTCTTTCGGCTGTCCGACACTCAGGCGCTCGTCCAGACGGTGGACTTCTTCACCCCGATCGTGGACGATCCTTACGCCTACGGGCAGATCGCGGCGGCCAACGCGCTGAGCGACGTTTACGCAATGGGCGGGATGCCGTTGACCGTGCTCAACATCGCCTGCTTCTCTCCCGCCGCCGCGCCGGCGGAGGTATGGGCGGCGGTGTTGCGGGGCGCGTACGACAAGACGGTGGAGGCGGGCGCGGTGGTGATGGGCGGACACTCGGTGGAGGACCCCGAGCCGAAGTTTGGGATGGCGGTGACCGGGCTGGTGGATCCGCAGCGCTCGTTTGCCAACACCGAGGCAAAGCTTGGGGACCAGATCTCGCTCAGCAAGCCGCTGGGAACAGGCATCGTGACGACGGCGGCCAAATTCGACCGCTGCCCGGAGGAGGAGCTTGCGGAAGCCATCCGCTGGATGTCGCAACTGAACCGGGAGGCGGCTCGGCTGGGGACGGCGGCGGGAGTACGGTGCGCCACGGACATCACCGGCTTTGGGTTGGTTGGGCATCTGATGAACGTGGCGCGGGCCTCCAGGGTTCGGATCCAGCTGCGGGCAGACCAGATTCCTCTGCTTCCCGGGATCGCCCGGCTGGTTGCGGAAGGTTGCCTGACCGCGGGAGCGGGCAAGAACGAGGCGTTCGCGGGTGGGCAGCTCACCTGTTGGCCCAGCGTTCCCGAGTTTGTACGACAGGCGATCCTCGATCCTCAGACCAGCGGTGGCCTCGCCCTGTTCTCGCCGCACCCGATCGGCGACTATCCGGTCATCGGAAAAGTGGTGCCCGGCCCGGTTGGCATCGAAGTGGTCTAGACGGCTATTCTTCCGGGAAACCACCGGGATGAACCCGGCCTGAAACGTTCCAAATCCAGAAACGTAGACCAGAAACCATGGCGCCCAAAGGAGACGCTTCCTCCACAATGACCCTCGTCGACATTCAAAGCACCCAGGATCTTCGCAACATTCCCATCGATCGGGTGGGCGTGCGAGACGTGAAGTATCCGATCCACGTTCGGGAGCGCGGAAACGGCCTCCAGCAGACGGTGGGCCTTTTCACCCTGACCGTGGACCTCCCTCGCGAGTTCAAAGGCACGCACATGAGCCGGTTCCTCGAAGTATTGGGCGAGCACAACCACGACATGAGCGCAGCTTCGATCCCGACGATCCTGGACACGTTGCAGGAGAAACTCCACGCGGAGACCGCCCACCTGTCCGTCGGGTTCACGTTCTTCCGGGAGAAGGCCGCTCCGGTTACCAAGAAGACCGGCATGATGGGGTACGAGTGCGGATTCGAGGCCGCCGGCGGGGCATCCCCCGAGTTCTGGCTGACCCTGACGGTGCCGGTGACCACCCTCTGCCCGTGCAGCAAAGAGATTTCCGAGTTCGGCGCGCACAACCAGCGCGGCTACGTTTCGGTACGGGTGAAGCCGGAGGGACACATCTGGCTGGAAGAGATCATCGACCTCATCGAGGAGTGTGGGTCTGCCCCGCTCTATCCGGTGCTGAAGCGTCCGGACGAGAAGTTCGTGACGGAGCAGGCCTACTCCAACCCGCGCTTCGTGGAAGACATGGTCCGCGAGGTGGCGCTCCGGTTCGACGCGGATTCGAGGGTCGTGGCTTACGAGATCGAGGTCGAGAACCACGAGTCGATCCACGACCACAACGCCTACGCCTGCATCAAGAAAGTGAAGGACCCGGCCTAAGAGGTCGCTAGGGCCACAATCAGGTCGTCGCCTTGGCTGGTTCCCGTGAAGTCCCCTGGTCGCTCGACCTTCTTGTCGAGACCGGGGGATTTTGCCGCGCGGCCGTCTCGTGAGTAGAGAAACGGCTTGGCGGTGTAGGGGTCCTTCGGCTCCGGACGATCCTTACCTTGGGTCGCGAGGGCTTCGAAAAGCCTTCGGCGGGCGACGTTCTCAAGCGAGATCCAGGCGGCGGCCTCAAGGCTTCGGGGGAAGAAGCGGCTGATCATCTGTCGTTTGCCGACCGCGCGGTCCATCTCCCGGAGTTGGGCGGCGGTCTCCGGAAGCTTCAAGGGGTCGTCGGACGCCTTCGCCGGGTAGGCGAGGTAGACGTCGAGGGCCTTGCTCTTGAGGGCCTCCTTTCCGAGGTCCTCAAAGGGCAGCTGCAGGCCAAACGGGAGGAGGCCGGCGCGATCGATCCGTGCGTAGGTGCGGACGACCTCGCCGGAAAGGTTGTTGCGGAGGACGGGCTCCGGCCCGAGGTCGTTGTGGACGCGGAGCAGGAAGTCTGACGGGTCGGACAGGCGCGCGGCGACTTGGCAGGCGGTGGCAATGGCGACCCGATCCGCCCGGCTTCTGGCCCAAACGGACTCGCGGAGGATGCCCTGCCCAATGTGGGCGGCAATGCGCGCGCCGGCCGCGGCCAGGTCTTGAGCGCGTTGAAGATCGCCCGCCTGGGATGCGTCCACCGCGCCGCAGCAGACCAACAGGTTGATACGAGTTAGGCGCAGAATCCGGCCGAAGGTGCTCTCTCCCCAGCGGATGGGGAAGGCGCAGCGCCAAGGCTTGGACGCCGCTTCGATCCGGACCAGGAGCTTGGGGTCGATGGGGTCTGGGTAGCGGCCTTCGGGGTCGAACACGTATCCCACCATGGCCCGGCCCTGATTTTGGGTTCGGCCGAAGACTTCGTCCACGTCCGGAACAAGCTGCTGGTAGAGCGGCCATGCGTTGGTCGTGGCGCCCTCCTCCGGGTGCCACGCAAGATCCTTTGCCTTCGTGGGGAAGCCCGCAAGGCGAGCTCGCTCGGCGCTGTCCGGCATCTTGGCGATCGCTCTGGACGCCTCTTGGATCACGAAGATCACGGCAAGCGCGGCGACGGTTGCGAGGAGGGCCACTCCGATCAAGAGGGCCCGGGTGGTGCGACGGGTCCAGGTTGCCTCCATAAGGCTCCTAAACGACCCGGAACGCCCCTAAGTTCCGTGCCTAGCTCTTGATCTTGCTGCGGGCGTAGGCGGCGCTCTTCTCGACCCAGTAGGTGAACTGCTCGAAATTGTCGAGGACCGTTTTCGGCATCATGACGTATTCGCGCATGGGTTCCATCTCGGGGTCCGGGCGCAACTCTCCGGCGCCTGGAAGCTCCATCGCGAGGGGAAGGTCGTCGGGCGAAAGCTTCAGACCGATGTCGTCGCCCATGAGAAACGCGAACATCTTCTCACCAGTGTAGATGCCCATACCGCCAAACATGCGGCGGGCGCGCACGTCGAACGCTTCTGCAGCCTTCATCATCTGCTCGTATCGAATCGGCCGATAGATCATCGTGGTTCCGTCCGAGCGACCACCAACGTTGGTGAACTCAGACCGCAAGCATTGCGGACGATGCTAGTTTACCGCCGTTCTAGCGAACGACGCGGTAACGGGGCGGCACGAGCATGTCGAAGTTCGATGCTTCCGGGCCGGGCGGCTTCGGCCGCGGGTCGACCACGATCATCCGGATGTCCTCCAGCGGGACCGTACCGAAGTGCCGGGAGTCGATCGCGGTCTCGGCGTTGTCTCCCCGCACGTACACCTTGTTCTTGGGCACGTAGAGGCTCCGGGAGCGTCCGGCTCGGCCGGCGGCTTGGTAGAGGAAGGGGCTGACGTCGTCCGTCCAGCCGAGCACCTTGGCTTGGGGAACGTGTTCGCCGCCAAGGAAGGCGACCCGCTTCACGATAGTTTCGCCGCCCATCTCGATCACCAAGAGGTCGCCTTTTGCGAGGGCCTGGCCCTCGTAGCGTTTGGCAAGCAAGGTTTCGCCGTTACGGTAGGTGGGCTCCATCGAGTTTCCGACCACCACGACCGGCCGATAGGGCTGGGCCCCCATGGCAGCAACTACGCAGGCACCCAGCATGGCTAGGCGGACCCGCTTCATCGGCAACAACCAAAGAACCTTCATCTCTTCCTCGTTAAGAACTAACTATCTCTTAACAGACGGAGTTTAGTTTCACCAAGATTCCACGCATAATTGCGGTAGGACCGACAAGGAGGCGGCAGAGGTAACGTTCCTAGATGCCCGAAAAGCGCCTGGTGGTCATCGATGGGTACAGCCTCCTCTATCGGGCGTTTTTCGCTACACGCTACTTGAGCACGAGCGACGGGCGACCGACGAACGCTCTGTACGGCTTCACCCAGATGCTGTTCCTGCTCTTAGACCAGGTGAAACCTCACGCAGTCGTCGTGGCGCTCGATGCTCCGGGCAAGACTTTCCGGCACGTGGAGTACAGTGAGTACAAGGGCACCCGAAAGGAGACCGCAGACGAGCTCAAGGTGCAGCTGGTTTCCGCACGCGATCTGATCGCAGCCCTAGGCATCCCGAGCATCGAGTGTCCGGGCTTTGAGGCAGACGACGTGGTGGGGACGATCAGCCGCCTGGCGGAAGAGAACGGGTACCTGACCACGATCGTGACGGGGGATCTGGACGCGCTGCAGCTTGCGGATGGATCGGTAAGCGTGATGACCCCACGGACCGGGCTCACGGACACGATGACCTACGGTCCGGCAGAAGTGGAGGCGAGATACGGGTTTGGACCGGCTTTCGTGCCGGACTTCAAGGCGTTAAAGGGCGACACCAGCGACAACATTCCGGGCGTACCGGGGATCGGCGACAAGGGGGCGGCCGACCTAATCCAGAAGTTTGGGACGATCGAAGAGATGGTGGCGAGGTTCGACGAGATCGAGCCGAAGTACCAGAAGAAGATCGCAGGATGCCAGGAGCAGATGATCCTCTCCAAGCACTTGGCCACGATCAATCGCGAGGCGCCGATCCAGTACGACTTCCAGCCTTTCGTTCTGTCGCCCGACCAGATGCAGGCGGCTCAGGCGATGCTCGAGGGCTACGAAATGAAGAGTGTGGCGCGCCGCGCGCCCAACGTGCTGGCGCGGTACCTGGACGGGGCTTCCATGGATGAGCCAACCGTGGAAGTCGTCTCGGAGCAGCTGCAGATCGATCGTCGCGCCGCCGGCACTGCTTCGGAGTTGGCAGACATCTTTGGATCGGCGCCGTTGGCCGCCTACTTCCCCGCCACGGCCCTCCGCGCTGACCTCTTCGAGGAGGAGAAGCGGGTGGCGCTGCTGGCGCACGGAACTACGGTTGCGGAGGTCCCGGAAGCGCTGGCCCACGAGCTGATTCGGTCGGAGCCGGGACGGTTCATCCTGCATGACGCCAAGCCGCTGTACAAACGCTTCGGGGCTTGGGTGGATCAGCCGCGGTTCGACACCCAGTTGGCGGCCTTTGTGCTGCAGTCCGGGCGCTCGACCTACGCGTTGCGGGACCTCGTTGGGGGGTATTTGGACGTGCAGGTTCCGCAGAGCTCCGAGGAGTTTGCGGCGGCGCTCTCGCTGCTTGAGGGGGCGATGTCGGAGAGGCTGGGGAAGGAAGACCAACTGAAGGTCCTGCACGAGATCGAGATGCCCTTGATCCCGATCCTGGCGGACATGGAGAGGCTGGGCATCTGCGCGGATCGAGACGCGTTGCGGGAATTCTCCAAGTCGCTCCAGATCACCATCTCGTCCACCCAAGCCAAGGTCTTTGAGCTGGCAGGGCAGGAGTTCCTGATCGCCTCGCCGAAGCAGCTTGGCGAAGTCCTCTTCGACAAGCTGGGGCTCCCGAGCGGGGCGAAGACGAAGACCGGCTGGGGCACGGGGGCGGAGATCTTGCAGCCGCTGGCGGCGGAGCACGAGATCGTGGCGGAGGTGCTGAACTGGCGGGAGCTGACGAAGCTGAAGTCCACCTACGCGGACGCGCTGGAGAAGCAGATCGGGCCGGACGGGCGCATCCATACGACCTACAGCCAGACCGGCGCGGCGACCGGGCGGCTCTCCAGCAACGACCCGAACCTTCAGAATATTCCGGTCCGGACCGAGCTTGGCCGGTCGATCCGGAACGCGTTCACGGCTGCGCCGGGCTACCGGTTGCTGTCTTGCGACTACTCTCAGATCGAGTTGCGGGTGCTCGCCCACATGTGCGGAGAGCCCGCTTTGGTGGCGGCTTTCCAGGAGCACGAAGACGTCCACACCGCCACCGCCCAGCTGATGTTCAACCTGGGAGAGGCTAAGCCAGAGAAGTCTCAGCGGAACTACGCCAAGCTGCTCAACTACGCGGTGCTTTACGGGGTGACGGACTGGGGGCTCGCCCAGCAGCTTGGGGGCGGTTTCAGCCGGGCGGAGGCCAAGGCGTTGATCGACCTGTACAACGAGCGGTTCCCTACGGTCAAGGAGTTCACGAAGTCGGTGGTGGCGGAGGCCCGATCAAAGGGCTTCACCACGACCCTGCACGGACGTCGCCGTTACTTCCCGGACATCCACGCGGCCAAGATCAACGAGCGCCAGTACGCGGAGCGTCAGGCGATGAATGCGCCGATCCAGGGCACGGCGGCCGATATGCTGAAGTTGGCGATGCACACGGCCCACCGGACGCTGCGGGGATCCGAGACCCGGATGCTTCTGAACGTTCACGACGAGTTGGTGTTCGAGTTGCGCGACGGCGACACCGAGTCGGTGGAGAAACTGCGGAGGGATATGGAGGGGGCCTTGCCCCTCAACGTGCCGATCGAGGTGGACGCCAAGGTTGGCGAGACCTGGAACAGCATGGAACCGATCCCGCGGTAGCTAGCGTAGCGATTCGTGCTCCAAAACGGCCATGCCGACGGCATGGTCGCGTTCGTGCGAGATCGACACCCACACCTTTCCGTTCAGCCGGGGCGCGACGTGGCAAATCGGAGCCCCGAAGCCCACGATCTCGATCTCTTGCCAACTAAGGGCATGGCCAAAGGCCTTGGCCACCGCCTCCTTTGCCGCCCAGCGTCCGGCCACGTACTGGGGAGTTAGGGGTCTTTCGCGCTCAGCGGGGGTGAGAATGCGGTCCACAAAGCCGGGTCGCCGCATGGCCTTGGCGATGCGGTCTACCGACACGATGTCTACTCCGATTCCCTGGATCACTGGAGATCCCCCCTAGTCCTCGACGAGGTACTCGACGAGTAACTCGGCGGTGTCCTTTAGGGCATCAAGGTGGGTGCGCTCATAGCCGTGGCTGGTGTCCACGCCGGGGCCGACGAGGGCCACCTGGGCGGTGCCTCCGCTGCGCCAGTAGGCGCTACCGTCGGAGCCGTAGTACGGGTAAACGTCGGGAACAAGGTCGATGGCGCGTCGCTCGGCGATGTCCCTCAGCTTGTTGCTAAGCGGCTTGCTGTAGGGGCCGGAGGAGTCCTTGAGGCAGATCGTGCAGTGGAACTCGTCTCCGCGCTGGCCCTCGCCAACGCAGGCCATGTCCACCACAACGAGCTCTTTGAGGTTCGCGGGAAGGCCGTCCATGCCCCCGTGGCCGACTTCCTCGAAGTTCGAGATTAGGACGGTTGTCCGCTGAGACGGCGTGATGTCCGCATCGCGAAGGGATTTGATCGCGGCGAGCAGGCAGGCAACGCAGGCCTTATCGTCCAGGAACCGGGATCGGATGAAGCCAGCCTGGCTCTCCTCCACGCGCGGATCGAAGGAAACGAAGTCGCCAACGTCGATGCCCAGCAGGCGGGTTTCTTCGGCGGAGTGGGTGCGCTCGTCGATGCGGACTTCGAGGGTGTCGGCATCGCGGGACTTGGTGCCGCTCTCCTTGTTGACGTGGGCCGCGCCGTTGGTAAGAACGATGCTGCCCCGGATCTGGCGGCCGGATTGGGTGGCGATGGTGACGCCTTCGCTCTCCACGGTGGGCCAGTTGACGCCGTTCAGGGCGGTCAGCTTTAGGCGGCCGCTGGACTTGATCTCTTTGACCATGGCGCCCAGGGTGTCCACGTGGGCGGTGATGCCGCGCGGGGCATCGCTCTTGAAGCCCTCTAGGTCTGCCAGCACCGCGCCTTTGGCGGTGCGGCGGGTCGGTACGCCGAGCGCTTCCAGTTCCTGCTGTACCAGGCCACAGGCCCACTCGGTATCGCCGGTGGGGCTAGGGGTGTTGAGCAGGTCGATCAGAACGCGCTTGAGATAGTCGAGGTCGATGGAAAATCGGGACAAACGGGCCTCCGTCTGTCGTTATACACCGCTACGCGGTGCGCCCGCCCTGCCCTAGACCAGCTTGAAAACGAAGCGAACGTTCCCGAAGGCGATCTCGGCTCCGTCCGCGAGGTCGGTGCTGTCCACCCGCTCGAAATCGTCCTTGAGCACGAAGGTGCCGTTAGAGGACCCGAGGTCGGTGACCTTCCAGACGCCGTCTTCTTGATCGAAGCGGGCGTGCTTTCGGGAGATGTAGACGGCTTCCGGCAGGGGACCGAGGTCGATCTCGATCGGGCCCTTGTCCGGGTCGAACCGTCCCAGCACCGCTCCGGGCACGAGGGGAAACTCGATGTCGGTCTCCGCGCCGTTACGCTTGAGGACGATCTTGGCGAATTCGGGCTCTACGGGCGCCTCGGCTTCCGCCGGGACCTCGACCTCGACTTCCTCTTCCATCATTGCATGCCGATCTTGATCATCGATCATCTTCGTTCCCTCTTCGCGATAGCCAACCAAGCCCCAGGATGGCCCCTGAGACAAGCAAGCCGGGAAGGAGCGTACCTACGCCCACCACGACCGCTTCGGCCCGCAATCCCTCCGGAATGGGAGGAACCACAAAATAGCCGCCGTTGGCAGTCCTGATCCATGCGACTTCCAAATTGGGGTTGTTGGTTCGCCTCGCGGCCACAAACCACCCAAATGAGGCTAGGAAGCTTAGGACCATAGACCCAGCGACCCACGGTCCCAGCCGGAGGCTGCGTCCTACGTAGGCGCGCCAGACCGGGATGAGGAGCGCTCCGATCACGCATCCGCTCCAGGCGTACCAGAGAGCGACGACGCTCTCAATTCGGATGGCAAGGGCGACCGCCGCCAGCGAGGAAGCGGAGATTCCCGCCCTCGTCCAACGGACGACGGCGGCTGAGTCCATGTCTCCCCGGAATCGGCCGACCAGTTCCCGTCCCACGGTCCCGGCGGCAACCAGCGTGTAGCCGACCATGGCGCTTAGGATCGTGCCGAGCATTCCGCACACGAAGACCGCTTTGAGGCCCGGCGGCAACACCTCCTCCGCGAAGGCCGGGAAGATGGCCACCGGGTTGGCGGGCGGGTTCTTGAGCATCGCCAGGCTGTAGAGGGCCACGGTGATGCTCAGGACGTCGAAGAGGCACCAGCATGCTACGGAGGCCAGCACCCCTCGGCGACCCACGGCGGGGGTCTCGGCGGAGGCGACCCGCTGGTGGAAGCCGGGATCGACCAAGGTCCAAGCGCCGAGGATGAGGAAGCTCAGGACGACCGGCCAGGGTTGGCCCCCGGTGAAGGTCCGCTGTCCGGCGTCCGGCAGCGCGGCGACGGCGGCCGAGAGGGGCATTCGCGCGATGCAGAAGACGGCGATGGCGGCGAAGCCCATGTACATGGCCACAAAGGCCAGGAACCCAACGCGGACGTCGGCGAGAAGGCCGCCTCTGTACAAGAACGCGGTGCCGATCAGAGTGGCCCCGATGATCGCGGGGGCGAGGTCTCCGCCCACCACCTGCTGGACCAGAACGCCCAGCATGAGCACGTGGGCGGCGGGCACCGCGAGGAGGAACACTAGGACCGCCCCAACGTAGGCGGCGGGCTTCCCGTAGGCGGACTCGAGGCGTTCGGGAAGGGTGAACTGCTCGACACCCCGCACCCGCTCCGCCAGGAAGATGGCGAAGACGAAGGCGAAGAGGTAGTAGGGGACGCCGAGGAGGAGCCAGGTGCCTACTCCGAAGTAGCTGACAGATTCGCCGATACCGAGGATTCCGCCGTACCAAGTGCTGACCAGGGTGGCGACGAAGGCGGGAAGGGTCAGGCGTCGCCCGTCGGTGAGGAACTGCAGGGCGCTGCTCTCCCGCAAACGAGCCGAGAAGCCCAGGGCGAGGATGGCGGCGGCAAAGAGCAGGAACACCGCCCAGTCGACGGCTTGGAAGGTGAGGGCGGCTAGAGGTCCCATCGAGGCTCCATCGATTCGATGAACAGAATCGCGGTTCCGCTGGAAACCTGGACAGAGATTCTGGCGGCGCTTACCTGGTTGCTGAGGCTCCGAAGCCCGCTGGGCTCGAGGGACGCGCCCACCAGGGGCCACTTGACCCCTTCCAGGACCACTCCAGTGCATCTTTCGATCGGCAAGAGGGAGACGGTAGCCCCCGGCGTCACGCTGAGTTCCATACGTTCAGCAGAGACGGAGATGCCGATTCGCCCCCGGAGGGCGAGGCGTAGGCCGGGTCTGGCAGCGCATGCTTGGAGGCCGTAGAGCGTGTGGTCCAGGCGGTCGCCCTCGAGGCCTGCGACGACGATTCGCGTAGCTCGGGGGGCACCGAGGACGTCGAGGAGTTTGTCGCAGTCCGAGCGGTTCTGGTCTGCGTCTACGAGGTGGCTGGGGATAGCTTTGAGGGCTTCGGAGCTGACGGAGTCCAGGTCTCCGACGACCACTTCGGGGACGATTCCGAGGGCGAGGAGGCGGTCCGCCGCGCCGTCTGCCGCGAACACCTGATCGGCTTGGCGGGCCCAGGATAGCAGACTTGCATCGGGCATATCGCGCCCATTGAGAACTCCCAGTACCTTTATCATTCGACTCTTCTTAAGACCATTCTCTTGCGCTCACCGATTCGGGTAGACAGGTGTCACGCAAAACTCAAAAATCGCGGCATCTCGTTGATTTCATCAGGAAAAACGCGAATCATTTCCATATATCTCGGAAAGGGCGATCTCTCGGTATTTGAGCGTCGATTCTGCCATTTTCCGCGATATGATTCCTGTTGGGTTTTGCGGATCGGTGTGTATACTTCCCTTCCGTTTGCGGCACTCATGCCGCCTGCGACCGTGCCATGAAAGACCAGTTTACGCTTGGAGAGACCGATGACCAAATCCGCTTACGATCCGCTTGGGAGCAGGCGATGCGAAGGCTGGGACCCGAAGTTCCTCCGGCATGGTTCGAGCGGTTCCTCCACGTCCTTCAGCCGCTTAGCCTAGAGAACGGCCAGGCCAAGGTTGCGGCTCCGGGCAAGTTCGTTTTCGAGTGGGTCCAGAAGCGGTTTGCGGACACCCTCGAGCAGTACCTTTGCGACGAACTGGGTCAGAAGGTTTCTCTGGTTCTCATCTGCGAAGCGCGCGACCGGGCCAGCACCCCCGAGGGCGACACCTCGGTGCGGCTCGATGCGAAGATTTCGGAGGACGAGCAGGGCTTCACCCCCAACCCGAAGTTCACGTTCGATTCCTTCGTCGTGGGGCAGAGCAATCGCCTCGCGGTAGCAGGAGCCAAAGCGGTTTCCCAGGAGCCGGGAGCCAAGTACAACCCGCTCTTCATCTACGGATCGTCAGGGCTTGGGAAGACCCACCTTCTGCACGCGATCGCCCGGGCGACCCAGCAGAACCATCCCGGGCTGAGCCTTCGCTACATGTCCGCTCAGCAGTTTGCGGAGATGTTCGTGGCCGCCCTTCAGAGCAACCGGGTGGAGCTCTTCCGCCGCAAGCAGCGGAGCGCGCAGGTCTGGCTGATCGACGACATCCAGTTGGTGATGGGCAGGGAGAAGACCCAAGAAGAGATCTTCCACACCTACAACTATTTGCACGGCCTTGGCATGCAGATCGTGCTCTGCGCCGATCGTCCGCCCCGCGACCTGTACGGAATGGACGAGCGGCTGCGCTCCCGCTTCGAGGCGGGGCTGGTTGCGGACATCCAACTGCCGGATACGGAGACGCGATGCGCGATCCTGGCCCGAAAGGCGGTCGAGGAGGGCGTGGAATTGCCAGGGTTGGTAGCAGACTATTTGGCGGAGACGGTGCCCGGAAACATCCGCACCCTCGAGGGTGCGCTGACCCGGCTGGTGGCCTACACCTCGGTGGAGGGATTGCCGCTCGATATGGGCTCGGCCCAGTCGATGGTGGAGCGCTTCTACCACGGCGGGATTCTACAGAAGCCTAGCTTCGACCAGGTGGTTTCGGCGGTGGGACGGCATTTCCGAATTCCGACCGACGAGATCAAGGGGACCTCGCGAAAAGCACCGATCACGGAGGCGCGCCACACGGCGGTCTACATCCTGCGCGAGACCACGAAGGACTCTTGGAAGCATCTTGGCTCCCTCTTCGGGAACCGGGACCACACTTCGATGATGCACGCGTACCAGCGCATCAGCGAGAGAATGGCGGACGACCAAGACTTCTGCACCGCCGTTCGGTCCCTTATCCGCGACGTCTATCCCAACGCATAGCCATGATTCTTGGGCACCTCACCTGGCCGGAAGTCGATTCGATGGATCGGGACGTGGTGGTGATCATCCCGACCGGGTCTCTGGAGCAGCACGGGCCTCATCTGCCCCTTCTCACGGACACGATGTTGGCCTCGGCGGTGGCGGAGGAGGTCGAGCGGCGCTCGAGCGGCGATTGCTTGCTGACCCCCGCGCTGTGGTTGGGGGCTTCCGGGCATCACTTGCCCTTCGCTGGCACGCTGAGCGCCACCTTTCCGGGATACGTGGACGCATTGACGCGAACGATCGAGGGGTTGGCCAACCAGGGATTCCACCGGTTCTTCGTCGTCAACGGACACGGGGGCAATTCGGAGCCGAACGGGGTTGCGTTGCGCGCTCTCAAGGAGGCTCGCCCCAACCTTACGCTTGTCCACTGCGGCTACTTCGAGTTCCTGAAAACGGAGGCGGAGTTGGTCTTGGAGGGACCGAGCAAGGAGATGCACCACGCTTGCGAGGCGGAGACCAGCTTGATGCTCCACTTGCATCCGGGCTTGGTGAAGCTGGACCGGGCAGTGGACGACGGATTGGAGCCTAGCCCGAAAATCGTGGGGCTGGTATCTAGCTGGGACCAGGTTTCCGGGCAGGGCGCGATGGGATACCCAAGCTTCGCGAGGGCGGCAACCGGAAAGCGCCTCTTCGAGGCGGCGGTTGGCGGGGTTGTCGCCCAGGTCTCGGCGCTGCGCACGGGAATCGTTTACGTAGGATTCCCTTCTGGTTCCTAGTTCCGGGCATAATTCGGGGCGTGATTGCCCTCGCCGCCCTCGGACTTCCCCTTGCCCTTTCCCTTGCCAGCGCGTCTCCCGCAAAGGAATCGTCCAAGATCCTGGGGATCAACCTTGGGGGCACGATGGGCGTGTTCATGCCAACCGGCGGGGTCCTGCGCGACACGTTTGGCTCCAACCGCTTCCAGATCGGTCTTCGACCGATCGCGGACAAGTCGTTCCCAATCGCGTGGGGGCGAGACTTTGGCGTGGACGCCATCTCGGCCGAGAAGGGCGACGACAAGCTGTTCATGGCGCCGTTCACCATGGGAATGGCACGCCGCTTTGGGAAGGAAGCGGACCTGGTCCGGCCCTATGTTCGCGTAGCAGCGGGGATCGCCTACATGGACTACGCGATCGACCGTCCGGGCGAGCGGGTGAGCGCGAAGCGATTCGGGCCGACGGGGAACCTGGAGGCCGGACTGCAGTTTGGCAAGGTTGCCAAGGTCAGCGCGACCTACCACTTCTTCGCGAGGTACGACGGGATCAGCTTCGACGGTCTGGAGCTGACCCTCACCGCGACCCTCTTCCGCTTCTAGAGGACCTTCTCCACGATCCGATCCGGGTTGTGGAAGCCGGGGAGGCGTCCTGCCAGAGTCGCTTCCCAGGCGTGGTACTTTGCGTGGCCGTCCAGGAACGTGAAGTTGGAGCCTTTGCCGTTCCAGGGCTTGGTGGCTAGGCGCCCCTGGAACCAGTCTTCGTTGGGTCCTCCCACGCGGTCGATGCCGGTGTAGAGGGAAAGATCGTCCCAGTCCGGGGTGTTGGCGTCGGTGACAGCCGTGGCTGGCCACGGGTGGAAATCAGGGTCGGCGATCTCGATGTTGCGAAGGCCAACCACGATCTGCTGTGCGGGAGTACTCGACGCTGACATCGATTCCCCGTGGGAGAAGAGCCCGTTGATCGAGTAGTCCGTTGCCGGTGTCTCGAGCTCGTTGTCGTCGTTGAGGATCTGCTTGCGCGAGTAGGCGGGGGTTCGGAAGACGTCGGCGCTCTTCACGTACGGGAAGAGGGGGATGTACCAGCCGTAGTCGGTCGTGTGGTCCACGTGCATGGTCCGGTCGTCGTTGTCGTTGGCGTAGAGCATGATCGCCTTCCCGATCTGGTTGAAGTTGGACAGGTCGGCCGTCTTCTTTGCCGCCGCCTTGGCCTGAGCGAAGACCGGGAAGAGGATGGCGGCGAGGATTGCGATGATCGCGATTACGACCAGCAGTTCGATGAGGGTAAAGGCAAGGCGGGCGCGCATGGCGCGTATACCCTACCCCCCTATCCTAGGATTGTCAAGCGCTTAAGCGGCGGTCAAGGTTTCCTGCCGCATTTGGTGCAGGATGTCTTCCTCTTCTCCTTCGGCAGGCCACATCTCGAACGGTCCACCGTACCGGGGGTCCCAGATGGGGTGCCACCGCCCGGAAACCAGGGTCCCGTCCCAGACGCCTTCGTAGTCGTAAGGGACGCCGACGCCCTCTTGGGAGGGCTCGTTGGTGCGGGTGTAGCGCCGGGTGAGAGACACCTTCTGGGTTCGGACGATATAGGCGCCGACAAGCTCGAAGTCGCCGTCTTTGTCGCTCCCGGAGCCGGAGATACGGCCGCCAGATATGGACAGGGTGATTCGCTCCGTGATGCGGAGCGAATCCTGAATCGACCAGCCCATCCAGGGCCCGGAGAGATCGTTGAAGTCCTTCATCCCGCGAGTACCCATTCAGGGTACACGAGGTGCTCTTCAGGCTTGGTCTTCGACGTGGGTCTCGTTCTTCAGATCGGCGTCCGCGGCCAGCGCGACTTCGAGCGCGGGCTGGGGAGCGAGGGTGGCGAGGGCGGCGCGCAGGGTCCGCGAAAGAGCAGGGTGGGCGCTGTAACTGGAGTGGCTGACGATCGGGGTCAGGTTGGTCTTGTCATCGACCTCGACAACGTCGGTGCCGGGCGCGACGCCTTTGGGCGCATTGTAGAAGTCCAGGCGTCCACCCACGATGTCGTACCTGGCCTGGATGTTCCACCACGGGATGCCCTTGCGGACGTCTAGGTCGTCGATCAGAGGCTGGCGGGAAGCTACAAGGCGGTTGCGAACCGAGTCCTCGAACGGATCCTCCGTCTTGAACAGGTAGGCGATCTTGTCCAGCGGGCAGCCGAAGGTAATCAGGGCGGCGATGCGGCCAGGGTAGCGATCTTGCGCGAGGAGGGCGCGGTTCACGGCGTCGTAGCCGACGATCGACCCGAGACTGTGGGCGAGGACCACTACTGAATACCCCTGCTCGAGGAGGGGCAGAAGCGCGCCCATGGCCCGGCACTGGACCGCTTCGCGGACCTCGGCGAACTTCGAGGCGCGGGAGCCGCCCACGTAGGCGCAGACGTCTCCCCCGTAGTCAACGAGGAAGGACCGGGCGAAGAGGCTGAGGCCGAGGAAGAGGCCTCCCAGAATCCAGAAGTCGGCCATCCCGACCTCTTGAGAAAGGAGCCCTCCCCGCAGGTCTTCGTTCTGGTAGGCAAGAAGGAGAAAAACGAAGAGAAGTCCACCAGTGAGACCCAAGCGGCTGGAGGGCCGGTTGCCCAGAAGCCGGGCGCCCAGGTAGCAGATGGAAAACGCCGCACCGCAACGCACCAGCATGAACCACCCGACATTCCTCGTGAGTTCGAGGCTGGTAGGCGGCAAGACGCCAATCCGCTTGAGCACGATGTACAACCCGGCCAGGATTACCACGCCGAACATCAGAACGAGCGCGGTGTAGCCGGCCAGCGCGACCTTTGGTAGGAGATCCCCAACCTCGCCGGGCTTCGCGGCTTTGTCGGAAAGGCTCTTGGACCAGAAGATCAGCGCGCCCGCGAGCACGGCCGAAACTAGGATCGCAACCATGGCGACGCAGAGCGACGCCCGGTACGAGTCCATGGGCGCGAAGGCGGTGGCCGGCGAAAGTTCAGCCACGAAGGCCGCGTTCAGGCCCAGGCAGGAGATCAATACGCCGAGGATGAAGACGAGCACGGCATGGGTCCCGGACTGGGGCCGGCAATCCCTCGACTTGCCGAGGATCCATCGCTTCCAGTTGTTGCCGTCAAGGCCGTTCCAGCCGGCGGAGAGCAGGAAGAGGATCACGTCCACCAGGCCCGCCTTTCCCTTCGGGATCGCGCTGTAGTTGGCCTCGTATATGTGGATCTCTTCGGGCAGGTCCTCACCTAGCCGAACCTTTGCGTAGGTACTTACCTTTGCCTCGGCTCCCTCTCCGACGAGATGCGAAAGGTACTCGGCCTCGCTCGAGCCCTTTCCCAGAAGTTGAACCACATCCTGGATTCCCGAGAGCGGCAAATGCGTCCCCATTCCATGAATCGCCAAGACGGCGACCTTAGGCTTCTCCCCTGTTGCCATGACAACACTGTAACTCTAGAAACTCCCGTTGCCAAGCCCCAATTGGCCAAACTAGGTGGATGCCCACCCTTCACGAAATCCGCGCTCGGTTTCCGGCGCTGGCCACCGAGTTCGCGTTCATGGACAACGCCGGAGGAAGCCAGGTGCCCGAGGATGTGATCGATGCGGTGGGCGACTACTATCGTTCCAGCTACGTTCAGGTTGGGGCGGACTACCCCGCTTCGGTTGCCGCAACGCGGACGGTGTCAGAGGCTCACTCGTTCGTGGAGCGGCTGATGGGGGCGGGTTCGAGCGGCAAGGCGATCTTGGGGTCCAGTACCTCCGCCCTGCTACGAATGCTGGCGGATGCGTACGCGGAGGCCCTGCCCGCAGGGAGCGAGATCGTGGTCGCGGAGTCTGGCCATGAGGCGAACGTCTCGCCATGGATGCACCTGCGGAAACGCGGGTTCGAGGTCAAGCTTTGGCCGATCGATCCGAAGTCGGGCATCTGTCGGCCGGAGACGCTTGCGCCCCTGTTGAGCAACCGGACTCGGTTGGTGGCAATGCCCCATGTGAGCAACATCCTGGGCGGGGTCGAGGACATCGAGACGCCCACAAAAATGGCGCACGAGGTTGGGGCAAGGGTTGTGGTGGACGGGGTGGCCTACGCTCCGCACCTCGCGATGCAGGTTGCCGACTGGGGTGTGGACTGGTACGCCTTCTCCACCTACAAAGTCTTTGCGCCGCACATGGCGGCGCTGTACGGCACTCACGAGGCCCAGGCAGAACTCGAGGGTCCGGGGCACTTCTTCGTTCCCAGGGAGGACGTCCCCTACAAGTTCGAGTTGGGAGGCGTCAACCACGAGGGTTGCGCGGGGTTGTTGGGGCTGGAGCGGTACCTCTCATTCTTGGCCGGGGGCGATCCGGCCGGGGCATGGCCGAAGATCGAAGCCTTGGAGCAACCGCTGACCGCCGAGTTGCTGGGCTTCCTGGCCCGGTTCCCCGACGTGCGCGTGGTCGGGCGGGCGGAAGCTGGGGCCGGCCGCTTGCCTACCGTGTCGTTCGTCCACCGATCCCGGACTTCGAAGTCGTTGGCCGACGCGGCAGCGGCGGAGGGCATCGGGATTCGGTGGGGGCACTTCTACTCCTATCGGCTCTTGGCAGCGATGGGAATCGTTCCGGAGGAAGGGGTGACCCGAGTGAGCCTCGCTCATACAAACTCCGGAGAAGAGCTCGAGAAGCTCTTCTCCGTGCTGGGCCCGTTGCTGGGCTAGAAGCGGGCGCTGGAATCGCTGGCGTCTAGGGACTCGGCGAGGGCATCGTCCAGCTGCGCGTCCAACTGTTTCCAGCGCTGGTGGGCGTCGTAGGATTCTTTTGCCCGCATGGAGCACAGGGTTGCGAGGGTTAGGAGCACGGCGCCCCCCAGACCAAGGGCGGCGGCGCGCATGACGTGGGTTTTCATGGCCTCCTCGTGCACGCTCTCCGACGTCCGGATCACTCGGGCGGCGGCTCGGACAGCCTTCTTGGCGCGGCAGTTCAGTTCCAGAGTCTTCATTTGATGAACTCTCCGATGCGCTCGGCACGCTGACCCGGCACGGTATCCGAGCCAAGGATCTGGCCGTTGTACTTCTGAAGAATCTGGACCACGTCCGAGGCCATCGGGAGTTCCGGCGGGTTGTGTCGCACGGCGATCAGCACGTGTCCGTTGGCGAAAGCACCTTGCATGACCTGGGCGGAGGAGTCGTCCATGCCCTGGTCCTTGAGATACCCGTAGACTCCGCCCGCCACGGCGCCCGCAGCGGTGGCTCCCGCAGCTCCCGCGGCAGCCGCGATAAGCGCGCCGCCTCCGAGAACCAGGCCAACCCCCGGGATGGCAAGGGCGGCGATGGCGGCAAGGGCGCCAAACCCGAGGCCGATGGCGGCTCCCGGTACGGCAGCCTTTGCCGCGTCTTCCGTGCTTGTGACGGTGATTCCCTTCTCAGCCATTCCCTCGATCTTGGCCTCGGTCTCCCAGGCTATCTCCGGAGCAAGGACGTTTTGGGACGCGATCACGGTGACGTGGGCGGGCTTCACGCCGTGGTCTGCCAACGCGCCGTAGGCACGCTCGGCGTCGTGCGGGTCTACGAAACTGGCATAGGTAGGGCTGATGTTCGGGCTCTGCTCGATAACAAGTTCCATTAGGTTCCTAACTCCGGAACCTCGGCTATCGTTACGCGAGGAAGCCTCTATCGCGCAATGCACTCAGGATCTACAGGGCTAAAGGCCCAATCTTGAGCCTATAGATGAATAAAGCTACTGAACCTTCGGATAGAAATACAGGGAAGCTATCCTGCTTCCCCGTATTTCTATGCATTACCGTTCCGTGGATACTCAGGCGAGCGAACCCATCGGATCCCATGGTTCTAGCTCGACGGCGGGCCGCTTCAGCATCTCCACATACTCGGTGGGGAGGTACTTTCGGTGGACGACGACCTCGTAGTTGAACTGGTCGAACCAAGGGTCGGACATCCCGTAGAAGCCCTTGTCGCCGCCCTCCTCGCCCCATGAGTTCTCGACGCGCCACTTGCGTGGCTTGCCCTCGTCGTCGAGGTCGACGCCGGTGAAGACCATCGCGTGGGTCATCAGCGACTCGCCGTAGTCCAAGCGCTCTGCCTTTGTGAGGGTGGGAGCGGATCCGTAGACCAGGTCGTAGCGGTACATCTCCGTGTCCATCCAGCCGTGGTCGCGGCCGAAATACTTGCCGACATCGCAGCCGAACCAGACGGATTCGCCATTCTGCATCTGTTTGATGGCGGCTTGCTTCATCACGTCTAGGTCCACATTCAAGTACTGGATCGGCTCTCCGCCGACGACGTTGCCGAGGTACTTGATGGTGTAGACCTCGTTGAAGCGCTTGGTTGCCTGGGGGCAATGGATGAGGCAGACCATGTCCGAGAGGTCGACATCGATGTGCTTTCGGTAGAACTCCAGAGGAGTCAGGGTGCCGTCTCGGTGGAAGGCTTTGTCCTTGTCTCGCCATTGCCACTCGAACTCGGTGGGGGGCTCTCCAAGGTGGATGCAGAGCATCTGATAGACCGTCTCCAGCATCGCGGGCTTCATCGCGCGGAGCTGCTTCTCGGTACGGCCGGCCCTATGGGCCTCGCGGAGGCGGCACCCGAACTCCTTGAGCCGGAGAGTGATCTGCCAGTTCATGGCGCCAGTGCTGCTGCTGCTCTCGGTTTCCGGCATCACCGACTTGGGAACGAGGCCGTGCTTCTTCACCAGGTTCACGAACATGTGCCACTGGCCGCCGTCCTGGATGGGGCCGGCGAAAAGGTGGGCGATGAGGCGGCCATCTGTGGGCTCGTCGAGGGTTTGGAGCACGGACTCTAGGAAGTAGTTGGCCTTCTCGAACTTGTCCCAGAACATGGTGTGGTTCTGGCTGAGCTCAAAATCGTCGCCCAGGTTCATGTTCTTGATCGCCACCACGCGCAGAGTGTTTAGGGCCGCGAACATCCAACATCGGCCGCTGCTCTTCTGGTGGGTGATCTTGTTTTCCGGGAGATGGACGCTAAAGGTCATGTCCATCCGAGCCACCCGCTTGCGGTCGATCGCGAGCTTGGCGACACTGGTGGTGCTAACCGCGTTCATGGACTGGCGGTTTCGGGGGTCGGATTCAAACGCGGATTGGAACGCGGCGATCTGGTCGACGGTGACCTCGGGGGTGGACGGTGCCATGCCGAATCATAGCGGATTCGGGTTATTACTGTGGCTTGAACACCGTGCCCCAGGTGACGATCGTCTTCTCACCGGGCGGCAGGATGCGGATCCGCGCGGCTTGGTACTGCTGGCTAATGGGATCGCCGAGAGGAAGCTGGAGGCCGCGCATGCTTGGCTTGCCGATCTGGAGCTTGGCGTACACGACCTTGCCAACCTGACGCCAACTCTTGTCGAACGGCGTGACCTCGACAAGACAATCGTGGAACAAGGTGAGGTCCGGGAAGTTGGGGGCCGATTTGCCCCAGGCGACGAGAAGGAGATTGGTGAAGCCACGCGTCTCGGTGCAGGTAGAGATTGCGGAGAGGAGTCGATGGGTCTTGGCCGCCGTGCGTCCCTCTAGCTCCAGCCGGAAGGCTTCCTCCGTGATGGGGATGTACACGTTTATGGTGGCTTTGGGTGGGGGAGGCGCTTGCTGGCCGAAAGGCACACTCGCGAACGCGAGCACCCCAAGTGTGAACAGCAGGTGTGGGCAACGGCCAGGAATCCTCATGGGTGCACGTTACCGAATAGCCGTGCCACCCGGCGATCCTGAATCCTATCCGGACGACGGAGGCTCTTTCTCCGCATGAACCAGTCCGCGACCTCTAATCCGATCCTTCAACTGACCACCGACACCTTTCGCAGCGAAGTGCTCGAGAACACGAGCCCGATCCTGGTGGACTTCTGGGCGCCTTGGTGCGGGCCCTGCCGGGCGATGAAGCCGATCCTGGCCACGGTGGCCGAGTCGCTTGCGGGGACCGTTCGGGTTGCCCAGGTGAACGTGGACGAAGAGCCCGGCTTGGCACAGGCCTTTGGGGTGAGAAGCATTCCGACCTACGTGCTTCTTCAGGGGCCGAAGCTCCTGGAAGCTTTCATCGGCCTGGCCCCGGCTCAGGTGCTGGTAGCGGACATTCGGAAGGCATTGGAAAAGCAGTCCTCGGCCGGGTAGGCCCCGGGTTGGTCTCGGTATCGAGATCAAGCAAGGACAGGCGAGGTCGTGATTTGATGCGTTTCATGATAAAATGCTTTTATGCGCACGACGATCGATATTCCCGACGACCTCTTCCGTCAGGTGAAGGCGAGCGCGGCTCTCCGGGGCCTCAAGCTCAAGGACCTGATCGCCGAAATGCTAGAGGAAGGCCTCGCGAAGCCTCCGAGCTCAGCTCTGGGGCATAAGAGGCCGATCCCCGTCGTAATCCCTAGCGAGTACAAGGTTCCGGCCCTAACGAACGCACAGATTGAGGAACTCCTCCTGCAAGAGGAACTGGAGCGAGTTGGCAAGACCTGACCTCCTAGATGTTAATGTGTGGGTCGCCTTGGGCTCAGAAGCACATCCTCATCACAGGTCCGCCAAGGAGTACTGGTCATCTGCGTCCTCCGAAGTGGCCTTCAACTCTCAGACCATGCTAGGGATGGTTCGCGTTCTCTCCTCTATCCGCGTGGATGGGGCAGAAGCAATGGACCCCGGGGTCGCGTGGGGAATCTATTGCAAGTGGAGATCCGACCCTTCCGTAACCTTTGTCCATGAACCCGCAGGGACGCAGGAGATCTTGAGCGAGATTGTGGCCCAAGACCTAATCCGGGCACGATTCTGGCCGGACGCCTACCTCGCGGCGTTTGCCCTCGCTGGCAACCTCAGGCTGGTCTCGTTCGACTCCGACTTCGCCAGATTTCCTGGCCTCGACTGGCTTCACCTGAAGCCCTGAGGACGCATCGGCAGATAGCGGACCGTCGTGCCGGAAGCCGGGGACTGAAGTCCCACCGCCCAGATGCGGGATGAATCCCGACCTCAGTCTCTGCAAGGCATGGGTTACCAAGTAAACCTGGCATCGAGTAGCATCGCGGAATGTTCAACGGGCACAACGCGGTGCGGGCGATTGGGGACACGATGTATCGGGGGGAGGTGCCGAACCTGCCCTATCCGGAGCAGTTTGAGCTTCAGGCGGCCATCCGGGGGATGCATCGGGCCGGATACTGCATCTTCCCAGGCGTGTTGGACGCGGCGGGAGTCCAGAAACTCCGGGACAAAATCGACTCCTCTGGCGGGCCGGACGAGCAGTACGAGGTTGCCAAGTGGTGCTTCAACAAGCAGCTCTTCAGCAACTACCTGGGCGACCCGGAGATGCTCCATTACATCGACCGTCCGGACGTCGTGGCCGTTTGCGAGAGCATCTTTGGCGACCACTTTCACGTGATCGGCGGGACGCTTTGGGTGACGGGTCAGGGCCGCGGGATGGGGATCCATATCGACTTCCTGCCTTTTCCGTTGCCGCCAGACGTGGCCGCCGATCCGCGGATCACGATCCCGATCTTCATGGCGACGGCGCACTACTACCTCGACGACCTTACGCTAGAGCTCGGCCCCACCACGATGATTCCTGGTTCACATCGCGCGGCGCGCCCGCCGGACAACGAGACCGCCTACAACGGGGTGGTGCCGCACGCGGTGATGCTTAAGGCGGGGGACGTTTGCCTTTTCCGCAGCGACGTGTGGCACGGCGCGGCAATGAACACCAGCGAGAGGCGGCGGTACATGGTGCAGGTGCACTACGCACACTCGGCGGTCGGCAAGTGGTTCCTCCCGATCGAGGAGGAGAGCCTGTACTCCCCGGAGGTTCTGGCGGCCGCTAGCCCGCTCCAACGGAAGCTGTTGGGCAAGCCTCGATTGCCCTAGCAGGCGTCATTTCTTCGGCTTGGGCAAAGTCCACGCCTTGGCCTTGATGCCAAGCGCCCTAGCAGCGGGACCCGGAACGTAGGCGTAACCGTTCCTGGTTGTCAGCACCTTGCCCCCGCCGCCGATTGAGTTTCCGTCGGGGACCTTGCGGTCGCCGGTTTGAGCATAGTCCTGAAGGGTCTTGAGGACTGCTCCGGAGTCTGGGAGTACATTGGATGTGAAGACTTGGAACCCGTTGGCGGCGGCAGAGACCTCGATCTGGCCGGGGGATAGGAAGACGTTGCGTTCGACGGTATAGCCCTCGCAGCGGGCGAAGGACGCGATCATGTTGCCGGTTGCCACGAAGACGTTGTCCCGCCAAGCGTTGCCACGCGCCATGTGATTCTGCATCGGTCGAGCCACGTTCACGGAGAGGTTGCCCTCCACCACGCACCCGACCGACTGCTCGTCCAGGTAGTACGAGCTTGCCCCGTACCCGCCGGTGTCCACGATGTCCCGAACCACGTTGTTGCGCAGCGTCACGCGGGGTTGGAAGCCGATGTAGATGCCGGCGCCATCGTGCAGCACCCTCATGACCTTCTGGATCAGGTTGGCTTCGACTCGGGCGCCATCGCCCCCGCCGACGATGCCGCTGTAGCCGGTGTCCTCGATGAGGTTGCCCTCGATCCGAGCACGGGCTCCGTAAAAGTTGAGACCGATCCCGCTTGGGAAGAGGGTCCCAATCCGCCGCACCACGTTGCCCTTGACCACGACGTCGTCGCCCTCCGCGCGGATTCCACCGGCCCCAAGGTCTTGCACCACGCATTCCTCGACCAAGCCTTTCGGCGTGGCGACCACGTGGATGCCCCAGCCAGCAGTTTGGTAGACCCGCACTCGGCGAAGGGCGAGGCCGGGGGCGTGGGTGGCACGCAGGGCGCCGGGATAGAGGGTCGCGCCAAAACCGGCCGCTTTGAGCGGGGTGTTCGCACCGGTGAACGAGATGCCCTGCACGGTTATCCCTGCCACTGGCTTCTCGGAGGTGCCAGAGATGTCCAAGAGAACTTCGGGCAGGGCAACTTCGGCCTTAGTTTGGGCGGGCTTCTCTCCAGCGCGGGGGTGGTAAAGCAGCTCTCTCTTTTCGCGGTCGAGGAACCAGGTGCCGGGCGTTGCGAGGCCTGCGCGAACGTTCCAAAGGACGTACTTCTGCACGCCAAACGCACCGGGGGGATGGCCTGATTCGGTAGCGAATCGAAGCCTATCTCCCTCCCGGCTGGCTAGCCCAACGCAGGACTCGTCCCACATGTGGAAGATCGTGACCTCCGCGCTCGCCACGTCGAGGTCGTTAGGAAGGTCGCCCGGTTTGGCGGCCATAGTGGTGAGTTCCTCGTGGGTGGGGGGACGCTTCCAGCCGCCGCCGGTCGTACTCATCCAAGGGACATCGAAGGTGGTTTGGTGGACGAACTCACCCTGGAGGGGCCAGCGGGATCGAGCCCTTTGAGAACCGTTCAGGAGAAGCAGGCGAGCACCGCCGGCGGCCACCTCTGGGGGGACGCTCGTCGACCAGAGGCTTCCCTGCACTTTCCAGGCCGGGAGAGGGACCGCACCCGAGACGACGGGGCGGGCACCCGGCGCTGCCTCAAGCGTTAGCCCGGCGTGGCTTGGGTCGAGCACGATCGGCGCACGCACGCGATACGTGCCAGAGCGAAGACGGATCGTGGCGTTTGGCTTCCCACGGACCGCGGCCAGAGCGGACTCAAGCTCTCCTGGCCCCACGGTCAAGATAGGCCCAGCGACGACCATGAGGAAACAGGCCGTGAACATAGCCGGATTCAACCCCATGTGGGAGTCACAAAAGCGCCTAGCCTCCGATTCATCGAGGGCTAGGCGAGAAGCAACCGGGCGGCGGAGGCTAGCTCTTTCGTCGTCGGCGGGCCACGGCGACCGCGCCAAGCCCGAGCACGAGCATGGACGCAGGCTCGGGAACCGGCTCTTGAATGGTATCGACCGTGCCGCTTCCGCTGCCGCCGATCGTGGCGTCGGAGAAGGCGACGATGCTGAAGCTATCGCTAGGACCGAAGTACATCGAGCCCTCGGTCCCAAAGTCCCCAACCCGCGCATGCTTGGCGGTGTAGGTCTGGAAGTCGGTCAGGAGCGCGTCTGCGGCGTCAAAGGACGCCTGGTTCGGCGGGTTGGTGAAGTCCTTGATCGCCTGGAGGACGGCTTCCTCGGTGTAGGTGTGCTCCGGCGGAAGGCCGGCAAAGACCGTGCCCCACGCGATGTTCGCGATGTTGCTGGCCGCGTGCGAATCCATGAAGAAGACCACGTGCTCCTGACCGGGCGCATCGCTGGGCAGGTCCTGCACGATCCCCATGAACAGGGACCCAGTCAGAGTTGGTTCGGCCGCCTGGGGATCAAACCAGCCAGTGTCAAAAGTCATCGTCAAGGGGCTGTCGGCATTGGAGAAGCTCCAGGACGTCACCCCCCAGCCGTAGCTGTTCTCGACGCTACCTCCTTCCATGTGGGCGATGATGTTGGTTACATCGGCGCCGCCCCAGGACCCATCCATCGCCCAGGTATAGGTGCTGGACAGTTTCCAGTTCCAGTCGGCAGAGGCAAATACTGACGCGCCAAGCAGGGCGACAGACAACAATGTCTTGATCTTCATGGGTCGTTCTCCTAAATATCAACCAGCGAGGGGCGCTCCGGGTAACCAGAAGTCGAACGCAATCGCCCGACTCTTGCGACACTCGATTGACCTGTATGGTACATCAGCGAAGTTGCCGAGGCCAAGCCAATTCTTTGAAGCTGGGGCCAAACCCTGTACTAATGTCAGCCTTCGGAAGGTGAGAATCTTACTTAGCGGCGGCATACACCATCGTGCGGAAGGCGTCGATCTCGCGGTCCGCGCCGAAGACGCGTTGGGACAGGAAGACCCCCACGATTCCCGTCGTCGGGTCGGTCCAGCTGTAGCTGCCATAGGCTCCGGCATGGCCGAACGTTCCGGCGGGGAGCAGCGAGGACGAGGGTCCGGGTGCCCGGACAACGGACCAACCTACGCCGAAGCCAACCTCCTCGCCCGCCCCGATGGGACGGCTGGTTGGCAGGGTCGTCATCAGTTTGAGCATCGTCTTCCCGATCACGGGCGCGCCGCCCCCGAGCATGGCTTGGTGCCAACGGGCAAGGTCCTCAGCGGTCGAGTAGAGGCCGCCGGCCGGATTGGCGAATCGGGCTCCGGTTCGGGCGGGGTCGCCTGTCTCGGCCTTGAGCTGCTCGTCTTCTAGGACGGAGACACCAGCAAGGCGGGCGCGTTCTTCGGCGGGCAAGAACATCCAGGAGTTGTTCATTCCGAGGGGACGGAATATCTCGTCGGCGAGGAACCGCTCGAACGGCTTGCCGGAGACCACTTCAACGATTCGGCCGGCGACGGAGATTGCGGGGCCGCTGTATCGCTCGGCCGTTCCAGGTTCCGTCACGAGGGGCTGCCTAGCGACGAGTTCAACGAATTGCTGGAGGGTGGTGCCGGCCCGATCCTCGTCGGAGATCGGCATGTCCGATGCGATGCCAGAAGTGTGGTTGAGAAGGTGCCTCACGCGCACCGGCCCGCTGGGGGCGACACCGTCTTTGAGTCGTAGCTTGCCGAACTCAGGAAGGTAGCGAGAAACGGGGTCGCTAAGCCGCACCAGCCCGCGCTCCACCAGCATGCACAACGCGGTGGCGGTGAACGGCTTGGTCATGGACATGGTCTGGAACACGATGTCGGCAGTCATCGGGGCGGTGGCTCCCACGGCCCGGTAGCCGATGGCGTCCAGGCTCACCAGCTTGCCGTGGCGCTGGATGAGGACCACCATGCCGGGCAGACGCCCTTCCGCCACGAAGGACTGGAGGCGGGTACGCATCGCCTGGATCTTTGCGGGGTCGAACCCGAGCCGTCTGGCTTCGGAGTCCGAAGCACCCTTCGTCGTTATGGGAACCGTCAATGCCAACGCAAGTACCACCGCAATCATTTCAAGACCTCTCGAACCGAATCTAGGATCGTGCCATCCACCCACTCGATCACGCCGACCACCCGATCTCCGAAGGCAGGCTCCTCGGGGATGCCACAGATCGCGTCCGCTTCGGCTTTGATCTCTTCGAGGGTGCGGATCGGCAAACCGGATCCGGAGACTCTTTCGAAGAGATCCTGCCGGCGGGGGTTGATGGCGATGCCGCGCTCGGTCACCACCACGTCCACCAGCTCGCCGGGACCGCAGAGGGTGGTGACTCGTTCGCGGATGATGGGAATACGGTTGCGGAACGACGGAGCCGCGAGGATGGTGCAGCCGCTGAACAAGGCGTCCGGCCAACCTCCGAGGCCATGCAGCATCATGCCGTCACTGTGGGTAGCCACGTTCGCGTTGAATTCGAGATCGACCTCGGTCGCGCCGAGAATGGCGCAATCCAGCATGGAGGCCACGTTGCCCTTGCCGTGGTAGTTGTAGCTGTTAAAGGGCGAGGTGGCGACGTGGCGTGGGTTATCCCGGAGCGAGGCGACGGCGGCGGCATCGAAGCTTTGGCCGTCGAGGATTGCGCCGGCGAGTCCTTCCTCCAGCATCTCCACCAACACGCGGGTGCTTCCGCCCCGGACGTAGGAGGCTCGAATGCCCTTTCGGCGCATCCGGTCTTGGAGGAAGACGGTGAAGGCAAGCGAGATTCCGCCGGCTCCGGCCTGGAAGGAGAAGCCCTCCTGCAAGATGCCCGCGGCGTCCACGAATGCGGCGGCGAGTTCGGAGATGAGGAGTCGGTCGGGCGAGCGGGTGAGTTGGGTTGTGCCAGAAACGATCTGGCTTGGGTCACCGATCCGGTCCACCTCAACGACTTGGTCGATTAAGTTCCCCGCAATCTGCATCGGGATGCACGGGAATGGGACGAGGCAGTCCGTGACGGCGATCGCATGCTCGGCGTACTGGGCGTCGGCGAAGGCGAATCCGAGGGAGCCGCACGCGCTAGGCCCAAGCGTTCCGGTGGAGTTCCCGAAGGCGTCGCAAGCAGGGGCGGCGATCACCGCGAGGTCGATCTGGACATCGCCGTCCTGGATGGCCCGATACCGTCCGCCGTGGGAGCGCAGGACAGCGTAGTCCGGCATGCCGCCGTGGGACACGAACTCGCCGAGGGGGCCGTTGAGGCTGCCCTCGATTCGTCGGATGACTCCTCGCTCTAGGTACGGGATCAGCTCGGCGTGGCAGGGGAAAAGCGCGCTTGGCATCCAAACGAGATCCCGAATACCGAGGTTTTCGAGAGCAGCAAACAGCGGGGCGGCGAGGAGGTCGCCGTTTCTCAAGTGATGGTGGGTGGAAACGGTTCCGCCGGACTTCAGGCCGGAGCGCTCGATCGCCTCGCGAAGGGAGGCGGTTCGCTTGTCTCCATTGGCGGGGTAGTCCGCGCAGGAGCGGATCGGGGGGCCCTGCTTGCGGCCTCCGGGCTTGCTTAGGCCGACGCCAACAAATGGCTTAGCCACTCGCCCATTGACTTCGTTGGGGACTTCTCTTCCGGCGGCGTTGGTTTGCTTCATCGATCCCTCCAGGTCTGACGACCGGCGCGGGAACGGTCCACGATGCGCTGGGCTCGGCGAGCAACGGGGACGTCCACCATCTGGCCATCTACGCTGACCACGCCTTGGGTGGTGCCGTAGGCGACGAGAATCGCTTGAGCGCGGTAGACCTCTTCGTCCGAGGGCCGGAAGGCTTCGAGGGCCACCCCGACCTGCGACGGGTGGAGACAACCGACACCTTCCAGGCCACGCCCGCGCAGCGCGCGGGTGGAGGCGGCGAAGCCTTCCAGGTCGTCGACCTGGCCGTAGACGGATCCAAAAGGCGAGAGCCCTTCGGCGCGGGCAGCGTTCACCAGTTGGCCGTAGGCCCAGGTAAGGGAATCTGGCTGCTTACGGTCGGCACCGATGTCGGTGAGGTAGTCCTCCACGCCGATGGCGAGGGCACACACATCGGGCGCGGCGGCGATGTCCGGGCTGGCGGCTAGGCCACGCGCCGTTTCGAGAAGCGGAAGGAGGTCCCACTCGCCGCGGAATCGTGCCAGCTCGGCGGGCGACTCGACCTTGGGGACCAGCATAGTGTCCACGCCAACGCCGGCTAGGGCCTGAAGGTCGGCCCGGCCTTCGTCGCCGAGGTTGGGGCGGACCATGCGTTCGGAATTGCCGAAATCTACGGCGGCGAGAGCGTGCCGGACAAGGCTACGGGCTTCCAGCTTTTCGGCGGCCGGCACGGCGTCTTCAAGGTCCAGGACGAGGGCGTCTGACTCGTAGAGGCGGGCGTTGACGAAGAACTTCGGCGTGTTGCCCGGCAGGTAGAGCCGGGTTCGGCGGAGGCGGTCCCGGCCAAAACGCCGCGACACTTGGCGTGGCGCTAGCTCGAGGAGTTTGCCGCTGAGCGGGTAGGCGGCGGCTTCCAGGCGGGCGCGAAGGCAGAAGTCGAACGCTCCGGAATCCACCACCTGAACGCCCACATCCTCTAGCTGTAGCTCCGCGAGAGTGGCCTCAATGGTACGGCGGATCGCATTGCCGTAGAGCCGGCCAACCGAGCTCTCGATCTGGATCCCTGACCCGGCAGGGTCGATCTTGATCCAGCAATCGTTGCGGACGTCCGGGCCGCGGTGTCCTGCTTCGAGTTTCATTGCCATGCCACCTGCAGCCAGGTTGTGCGCCACCGGCCCATCTCGCGGCCGCCAGCCTCGTAATAGGGGAGGTAGGTGATGGTGCTACCGTCGGGGCGGGCCCAGGCGAGGGCGGGGCCGGTCGCGCCGGACGGAGGTTGGGCCAGCTTGAAGTGGTCCTCCGGACGGAGCCGGGCGAGGCGAACGGTTTCTTCCCGCTTGTAGCCGTCGATGAGGCCGGTGGCCATGCTCCAAGGCCCGTAGCAGACGGCGAAGTAGTCCATTCTCACGATTTCTTGGCCATGGTGGTCCGAACTGGCAAGGGCGGGAACGATGCGGGGCACGAAGCCCATCTCGATCTCGATGCGGCTTTCGCCCGCTGGTACTTTGACCGGTACCCAGCCGTCGTTTGGAGGCAGCGGCACGGGGCTACCATCGAGCGTCACGGCGAAGCTGGAGGCCCAGGCGGGTCTCCGCAACTCGACGGTCGTGGCCTGGGAGGCGGCTACCTGCACGGTGACGTTTCCCCCAAAAGGGTAGGCGGCCTCTTGGCGGATCGTAACTTCGGCCCCCCGGAAAACCGACTCGCCGTAGAGGCCGACGCGAAGGGCATTCGGCCCACGCGTGTAGGCGAGCGGGGCAAGTTCCTCCCAGGCGCAAGCGCCGCTGGACTTGCAGCAGGCCCAGTCGTAGGTGGCGTTGCGACGTCCGTTGGCGAAGGTGAAGTAGATCCAGTCTTCGCCGTTGGCGTCCATCGCCCCGAGAAGCTGGTTGAGGGCGGCGACCTCGACGGCGTCCAGATACTTCGCCTCTCCGGTTGCCCGGTAGAGGTCGCGCGAGAGCTGGATCCAGACCCAAACGCTGCACGTTTCCACGAAGCCGTAGGGGCTGAAGAAGCTTTGCGGGTTGAAGACTTCCTTATGTCCCGCTACGCCGCCCCATGGCCCGCCACCCGGCGTTAGGTGGTGGTCCAGAATGTCTTGCCACGCGGCTTGCGCGAGCGGAACGGCCCAGGAACCGCCGGTCCACTCGGCGTAGCGAAGGATGCCGATCAGGTTCCAGATGAGCTGGTAGATCTTGCAGGTGCCGACGGTGGAGATTCCCTTGCCCGCGAGGACAGGGTCGATCAGGTCCGGGCGAAGAGACTCCACGATCTGGTCGGCGAAGGCCCTGAGAGTGGGCGCCCCGGTTGCTAGGCCGAGAGCGCAGATCGGCTCCAAGACCACGGTCGCGCTGAGCCCAGCATGGTTGCCGAGATCCCGCAGCCGGAAGCCTTCTCTTCCCGCCGCGGTGGCGAGGGCTTCGCCGATGCGAAGGCTTGCCGCGAGGAACCCCTCTTCAGGCCAGAGTCGGTGTGCCTCGATCAGGCCGAGGATCAGGCAGGATTGCACCCAGACGTCCCAAGTACGGGTCTTCGCGGCGTTCGGCGAGTCGTAGCGACAGTCGGCGTCGGGCGCATAGCTGCTGACAACGCCGGACGACTCCTGGCAACCGACCAAGGTATTGGCGACGCTGCGCACCCGTTCCGCAAGTTCGGCGTCTCCGAGACGACCGGCGGCACGGCTGGCCGCGATCAGCCACTTGCCGGCGTGCTCACCGTACCAATCTCCTTCACGGTGCTGGTCCCGGTACGGCGGGAGGAAGATGGCGAGGGGCGGGCTGGCTTCATCGACGATGAAGCGCTTGAGACGCCGCTCGGCGCTGAGGCCGGCGCTCTCGCCAAGGATGCCGCCCAGCGTAGTGTCGCCGGGATGGCCGAGGCTAAGCCAGGGGTTCAATGGTCATCCCCTCCGCACCCATGCAGCCTTCCTCGATACAGAAGGCGATGCCGCCCCAGGCCAAATCGCGATCCTCCGCCTCCAGCACGAGCTGGCCATCGATGTATCCACGCAACGCGGGGCCGTCGCAGTCCATACGGAGTTCATAGGGTCGGTAGGTCTCGGCCTCGAACGAAGCCGACGCCAGAACCTGGGTCATCCCCACCACCTTTCGGAGTTCGGCGCGTCCATCTTGGGTGACCACAAGGGCATAGTAGCGGCGAAGACCCTGCACACGGGCGGCGATTCCGAACCCCTTGGCCATCTGGACCCAAGCGGTCGCCTTTGCCCGGTAGTCCTGCCAGTGGTCCGAGCCGAGGATCAGTAGCCCGGTCCCACGATCTTGGGCGAGGTGCTTGAATCCGTCGCGCACGTACTCGAAGCGGTCTAGGGCGGCGCCCCAGGCGCGAGCCCACATGACGCCGGATCGCGGGGCGAGGGTCACATTCGGGACGCCGTCCCAGCGAAGCCAATCGAGAAGGACGGCGCCTTCGGCCGGCTGGCCGGATGCAAGCTCGATGCCGATCTCGGCGATGGGCTGGGCTCCGGTGCCCGGGATCGTCCACTCCAAGGTGCGGGACTCGCCGGGCGAGAGTTCGACCGTTGGACCGAGGAGGGCGGTCAGACCGTCGCTTCCGTCGTAGTGGCGCACGTAAAGCGAGGCTTCCACCGGACCCCGGTTGCCGAGTTCGGCGAGGACGCGGGCCGAAACGGTTTGGCCGGGATGGAGGGTGGGGGAGGCCACGAGGACGTAGCCGGTGACGAGGTCCTTGGTCTCTAGCGGAATGAAGGTGTCGGTGAAAGCTCTTGCGCGCCGACCGGGGGCGAGGCCCTGGTAACGCAACTCCAAGCGGCCAGAGCCGTTGGCAAGGTTCAGTAGTCCGCGCGACTCGAAGCTGGGATCGACCCGGAAGCCCTGGACGGATCCAGGCATGGTGAAGTGGAAGCGCGCTCCGCCCTTCGGACTCTCCTCGGGAAGACCGCGCACCGCGCGACCCAAGTTGGAGACTTCGAGGGAAGTACGCACTGCGTCGGTGATCGCGAGCCCGGGGTTTGCGCAGGGCAAGAACAGTCGGTCGGCCACGGGGCCACGCCAATCCAGCCCCGCCTCGATTCCAGCGAGGCCGTTGCGGACGCCGAGGATGCAACCCAAGTTGCCCGAGTTGCAGTCGGTATCCCAACCGATCGTGTTGACGATGTGGAGGGACTCGGAGAAGTCCCCATTGCCGTGAAGCAGGGCCAGGATGATCGCCCCATGGTTGGGCACCATGTGGCAGTTGCCGCCGAAGCGGTGGTAGCCGTACTTCTCCTGAAGCCTCTCACGATTCACGCGCCAGTCTCGCTCCCGGGCATGCCATTCGCGGAGGTCGGCGATAAGGCGCGCAATGTCCGAATCGCGCGGGATCAGGGAGACTGCTCGGTCCAGCATGCGGCTCAGGTCGGACTCGACAAACGCTTGGGCCACGAGGGCGGCGACGACTTGGGCGCCGTAGATGGCCTCGCCGTCGTGGCTGACGCTGGCGGCTCTGCGAGCGAGGTCGGCGGCGAGTTCCGGGTCTCCGGGGCAAATGAGACCCCAGCCATCGATGAAGATCTGGGCGCCGATCTGCTCCGCGACGACCTTTCCGTTCAGCGCGGTGGAGCCGCTTTCGGGGGCAGGGATCCCGCTTAGGAGTCGGAGGAAGGCGGTGTGCTCGGTGGAGTTCCCGAGGCCGCCCCACCAGAGGATGGTCTTGCGCTCGATGAGGTAGTTTAGCCAGGTGTCACCGATCTGGCGGGGCTGGAGGTCGAGGCTCACGCCGTGGTCTCGGAGGGCACGCAGGAACACAAAGGTTCCGCTGATGTCGTCGTCGGTGATGATGAGGCGGCGGCCCAGTTGCTCGTGGACGTAGTACCGGATCTCGCCAAAACGCTCGGCGATGCGCTCGTAGCTCCAGTTCTCCACCGGGCGCCCGAGATACACGCCGACAATCTTGCCCAGCACCCCTGCGTACACCCGTTCCGTGTAGTCGGTGGGGAGGGCGGCCAGTTTGGTTTGGGGTTGCATCTGGATCATGGAGGTTACGACCTGCGGAGAAGGAGGCTTGCTAGAGAGCGGGTTCCGGTCCGAACCTGGACCTTGGCGGTGACGGCCATCGACTGGCGGTGGGCGGCCTTGAGCCGTTCGACAAAGTCCTTGGGGACCTCGGTGAGTTCGACTTCGGCTTCGAAACTGCGCTTCAATGACGCGGCGGGGATGGCGGGTCCCGGTGCGGGGTCGCCCCCGGCTTTGAGCTTGAGGACGAATCCCGGCGTTCCTACCATTTCCAGACCCCGCCCACGAAGCTCCGCGTCCAGCTTCTCTTGCGCAAGCTCGCGGAGGTCGGGGGGGAGATCGCCGACTTGCGCAGAAAGAACATGCTTGCCGCTCACGACTTTGGCGCGGAGGGTGGTTTCCGGGGAGGGGTCGAACGCGACACCGCCCGAGAGGGTCCGAAGCTTGCCGTCGACCTCGATGCTTTCGAGCGACTCGATCCGAAGGGGAACGTCCTCGCGGGCGGCCAAAGTCTTGCCGGCAAAGGCCGCCGAGAGGCGCTCCTTAAGGCTTTCAGACACGAGGTTTCGGGACAGCACCTCTTTCCCCGCGAGCATCCCACGCAGGACGGTGGCACTCGGGGAGTTGAACTTGAGGTTGGTGAGCCGGGCTTCCTGGCCGGGGGCGGCTTGGGGTACCGATTTGCCGGCTAGGGTTGGCTTGAGGACCAGCCGGCTGTAGTCTCGGAGGCTAAGGAGGACAATTCCGGGATCGCTCCGTCCCGGGACGAGTCCGGGCGCGAACCTAACCACCCCGTTCTGGCTGGCGGCGACGGCCCGCGGCTTACCAAGGGGAATGGCCGCCCGGGCCTGGGAGAGGCGGTTCCGGACCGCAGGGTCCTTCTCTTTGCCGATGGCCAGATCGAGGGAGCTTGCGGCTTCCGCCAAGTCGGCGTCGGGACCTTCGTAAACGAGCGCGATCGTTTGGCCGGCGACCACCTCGTCCCCATCCATGCCCAAGATGCCGGAGAGGAACAGGCCGCTCTCGTCCGGCGACTTGAGGAGAGGCAGTTCGCGGGCTTCGATGGCGACGTCCTCCGCCGTGATCCAGTCTTCGGTTTGCCACACGAACGAGTAGGCGAACGCACCCAGAAGGGCAAGCGAGACAACGAAGCCGACCCGCTCTAGCCAGCCCATGTAGCGCGCGTAGAAACGCCGCTTGGCCCTACTCTGGGTTCGCCACTCCGGCTTGAAGACCTTCCTAACCATGTAACGCCTCCGACATTTGCTCGCTCGCCTGCCCTTCGCCAGCATAGACCCGGAGGAGTCGGGCATACGGTCCGCTGCTCGCGGCAAGTTGGTCGTGGGTTCCGGATTCAACGATCTTGCCCTGCTCCATCACCACGATCTCGTCGGCGGTGGCGGCGGTGTGGAGTCGGTGGGTGACCAGGAGCACGGTTCGCCCGGCGAAGGCTTCATCGATGGTTTGCATGATCTCACGTTCGGTGCGGGTGTCCAGGGCAGAGGTCGGCTCGTCCAGGATTACCAGGCCGGGATCGCCGAGCAGCGCGCGGGCGAGGCCGAGGCGCTGCTTCTGGCCGGCGGAGAGGCCGTTCCCGCTGTCCAAGTCTTGCTCCAGCCCCTGGGGGAAGGCTTCGGCCCACTCGCGCAGCCCTACCTTTTCAAGCGCGGACAGGACCTCCTCGTCGGTGGCGTTCGGCTTGCCAAACCGCACGTTGTTGCCGAGCGTCCCTCCAAAGACGAAGGTCTCCTGCTGGACCACGGCGATGCGCTGGAGGTAGGTGTCCAGCCGAAGCTCTCGAAGGTCGCGGCCGTCGATCAGGACCGAACCCTCGCTCGGGTCCCGCAGGCGCAGAAGGAGGCCGATCAGGGTGCTTTTGCCCGCGCCGCTAGGGCCGACGATGGCGGTTCGCTTGCCGGGCTCGAGGGTGAGGTCTACGCCGTCCAAGATGCGGCGGCCCCCGATGGAGACGGTCGCGCCTCGCAAAGCAACGTCGCCCTGGACCCGATCGACTCGGAGGGCGTTGGGACGGTCCTCGATATCCGGCTGGACCTCAAGGAACTGCATGAGGCGCTCGGTAGAGACCATGGTTTGGCGCACCCAGTTGTAGAAGTTGGCGATGCGCTCCAGGGGGAAGGTGAGCTTGGCCAGGTAGGCGATCATCGGCACCGTCATGCCAAGGGTCATCTGACCTACGATGACCTTGCGGGCGAAGTAGACGCTGACCGCGGTGGTGCGGGCGTAGGGGATGAGCTTCTGGGTGGCGAACTCGAACCAGACGAGAATCAGGTAGCCCTGGTTGCCCAGCCGCTGGACGGCGGTTGCCGCCCCGCCGTGCCGTCGAATCTCCAGCTTCTCGCGGCCAAAGGTCTTGGTCAGCCCGAACGATGAAGCCGCCTGCTGGATCACCGCATCCCGCATTTCGCCGGCGAACAAGCGTCGGCGGTCGATCTGGATTCCGATCGTGGTGACCCAGTGGAAGAGGATGACCCAGGGAATCAGGAAGACCATTCCGATCGCCACAACGACGGGGTCGATCGCGGAGATGAAGGCAAAGAGGAGCGCGAATTGGACGAAGAGGAAGAACGTGGGAATGATCCGGTAGATCGTATGGCCGACGCGGTCCGAGTCGGCGAGGACCCTAAACACAGTTTGCCCGACGGCGCGGGAGTCGTTGGTCGCCATCGAGAGCCGCGTGATCTGGCGGTACATCCGGTTCCGGATGTCCAGCTGGATTTTGAGTTCCACGTAAGCGTAGAGGTAGTCGCGGGCGATCTGGATGACTTGCGTTGACAGACCGATGACGACCATCGCGGCGACAATGCGCCACACGAGGTGCCAGTCCTTGAGCGGCAGGGCCTCGTCGATCATGAACGTCGTGTACCAAGGCGGGATCAGGGAGAGCGCAAGGAGCCCGATGTCGGCCAGGCACACGAGGACGAGTTTGCGGACGTACGGGCGTAGCCACGGAAGGCAGAACCGAAGGGCGTCCCAGAAGGTCCGGTCGAAGCGCCAGGGGTCTTGACCGAGGGCCTCCGCCTCGGTTGGACGGCTGAGCGGGCGGTCGCGCCCGGGCCGCTCAAACATGGGGCGACACCACGCTTTCCGTTTCTTCGGCTTGGGTTTGCCAGAGTCGGCGGTACACGCCATCGACCTCAAGAAGCTCCTGGTGGGAGCCGAGTTGGACCACGCGTCCGGCGTCGAGAACCACGATCTGGTCGCAGTCGCTGACCGCCTTGAGGCGATGGGCGATGGTAATGGTCGTGCGGCCCTTCGAAACCTCGTGTAGACAATCGAGGATTTCGGCTTCGGTCTGCGAGTCTAGGCTTGCGGTGGCTTCGTCGAGGATGAGGATGCGGGGATGTCGGATCAGCGCCCGAGCAATCCCGATGCGCTGGCGCTCTCCACCGGAGAGGGTGGCACCTTCCCCGATCCACGTCTCGTAGCCCTTCTCCTGCTTGGCGACGAACTCAGCGACCCCCGAAGCACGGCAGGCCTCCTCAAAGTCCTCCGGCGTAGCCTTGGGATCGCCGTACATCACGTTGTCCCGGATGGTGCCCTCGTAGAGGTAGGTCTGCTGGGGGACCACGGCGCACTGGTCGATGAGGCTGGCGAGGCGCAGGTCGGAGACGGGGATTCCGTCCACCAAAACCTCACCGGAGGTCGGCTCGTAGATGCGGAGGAGGAGGCCCATCAGGCTGCTCTTGCCGGCGCCGCTGGGGCCGACGATGCCGGTGTGGGTGTTCTGATCGATGTCGATGTCCACGCCCTGGAGGACCGGCAAGCCGGGAACGTACGCGAAGTCGACGGTGCGGAACTGGATCGTTCCGAGGGCAGGGCCAAGCTCGGCGGCGCCGGAGATGTCTCCGAGGCTGGGCTCCACGTCCAAGGTCTGCAGCACGCGCTGGGCGGGGACCATCTGAACCCGGATCTGCTGGACCAGCTGCACGGCCTTTTCGAGCGGAACCTGGGCCTCGTTGATGAGGAGCATGGAGGCCACCCAGTCGCCCACGGTGGCGTTTCCTTCGATCACGCGGTTCGCCATGTAGACGAAGCACACGATGTTGAACATCCAGCGAAACGCCCAGACGACGCCCTGGGTGGCGAGCACGGTCTGGAAGCTGAGCTGGTTCTGCCAACGCTTGGTGTCCGAGGCGGCCCGCGCGTACAGGCGTCGCTGGAGCGCACGACGTCCCGCGCTCTTGATGGTTCGTAGGCCGCCCACGGAGTCTCGCAGGACGGCGGCCTCGGTCTCGGCGCGGAGCCGCATGCCGAAGGCGGTCTTGCGCATCTTGTCGTACATCAGGTGCGCGCAGATCGAGAACGGCACCACGTAGGTTGCCAGCAGCATGGCGAGCCGAGGATCGATGAGGCAGAGCAAGATTCCGCTCCAGAGCACGCCATAGGCCGCCTCGAAGAGTTGGGGGCTCATGCGGGCGATCATGCCCATCAGGCCGGGGGCATAGCCGTCGCCGTCTCGGGGGCCGATGTCTTCCGTTGCGCGATAGACGTGCTCGCCGGGCGGACGCTGCTGGAGGAAGCTGAGGGGCAGCCGATAAAGGTGGCGGTAGAAGGCCATCCGGAGGTCGTAGGTGGACCTCATCGAGACGTACCATTCGAGGACTTCGCGCGCGGTGGCGAGAAGGCTGCTCAGGAGCCAGAACGAGGCCTGGAGCCCAAGAATCTTTAGGAGGGTTGCCCACCGGACATCGACGGTTTGATCGGTGGCCAGGAAGACGCGGTCGGTGAGGTCTCGGGTCAGGAAGACGGAGAACTGGGCCAGGGGGACCGCGATGAGGATTAGCAGGAGGCCAAGGAAATACTTGCGCTTGTAGCGGGCTACGAAGGGCCAGAAACGCCGGGCCACGCGCACAAACTCACCGATCGAGAGGTTGGCGTTGGCGTCCGGGGACGGGCTGGCTTGGGTCATAGGAAAGAAGGTCCTGCGCTAGGCGCAGGACCTTGGGAAGTGATCCCGCTACTGCGTAGGAGGATCGGTGATGCGCTCGCGATAGCCGGGCTGGCCTCGCTTGATCGGCTCAGCATCGCGAAGGTCGGCCGGGTCGATCTTCTTCACGTCCACCTTTTGGGTGCCCGCGTTGCCGTTCATAACGACCGCCGCCACGATCCCCGCGAGTACCACGACGATCGCAACGATCACGACGACAGGATTCAGTTCCTTCTTCATCCTAGGTATGGATCAACCTTAGTGGGTCGAGTCGTACCACGTGCCCCAGTAGGAGTGGTCGATCGCGGGCGGAATGAACTGCGGGTCGTTGTAGCCAGCGCACTGCTCGGCATCGGCGACGGTGTTGTTGAAGACCATCACCTTGGAGTTGGCGACGTTGCCGGCATGGCCGTCTCCGAACGCGGTTACGATCTTCTCGCGGTGGAACCGGGAGGCGAGGTAGACGCGCTGGAAGCGGGTGTTGGCAACCGTCGTGGGATCCACGATGACCGGGCAGGCCGCTTCATCCGAAGTGAAGTGGTAGCCGGTGCTGAGGGCGGACGGGCGTGCGGTGATCACATAGGCGGCTCGCTTGGCGATGTCCTCCTGGGCCGTCATGACTCGATAGGAGCGCACGAAGGTGTCCAGGGTCTCCCAGCTCGACCAGCCGTTGCGGTTCAGCGTGATGCTGACGGCGCGGGACCAGAGGTAGCTCGGGTCGTTGGTCTCCACCGAAACGCCACGGGCCGCATCGAATAGCATGGTTTTGCTCTTGGTGTACGGCTCGATGTACCAGTAGTAGCCGGCATCGATGGTGGGAGAACCGAGGTTGTTGTAGTACTCGTGGGGATGGACCACGTCGTCGTAGTCGTTGGAGTACATCATGCCCGCCAGCGCGATCTGTTTGACGTTGCTGAGGGTGGCCGTGGTCTTGGCCGAAGCCTTGGCCTGGGCGAACACCGGGAAGAGGATGGCAGCGAGGATCGCGATGATCGCGATGACGACGAGTAGCTCGATGAGCGTGAAGGCTCTTTTTCTTTGAGTCATGGCTTGGGTTGACCGTTTCTTTGTCAGATTTGGGCTACTGCGATGTGGCCCGAAGGGACGAGATTAGGTGGTTTCTCCTGGTTCGAATTGGACTTGGACCGTGGTCCAAAGGGACACGCTCTCCCCGTCGATCCGACGGGCAAGCAACGACACCGCCTGCTCGGCGACGTCCGACCAGTTGGCGCGGACGGTCGAGAGACGTTGACGGGGCTCAACGTTTGGCTTGATGCCGTTGAAACCGACGATCGCGAGCTGGTTAGGCACGTCGATGCGGTTGTCGTGACAAAACTTGAGGAGCGCGTTAGCGCTCGGGTCGCCCCAGCAGACGGCGGCGGTGATGCCGGTGGACCCGATTTGGGCCATGAAGGCTTTCTCCGATTCGCCAAGCTCGCCGCGCCAGTCCTCGGAGGGGAGGGCAACAACCTCGATACCCAGCTCGGAGGCTCGGGCGAGGAAGGACTCGTAGCGGCGCTTTGCGGAATCGCTGATGCCGGGGCAGATTCGGTACATGACCTTGCGATGGCCCTTCTCGTGAAGGTGCTCGGCGATCATGCGGCTTCCTTGGGCGTCGTCTGCGACCACGCTGGGGATGCCCTCCAAGGCGTCGGTGATGGCCACCACGAGGAGTCCGGAGTCTTGCACCCTCGCCACCAGCGGGTCTTGCGAGTAGGTGAGGAGGACCAAACCGTCGATCTTGCCGCCAGCAAGTTCGGAGAAGACCTCGTCCACGCTGTACTTGTGGAACGAGTAGTGGATCATCAGGTCCTTTCGGTACGCCTCGCATCCTCGCTGGAGGCCGGTGAGGACTTCCGCGTGGAAAGGATCGTGCGGCTCGAGGCTTCCGTATCCAAAGTAGAGCCCGATGATGTTCGTGCGCTTGCTCTGCAGGGATCGCGCGAGTCGGTTGGGCCGGTAGCCCACTTCCTTGGCGGCATCCACGATTCGCTGGCGGGTGCCCTCGGAAACCCGGGTGCTGGAGCGGGCGCCGTTGAGGACGGTGGAGACCGTGAAGGGGCTAACGCCGGCCAGCTTCGCGACGTCCCGGAGAGTTGGGGCGGCGGCTCGGTCGGCGGTGACCTTACGGTTGGAATCGAACATGATCGGCTTTGACCAAATGTTTGGTCAGATGATTATAGGCGAGATTCCTCGGGAAATGCCCCGCAAAAATATGCGTAATCCGGGGAGGTATCTAGGTTCCTCGGCACGCGGTGCGTCCTTGATTCCGAGGACGGATGGCAGGTGGGTGCCTAGGTAGGCTCGGTTCTGAGGCAACTATGCGATACGGCCACTTCGACGACAAAGCCCGCGAATACGTGATCGACCGGCCCGACACCCCTCGGCCGTGGAGCAACTACCTAGGGGACACCGTCTACGGAGCGATCGTGACCAATCACGGCGGCGGCTATTCGTTCCTGCACTCGGCGGCCCAGGGCCGTTTCCTCCGGTTGCGTTTCAACGCGATTCCGCAAGACATGCCTGGACGCCTGTTCTATCTTCGCGATCAGGAGAGCGGCGACTTCTGGTCGGCCGGATGGCAGCCGGTGGGCAAGCCGATGGACCAGTACAAAAGCGTTTGCCGGCACGGCACGGGCTACACCATTTTGGAGAGCGAGTACTCCGGCATCGAGACCGAGGCCACCTACTTTGTCCCGGTGGGCCAGCGCTTCGAGTACTGGCGCCTCAAAGTCACCAACCGGTCCGACGAGCGCCGGACGCTTCGCGTGTTCACCTACTGCGAGTTCGCCAACGACTGGAACACCAATCAGGATTTGGTCAACCTCCAGTACACGCAGTTCATCGTGCGCGCCTCGATGCAGGACGGTCTAGTTCGACTCTCGTATAACGACCACCTTCCCGAAGGCTGGGGCAGCGTGAAGAACGAGCCGGCAGGAAGGCACCTCTGGATGGGACTCGCCGGATCTGCCCTTACGGGCTACGACCTCTCACGCGACGGGTTCATGGGTTCTTACGGCACCTACGCCGCGCCGGAATCGGTCGTCCAGGGGTTCTGCAAGGACAGAGAGGCTTGGTGCGACAACGCATGCGGCGCCCTTCAGACCGACCTCGACCTTGCCCCCGGCGAGTCCCGCGAGATTCGCGTGCTCCTTGGCGTTGGCAAGGCCGAGACGTTTGGCAAGGCGGCCTTCGCCGAGTTCGCCTCGGCGGAGCGGTGCGATGCCGAGTTCCAGAAGGTAAAGGCACGCTGGCATGGTCAGCTTGGTGCGGTGGAAGTCCACACGCCAGACCCCGAGTTCGACTCGATGGTCAACGTCTGGAACGCCTACAACAGCCTGATCACCTTCAACTGGTCCCGGGCGGCCAGCTTGATCTACAACGGCGAGCGGGACGGCCTGGGATTCCGAGACTCGGTGCAAGACGTTCTGGGCGCGCTTCCGCTGATCCCGGAGGCCTCTCGCGAGCGGCTGGAGCTGATGCTCACGGGGCAGATGGCCAACGGCGGGGCGATGCCGGTGGTGCAGCCGTTCAACCATCACCCGGGCAAGATGACCCCCACGCCGGACGAGACGCTTCGGTCGGACGACTGTCTTTGGTTCTTCAACGCCGTTCCCGCGTACGTGGCGGAGACGGGCGACGTTGGGTTTTACGAGAAGGTTCTTCCCTACGCGGACAAGGGCGAGGCAACCGTACTCGGGCACCTGCGGCGAGCCCTCGAGTTCAACCTCGAACGACGCGGCGCAAACGGACTGCCGTGCGGGCTGGAAGCGGATTGGAACGACTGCCTGCGACTTGGTTACCACGGCGAGAGCGTGTTCGTGTCCTTCCAGGTGCGGCTTGGGCTGACCGCCTACGCGGAGGCGTCGGAACGCTTGGGCTTCGCCGACGAAGCGGCTTGGGCCAACGAGTGGCGGACGGAACTTGACAAGCTGATCCAGGCGAAGTGCTGGGACGGTCAGTGGTTCATCTGGGCGATCGGAGAGGATGGCACGGTCTACGGGACCAAGGACTTTGAGGAGGGCCAGGTCTATCTCAACACCCAGGTGTGGGCGATCATCAGCGGCGCCGCCACCCCCGAGCAGGCCCGCCTTGCTTTGGCATCGATGAAGGAGAAGCTCGCGACGCCGTACGGGCTCATGCTGGCCGCGCCGCCCTTTGTGAAGGCGGACATCGACGTGATGCGCGCTGTGCTGTTCAACCCGGGAATCAAGGAGAACGCCGGCATCTTCTGCCACACCCAAAGCTGGGCGGTCATGGCGGAGGCGCTGCTTGGCAACGGCGACCAAGCTTACGAGTACTACCGGGCCTTCATGCCCGCCGCCTTCAACGAGCGCGCGGAGATTCGCGAGATCGAGCCCTACGTGCATTGCCAGACCACGCACGGGCGGCCGAGCAAGCGCTTTGGCGCATCGCGGGTTCCCTGGCTGTCTGGGACCGCGAGTTGGAGCTACTTCACCGCTCTGCAGTCCATCCTCGGGTTGCGGCCGGAGGCCGACGGGTTCACGGTGGACCCGTGCATTCCACACGACTGGCCGGGCTTCACCGCGCGGCGAACCTTCCGCGGGATGGACCTGCACATCGAGGTCCGAAATCCGGATGGGGTGTGCCGAGGCGTCGTCTCCTGCACGGTGGACGGGCAGGAGGTCGGGTCGTCCAGCATCCCGCTTTCCATGCTGCGGGACGGGGCAAAGATCGTGACGACGCTCGGCTAGGGACGCTACATCGGTAGTGGCGAGCGTGCCAGATTCGGGAGAGCCTTCATCGGGTGCTTCTCCCGAATCCTAGCCAGCAGCGAGAGGTAGTGGGCGTAACCGGGCTCGGCGGGGTCGCGCGGGGCGTTCCGAGAGGCGGTCTGTCGGTCGTTGGCCGCTTGCGCGCAGCTTTCGCGCTCCAGCAGCCCCCTTGCCCTGAACTCGTCCGGATCCTTGCCGCAGCGTTCGGCGAGGATCGGCAACCACTTGTGGGCGTACTGGACGTGGCTGGTTTCGTCGATGATGTCGAAGAGGACCATCTCGGCGGACTCGAGGTCGCCGGCAGCCTTGAAGTCGTCGTAGGCCTCCTTCTTCACGGTGAAGTGGCCGGTTTCAGCAACCATTCCGATGCGGAAGATCTGCTCGTAGAGTTCTTCGCTTGAGAGCGGCTCGGCGAACATCTCGTGCTGGTCCGGCCCCTCGTAGTTGGGGGGCAGTGCGCCGTTGTAGTAGCGGTAGCCAACGTCCCCAAGTTCGATTCCGAAGTCGAGAAGCCGGGAACGGCCGCTGTCTCCGTGGCGGCTCTCATCCCACATGTGGCGGGAGACATCCCGGATGAACTCCCATGGGAGGTCGTGGGCATCGTAGAGCCATCGCAGCTGGTCCTCGGCAAGGTTCATCTCCAGCATGTAGCCATAGCACCAGAAGAGACGGCGGGCTTCCAGATCGTGGGCGAAGTCGCCGTCCATGGTGGCGGTCCAATCGCAAGGGGGCTCGCTTCCGGCAGGGTGCCTCGCCTGGGCGAGGAGGCGAAAGCCGGTTCGCACGCCAACCGGCATGGCGGGAGCATCGACCGGGATCGGGTCTTGCAGGCAGCCTAGCTCGGCAAAAGACGAGTGCAGCGCCTCGGCATAGGCGCGGTCGGTGGTGTGGGGACGGCGTCGACGGTACTGACGAAGCCAGAGTCGCTGCTGCTCTTTGAGCCGGACAAGGTCTTGGACAAGCGCGATGGTGGGGGCGTCGTGGACGGGGTGGGCGCGCTCGACGTAGCCCACGTAGCTACGGACGAGGGCATCGACCAGGATCTGGTAGATCCCGTCTAGGGCGTCCTCCGAGGTTGGGGCGAGCAAGACCTTGTTGGCGTAGGCCTCCAACCGGGCGGATACCGGCGCATCTTGGTTGCGGACGGTGCCGGGAAACTCGGCGAGCCGCTCGCGGATGCGGTGGACGGCCTCGGCCTGCTCCCAAACGTGACGGCTGAGGGCCACCTTGTCGTCCCAGTCGGCGATCCATCGCCCCCAGGCGCATAGCAATCGGTGGAAACTGCGCTCCAAAAATTGCCAGTCTGAGAGGAGGTCGACCACGGGAGGCTTCTTGCCCGTTTCTGCGCTGATCTGGGTTCTTACGGTGCTGGCCATGCGAAAATCCCCACCGTCGGCAAGGGCGGGTCTCATCTCCTTGCGAGCTATGTTATCCTACGTTAGGCAAACGATTGCCTGGTTCGAAATGATCACGCTCAAAGACGTTGCGACCATGGCCGAGGTAAGCACCTCGACCGCGTCCCGCATTCTCCACGGAGGGAAGATCCGCGTCTCCGAAACCACGCGGGACCGCGTGCTGAGGACGGCGGAGGAACTGAGCTACCGTCCGAACTCTACCGCACGGAGCCTTCGGACTCGGGTGACCCATACCCTCGGAGTGTTGGTCACGGACGTCCAGAACCCGTTGTACGCCCAGATGATCGCTTGCCTCGAGGAAGCGGCCACCGAAATGGGCTATTCGCTCCTGTTGATGAACGGCCGCCACGACGACCGCCGGGCAGCGTTTCTGGAGTTCATGACGCAAGATCGGGTGGATGGCATCTTGGTGGCCGACGCGTCCCTACCGGACTCCTGGGTCGATCGGATGGCGAGCAATCGGCTGCCCTGCGTGATCGTGAACCGTCAGACCGAAGGAAGGATCGCGAGCCGATTCATGAACGACGAGGAGGGGGCCGCAGTGGCGATTCGGTTCCTGGTCGACTGCGGGCACCGGGAGATCGCGGTTCTTTCCGCGCCGCTAAAGTCCGACGTGGGCCGGCGCAGGATGACGGGGGTCCGGAACGCTCTGACGGCGGCCGGAATCCCGTTGCCAGACAACCGGTGGTACGAGTGCGGCTTCGCGGGCGAGGGGGCGGCCGCGGCGGTGGACCGCTTGCTCTGGAACAAAGAGCCGATCACCGCCATCGCGGCTTCGGGCGTGGTAATCGCCATGCTGGCCTTGAAAGCCCTCCTTCAGCGGGGTGTGCGTGTTCCCGAGGAGATCAGCCTCATCGGGTTCCACGACACACCGTTTGCCCAGTACGTGACCCCCGGTATCACCACTGTGCGGATGCCGATCGAAGAGTTGGCGAGGCAGGCCATCATCTCGCTGGTGCAGCAGATCGAGGGGGTTGTGCCCGAACAGATGATGGTAACGGAGCCCAAGCCGCTTCTCGTGGTTCGGCAGTCGGTCGCGAAGCTCGAGGGAGCACGATGATTCGGATCGTGCCAGACCCCAGCGGCGAGCCACTGCGCGAGGCTTGGCGTTTTGGGGTGGCGGTCGGGCGGGCCTTCGAGCTTCTGAGGGCGGACACCCAGGACCACGTACGCCTGATCCAGGACCAGATCGGGTTCCGACACTGCCGGTTCCACGGGCTCTTCCACGACGATATGCAGGTGGTGGTTCGGGGGGCGGATGGCACGCTAAGGTTCCAGTGGAGCCACGTCGCCAAGGTCTTCGACTTCCTGCTCTCGGTAGGGCTGACGCCGTTTGTGGAGCTGAACCCGATGCCCTCGGCGCTGGCTTCGGGACAGGACACCTTCTTCTACTGGCGGATGAACGTGACGCCGCCCCGAGCATGGGAGGAGTGGGAGCTTCTTGTTCAGAGCTTTGGGGAATGGGCGGTGCGACGGTACGGCTCCGCGCAAGTGCGAACCTGGTTCTTCGAGGTCTGGAACGAGCCAAACCTCGGAGCCTTCTGGACGGGAACCCGGGAAGAGTACGACGAGCTGTTTCGTCGCTCGGTTGCCGCCCTTAAGCGAGTGGATCCAGCGCTCCGCGTGGGCGGTCCGGCGAGCGCAGAGGGCGGCTGGATCGACGAGTTCCTGGCCGAGCACGGCGAGACCGCCGACTTCGTGAGTACCCACATCTATCCGATGAACGAGTTCGCCACGTACGCGAACCGGGACGAGAGCCCGTTCGGGCCGGGGCTCTACATGCCGGAGCGACTCCAGACCATCCGCAACAAGACCGGATCCCGGCCGCTTTACATCACGGAGTGGAATTCGCTCGACGCCCCAGATCGGGACTCGGTGGACTGGTTCGACAACCCGACGATCGACTCCGTAGGGTCGGGAGCGGTGACGCTACGGATGGGGGTCGAACTCGACAAGACGGTGGATGGACTCTTCTGGTGGGTGGCGAGCGATGTGTTCGAAGAGGCGGGAATGCCTCAGTCTCCGTTCTCGGGCACCTACGGGATGCTGACGGTGGACGGGATTCCCAAGCCCTCTTTCCACGCGTTTCAGATGTTGCGAATGCTGGAAGGCAGGTGCGCCCGGGTTTCCGGCGAGCTTGGCGCGGGCGTTGGCGCGGCAGCTTTTGGGGATGCCGGATGCCTGCGCGCGGTCCTCTGGAACCATATCCAGCCCGACCAGCCTTCAAGTCCTCAGACGACATCCGTTTCCGCCAAATGGGAAGGTTCGGCGCTGGTGAGCGTGTGGCACGTCCGCCCCGGGCAAGGGAGCGCTTACGAGGTTTGGCGGCAGATGGGCCGCCCACAGAACCCGACGCAGATTCAGTTCGAGGTCCTGCGAAACGCATCGGCCCCAGACTGCCGGGCTTGGCTTAGCGAGGACGGGTCCGCCCCGATCCAGATCGAGCTTGGGGACAACGAGATCGTGCTCGTCGAATGGGCTCCTCCGGGCGATCCCTACATTCCGAAGGAGCTTCTCTCGGAGCAATCGATGGCCTGGAACAGCGCCCTGGCGGCGGTGCCCCCAATCTCTGCCGTCGGGGCTTCCGAGTGAGAACCCTCCTTCTCGCGGCCACCCTTGTGGCCGCAACCGTCCAGGCGCTCGCGGGGCGGGTGACAATCCGCTACGCGTGCATGGACGGGGCCAAAACGCTCTCCGTGATTCAGGCGGTGGTCGACGAGTTCGAGCGGGCGAACCCCGATATTCGGGTGGTCGTAGAGCCGACCACCGACGAGTACAACATGAAGCTCCTGACCCAGGTTTCGGCGGGGGTCGCCCCAGACGTTGCCTGGATGAACGTGGCCCTGGTGCCGCAGTTCGCCGATCGCGGGGTCCTGATGTCTTTGGACGAACTGGTCTCGCAATCGCCCGACCTGCGGTTCGATCAGTACTATCCCAACGTCGTCGGGTTCTACCGTCGGGCCGGGAAGCTCTACGCTCTCCCGCGCGATGTGGCTCCCTTTGGGCTTGTTTTCTATAACAAAACCCTCTTCTCGAAGGCGGGATTGCAGGCGCCGTCCGACGACTGGACCTGGGGATTCCAGCCTCGTCCAGAGCTTCGTGAGAAGGACTTCACGTGGCTTCTGCAGCAACTCACCCAGAAGAACGCCGAGGGCAAGACCACCCGCTGGGCCTTGGCTCCGGCCTGGCCGCAGCTCTTCCTGAGCCTGCTTATGGCGTCACGGGACCTAGAGATGTGGGAGCCGGTGGAAAGCCCGACCAGGGTCTCGGCCAACGACCCAGCCATCCGGCAGACCATGGAGTTCGCCACGGACCTCATCGTCAAGAAGAACTGGCTGCCCACCTGGTACCAACTGGACTCGGGCGGGCAGTCTTCCGCTTACGACGAGTTTGTGAAGGGCAACGCGGTGATGCTGATGACCTTTGCGGGCGAGGTGGGCCGCATCCGGGAGGACATGGCCAAGAACGGTTTCGACTGGGACGTCGCCCTCTTCCCCGCCTTTGCCGGCCGCAAGCCGGCGACCACCACCGACTCCAGCGGAAGCGTGATCTTCAAGAGCACCAAGCATCCCGAGGCGGCGTGGCGGTTTGCCAAGTGGATGAGCGGGGAGCCCGGCATGCGCGCCGTCGCCAAGCTTGGCATGCAGCCGGCCAACCGGGCATTGGTCAAGGAGCCTGGCCTCTGGCTCCCGGTGGGCACCCAGCCTCCGCAGAACCTACTGGTGGCAGACAAGGCCGCGCTGGCCATGCGCTTCGCCCAGACGCCGGAGTACTTCGAGGAGACCCGGGTCTACCTCGACGCCGCCGCGTTCGATATTCTCTCTGGAACCCGCCCACCCGCAGAGACGCTGAAGCGCGTCACCGCAGAGGGGCAGCAGCGCCTCGATGCGGCGCGCCGCCAGCAACCCACCGAGCCCTACCCGGTGGTCCCGGCCCTCGCGATCGCGGCGGCCCTGGTTGCCGGCGTGCTGGCGTGGGTCTACCTTCCCGATCGAGGAGTGAAGTTCACCAAGGTCGAACGTTTGGAAGGCAGGGTCGCCTACATCTTCCTGGCGCCGCTGCTGGTTGGGATTGTTGGGTTCACGTTGGGGCCGATCCTGTACTCGTTCTTCCTCTCGTTCTCCAACAGCGACAACATCCGGCCGGCGCTCTGGCGCGGTCCGATGAACTACGTGGATGCGTTCACGGTGGACCCCGTCTTCCTGAAGTCGCTTCAGGTGACTTTCACGTTCGCGCTCATGAGCGTCCCGCTGAACACGGCGTTCGCGCTGGCCTTGGCGATGCTCCTGAACCAGCCCGTGCGCGGGATCCCTTTGTACCGCGCGCTGTACTACATCCCAAGCCTGGTCAGCGGAGTGGCGGCGTCGCTCATCTGGATGCGCGTGTTCAACCCAGAGTCTGGAATCCTCAACAGCATCCTGTACTGGCCGGACGGCAAGGCCGGGGTGCTGGGACTGGGAGCAACGCTTTCCCAGGCGGCGGGCACGCCGGGCTCCCCCGTGAACTGGCTGGCCAACGAGCGAACGGCGCTGCCCGCGCTCACCTTGATGGGAACGTGGGGGGCGGGAGCCGGCACGATCCTCTTCCTGGCCGGCCTCCAGGGGGTGCCGGCGATGTACCACGAGGCGGCCATCCTCGACGGCGCTTCGCCGTGGCTCCGGTTCCGCAAGGTCACGATTCCACTCCTCTCGCCGACCCTCTTCTTTACGATCGTCACGGGGACCATCGGCGCGCTTCAGGCGTTCACCCAAAGCTTTGTGATAACCCAGGGTGGGCCGAACAATGCGACGATGTTTTACATGCTGAACCTGTACTTACAGGGGTTTAAGGCGCTGCGGCTAGGGTATGCCAGCGCGCTGGCGTGGATTCTGTTCGCCCTGATCCTTCTCCTAACCGTGGTCCAGCTTTGGGGAGCTAAGCGGTGGGTCTACTACGAGGGGGAGAAGTCGTGAGATTGCGGCTCGGCTTGGTGGTGGGCCTGCTTCTCTTGGGGGCGTTCCTGTTCATGGCTCCCCTGTACGCCATGCTGGTGATGGCGCTCAAAACACCCCAAGAGATCTCGTCCAGCGGACCTTGGAGTCTGCCCAGCGCGCCAAGCCTAGAGAACCTGCGCTTCGTGCTGACTTCCACCGACGTGCGCTTCTCCCGGCTCTTTGCGAACAGCGCGTTGATCGCGACCCTCACCACGATTGGGACCTTGGCGACCGCCGCCATGGCAGCGTACGCTTTCTCACGGCTTCGGTTTCGAGGTCGGGACCGGATGTTCCTTTTGATCTTGGCGACGATGATGCTGCCGGGGATCATCGTCGCGATCCCTTCCTACATCCTGTTCGCCAAGTTGGGCTGGGTGAACACGCAGCTGCCGCTGTGGGTGCCGGCGTGGCTGGGCGGCGGCGCGTTCAACGTGTTCCTGCTTCGGCAGTTCTTCCTTGGCATCCCGCGCGAGATCGACGAGGCGGCGCGGCTGGACGGCGCCGGCCACGGCACGATCTTCTTACGGCTGATCCTGCCGCTTTCGCGGGCCGCCCTGGCGACCGTGGCCACCCTAACCTTTGTGGGTTCTTGGACCGACTTCTTTGGCCCCCTGCTGTACATCAGCGACCGCAACCTGATGCCGCTGGAACTAGGTCTGCGCACGTTCCAGTCCCAGCGGGGTACGCAGTGGAACTACTTGATGGCGGCGACCCTGATCGCCATGCTGCCGATCGTGGTGGTGTTCTTGGTGGGCCAGCGCTACTTTGTGCGCGGGATTTCTCTCACCGGCGGGAAGTAGGGCCCCTCCTCAGCGGGGGTCCGGCTTTCTCTTGCGACCAGACAACACAAGCCCCGCCCTTTCGTTGAAAGGACGGGGCCAGGTCTGCCGGAAAGGAACCTAGTAGGGGCCTTTCGGGAGTTGCTTGGGAAGGTCGAGGCCTCCCCGCGTGCTGGGGGCTTTGGGAACGGTGTCGTTCTTGCGTCCCGCCGCCGCGTCGTTGTTGTTGGCGGCAGGCGGGGGAACCCCCGCCTTCACGATCTCTTGCTGGCATCCGGCCAGAGACATCACGATCGCCACCGAGAGCAGCGCTTTACTCGCCATAGCCGAACCGGTACTTGGACTGATCCACCACTCCGCGAGCGCTGAGCGGCTCGGCGGCCGGGTACTCCGCGCCTTCGAGCAGTTTGCCGATGCTAAGCGACTCGACGTGGCCGTCGACGAAGCCCACCGGGACCTTGCCCGGATCGCCCGGGCCGTTGTTGCCCCGGGTGTAGCGACCCCAAGCGGAGCCGTAGGCGTTGTACAGGTTCCACGAACCGCCGCCACAGGCGTCGCCGTTCACGCCGCGCTCGAGGTACCAGCCCTGGTTCCAGCTGTTGGCGGTGTTATCGGAGCCAACCCGCGAGGGGGGATCCATCGCGTAGTAGCCGGCGGCGGTGCCACCGCACTTCGGCCACGTACCGTTGGCGTTGCTACCCATGCCGCCCACGATCAAGATCTGGCGGGCTGGGCTTCCCGACCGGGTCAGCGGCTGGCCAACTCGGATCTGGTCGACGTCGTTCACGACGGGCGACCAGTACACGTAGTTGAGACCCCAGCTACCGAAGAACGTGCGCAGGAAGTCTCGCTGATAGCCGCTCAGAGGAGGCGAAATCCCGAGGCCCCAGTCGGCGGCGTTCTGGATCCACTGGCCTTCGCTCTAGGTGCCATCGTTCGGCTCCTTCAGGATGTCGAAGTTCTTGGAGTACGGGTTGACCATCATGCCCCAAGTGAACGGGACGCCGGACTGCATGTTGGTGAGCGGCACACAGTTGTCGTCGTAGTCGCCCGCGTACATGATGATGGACAGAGTCGTCTGCTTGGTATTCGAGATCGACGTGGTCTTCTTTGCGGCTTCCTTCGCCTGGGCGAAGACCGGGAAGAGGATTGCGGCGAGGATCGCGATGATCGCGATGACCACCAGCAATTCGATGAGGGTAAAGGCTCGATTGCTTGTGCGGGGATGGTTATCCAGATTAGTCATGGTTGCCTCCATTGGCTCGTGACAGAAAGTAATACAGGTCAGGAAAGGGTCGAGGGACGATAGATTCGACCGTCGCGAACGACGGGCGTTGCGGCTCCGATCCAGCGGGCGATCTCTTTGAGGTCGTACGTGTCGGAGCGAGTGAAGTTGTAGGCGAGGCTCAGTCGGTCGGAGTCCGAATCGTTCGAGGCCGACTTGTGGACCAACCGTCCAAAGAACACCAACGTGTCTCCGGCCTTGACGGTCGGGAAGACGGCTTTCGCCTCGTAGCGTCCTTTGTCGGCGACTTCGCGCGCGCCGCTGGTGTGGGTTTCGGTCGGGATCGCGTGCGTAAGGGCGCCCACCTTGTGGGTTCCCGGCACGACGCCGGTGACTCCGGAGGTTCCGTCCATGTCGTCCAGGTACGTGATGACGGTTACGTTAAACTCGTTCGACTGGGGGTCGCTGTACTCCGAGTCCTGGTGCCAATCTCGGTAGTTCCCCGGGAACCCAGGCACTTTGGCCACACAGCCCGTCTCGTATAGGTTCACGTCGCCCCCGAGCAGCCCGGCAACGGTGAGGCCGATCTTGGGTTCGAAGACAAAATCGTAGAAGACCTCGTTGAACAAGGGCAAGTCGAATCCAGCCCAGCGGCCGAAGGGATTGGCTTCGGTTGGGGGCGCCCCGGGGATCGATGCCTCAAGAAACCGAGAGGCGTAAGGATGATCCTTGGGAGTCTTCAGGACCTTGATAAGAGCCTCGCGATAGCGCGCGACGCGGTCCGCCGGCACGGCACCTCGAATCACGTGGTAGCCATTCTCCAGAAAGGCTTCTCGCTCGGCCGCCGTGATCATTTCCTGAGCGGTGGGTTCACTAATCGTTGTCATGGAATTTGGAGTGAGCAATCGTTTGCTCACATTCGGTGCATCTTACAACAAGATCCTTCCATCGTCAAGGAAATCTACGCCGTCTAGGGCTGAATTCTTACGCTTTGGGGCAGGCTTCCGGCAATGGTCTGGACCTCAAGGGTGCCGTCCAGCTTCCGCTCGGCGACGCCCCAGGCACCCGTCCCCGCAGTCTTTCCAGGGACGCTCCAGAGGGAACGGAAGGGCTCCTTGCGAAACTCTAGGGTTCCGGCGACTGCGTCGTACTTGAATCCAGTGAGGCCGATGAGGACTCCGTAGGAGGCCAGGGCGCGGGCGTAGTGAGAACCGCACTCGAACTCGTTCCAGGGATTGCGGCGAGTTCCGCTATGGCGCCCGCGGATACCGCGCAGGATGGCGCGGGCCTCGTCCTCCATGCCTTCCAGAGCCATGTGGCTGGCCACCTGGTACTCGATGCCGCTCCAGACCTCGTCCGAATACACGAACGGATAGAACGGCATCCCGCCGTCCGGCCAGGTGCAGAGCAAGAGGCCGGTCTCGTCGGAGAACGCATAGGTGCGTTGGAGGTTCTCATGGGCGCCCAGGGGAGCCCGGAAGTTGTGGTCGTAGATGCTCTTGAGAGCGCTCCGGATGGCGTCTCCGTCCACCAGATGCCCAAGCCCGGCAAGGCTGGCGCAGAGCTGCCCGAACACCTGATCGCTAAGGCAGCCGGGGCCGTGCTGGTACCGGGCGGAGTCCTGGGGCGTGAAGTCGCCGGGTTGGAAGAAGAAGGACCCGTTCCAGATCTTCTCCATCGTTAGCTCCGCCCCCGCATCCGCAATCCGGGTGAGTTCTCCTTCCGCAGGGTCTCCCAGGTGCTTCGCCATGGCGGCCATCGCCCGCAGGGCGGCTAGATAGAAGAACTGGGTAAGAGGGTTGGCGCCCTGGAAGTTGATGTCGTACGTGTTGTGCATGTCGCCATCGACGAGGCCGTCGCGGTCGCGATCCCACTCCACCCACGCAAAGGCCAGCGCCTGCTTGAGGGCGGGCCACCGACCACGAAGGACCTCCTCGTTTGCGGTGAGACGCCAATCGCGGTAAGCCTGCACGATCTGCCCGAGTTGGCCATCGCTTGCTGCGTGCCAAAGGTCGGTCTGCACCGCCATGGGGATGGGAATGCGGAAGCGCATGGCACCCTCATCCCCCTTGGGTCCGCAGTTGAACCCGTGGTTGAGCGACGAATCCAGGAAGCTTGCCTGGATCTCAGGGAACAAGAAAGCATGGGCCACGGCGTAGTTCCACACGTGGGTGCAGGTTCCTTCGCAGCATCCTTCCTTGCCCGAGCAGCCCTCCCACGCCCAGAACGAGCCGTCCTCGAGCCGGATCACGGTCGGGGTGTGGAGGGTCGAGAGCGTTGCCCCCACGGACTCCAGAACCTCAGGGCCTAGGCTTCCGCCGTACAGGGCTTCCTCAAAGGCTAAGGTCTTCAGCGTGAGCTCTTCGCTACGAGAAGCCAGTTCCTTCGCGGCTTCTCTGGCGCTCGGCCACACGGTTCCGTAGTGGGCTTTCCAGAGCGGCTCCTCGTCCTTCCAAAGCTTCTTGGCATTCGGGAACCGCCATGCGAAGGTGAACGGCATTTCCACGCTTTCGCCCGGCGCCAGGGTCGCTCGGCACCCGAGGGACGCCGGGACGCGGTACTGCGAGTCGGTGGCCTTGGGCTCGTCGAAAGTGCCGTCCTTTCGGAAGCGGTTCCAGAAGGCCCGGACGGTGTCCCACCAGCCTTCGTCCGACCAGCGCTCTTGATGCACGACGTTTGGGAAGGTCGTCGCCATGACGAACTCGCCGGCCCGAACGTCGTCCCCAGCGAACCGGGCGTTGGCAAACTGGATGCCCCTTAGGCCGTCCTCATCGAACCAGGTGTTCGTGGCCCGGTCTTCCGCCTCCCCCTCCACGCCGAGGCCGACTGGGTTCTGGAGGGACCAGGCCAAGCAGAGGTCGACCGGCTTGCTGGATCGGTTGGTAATCCGGTAGGTCAGGGTGGCGGCAGGGAAAGACGAAGAACGCACATCGTGCGGGATGAACGGGTTGAGGCCCGCCAGTTCCACCTCGACGGGGAGGGAGTCCTTCACAAACTTCAGCCGCGCGACCGGGAAGGTGCCAGTGAACTCTACATCGTCGAAGCCAGGAAGCCCGTCCATGAGGCGAAAGAACTGGCCGTGGCCGTACGCCCAGAAGGACGAACCATCGCCGACCCAATCTCGCGTCCGCGGGCCCAGCACGGTGAGCGCGTGGGAAGTGCCGTTTGCCTCACCTACCCAGAGGCTCGGGAAGGTGTAGTTGAGCCACGAGCCTTTATTCGGCTGGCCGAATATCTCCCAGTCTCGGAGCGCGCCCCGGCCATCCAGGCTCACACAGCCAGTCGAGATTCCACCCAGCGGGAAGGCGAGTTCAGTGAGGTTCTCGCCGGTGCGAACGTAAGGCGAGGCATCAAAGGCGGGCCGAAAGAGGCTCATACCGCGAGTATAGAGAATCTCGGGCCCTCTCGCCCTAAGGGGGCAAAGGTAACCTGCCCCGCCATGCTCGCCATCGATCTGACTGGCAAACGCGCTCTTGTTACCGGCGGTACCGGGGAACTCGGCCGGGAGATTTGTCGCACCCTGTGGGATGCGGGAGCGGAGGTGGCGTTCACCTACTTCAGCCAAGCCGACGCGGCAGAACGCCTTGCCCAGGAACTCGACGCAGCCGCCTTCCGCGCCGACGTTCGGCTCGCGGACGAGGTGAACGCGGTTGCCCGAGAACTTGGTCGGGTGGACATCGTCGTGGCGAATGCGGTCGTTCAGTACGATTGGAAGCCGATCCTCGATCAGCCGATCGAGGACTTCGACAGCCAGTACCAAAGTTGCGTCCTCCAGCTGGTCCACCTTGCGAAAGCGTTCGCGCCCGGAATGCGGGAAGCGGGAGGCGGGCGCTTTGTGGCAATCAACACGGAGTGCGCAATCGTGGCCGGTGCAGGCATGGGGGCATACGCTTCCGCGAAGCGCGGTTTGGACGGCATCGTACGCGTCCTCGCCAAGGAACTTGGCCCGGATGGCATCACGGTGAACCAAGTGGCCCCCGGATGGATCGAGAGCGAGAAGTACCGCAAGGACGGCTCCGACGCGCATCGCGAGTATCGGGAGAAAGTGCCCATGAAGCGGACTGGATCGGAGGAGGACATTGCGAACGCGGTTGCGTTCTTGGCCTCCGACTTGGCGGGCTTCGTGACGGGCGCGTTCCTGCCTGTCTGCGGCGGAAACGCCATGGTGTCCATCTAGATGCCGGAGGTCTTTCTGCGCGTCTTCGGCGCGGAAGCGCCGCCCGGAGCGCGGACTTCAGTCCGCATCTGGGCTACGGACTTTAGTCCGAGCATCCCCGCCGAGGTCGCGGCCCTCGAAGCCGCCGGCTGGCGGATCGCCGTATCCCTCCAACAAACCGAGGACGCCTACCTGCTCTCGGCCCAAGTCGAGGCACAAGGCGAAGGCGGAATCTGTCTGGGATTCGGCGAGGAAGCCCCCGCCGGGTCCCACCTGTCGATACCCGCCGCCGTGTACGCGGGCAACCGATTCCGCATCCTTCCTCTCAAGTACCCCTGCATCCTCGAGGACCCCGCCGACTTCGTCCCCGACCTCCCCACCACAGTCAGCCGGATTCCGGCCCTACCCTCCTTGCAGCTTCTGGCCGGGGACGCTTCGGTCCCCGCCATCGGCATCGCCGAGGCGGGCTGGTGGCTCCGCACTTCTCAGCGTTGCGACTGGGGCGACATCGGACTGGAGGCCATCGAAACCGACAAGCTAAGGGTCGCCTTCCTCTTTCCAGGCGTCCGCGAAGGCCGCGTGTACGAGGGGAACCCGGAGTGGCGCGAATCTCCCGACCAAGCCCCCCGCCCCGCCGTTGGCGCCACCCTGAGCGTCCGGATCGTTAGAACCACCTTCGAGAGCACAACCCCACGAGACCTCTACCGGTCCTTCTTCTCGTTCCGCAAGCGAGGGCTGCCCGAGGGTGGCCGCCACTCCTTCCCCTTCTCCGCCGCCGCGCGGCTGCTGGAGGACAAGCACAACCAGCGGTACTGGAACGAATCCCTCGGCTACTACATGCTCAGCGACGGAACCTGGGAGTACGGCCAGTGGCAAGCCGGCTGGGTCGGGGGCGGCATCCAAACGTACGGACTCGCCTACAGCGAGGCCCCCGAAACCTTGGAACGCGTGAACCGAATGCTGGACTTCATCTCGGGTCCGGCCCAGAACCCGTCTGGCTTGTACTGGAGCTTTTGTATCGACGGCCGGTTCGACACCGACATGGTCGACATGACGTACGGGCACGATTGGCATCTGGTCCGTCGCAGCGGAGACGTCCTGTACTTCCTCCTCAAGACGATCGACCTTCGGCGTCGCCAAGGCCGGCCGATCAAAGGGGAGTGGCTCTCCTCCGCGCGGCGAGCCGCCGATGCCCTGTCTTCGATCTGGGAGAAGAACGACCGGTTCGGCATGTTCGTTTCCCAGTTCGACGGCGAGATCCGATCGGGCGACACCACCAGTGGCGGGATCATTCCGGCGGCGCTTGTCCACGCCTACATCGAGCTCGACGACCCACGGTATCTGGAGGTGGCCCGGGCCTCGGCGCGGGCCATGGTCGAGCGGTACCTGAACATCGGCTATACAAACGGTGGGCCTGGTGAAGCCGTGCACGCCCCGGACAGCGAGTCCTGCTTCGGCCTTCTCGAATCGCTTGTCGAGCTCCACGAACTCGATCCGCAGGGAGGTTGGCTGGCCGACGCGGAGGCCTGCGCCCACCTGGCCTCGACCTGGGTCATGCCATACGACTTCGCGTTTCCGCCCGAATCCACCCTGGGCCGGCTGGACATTCGAACCACTGGCAGCGTTTGGGCGAACCTGCAGAACAAGCACTCGGCGCCCGGAATCTGTACGCTTTCCGGGTCATCCCTCCTGAAGCTGGCTCGGGCTACCGGCGACCCTCGGTACTTGGAGTTGCTCCGCGACATCGCCCACGGGGTCGTGCAGTACCTCTACCGAGAGGACCAGCCGATCTTCGACATGCTGCCGGGAGGGAGTTGCGAGCGCGTGAACACGAGCGACTGGGAAGGTGACCGGATTCCGGTTGGCGAAGGATTCAATATCGACTGCTGGAGCAGCATCAGCGCCCTTCTCACCGTCTGGGAGGTGCCGGGAATCTACGTAGATCCGCAGACAGGACGGTGCGTGACGTTCGATCACGTGGACGCCGTTCTGGAAGGAAGCACCCTGCACATCAGCAACCCCACCCAGTTCGACGCCCGCATATCCGTTCATGTCGAGCCCGGCGCCGGACCCCTTGGCTCCAGCTTCACCTACGGTCTTCCAAGTGTCCAGGTCAGGGCCGGGCAGACCGTGAGCCTAGCGATCTAGCGGGACCAGGACCTCGCCATCCCCGGCCGGGACTTCCACGATCTCCCCTTGGGTATAAGTTCGTCCCGAGAACAGGCCCCGGAATGCGCTGCCCACCATGTGCCGAAGCGGCTCCGCCCCCCAGTTCGTGAGTGCGACCAGCGGGGCCGCTCCTCCCCGAACCCAATGGGCGGGAGGGTCCAGCGATCCCTCCGCGAAGTCGTAACCAGGTACCGACACCGGGGCCCCTGGGGAAGCCCACTCCGCCACCAGCCGAACCCGCTCCACCGCCTCGCGATCCGGCACCTCGGCAAGCCAGCCTGCCAGCTCCGTCACCGATCCACTCCCCAGAAGGAACGCCCCCCAGAGCCGATGGGTGTTGGCGGGCATCCCGATATGGGGGAACGTGCCGTACCCATCCGCGTTGGGAGTCCAGAAGCGTTGGACGCCGTACAGGGCGGTGAGGTACGCGGTCCAGCGCGCCTGCTCCTTCATCATCTCGGGGTGCGCGCAGATGCCTTCGCTGTCCGCGTAGAGGCGGAAGTTGTCGAACCAGCGGGATCGGAACGGGGTTCCGAAGGGGAGATCGATGCAGTGCAGGAGAAGCCCGTCCTCGCCTACCGCCGACCGAAGCTCGTCCAGGAACCAGCGCTCCCACTCGACGGAGCTCTTGCCCTTGAGCCGGCTCGTAGCGTCCGGTTGCTCGAAGCCCATCGACCAGAAATCCAGCTTGCAGCCCCCGTATCCCCACTCTCCGAACGCGGTTCGAAAGACGTGCTGAACGTAGTCTCGAGCCTCGGGTACGGAGAGATCTAGGAACCTCATCTCCGGCACAAAGTGAAGGCGGAGGTCCGGCTGAAACCAGTCTGGATGGTCCTGGAAGAGTTCTGACCGGTAGTCCACCGAGGGCGTGAGCCAGATCATCGGGCGAAAGCCACGCGCGCGGATTTCGTCGGCCAGGTGCTTCATGCCGCCGGGAATCCGGGCATCGCCCTCCAGCTTCCCTAGCTTGTAGAAGCAAGCGAAATCCGACATACCGAGCGTCCCATCCTCGTTGGGAACGGCGGCCAAGGGGCCTGCCCAGCCATCGTCTACTTGGATCCAACGCACGTTCGTGAACTCCTCGCGGAGGAAGTCGGCGGTGCGCAGGATGCGCTCCTGGTCGATATCCCGGAAGACTCCGTCATTCCAGGTCGCCCAAGTCACCCCCGGCAGAGGAGTCCTTCCGCACCCAGCTTGGCCTAGGGCGTGGTTGTACTCGTGGAACAGGTCCGGGGTCAGCTCCCTTGGGGTGTCCCAGTGCTGGATGAAGAACACCTCGCGGACGCTGCTCTCGGACTCGCCGACCAGCGTGGCCTCCACCGTCAGGTCACCGTCCGGGTCCTCTTTCCAGCGCCAAAGGACCCTACGGACGTTCTGGCTGATCGGTCCGATCAGCCAGGTTTGGTTTTGGGCGAAGACGACCAGCGGAGGGTAAAGGCCAAACGGCGCCTCGCCCAACTCCATCGACAGGTGAAGTTCCCCGACGAGCGGCGAAGGGGTTCCGGTCCTCCAGTCTCCCACGGCTGGCCTCAGGGGTTCGTTGAACGTCCGGACGAAGCCTGCATGGTGGAGAGTGGCATCGGCGATCGGGACCTTCAAGTTGACGGCGACGACGACCCCATCCTGACCGCTCGGAACCGCGACTACGGTCGAAGACCCGTTGGGAAGTACGGCGACGAGCTCGCCCCCAACCTCCATCGTTGCCTGCCCATCGATCATCGGGGGCCTCTGGAAGTCTGAGCGGGCGCACGATCGGCGAGGTTGTAGCAGCACAAGGTGTTCATGGCAGGATCCAAGTTCGTGTTCGGCCCTCAAGTTTGGCCCAGGGTCGGGGCCGATTGGTTGACGTTGGGCGACTTCGGGGTGATGGGTAGAGTGAGGTCAGTCAGTCAGTCAGCGCGGACCGAACACGATATGGCACTCCTCCTCGTCGCACTCGCCATGGCCTCTCATTCCTTCTCGACCCCTCCCGGAACCTCGTACTATCCGGCTCGCCTAAACGACCCTCACGCGGTCTACCTCGAGGCCCCTGCCGACGGCGTCCAGGACGCGACGGCGGCGATCCAGCGGGCGATCGACCAGGTCCAGGACACGCGCGGCGAAGGCATCGTGTTCGTGCCCTCCGGCCGGTACCGGCTCAGCGACACGATCCAGGTTTGGGCCGGAATCCGGCTGATCGGTTTCGGAGCAACCCGACCCACTTTTCTCCTCGGGCCAAAGACTTTTGGCTACGAGAAGGTCGAGAAGCTGATGGTCTTCTTTGCCGGCCAGCGCTCGCGGGACAAGAAGCCGTTCGACCTCTCCAAGGTCTCAGGTGTGTTTCCTGATCTTGGCTATCCGGGCGACGCAAATCCCGGCACCTTCTACTCCGCCATGAGCAACGTGGATTTGGAGATCGCGGAGGGCAATCCCGGAGCGGTGGGAGTTCGGGCAAAGTACGCGCAGCACTGCTTCCTTTCCCACATGGACTTCCGACTGGGAACCGCGCTGGCCGGGATGCACGAGACCGGGAACATCGCAGAGGACTTGAGGTTCTTCGGCGGGCAGCATGGGATCATCACGCGAACTCCGTCGCCGGGTTGGCCGTTCACGCTGGTGGATTCGACCTTTGAAGGGCAGACTGGATCGGCGATTCGGACTTTGGCGGCGGGCCTCACCCTGATTCGGCCCACCTTCCGGAACGTACCCACCGCCGTCGAGGTTGAGCCAGACAGCCCGGAATACCTGTGGATGAGCGACGCTCGGGTGGAAGACGTCAGCGGTCCGGCGGTGGTCATCAGTCGAGAGAAGAGCCTCCGCACGCAGATCAACGTGCAGAACGTGGCGTGCCGCAACGTGCCGACCTTCGCGCAGTTCCGCGAGAGCGGGACCAAGATTGCCGGGAAGGGCGGAACCTACGCGGTGACCTCGTTCTCGCACGGACTGACTTACGCCGACTTGGGCCTCGACCCCGAGATCGCGACTCGGTACCAGGCTAAGGCCCTGGCTTCGATGCCGTCGCCGGTTGCTACGGACCATTTCCCGCTTCCTCCCGCTGGCACGTGGGTGAACCTGGCGACCCTGGGCGCGAAGGGAGACGGAGAGACCGACGACACGGCGGTTCTCAAAGCCGCGATCGCCAAGTACCCGACGATCTACCTGCCCACCGGCAAGTACCGCGTAACCGAGCCAATCCGGCTGCGCCCGGACACCGTCCTGATCGGGCTGCACCCGTTCACGACCCAGATCCTGATCAAGGACCGGACCCCGGCGTTCTCGGGGATTCCGGAAGCGGCGCCCGCGAACCAGGGCGGCTTCCGGCCCTCCGGCTCGCCGTTCCCCGGCAACCCGGTGGCGCTGATCGAGGCTCCGAAAGGCGGGCGCAACATCGTCACCGGGATCGGGCTGGATACCGGCGGCAACAACGTCGGCGCCGTAGCCGCCAAATGGATGGCGGGCGCGAGCTCGATGATGCAGGACGTGAAGTTCCTGGGCGGGCATGGGAGCGTGCCTTGGTCGCAGATCTACAACGCGGACCGCTCGGGCGATCCCGACCCGAGCCGACGATGGGACTCTCAGTACCCGAGCCTTTGGGTAACCGATGGCGGTGGTGGCACGTTCACCAACATCTGGACGGCCTCGCCTTTTGCCAGCTCCGGGATGCTGGTGTCTAACACCAACACCGAGGGCCGGGTGTACGAGATGTCCAGCGAGCACCACGTTCGCAACGAGGTCCAGGTCCGCAACGCCTCCAACTGGAAGTTCTATGCGCTCCAGCTCGAAGAGGAGCGGGGCGAGGGATCGTTCGCGTTGCCGATCGAGGTGGACAACAGTTCGAACATCCTGTTCGCGAACACCAACATCTACCGGGTGATCGCGATGGCTCAACCGTTCCCGTACGCGATGAAGGTGTCGGGTTCGTCAGACGTTCGGATTCGGGGCGTCCACTGTAACAGCAACAGCAAGGCCTCGTTCGACAGCTTGCTCCACGACGCCACCTATGGCGGCGAGGCCCGAAATCGCGAGATCGCCGTCCTGGACGTCACCGGCAAGAAGCCCAGGACGCAGAAGAACGCGGCGAAGGTGACCAAGTTGGTCGGCGGGTTCCACAACATCTCGGGCGGCGCGGTGGACGCGCAAGGGGACCCGTACTTTGTGGATGCGCGCTTCCAGCGGATCCACAAATGGGACGCCACGAACGGCGGGTTGACCACCGTGCTGGACTACCCGCTTCAGCCGATCAACCTCGCGTTCGACCTCGCGGGGAACTTGATCGTGGTATCTACGGCGGGCAAGGGGATGGTCTTCTCGTTCAAGCCGGGCCAAGAGGAGATCGCGGTGCTGAAGGCGGAGAAGACGACCCCTCAAGCGGGCAAGCGGTTCGTGATTCCGGTCACCGATTGGGAGCTGAACCGAGACCTGGTTGCCGGCAAGCCTTGGAGCCACGAGTACCTGTTCCGATCGCTCGATGGGTCCACGTTCCTTCCGGCAGACCAGGACTTTTTGGACGGCGGAACCAGCTGGGGGGTGAAGGCTCAGGCGATCATTCGGTCGTTTGGGCTCGCGGTTGCGAAGCCGGGCGACACGGTGTACACGATGGGCGAGAACAACCTTCGAACGTACTCCGCAAAGGTGGATGAGCGGGGCTCGCTTACCGATGGGAAGCTGTTCGCGGAGCAGGGTGGCGAGGGTTTGGCGGTCGATTCGGCGGGCAATGTGTACATCGGGGCGGGCCAGGTGTTCGTGTACGATCCCAGCGGGAAACTGGTGCGGACGATTCGGGTGCCGGAGCGGCCGATCCAGTTGATGTTTGGCGGACCGGATGGGAAGACGCTGTTCATCGCCGCCCGAACGTCGCTTTACTCGGTCCGTCCTTAGGCCCTGACCTGGGTCCGTGCCATTTCCTGGCAGGACTTCTCGCGAGTCTTGGGAAGGGCCGCTTGAACCAAGTACCTTTGCGCCATGAGGAGCCTATTCCATCGCATCGCGTTGCCCCTGGGCGCGATCTGCCTTTCGTCTGCGAGTTTCGCGTCTTCGGTTCCGGTGACCTACCGGACGATGTCTGCTTCCAAGGCGGGCTACTTCAGCGGGAACGTCCACATTCCGAACTTTGGCTACGGCAGTTCGGTGGCCTCGTTGGCTTCGCGATCGGTGGGTACCGCCATGCGAACCGGCTTCAACGAGTTCGTGCGCGAGAGCCGCGAGATGAGCGTGGACCAGGACCTCAAGAAGATGTGGAAGGCCAACGGCGGAAAGCCGACGGAGCCTTACTCCTACGATTCGAACTGCACGGCGAGCCTTGCCGACAGCTCCCTGATCTCGGTGCTCCGGGAGACGGTTGCCTACACCGGCGGCGCCCACCCGAACACCTTCCTGCGACCCTCCAACTTTGGGTTGGTGGACGGCAAGGCGAAGCAGCTGACGCTGAAGGACATTCTTAGGCCGGGCCAGACCCAGGCGCTGGTGGACGCGTTGATCATCCCGAAGCTGGTCGAGATCAAGAAGGCACGCTTTGGCGCGGACGTTCAGACTCCGACGGTGGACGCCGAACTGGCCGAGCGCTGGCTGGCCACCGCGAGCGGCATCTCCTGGGTCTTCGAGAACTATGCCGTGGGCGCGTACGCCGAAGGCCGCTACGTGGTGAAGTTCACCTGGGCGGAGCTTGCCCCTTACCTGCGGACCTCGAGCCCGCTGGCTCCGGCGATGAAGTCGGTCGTGGGCGGAGTCCGAGACAGCCGGATCACCGGCGTGGTTTGGCAGCTCACAGGCTTCGAGTACAGCGACGACACGAAGGTTGCGGTTGAGGACCCGAGCAAGTACACGCTGCAGATCATGGCGGACGGCAAGACGGCGATTCGCGCGGACGTGAACCGCGGCACCGCCGTGGCCACCGGCGGCAGCGGGCAGCTGAGCTTCAAGATGGGCGGGCTGACCCGCGCGATGCCGGGTCCCGGCTCGCACCACGACCGGTTCCTGAAGGACCTCCCTTACGTGGGGTCGTACGTGGTTCAGGGCGGCAAGCTGTACCTGAACCTCAAGATGGACGGCGGCAACCTCATCTTCCGCAAAGCGCCCTAGGGGCGCTCCAATCACGTCCCGTCCCGCCGTCCGCAGAAGGTTTTGGTCGGGACGGGACGTAATTTTTGGTTGATGGTTGGCGGTTGCGAGAAGAGCGTCGAATATCATCATCACGCCCTCCGCGTAAGGTTCCTCGTCGTGACGGGACGTATTTCGGGGCGGCGGGCTGGGTTAGGCACAGGGTCTCCAACCATTCCGTTGCGATAGCCGGCCGAAGTCAACCTGGCCCTGGCAAAGCCAGGGCATCTCGATCTGCAGGATCAAGATCCTTCCCCTTAGGCTCTAAAGGGCGCATGACAGAAGGGGGGACACGCCCCGCTTTCCGAGTGCGAGCCCCCTCCGTCGCCGCCGGAGCGTCGCCTGGCATTCCCACGGGTAAGGCTTAGCTTTCGCGAACAAAGCTCCTGCCTCTCATGGGAAGATGGTTTGGCGCTAAGTCAACCGGTTGGTGCCAATTGTTTGTAGGGAGTTCCTCTTTGCATGACGGTACTCTCCAACCGTGCCGCATCAAGGCAACTCACTGGATACCCCCCTTCTCAACGAGCTCCTACAACCCATCTGTGCGCAGCCCCTTACCGCCATCCGGCGCGCAGTTGGGCAGGTGTTTGAGTTCGGACTGCAGAAGCCGGCAAGCAACAAACACGGCGAGCCAACCACACACGGCGACTTCTGGCTCAAGTTCATCTGGGCCGACTGGCGCGTCATCCACCGCGGACGGGTCATCCTCGGATCCTCCGACCAGGACGAGGAAGGCTGGTTCTATGACGCCGAAGAACCGCCGCTACTGGAGTACAACGCAAACGCGCGCGCGCTGGCCCACAGTTTCCTAGAGAACGTGGCCGCCGGCAAGCATATCGTTGAATCGGTCGGCGTCGGTGACTTCGCCGATGTAACCATTGCCCTTTCGTACGATCTGCTCATCCAGAGCTTCGGGAGCTCAGGCGAAGACCGCGACTCGTGGTGGTTCCTGAACCTACTCACAGATATGAGCTGCCTCGTCGGTCCTTCCGGGCACAACCTCGGGAGGCATGAAGGACTTCACTGTTCGAACAGGCAGGGCAATAGCTGAACGCGTTTCAGCCGAGCGCTCGTACCCTTGACACCCTGAGTTGCGGGGTTGACCGTTCGATGGGACCTACTTCGGCAGTGATACTCCGGATCGAGAGGTCATTCAGCTTGCCGGTATGGATCGAGGACCTCAAGCAGCGGTCAGGCATCCGGGTTCCGTCCGCGCAGAGTGAAGCTGGCTAGGCTCAATTCCCCTCCTTTGGAGGGGTGGCCGCTAGGCCGGGGTGGTCTCTCAGGTACTCCACAACCCCTTCCATGTTCCCCAATACCGCGCTCACGGGAATCCGAAGAACCGTTAGCCCTAAGCTCCGCAGGAAAGCGTCGCGGCGCTCGTTGTACTCTTCGCGATCGATGTGCGACGATCCGTCGAGTTCGATCACCACAGACTTCTCCGCGCAGAAGAAGTCGACGATGTAGTTTCCGATGATCTTCTGCCTATCGAAGTCGAGCCCGTTCAGGCTTCCTCGCTTGAGCTGATTCCACATCAGAGCCTCGTGGAGCATTCCCGCCTTGCGCAGTTCCTTGGCCCTTGCTTTCAGCCGTGGATTGTAGGGCAGGGCTCGGTAGAGCTTGGTGGCTCTCATTGACCACCCCGCCCTTCGGGCAACTCTCCGCAGCCGGGGAACGGACCACCCCGCCCTTTGGGCACCCCTCCAAGGGAGGGGAATTCGCACCGCTCTTCGGGCACCCCTCCAAGGGAGGGGAATTGGAACCGCTCTTCGGGCGCCTCTCCAGCCGAAAGGAATTGGCCTATCGTTGGCACAGCCATAGGTGCATGTGAAGCCTCCGGGGTGAGGACCTCTTCTTGATCGACTGCTCGCTGCTTGGATTTGATGGGGCTCATGCTTTGATCTGGCAGGTCAGGGCGAGTAGGCGAGAATCGAATCCTAGTTTCCATGACCGGAAAGTCATTTCGCAACAGTATTCCGGGACGCTCCCACTATCGTATGGGGTCACGGAACCGCCGCGTCCTGGCGTTTCTGCTTGACGGACCGCCATCCTGACCGCGAAGAATGCGTGGACTGCCAAAACGACTCAGGCCCCGCGATACGGGGTGGGGCAATCAATGGTCACGTGGCAACTCCCCGCGTGTTTCACCAGAAGGTGTGCGGATAACAGGCCCAAAAACGCATCGAGCTAGGTTCAAAAGTACCGACTTGGCGCGACAAGTCGTGCGCTCCGGATGCGGCCGGGAAGGGCTGCGTTACGGGAGGAGCAGGTCCCTGGCTCTGGTCTTGGGGAGCACCTTTAGGGACTTGACCTTGCCGCCCTCGTACACGCATTCCACCGTGGTGTTGCCCGGCGCGTGGAGCTTGAACCTTACATCCCAGTCCTTGGGCCACGCGGGCAAGAGGCGAATCTTGCCGCCGGCTTCCAGCGGGTCGGCTTGGAGGAGCATCAGGTTCGTGGTGTTGAGGAGGTTGCCGCCGTGGTTCATGTCGGGGAGCCAGTCGAAGTTGGGTCCCCAGGTGGCGGGCCAGCGGTAGGCGGGGTGGGAGTTGCGAGCTTTGGCGCGCAGGATTCGGGCGGCCTCGTCTCGCATCCCGAGGAGGGCGGCCACGTTGCCGTCGTAGCCCCAGCCGTTGTCCAGGTGGTTGCCGCGGGAGGCGTAGGCTCGTTTGGCTTCCTCGAGAAGTTTGGCCGAGCCGACAGACACGAGTTGGAAGGGCCAGACGGCGTACAGTTCGCCGTTCTCCACGTTGCTCCGCTCGTTCTTGTACTTGGCGGCGGGGGCGAGCTCGGGGCCTCGGGGAGAGTCCTCGACCGGCAAATCCGGGCAGGCGGCGCGGAGGCGGGCGAAAGTCGCCCGGTCCTCGTCCGAGATCAGGCGCGACGGGAGGTGGACCAGGCGATCGGTGATGGCGATGAGGCCGGCCACGGTGGGCATGTCGTTCACCACGTCGCTCCAGTAGGTCTCCACCACCTGGGTTGGGCTCAGAACGATCTTGCGGTTGGGGTCTTTGGTGAAGCGGGTGTCGAAGTACTGGAGCACCGACTTCGCCATGGGGATGACCCGCTCCTTGAGGAACTTCTCGTCTCGGGAGTAGTCCCACCGGTCGAGCATCAGGGCGACCAGCTCCGGACCCTGGTTCCAGGCGTCGTCCCACCACGGGCACTGCACGTCTTTGGGCTGGAGGCCGGCGCGGTTCCAGCCGTAGTCGTTGCCGGAGTAGGTGCCGTAGACGGACATCGTCTCCGGGAAGTAAGCGCCCTGGGCGCCGTGGTACTTCTGGGTGCGAGCCTCGGCCAGCGGGCGGACCTTTTCGTAGAGTCGGAAGAACGGGTCGGTCATTTCCAGGTCGCCCATGGCAAGCATCGGGTGGACCATGTGGCGCTGGTTCTGGAACCAGTGGCAATCTCCCCACTTCCGGTAGTCGGGGTTGCTGTTCAGGCCCATCGCGGAGGGCTCGACGGTGAAGTAGCCGCCGTTGAACTTGATGGGGAACTCGCCGCGGCCCTGGCAGGCCTGGACGTAGCGCTGGAGGATGTAGCCACGGGTGATCAGGGAGCCGCTCTCGGGGGTTCGGTGGGCGATTTGTTTGCCGTTCAGCAGGATGCCGGCCTCGCCGGTCTTGGCGTCGTAAAGGGCCTCCACGCGTTGTGGGATTCCCGCCTTGAGGCAGTTGGGGGCGCTGAGCTCAAGGTCGCCGACGATGAGGCGCAGGGCGTTGCCGGGGTGGGTATCGAAGAGGAATCCGTCGTTCTGGCCGGCGGTGAGCTTGTCCACGATTCGCCCGGGCCGGAGTTCGGTTGGGGTGATCGTGGCCTGGACCTTCAGATAGCCCTGCGGGCGGAAGGCTTCCGAGGCAACCGAAGGGCCGTCCGGGCGGTCTTGGAGCTTAAGATCTGCGATCGCGCCGGGGAACGCGTTGCCTCCGCCCGAGTCGACGCCAACGCGAAGGGCGTGGGTGTTCTGCGGGATGCCTTGTCCGGAGGTCGACTCCTGGATGTAAACGTGGGACCGGTTCCAAAACTTGGCCCACCATCGCTTGGTGCGGGCTTCGGCGGCGGCGGTCGGGGATTTGGCGAGTTGATGCTGGACTCCCGCTTGCCAAGCTGGGATGGACATCGCGGTGTGGGTGGCGACCTTGAGATCGAGCTCGGCGACCTCGCCATCCGAAGCAAGTACTTTGTCGCTGTTGCGGCGAAGGCCGGAGCCAGCCATCCAGCCGCCGGAAGTGCGCCCGAGGATCGGGTCGAAGGTTCCGGGAAGCCCGGTCAGGCTCTGGTTCTCCCAGAGCTTGGGGACGACCGAGGTGGCGTTGTGGTGGTACCAGCCAAGCTCGCTAACGCCGGGGACGACCACGTCGGCAGACTCAACGAGGGGGAACGGGGCATCCATGATGGACCAGCCGGACTCCCGATCCGACCGAGGGAGCGGACGGGGCTGGTCTCGCCAGACTTCCAGGGTGGCTCGCACCGAGCGGGGCTTGCGCAGCTTTCCCGCGAGGTGGACCACGTGGGCCTCGCTGTCCACAAAGAGCTTGAGGCGCTCACCGTCGCCTTTCAGGTCGATCTGGCCGCGCCCGAGGGCTAGGCGTTGCTCGAAGTCCGTGCCCAAGAAGGGCGAGGGCGAAAGCTTGACCCGCACACGGCCCACTTTCAGGATGCGGCTGATCTCGCTGAGGGCGTCGGTGCGCCCAATCAGGATCATGACGTCACCCGTCTTGGCTTCCACCCAGGCGTTGAGGACGACCTCGCCGTTGCCGATCGGCATGGAGCCGGCGGCGTCCGCGGAAGGAGAGCGCCAGGACACGTCGTAGTCGGCAAGGGTGGGCTCTTTTGCCATGAGGGGATTGCCAAGGGCGAAGGCCGCGAGCAGGAGAAGAGGTTTCATGTCAGGGCTTCCAGCCGCGGATCAGGTCTCTTACGTATCGGCCCGAGTCGGTGAGCTGCGCATCGGTCCAGCCTGCGGGAGGCGTTCCCGGGTTGAGGATGGAAGCGCCTTCCTTCTTGTCGGCCACCGACCAGTTGCAGTGGCTGAGGTGGTTCTCCTTCATGAACGCGATCCACTCGTCCATGGACTGGCGGTCGATGGCGCCGTCTCCGTTGGCGTTGACGGTTCCCCACTCGGTCACGAAGAGGGCAGCCCCGAGGTCCATTGCCTTCTTGGCTTTGTCGCGCAGCCACTGCTTGTGGGTGCCGGCGTAGAAGTGGAGGGCGTAGGCGACGTTCGGGTCCTTGATGGGGTCGGCGGCGGCCACGTCCACGTCTTGGGACCAGGACGGGTTTCCAACGACGATCAGGTTGTCCGGGTCGTGCTTGCGGATGGCGGCGATGACCTTCTCCGCGTAGGGCTTGATCACGTTGGGCCAGCTGACTTTGAGGGGCTCGTTGTAAATCTCGTAGATGAGATTGGCTTTCTTGCCGTAGCGTTTGGCGATCTCGGCGAAGAAGGTGGCCGCCTGGTCTGCGTGCTGTTCGGCACGGTGGTCGTGCCAGTCGACGATCACGTAGACGCCTTCCTTGACGGCGGCATCGATCACGGTCCTGGCCTTGGCCATCTCGGCTTCTGGATGCTCCACGTAGCCTCCGGGGACAGCCGCGATGGCGGCACGGATGACGGTGGCGTTCCAGTCCTTCTTCAGCCAGGCAACGGTTTCGGCGGTGTAGTACTGGGGAATCCACTGGCTCCAGAAAAGGCTCATTCCGGCAAGGCTGGCGGGCCTTCCGTCCTTTCCGAGGATGCGATTGCCCTTGACCTGAAGACGCCCATGGCGAGCTACGGGGGAGGACTTTGGTTGGATCGCCATTTCGGACTCCGCCCTGGCGGGCTGCTGAAGCCAGGCGAGCGCGCCTAGAGCAAGGACTCCGGCCAGACACTTGGTTGCCACTTCTTTGGGACTCTGCATAGGCCGAGCATATCACCAGCGCCGCCCCGCCCAGATACGGACTATGCTGGCCACATGGTCGCACCGATGGTTGCCGCGCTCGCCATGCAAGGGTTGGCTGGTTTCGCGGAGATCGACAGCCTCGACAAAGTACGCCAGTGGGCGGGGAACGACACGGTGGCCTCGCTCCACCCGAGCGGGAGGGGGATGGTCGTCGTCTTCGGCACGTCGGAGTGGCCGTCGGTTCACTTCAAGCCGGCGACGCCACTGGACCTTGGCCAGGTTGGCGCAATCTCCTTCAAGGTTACGAACCCGGGAAAGGAGCCGGCGACCTTTGGGTTTCGGGCTGACGACGACCCGAAGGGCGACGGCAACAACCACTCGCGCCAGGGCATGAGCATTGTTCCGTCGGGCAAGACCTTGCTGTTTTCTGCCAGCGTGGGTCAAGACCCCAAGAGCTACGGGATGAACGGGATTCCGGGACCGAAAGGGTTCACCAACTTCCCGATCGGCGGCGCGCCCGGCTGGAACCCGAGCCATGTGGTGGACCTACAGCTCTTCATGCACCAGCCCAGCAAAGCCACGACGTTGGTGTTCGACGAGTTTCGGCTGGTTCCGCCCACTAGCATGGTCGGGATCGTCGATGCGTTTGGGCAGTACACGGGGGCGACATGGCCCGGGAAGCTACGAAGCAACCAGGAGTGGGCCGGGCGCATCGCAAGGGAAACGATGGCGATCTCGGCCATGCCCAGGCTTGTAGGTCGCGACCGGTTCGGTGGCTGGGCGAGCGGTCCGAAACTGAAGGCCACCGGGTTCTTCCGGACGGAGAAGGTCAAGGGCAAGTGGTGGCTGGTGGACCCAGACGGACGGCTGTTCTTCTCCAACGGGGTGGACTGCGTCGCGACGTTCTCCGGGACATTCGTCGAGGGTCGCGAGAGCATGTTCACGTGGATGCCCGAGGCTTCTGATCCGCTTGCCCAGTTCGTGAGCCGCGAGAGCACCGACCATGGGGGAAAACACAAGGAAGGCAAGACCTTCGCGTTCTACATGGCGAACCTCTTCCGTAAGTACGGCCCCGGCTGGAAGGAATCCTGGAAGCAGTCCGCGCTGAGGAGGCTTCCTGCTTTGGGCTTCAACACGATCGCTAACTGGTCAGACTCGACGTTTTCTCGAAACGGCAAGGTGCCTTACGTGAAAACCCTTTGGATCGGCGGGAAGCACAAGCGCCTGGCCTCGGGCAACGACTACTGGGGCCTGATGCATGACCCGTTCGACCCGGAATTCCGGGTTTCGGTAAGGAATGCCGTCGCGGACGCGGCGGCGGTTAAGGGCGACCCTTGGTGTTTGGGGACGTTTGTCGACAACGAGTTGAGCTGGGCGGGGCAAGGGCCAGACGGCGGACGGTACGGCCTGGCCATCGGGGCGCTCGGGAACGGGATGGATTCGCCGGCGAAGGCTGCCTTCGTGTCGCGGCTCCGCCGGGAGTATGGCGACGTTAGCGCCCTGAACAAGGCTTGGGAAACTGGGTTTTTGAGTTGGGATGAGCTTGGTGCCGGGCAGAAGGGTCCTTGGAAGTTTGGGGCCGCCCAGATGAAGGACATGGGGGACTTTGTTGGTTTGCTCTCGGCGACCTACCACCGGACGGTTCGCGAGGAGCTCAAGAAGGTGGACCCGGACCACCTGTACCTCGGGTGCCGGTTCGCCTGGTACGGCCGCGATGCGGTTCGGGCGGCGGTTGCCTACACCGACGTGATCAGCTTCAATATCTATTCTGAGGAGCCGACGGAGAAGAACTGGGCGTGGCTTGCGGAACTCGGAAAGCCTGTAATCATCGGCGAGTTTCACTTTGGGGCGACCGATCGCGGCATGTTCCATCCGGGCTTGGTCGATGCGGGGAGCCAGGCGGAGCGCGCGGCGATGTACAAGCGATACGTGGGCTCAGTTGCGAAGAACCCAGCGTTCGTGGGGTGCCACTGGTTCCAGTACGTGGACGAACCCCTGACCGGCCGGACGCTGGACGGCGAGAACTATCAGATTGGAATGGTGGATGTCACCGACACGCCGTATCCGGAGGCGGTTCAGGCAGCCAGGGAGATCCACGCCAAGGTCTACGCGCTGCGGAGCAAGAGCTAGGGAGCTTCGACGCTGGCCTTACGGTCATCGGCGATTCTCCCGGTGCGGAGGCGCTCTTGGATCTGGCTTGCCACCTTGCTGGTGCGCGGTCCGGGATCCTTGAGCTCTTGCAGCAGACGCTCGATATCTGACCGGGCCCCTTGGAAGGCCTCGTCCGGGAGGGCATTCGCCAGGGCAAAGGTGTTGTAGACGCCGTTGGAGTTTTCGCGATTGGCGATCGCGTAGTCGACCACCTGCGCCATGAGGTGAGGCTGGGCCTGGACGATGGCGAGGAGCTTGTCGAAGGCGGGGATTCGCTCGGCGGCCGACTTTCCGAAGGTTGATGCGAGAACCGCTTTGAGGTCCTCCGGCATCGGGGTCACTGCGGCGGCCGCGATATCCACCGCTTGCTCGGCGGACCTCACGTCCTGCCGGACCGTGTTGAGGCGATTCTGGGTGGCGGGATCCTCGCTGACCACCTTGGGGAGAGCTTGGGAAATGCTCTTTAGGTTCTCTTGGGTTGCCTGAACCGCGGCGTACAACTCGGCTTTCTCCTTGGCCAGCTTCTGGACTTCGGCCTCCGCCTTCTCCACCTCGCGCTGCTGCTGGTCGAGTTGGATGCGCTTCTCCTTAATCCGGGCCTCCAGGGGGGCAAGCTGAGACGACGAGTACCACGCGGAGGCGGCGACCACGACGAGTCCCGCGATCATCATCAAGAGCGATCCGGTCGAGGAACGCTGGATGCCCTTTGCGGACTCCGCGATCTTGGCCAGTTGTTCGAGTTCGGGAGTTGTGTCCATTCTCACCCTGGCTTGTCCTCCTTATCCTTGAGGCCGACGAGTGCCCGCGTGACTTCCTCGATCAGGCCAAACGACTTGGTGAAGAAGAACGTGACCCTGGCTCCCGAGAGGGTGATCAGGCCGGAGGAGCCGAAGAGGAGGCCCATCTGCGTCATGTCCAGGCCCTTGGGCTGGGTCATGAGCTGGATCGCGGCGTAGACCAGCATCAGGAATCCTGCCACGGCAAGGATCATGTGGATCAGGCGCTCCGCCTTGAACATCAAGAGGAGGCGGTCTAACGCGGTCAATACTGTGTCGAGGGCGGACTTAAGATCTGGGGACACGGGGCTCTCCTCCCGGCAACCTACAATGCTACTTAAGAAACCATTATAGGACAATAGAGACTCAGGATGGAAGCGTCGGCCTCCATTGAACCCATGGCGAGGTAAATTACCGGCAAGCCGAACACCGGGCTAAAGAACCATGGGAGTGGCAAGGCTTAGGCTATTTGACGGCGTCGGACTCGAGTTGGACGGCGTCCGCCAGGACGGGTTCCCTACCCTTCGCTCCGCCAAGCTGCTGGTTCTCCTGGCCCTTTCCCGTGGCGGACGAATGCGCCGCGAGGACTTGGCAGACCTGCTTTGGCCGGACGACTTCTACGACGCGACTCGGTTGCGTTTGAGGCAGGAGATCCACCGGCTCCGCAAGGCGCTTGGCGCGGCGGAGGGCCTGCTCACCTCCACCGCCGATGAGGTGGTCCTAGATCGGGCCAACCTCGAAACCGACTTGGACTTCCTGCGCCACTTGCAGCGGTCGCCGGACCCCGAGGCAGGAGACGACGACGCCCTCACCGGCCCATTCCTGGAAGGATGGAGCGATGCGTGGGCGGTGGCCGAGAGAACCGCGGCGGTGGAGCTGCAGCGGACCGCAGTTCTTGCGGTTGCCAAAGCACAGCTCCAGGCCGGACGCGCCGCGGATGCCCTTTCGTTGCTTCACGGCTTGATCGCCCGATCGCCGCTCGACGAGCCGTTGCGCCTCTTGGCGGTGGAGGCCCATGCAGCGCTTGGCAGCCTGGGCGCGGCGGTCGCCGAGTTCCAGCAGTTCCGCCGGCTGCTTCGCGAGGAGCGAAACGAGGAGCCCTCGGCCGACCTTGACGCGCGGGTTCAGGAGATGCTGCGCCCCCCGGTAGCGGTCCCCACCGTATCGACCGGTTGGACGTCTTCGGTGCCTGCCCCGATCGACCGCTTCTTTGGTCGGGAAGCGGAACTCGACGAGATTCTCTCTAGCTTCGACCCGTCGTCCGGGTGCCGACTCGTCACGCTCGTGGGTCCGGGAGGAATCGGCAAAACGCGACTTTCGATCGAAGCCGCTCAGAAGCTCGCATCCCGCTTCGAAGGGCGGGTCGCCATGGTCGGGCTTGCAGAAGTCGAGGCTGGGTCCGACTGGGCCCGAAGTGCGCTGGAGCAGCTGAAGTGCCAGGCTCCTGCGGACACCAAACCGATCGACGTTCTTGCCCGCGTTCTCGACGGCGCCCAAACGCTCTTGGTTCTTGACAACCTTGAGCATCTTCCTCGGAGCATCGCCGACGACGTCCGACGATTGCTTGAGGCGTCTCCAAACCTCTCGGTACTGACCACCACCCGAGTTCCGTTGCGGCTTCTTGGCGAGAAGATTGTGCCGGTCGGTCCGCTGGACCCCCGCGCCGCAGGCCGTGATCTGTTGTTGGAAGGGCTGCGCGCGGCGCGCCCGATCGCGGCGACCTTGGGCGCCTCCGATGAAGCTCTGACCCGGCTGGCTGCTCGCTTGGACGGGTACCCGCTGGCCATCCGCTTGGCATCTGCCCGCTTCCGTACCCTCAGCCCGGCCAGCGTTCTGGAGCAGATCGAGAAGGACCCGGGATTCCTGCGCGACGGCGCGACCGAGAGTCGGCATCGATCCCTTGAAGCCGCTCTAGGCGGCAGCTTCGGGGCGTTGCAGCCCGAGGATCAAGAGGCTCTTCGCCTGCTGGCCGAGTGCCCGGGCGGCGTGGGACTCAGTCTGGCCCAGTTCCTGCTCGCGGACCGGGACGCGGTGGATTTGCTGGAGCGGCTCGTGGACTCGGCTCTGCTCTCGCTCGATGATCGAGGTACGCACCTACGCTTCCGAATGCTGGTGCCGATCCGCGAGTTCGTCCTTCGCCAGCCGGATGGCAACCAGAGCCAAGCACGGATGGCTACCGCGGTAGGGGAGTTCCTACGAGTCCACGGCATTGCACCGGCACGGCCCGCTGGTCGAGAGGCGTTGTCTCGCTTGGACGAGGAGTACGAGAACGTTCTTGCGGCGTATAGCTGGGCGACAAGCCACCAGCCTTCTCTTGCAATCCAGATCCTGCATCAGACCTGGAGCTTCGAGACGGTTCGCGCGCGCAACTTGGAGACGCTTCCGAGGCTTGAAGCCCTGGTTCCTTACCTGCCCCAGGCGACCGATTGGGAGGTTGCGGCTTTCATGCTGGCGCGTTGCGCGCTCCGTATGAGCGTGCATCGAGAGACGGAGGCATTGGAGGATCTGGTTGCGGCGGAGACCGCGGCGGACCGCATCGACGACATCGATCTTCGCGGCGCGATATGGATCCAGCGGGCGCTCTGGAACGCGCGCAAGGCCAAGGTAGCCGATCCGTTCGCGGAGGCGGAGGAGTTCTTCCGCCAGCATCCCGACGACTTTCGGGAGGCCAGACTCCTCTATGGCCGGGGGCACCTGCGACATCTCTCTGACGACGATACGGCGGCGATCCCCCTCCTTGAGTCGGCCCTTCGCAAGTTCGAAAAGGTCTCGGACCTTGCTGGAGAAGCGTTCACTTGCCTCATGCTGGGCGCCTTGTATGCGGAGTCGGGTCGAGCTCCAGAATCCGCATCCATGATCGAGCGGGCCCGAACCCACGTCGTCGACGAGGGCAATCTGGCGTTGATCGCGTACCTTCACGAAAGCGAAGGTCGGGGACGCCTTATCGCGGGACATGCGGCGGAGGCGGAGCCCTCTTTCCGCGAATCGCTACGGATCTGGACTCAGTTGGGGAGCGCGTACCAAATGGCCGACCAGTTGCTCAGTCTGGCGCGAAGCCTCCTGGCGCAGGAGCGCTACGACGAAGCCGCCGAAGCCTTGCTTGAATCCGCCCAGTACTGGCACGCGGACGGCAACGACGGCGGGCTCTGCCAGTCTCTTTCGTCGGCTGCGGCAATCCTCTGGCACCGCGGGAACGTGGATGCGGCAAGGGAGGCGATCGCGTTCTCCTACGCTTTCCGCAAGGAGAGAGGGTTCGGTCTGGTGAAACTGGAGCTTCGGTTCCGAGACGAGGTGGCGGCCATGGTGGGGCCCTTTGAGCCCTGGACCGGCCCCACCAGTTTGGATGCGGGGCTTGAGCGCTTTAGTCCTCTGAGACGCTGAGCATCGCGGCAGCCACTCGGTCGTAGAGGTCAGACCACAGTCGGTTCTCTACCTCTGAAAACGGCGGCTGCGCGGCCCGGCCGAATTCCTCGACCAAGAGTCTCCCCACGATCGGGTAGTGCTCGGGGAGCGCTCCGTACCCGCGGTGCCGTTCTCCTAGCTCCTTGCACGCAGCCCCGAGGCCCTTCGGGTCGTCTAGGAGGTCCAGGGTCATTCCCAACATGAGCACGAGCTTCTCCTGCTGGAGGACAAGATCGGCGGGGAACATCGACCGAAGGCTCGGCGCAATCTCGAACAGCCGGGTGTAGAGAGCTTGCGAGGCTTGCTCCGACACGGGGATCACCCGCATGAAGGAGTCGCGCAGGATCCTCGTCTCTTCCGCAGAGAGCCAGGCTTGGGTATCTGATGGCGAAGGAGTGATGGACATAGGGCCGAGTAAATAGTGAACGAGTTTGGATAGCGATTCTTAGAATCCGGCGATCTGTAACGCACATGTAACACCGCCCCGACTCGCGTGTTACGAGTGGCCCGGAAACTCATCTTCATCGACGGGGCTCCCGCCGAGCCTCTGGAAAGAAGCCATGAACATTCAGAACATTCTCCGACTCGCCGCTTTTGCCGGCGCCATCTTAACTCTCTCCGCCTTCAGCGGCGCCCAGACGATCGAGCAACGCCTGAGTGCGCTCGAACAGCGATGCAACGTCCTCGAAGTGCAGGTCAAGTACCTGAACGACGAGAACAATAAGAAGACCGCCGAGATCGTCGCCCTAAAGGGCAAGACCAAGTTCATGTCTGTTTACGGCACGATGACGACGTTTTCCGGATGCAACGTGCAGATCAAGAAGGATAGCGGAAGCTACTGGACCCCCCCAATGGTCTGGGCAATCTGATCCTAGGTTACAACCAGAACCGAACCGACGGCAAGCCGACCATCCGAACCGGGTCCCACAACTTGATCCTTGGCAACGAGAACAACTACTCGGGCTCAATGGGCATCGTGGGCGGCCTTCGAAACAGTCTTAGCGGGAACTTCAGCGCGATCATGAGCGGTCGCGACAACACGATCGGTGGGGCGATTGGCTACGCTGGCGAGCCTCACCACTTCGGCTTCATTGGCACTGGCAAGGGCAACGTGGCAACCAAACTCTACACCGGGTTCGTAACCGGTGAGGAGAGCTACAGTCAGGGCTACTGCAACGCGATCATCACTGGCCTAAGGAATCAGACCTCTCAGTTCACGAGCAACGGATCCGTGGTTCTTCCCCAGTTCTGCTTGATCGGGACGGGAGACACCAACCGTGCGAAGCACATGTTCAGTGCGGTGCTTACCGGCAGCAACGTCCGGGCCCAGGGCCACACGATCGCAGCTGGAAGCGGATACAACGCTTCCTACACCGGCGTCGGCAACTGGTTCAACTTCTTCACCGACAACAAGTAAGGATCTAGGATCAACCTTGGCGGGCGCGGGTGGATTCCGCGCCCGTTCTGCTTGGTGGCACAATGCCAAGCATGCCCACGTTCACACCGATCGGAGTTGTCCGGACGGGGTTCTCGACCAAGTTCGAAGCCCCGAGCCAGCCGGATTCGGCGGCGGAAGAGCGAAACTGGATCGATCTGGAGCACGGCCAGAACTTCGAGCTTGCGCTCCAAGACCTGGACGGGTTCGACCACATCTGGCTCCTTTGGTGGTTTGATCGCAACAAGACTTGGCGGCCGCGCGTGATTCCTCCGCGGGGTCCGGCGGTTCGTCGCGGAGTGTTCGCGACGCGGTCTCCGCATCGGCCGAACCCGATCGGGCTTACCTGCGTTGAGTTGCACTCCGTTCAGGGGCTGACCCTGGAGGTTGGGCCGTTGGACCTTCTGGACGGCACGCCGATCTTCGACATCAAGCCTTACTTGCGCACGGTGGACAGCCATCCAGAGAGCAGTTTGGGCTGGGTTGAGGAGGTCGAGGCGGCGGCGCAGTTGCCCGCTCCATTCACGGTTACGGTAGAGGCCCTAGCCGCGACCCAACTGGCGTGGTTGAAGCAGGATTGGGCCATCGATCTGGCGAGCCGGGGATTTCCGATTCTGGAACGGGACCCCAGACCGCATCGGACTCGCCGCATCTTGGCGCTGGACGACGGAAGGTTCCGGCTTGCGTGCGGGGCTTGGCGGTTGTACTTCCGCGTCTCCGGGTCGGTGGTTACGGTCGAAGAGATCGGAAAGGGGTACTCCGATGAAGTCTTAGCAGCCCACGGTGCAGAGAAGATCATGCACGGGCAAGCCCAGGTTGGGTTTGCCGATCGCTTTCCTTCTCGAGGGTAGGGCGAGCTTCGAGAGAATTTTCTAACAACTGCACCGGTTCAACCCGTCTGAATTGGCATCGGGACTCGATCATGAACTACCTAGCTCTTGCCGCCGCCACCGTGATGACCGGTCTGGGATGCAACCCGGGCGCCCCGACTTCGCAGGCGACCCCGGCGCAGAGGTCACTCGACATCTCCGCGCTCTCGGACGAGTTCGACAGCTCGGCGGGACTGGGGACCTGGAAGCACGTCCACCAGACGGAGGGCTGGAATGCAGACCAGCTTGCCAAGTTCACCGCCGATGGAGGTTGGCTGACCTTGGTACCGCACACGTCCACCTGGTACATGGACTACCGGGGCGTGCTGGTCTACAAGGACGTGCCCGGAGACTTTGTGGTCACGACTCGGCTGGTCACGACGGGGCGCGATGGGCGCTCGGCTCCAAGGGCACCTTACTCGCTGGGCGGGATCATGGTGCGTTCACCCCGCTCGGACCGGGCAAGCAACTGGCGCGAGGGAGGCGAGAACTACGTATTCCTTTCGTTGGGGTCTGCAGATCAGTCGGGGCGCTACCAGTTCGAGGTCAAGACCACCCAGAACAGCCAGAGCAACCTGGAGAAGATCCTGGCGCCTTCCGGCGAAGCCCAGCTTCGGGTGGCCAAGATCGGGCCGCACCTGATCCTGCTTCGAAACCAGGGCAACGGTTGGACCGTGCACAAGCGCTACGCCCGCCCGGACATGCCCGCGACCCTGCAGGTTGGGCTGACCGTGTACACGGACTACAACTCCGCGAGCCAGCTCGGGGCGAGGCAGCACAACGGAACGGTGATCCAGGGCGGCAACCCGGATCTGATCGCAAGGTTCGACTACGTTCGTTTTCTACGGCCCAAGGTGCCCTCCGGGCTCGATCTTGCCCGCGCCTCGGATGCCCAGTTGCTTCAGTTCTTGGGCGACTGAGCGGCCACGCCCTGGTGCGTGAGAACGACCGGGACGATGTCTCCGTTCTCGTCGAAGTGCATGTGCTCTAGACAAACCACGCGGTGGTCGCGGGCGGTTTCCTCGATGGGGCGTCGGTGGTAGGCGATGACCCAGTCGTCGGTGCCCGGAATCTGGAGGACCGAATGGTGCCCGGCGCTGCTGCCGACCTCGGGATCGCTCTGGAGGATCTTGCCATGGCGGACGAAGGGACCCCAGGGCGAATCCGACTTGGCGTAGGCGACCGAGTAGCTGGCGTCCCCCCACGAGCCTTCGGACCACATAAAGTAGTAGGTGCCCTGGCGCTTGAGGATGAAGGGGCCCTCGACGTAGTTCTCTGGGGTGACCTCGACGATTTCGCTCTTGAAACTGACCATGTCGTCGGCTAGCTCGGCCATTACCGCGTGACGCCAGCCGCCCCAGTAGAGGTAGTTGCGGCCGTCGTCGTCCTGGAAAGCGTGGGCATCGATAGGCTGGGCGCCGTGGTGGTACTCGAGGACAAGGGGTCTGCCGAGGGCGTCTTTGAAGTCCTTTGCCGGGTGGGTTGAGGTGGCGACTCCGAGGCCCGCTCCGTCGCCGGCGGAGAAGTAGAAGTAGTAGGTGCCATCCTTCTCAACCATGCTCGGCGCCCAGGCGGCCCGATTGGTGCTCCAGGGGACGTCTTTGAAGTCGAGAATGCGGCCCTCGTTGCGCCAGTGGGTGAGGTCTTCGCTGGAGAACGCTTCGAAGAAGGTCTGGTCCTCGTATTCGGCGGAGAAGGTGGGATAGATGTAGTAGCGGCCCTGGAAGAAGTGGAGTTCGGGGTCGGCGTACCATCCGGGGAACGCGGGATTTCCGCTCATGCTCGGGTTCACTCTTGGAAGGTACCGCGCAGGTCTGGTGCGATAATGTAGGCGAGATGAGCAGCATCAGCCTGCCTGCGCAGGAAATCCGGGACTATTGCGCGAAGAGACCTATTCGGTCTCTGTCGCTTTTTGGGTCTGCCTTGGGGACGGACTTTGGCCCGTCGAGCGATGTCGACCTCCTCGTAGAGTTTGTCCCTGGGGCGTCGGTTGGTTTGCTCGAGATGGTGCAACTTGAGGACGACCTCAGCGAGATCATCGGGCGGAGGGTGGACCTGAGAACGGCGGCTGAGTTGAGTCGGTATTTCCGCGAACAGGTTGTTGCAGGTGCGGAACGAATCTATGGCAATTGACGACCAGACCCGACTTCGTCACATCCGAGATGCTGCCACGGAGGCCATCGGCTACGTGGGGACGAAGGGGCGAGACGAGTTCTTGGCCCAGCGTGTTTTCGTCCAAGCCTCGATTCGCTGTATCGAGATCATCGGTGAAGCTGCCAAAGGGCTGAGCGAGGAGTTGACAAACGCCCATCCAGAGATACCCTGGAGGAAGATCGTTGCCATGCGGAACCGCGTCATCCACGCGTACTTCGACATCGATGGCGAGCAAATCTGGATCACGCTCAAGACCAGCATCCCGGCCCTTTTGGACCAGGTCGTTGCCTTGATCGATGGCGAGTCCTAGCCGAACTCGGGCAAGCTGCCCGAGATACGCATGGGCGGGCCGCCCATGCCACGATCTTGGATATAGTCAGGTCGCAATGACGCAGTTCAACGGCCTCGGCCTCCACCTCGGCAACCTGTCTCGACTCTCCCACGCCAAGACCCGATCCATTTCCCCCGAGAACTTCAACGGGGCCAAGGGCGAGGGTGGCAAAGCCACCGAAGGAACCGGCGCCAACTGCGCTCGCGACCTCGGACGGGGATGGAAGATTTCGCCTAGCGTCAAGATCGAGCCGGGGCAGCTGTTCACCATCGCGGAGATCGACGGCCCAGGCGCGATCCAGCAGATCTGGATGACCCCGACGGGCAATTGGCGATTCAGCATCCTGCGCATCTACTGGGACGGCGAGGAGACCCCGAGCGTCGAATGCCCGGTGGGCGACTTCTTTGCCTGCGGGTGGGGCAAGTTTGCCCAGGTGACCAGCTTGCCGGTGTGCGTGAACCCGGGCAGCGCGTTCAACTGCTACTGGGAAATGCCGTTCCGCAAGAGTTGCCGAATCACGTTCGAGAACATCAACACCGACCCGATGTACCTGTACTATCAGGTCAACTACACCCTCACCGAGGTCCCGGAGGACGCGGCTTACTTCCACGCCCAGTTCCTAAGGACCAACCCGCTCCCGTACAAGACCGACTACACGATCCTGGAGGGCGTGAAAGGACAGGGCCATTACGTGGGGACCTACATGGCCTGGCAAGTGAACAACAACGGCTGGTGGGGGGAGGGCGAGATCAAGTTCTTCATGGACGGCGACAAGGAGTTCCCGACGATCGCCGGCACCGGGACCGAGGACTACTTCTGCGGGTCCTACAACTTCGACACGGTGGGCCCCGACGGCAAGCACCGCTACACGGAGTTCGCGACGCCGTACACGGGCATGCCCCAGGTGATCCGGCCGGACGGCCTCTACGACGCGCAGACGCGCTTC
>JBGSIJ010000006.1:0-3950 GCA_041742595.1 Fimbriimonadaceae bacterium | reverse complement strand
GCCCGCGCCGCGCCCAAGGACGCTCCGAGCGCCCTGGGCCTCCGTCCGACTCCGGCCGGTGACCAGGAACTCGAACCCCGAGCCCACTACGACAACCTCGTCGCCCAGAACTACGCCGACCAAGGCTACGTGAAGTTCGCCGAGCTCTTGGAGGCCGGCCACGTCTGCGCCGCCTGCCACCTCACCCACGGCTTGAGCGGGCCTCCCTCCGACGCCGAACTCGACCTCGACCGATACGCCACCGTCGCCGGCCTGGCCCGAGCCGCCCGGGTGACCACCGAGATCGTGGCCGCCGGCTTCGTTAGCGCGGTCTCGTCCATGGAGGTTCGGATCGCTGACCTGCCCCCCATCTTCAGGCCGCTGATTGTGAGAGTCTTCCACGCTTCTTGGCAAACTCGGCAGGGGTCAATCCGCCGAGTGAGCTGTGTGGCCTAACTTCGTTGTAGTCGTGCTGCCAGGCGGCAATCCGCGCCCTGGCGTCCTCCAAGTAAGCGTCCCGTAGACCGCGTCTTGCCGCGATCGGCCGGCTGGGGCAGCTGGATCTAGGCCGGGTCGGGGATGGTGAGCTTGCCCAGCTCGACGCACATCTCAAGCGGGTCCAGTTTTCGGCTGGTCTGGGACCAGCGGTGGGGCGCCAGCTCGATCAGGCGGTCGGTGGGCCAGAGGGGCAGCACTCGGAAGAGGTCTCTTAGGTACTGCTCGACGTCGAGGCCGTGCATCCGCGCTGATAGAACGAGGGACAGCCAGATGGCGCCGGCTTCGGCGCCTTCTTCGGAGCCGAAGAACAGCCAGTTCTTTCGTCCGACGGCAAGGTGTCGGGCCTGGAGCTCGGTGCGGTTGTTGTGGATGGGCATTCGCCCGTCCTCAAGGAAGTAGCTGAGGCGGCTGGCTTGGTTCCTGAGGTAGCGGAGTGCCTTGGCCAGCGGGCTCCGCCCGAGGTTACCGGTGGCCAAGAGGTCGTCCCGCCATTCAAAGAGCTGCTTGACGATCGGGGCGGAGTCGGCCTTCCGCCGGGCCAGCCGCAGCTCCGGTGGCGCGTCGACAAGCTCTGCCTCGATCCTAAAGATCTGATTGATCAGCTTGACGCCGACCAAGGCCCGGGCATCCGTTGGGGCCGCGTAGACGAAGTTGCGGCGAGCATGACTCCAGCACCCGGCGCGCGGGTTGCCGGTCTCGCGATGCTTGAGGTCGTAGACCTGGGCGCCATCCGCCAAGGTTGGGCAGGTCCATCCGTCGAGCTGGGCTCCGGCGCTGATCGAGTCATGGGTCTTGGTAAAGGTCACCAGCACGCAGATCTCTTCGATGTAGTGGAGCCAGACGTGGCCTCGAACGCAGGCCTTGGGTTGCTGAAGCAGGACGCCGGTGGCGTCGATGGCCAAATAGGGCGCGACCTCCTGGGCGTAGGCCTTCATCGCCTCCACCAGCTTTCCCGCGGCGGGCGCCGCTCGGATTCCGACGCCCGAGAGCGTACTCACCGACAACGCATAGCCCGAGGCCGAGAAGAAGCGCGCCAGCCGATGGTACGGCGCCGAGCGGTCCCACTTGTTCGCGAGGATGTGGGCGAGCCCACTTGGAGCCAAGAGGCCGCGAGGGACCATCTCTTTGGGCGGGGGCGCGATCGTGATCGCGGTGCTGACTTCGACCTCGTCGTCGACCGCGTACTTGGGACGCACGATACGGTAGGCGATCAGCTCGGCGCGGCGGACCCCCACCCGCCGGGTGACCTCCTCACCGATGCATCGCGCGCCTTCAGGGATCTGGTCGGGCTTGATGACGATGGTCTCCTCGCGGAGGTTGAGGGGCAGCTTCTTGCGGCCGTGGCCCTTCTTCTTGGGCTTCTCCGCAGGTGGCGGGGCCTCGGGCGCCACCGCCGGGGCAGGCGGCGTCGGCATGTCTTTGACTTGGCCGTTGGGGTCGAGCAGGCCCTTGGCACCAAACTCGAAGAGGAACTGGGCCCCGCCAACCTGGAATACCTCCCCGGTCGCGGTCGGGAGCCCGCGGGCCCTGGCCTCTTGCTCCTTGAGAAAGTCCCGCCAGGCCAGCTCCAGCTCCGCCGAGTCGATGCGCTCAGCCTTTTGGCCGAAGAGCTGCCGATGAAACCACGCCACCTGAGCCCGAGACGCTTCGAGCTCCGTCTCCAGCCGTTGAATGCGGCTGCTGGATTGCGCCACCTGCAGCTTGAGCGAGGCTACCTCGGCACGAAGTTGGGCGCTCGGGTCAACGGCACCACCCGCTGAATCAGGCGCGCTGGCGTCCCGAGTCGACGACACGATGGCGCCTAAACCACCACCTCGGGCGCTCCATTCCAAGCTAGTGAATGTTGCGGCGGCCCGCCTTAGGCGCCGGTATCCCGGCCAGCAAACCTCGCAGTTTGTCGGCGTTGATCTCGACTCGGTTCTGCTCCGGATCCAGGTCGACGATCCCGTTGAAGGTGCCCTGGTCCAAGCGCTTGTAGAAGATGCAGTCCCCGGTCTGGTCGAAGAACAGGATCTTGATCCGGTTGGTGTTCTTGTTGAAGAAGACGAAGAACGCCCCGGACCGCGGGTCGAGCGCCAGCCGCTCCCGCACCACCCCTGACAGGCGATCGAAAGAGCCGCGAAAGTCGACGGGCTGGGTCACGACGAAGATTCGGGCCGGTGGGTTGATCATCGCTGGCCCTTTGCCTCGAGCGCCACCACCAACTCGGCTACTTGGCTCGGACTCCAGTCGCCCCGAACGACCAACTGGCGCTTCCCGGCCAGGCTGATCTCGATCTCGCCCAGCACGGGCGAAGGCGCCGGGGCCACCTCGATGACTTCCACCCGCCGTGCTGCCGGCCGCCTCCCCGACCGCTCAAGCGGCCCGCGCAGCGCCCGACCCCAGGCCCGCAGCGTCTCGGGCCGGATGCCTCGAGGCACAGCGAATGCCTCCGAGGTCAGACCGCTTGAATCCCATTCCCGAACGAGGCGAGCCCGGTCGGGCTCCTTGGAAACTCTCATGCCCCCGGTTCTGCCCCCTCAGCGCCAGCCCCTCAAGACGCGGTTCACGGGACGCTTACAAAGATGGCGATCGGACGGTAGGGTCGCCGCGTCGCTTCGCTGAGCGAGTGGCCCGGATCTACCTCAACGACGCGAAGGTACAGGACGCCATCAATCGCAGGAGCCCCGGACTGGCGCAGTTTGCTCGCGGGCACCACAACCACGCGCACGTCGAGATCAAGCCCTACACCGAGCGCGAGCTGGCCAACGGCGCGGTGGCCTGAGTGGAGTGAGCCTGAGGTCAATTTCAACCCCTCGGAGAACGTGCTGATGGGTGCCTATCGAACGAACGGGTGGCCCGGGTTCGCGGCCCGGATCTCGTTCATGAAGTCGCCGCGGAAGGCATCGAAGGGCTTCTTCATCGCGAGCAGGTCGAGGCCGCGGTGGGGGATGGGCTTCATCCCCATCCGCTCCAACGCGTAGTTCACGTGGCTCATGTTCAAGGACAGGTTGCCCCGAGTAAAGAGGTGCGCGTTCGAGGCGACGTGCAGGTAGTCGGACAGGTACTGCAGGGCCTCCGGGTGCTCTAGGTTCTCGAAGGCCAGCTTCAACAGGGCCCGGCGGCGCTCGAGGTTCTCGGGCATGTGGCGTTGGCGCGGGCTGTAGTGGACGAACTGCAGCCCTCCGCCGATGGTATCGATCCAAGGCAAGGCCGCCTGCTCGAGCCACTCGACGGCGATCGGCCCCGCCCGCACGCCATCGTTGTAGCGTCCGTAGACGCTGCCGAGGTTGAAGCGGTAGTAGGAGCGATCGCTGTCGTCGAAGCGGAAGTCGCTCCCCACCGAGAACTGATGCTTGCCCTGCCAGTGGCCGCGATACTCCCCGCCCGGCCCCTCCATCAGCATGGTGTGTTGCGCCTGCAGGAGGGCGCAGAAGCCGCCGTAGCTCGTCAGGGCTTCGCCCTCCCGGAGCGCCGGGGCGAACACCCGCTCG
>JBGSIJ010000005.1:0-9464 GCA_041742595.1 Fimbriimonadaceae bacterium | reverse complement strand
CCTGGCCTCCGGGGACCTCGGCGAGTTCGACGCCGTCGTCAACTGCGCCGCCTACACCCAAGTCGACCGGGCCGAGTCCGAGCCACAAGCCGCCTACGAGGCCAACGTCCTCGGCCCGGGCTACCTCGCGCTGGCGTCGCTCCAGGCGGGGGCTTCGCTGATCCACGTCAGCACGGATTTCGTGTTTGATGGGACCAAGGGTTCACCCTACACCGAGGAAGACCCCACGAGCCCCTTGGGGGTCTATGGAAGAACCAAGCTGGAAGGCGAGGCCGCCGTGTTGGCCAACCACGCCCAGGCGATCGTCCTTCGAACGAGTTGGCTCTTCGGCGAGCACGGCAAGTGCTTCCCCCGCACCATCCTCAACGCTTTGCGCGCCGGAAAGCCGCTGCGCGTCGTGGCAGACCAGGTGGGATGCCCCACGTGCACGGCAGATCTTGCGGCCGCCATCGTCCAAGCCCTGGATCCCGCGCGGGGAGCTCGCCTCTTCCCCGGCGTCTACCATGCGGCAGGCTCTGAGGCCATGAGTTGGCACGAGTTCGCCGTCCGAACGGCATCCGCCTACGGTCGGGCGGCCGGCGAGGCGCCCCCGGAGATCGCCAAGATCACGACCGACGATTGGCCCACCCCCGCGCGACGCCCCGCGAACAGCACTTTGGACTGCTCCAAACTTGCGGAGGCTGGCATCCGCCTGGCCACCCCGCTTGATGAGCGTCTCGACGAGTTCGTTCATGCCTACCTCGCAAGTGACCCCGCCTAGGGTCCGCAACGTCTAGCCTTACGTCCACCCCGTACCCGCCATGAAACCTCTGCTTGCCGCCTTTGCCCTCTCGTCCGTCTTTGCTGCCTTCGTGGGCCAGTCCACCCCTCCCGCCGCCCTCGCGACCGGCGCGGCCGCCCTCAAGAAGGCCCCCGGGCTGAGCGCCAAGTTCACGGTGATCCGCCCCGGCGGCGAGGCCATTCAGGGCACTTTGCTCTACGGCAAGCCGGGGCATTTCCGGATCGAGACCCAGGATCGAGCGATCGTCAGCGACGGGACGAACCAGTGGACGCTCGACAAGAAAGCCAACTCCTACGTGGAAGGCAAGGCCAGCTTGGCCCCGACCTCCGAGGACGACGTGTGGCCCTGGGCCACGTTCTTCGCCGAGGAGCCGTTCAAGGGCGCCCAGTCCTTCACGGCGGGCGCCAAGCGGATGATCAAGGCGAACGCCGTCCAGGAGTGGAAGGTCAAGTACGCGGACCGCGAGGCAACCCTTTACGTGGACCAGAAGACCGGCGAGTTCCGAGGCGGGCAGATTGTGCGAGGTCCCAAGGAAACCCTAATCGTGGCCTCCGAGCTGGCCGTTCTCGCCGAAGCCCCGGCGGCCGACAAGTTTGCTTTCCAGCCGATGGGCGCCAAGAAGCAGGAGGCGGCCGCGCCAGCGGCTGGAGCCACCTTTGCCATGGTCCAGCCGATCCTCAACATGTCTTGCGTGGGTTGCCACAACGGCCCCGGCGGCAAAGCGGGCGTGGACCTATCTTCGCTGCAGGCGATCCTTCGTTCGCCCGGCTTGGTCACCCCGGGGGACCCGGACAATTCGGGACTGGTCTCGGTGGTCAGCGGACCCCGGCCCCGGATGCCACGCGGCGGCTCTCCGCTCTCGGCCGCCCAGGTGGCTACCCTGCGAGACTGGATCAAGGCTGGCGCCAAGTAGCCTAGCGGGGCCGCCCTCGCGCGGCCCTTTTCATCTTGGGCGGTACGCTTTACCGATCCGCAACCGCGGAGAGGCCCTATGAACGCGCTGCGAACGCTCCGTCCCAAACAGTGGATCAAGAACGTCTTCGTGTTCGCGGCGCTCCTGCTGACGCGGAGCTACGAGGACCCCGCGCGGGTTCAGGCCGCCCTCCTGGCCTTTGCCGCGATGTGCCTGGTGAGCTCCGCCACCTACATCGCAAACGACCTCATCGACCGAAAGCGCGACCAAGCGCACCCGGTCAAGCGAAACCGGCCGATCGCGTCGGGAGCGGTTTCTCCTGGTCTTGGCCTTCTTCTGATGGGCGGCTGTCTGGCGGGGGGCTTGGCCTTGGCGTTCGCCGTGAACCAGAGCACGGGATACGTTGCGCTCACCTACTTGGGTCTCCAGGTCCTCTACAACCTGGGGCTCAAGCGGATCGCGGTGGCCGACGTGTTCACCCTCTCCGCCGGCTTCGTGCTACGGGCGGTGGTGGGCGCGGTGGCGATCGGGGTGGCGGTCTCGGTGTGGCTGTTCCTATGCACCGGCGCCATCGCCTTGCTCCTAGGCTTTGGCAAGCGCCGCGCAGAGTTCCTTCTGGATTCGAGCGTCACGCAGAAGACCCGCGAGGCCCTGAGCGGATACACCCTCGAGTCTCTCAACGTCCTCCTGATCGTCGCGGCATGCGCCACCGTGGCCGCTTACGGCCTCTACAGCATCGAAAGCGAAACCGCCCGGGCGCACCGTTTGCTCGCCATGTCCTCCCCCTTCGTGTTCTATGGGGTGTGCCGCTACCTGGTCTTGGTGTTCGGCGAGAACGAGGGTGGGGAGCCGGAGTCTCTGGTCCTCAAGGACGTCCACCTCTTGATCACCTTCTTCTTGTTCACCTGTTCGGTATTGGCGGCCCTCACCCTTGAGGCCCCGAGGTTCCTGCAATGAAGCCAGGCAAAGCCATCGTCATCGGAGCTTCCAGCGGCATCGGCCGCGAACTGGTTCGGCAGCTTGCGGACCAAGGCTGGACGATCGCCGCCGCCGCACGGAGGGAGGACCGCCTCCGGGAGGTCGCCGCCGAGTTCCCAGACCGGGTCCGCACCTATGCCCACGACGTCCTAGACACCGAGGCCATCCCCGCGCTCTTCCAGAAGATGTGCCACGACTTGGGAGGTCTGGACCTTTTCGTCTACAGCTCGGGCGCGATGATCGAGGTCGGCCCCTCGGAGTTCAGCTTCTCCAAAGACCTGCCGATGATCGAGGTCAACGTAACCGGCGCCGTCGCTTGGCTGAACGAAGCCGCCACAAGATTCCAGAGCGCGCAGCACGGATCGATCGTGGGGATCGGCAGCGTGGCCGGCGACCGCGGGCGGCGCGGCCAGCCCGTCTACAACGCAAGCAAGGCCTTTTTGCACGCGTACCTAGAGGCTCTGAGGAACCGGCTTTGGCGAAGCGGCGTTACCGTGGTCACGATCAAGCCCGGCCCCACCGACACCGAGATGACCGCCACCAACCGGATGACCCGGACCATGCCGGTGGGAGTTGCGGTGCAGCGGATCATGCGCGTTCTGGACCGGCAGGGCGAGCACTACTTGAGCCTTCCCCACCGGCTGATTTTCGCCGTCGTCAAGCGCCTTCCCGGCGCGATCTTCCGCAGGCTAAAGATGTGAGCGAGCTCCTTCCCTCCGATCGCGTGGAACGCCTGAGCGGGTTCGGCATGAACCGCTTTTCGGACGGCTACGTCTTTCGGCCCGCAACGGTGGCCCAGGTTCGCGAGGCCCTCGAGGTTGCCAAGGCTAGCGGGCGCAGAATCACCCTGCGCGGGGCGGGTAGGAGCTACGGGGACGCGGCGATCGGAGACGAGTCGCTGGTACTGGACTTCACCCGGATGAACCGGGTCCTGGCCTGGGATCCCGTGAGCGGCATCCTCGAAGTACAGCCCGGCGCCACCATCGAGACCCTCTGGAGAACGGTGTTGGAGGACGGCTACTGGCCCCCCGTGGTCAGCGGCACCATGTTTCCAACCGTGGCCGGCGCCCTCGCCATGAACATCCACGGGAAGAACAACTTTCGCGAGGGCGTTTTTGGCGAGCACGTCACCGAACTGGAGGTGCTGTTCCCGCAGGGCGAAACGAGGATCTTAACTCCTAACGACGAACTCTTCCATTCTGTTGTGGGCAGCTTTGGCTCCCTCGGGATTACTCTGCGCGCCAAGCTTCAGATGAAGCGGGTGCCGTCTGGCGACCTGCGGGTCCTGCCGGTTTCCGCGCCCGATCTCGACGCCCACTTCCGGGCCTTCGAGCGGTACCGCGAGGACGCCGACTACATGGTCTCCTGGGTCGATGCGTTCCCCAAGGGCGCGCGCCTAGGGCGGGGGCTCTTCCACGCGGCCTGGTACACCCAAGTGGATAGCGGGGCGCACGCCACCCTGAAGCTAGAGCATCAAGACCTGCCGGACTCCATCCTAGGGTTCTTTCCCAAGAACCAGGTGTGGAAGATTCTGCGCCGGTTCAACTCCCGGCTCGGAATGTCGTTCATCAACGGCGCTAAGTTCCGGGCGTCCAAGCTCCTGGGAGACGGAAGGCCGCACTACCAGAGCCTCGTGGAGTTCTCGTTTCTCTTGGACTATGTGCCGGGTTGGCAAAAGGCCTACCGCCACGGCTTCGCCCAGTTCCAGGGCTTCGTTCCGGAAAAGACCGCGCCGGACGCCTTCCGGCGTATCCTTGAATCAGCCCAGGCGGCGGACTGGGTACCCAATCTTGCCGTGATGAAGCGCCATCGGGCCGATCCCTTCTTGCTTAGCCACGGTCTCGATGGCTATTCGCTGGCCCTCGACTTCCGCCTCGTCCTGGGTCGCGAACGCGAGTTTGAGATCCTCATGCACCGCCTTGCCGAACACGTAGCAACTGCGGGGGGACGGTTCTATCCGGCCAAAGACAGCTCCCTCTCGCGGGAGGAATACGTTCGAGGGGTTGGCCAAGAGGCGCTGGATAAGCTACGCGCCTTGCGTGGGACCTTCGACCCATCCGGACTCCTGACGAGCGGCCTAATCGACCGCATTGCCTAGCAAAATTGCTGATCTCCTCGCAGTTTGGGAGCCGTGGCTTATCCAGATGGCTCAAGGAGTGCCTGGGTGGTGGCACACTCTCTTTCGTGGCTCCCAACTAGGGCGCCTAAAGTGAGGTCTTAGGCTATGCAAAAGTTGTTGTTTGCGGCACTATGTGCAGCGATCGGATCGTCTGCCCAGGGCGCCCAGGTGTATATCAATTCAAACCAGTTCTTCGCGGGGCCGGGGGCAACCACGGTATGGACGGCCAAGTACAGAATCTCCAACTCCGGGTTTGACCAGTCTCTCTCGATCCCGACGGCTCAGAACGTGAACGCAGACCTGGGCAACCGTTCGGCGCTTAGCGGTCAAGCCTACTCATTCACGCTCCAGAACGTGGTTGGCCAGGGCGTTCGCCTGTCCATGCAGAAGCAGCCGTCCAGCACCTTGACCGTGTTGTCCTGGGGCAGTGCCGCGCTTGGTGGGGCCAACGCTGCCACCCTCAACACCTTGACGCCGTTCTCGGCGAGTTACAACACCCTGAAGCTCCAGTCTCGGGCAACGTCGGGATCGGGCAACCCAAACCCTTCGTTCACGGTCAGCGCATTCGCCCTTACCGGGCCAACCACCAGCGGGAGCTTTGTCTCCAACACGGTCACCTCCACCACCGGCGATGCGGGAAGTCCCGGGTTCTTCACCCAGTACGCGGTGGCGAAGCTCAACCTGGCCACCGTGAACTGGACCCTCACCGGCACGGTAAGCGGCATTCGGGCGGGTGGTTCTGGCGACGAACTGTCCAGATTCACGGTGGATGCCCAGCAGGCTAACCCAGTGCCCGAGCCCGCAACCCTCGCCGCACTGCTCATCGGAGCGGTCGGCATCGCACGGCGACGCGGACCCGCAAAGGCTTAGCCACCCAGAATCCGGTTCTGCCCTCTCGGGCAGAACCGACTAGAAGCTGACCGGAATGTCTTTGCGCATCACCACCTGCGCGGTTCCGTCCTCGAGTTGCGCGTGCCGCAGTTCGTCAACCGAGTTCTCGATGATGAACAGGCCAAAGCCCTCTTCGGGAAAGCTCTCGAGGTCCGGAAGATCGATGTGGGGCGGATCGAAGACGGTGCCCTCGTACTCGAAGCGAAGCTCGTACTGGTCGATGCTGGCCCGATAGCCGACTCGCACGGGTCCGTGGGTATCGCTTTGCCCGTGCTCCACCAGGTTACGGAAGAACTCGTGGGCAGCCAGTTGGAGTTCCTGAGACTTCTGCCGAGGCAAGCCGGCGTGCGCCGCCGACGCAGAAACAAAGCCCCTCAGGTTCGCGAGGGCATCGTGATCGCGCGGTAGCTGGATCTCTTCTGGCACGGTCTTGTTCCATTGGACGACCACGCAGGTGAAATCGTCTTCGAAACGGTCGGATTTTGTGTAGCGGATCACTTTTTCGCGGATCTGGACCACGAACTCCTCTAGCGGCAAGTGATCGTTCTCCAGGACCGTGGAAATCAGGCGGTCGACCCCGAACTCCTCGCCTTCAGCACTTCGGGCCTCGGTGAGCCCGTCGCTGTAGAGAATGAACGCGTCCCCGGGGGAGATCGGGAACTCCTTCTCCATGTAGGTCTCGTCGTCCGTGAAGCCGAGGGGAAAGTTGCCGCTCGTTACGAGTACGTCTGCTCTTCTCTCGGAGCCCAGCCAGAAAATCGGGGGCATGTGGCCACAGTCCACGATCGTCGCCACGCCCCGGATCGCATCCATGCGGATGTAGGTGAGGGTGACAAAGCTCTCGAGCGTGATCAGATCGCGAGCCAGATGGTTGTGGACATGCTGGACGATCTCGCGGGGCGAGGGCAGTTCATCGCCGACGCGTGCAACCAGCAAGCGGTTGAGCGCCTTCTGAAAGAAGGCCTTGGTGCCCGCGCAGAGCAATGCGGCCGTGAGGCCTTTGCCCATCCCATCTCCGATGAGGACATCGACCACGTGCTCCCCGTGTTCGAAGAATTCCACGAAGTCTCCGTCGATTTGGGAGCTAGGCAGAGAGAACGACGCAATCTCGAAGAACCGGTTCCGCGCGGGCGGGATGCCGTCAAGGAGGGTTTGCTGGATTCTCGACCCAATCTCGAGCTCTCGCTGGCGGGCTAGCTCGATTTGGCGGTTTGCCTTTCGGAGTGCCTCTTCCATAGAGAGGATCCGCTCCGCTACGGTGAGGCAAGCCTTCAGATCTCCGCGTGCGAGGGGTTTGGTCAGAAAGTCGTCTACGCCGGCCTCGATCGACTCAAGACGGTTTGTCCGCTCGGTGTACGTGGTGAGCAACACAACGTACACATACTTCGGCAAACCGCCGGTGCGAATGCGGCGGCAAAGCTCTAGCCCAGACATTCCGGGCACGACCCAGTCGGCGATTACGAGGCGGAATTCCTTCTCCTGGAGAAGCTTCCAGGCTTCTTCGCCCGACTCGGACTCCGTGACTTCGTATCCCAGATCCTCCAGGGCATCCCGGAGGACGATGGTACTAACCGGGTCGTCCTCGACGATCAGAGCTGTCATGCCGGCTCTTCCAGATAGCGCTGGATTTCGCCGACCGTCAGGTCGAAGTGTTCGTTGAAGAGCATCAGCTCCTCGCGGCTTGTTGCCAAGGGTGCGCTCTCGATCCGCTTGCAGAGGTCGGCCAGCGCTTTGGCTCCGATGGTGGCCGAGCTTCCCCGCAGGGTGTGCGCCCCGATGCGGACCTCGTCCGCGTCGGAGGCTTCGGCTCCGGTCAGGATTCGCGAAACCAAGGCGGGGGACACGCGAAGGTACGCACGCAAAACTCTGTGCGCGAGTTCCCGCTTGTTCCCGCAGTTCTCGATGAGATCCCGAGGGTCAAGCAAATTCTTGGGATCTTCCAAGCTCTTGGCCACGAATAAGCAAACCAGGCGAAGGAGCGGTCCGCCTCCTAGAAGGAGCGAACCGCGTCATCTTCGGCCTCAAACACATCAAAGAGCCGGTTGATGCGAACCAGCTCGAAAAGCGCCCGGATGTTCTCCGGGACGCAGCAGATCCTTACGTCGCCGCCGCCAGTCTTGGCGTGGCGCAGGAGGGACAGGAGGGCGCCCACTCCGGAGCTGTCTAGAAAGTCCAGCTTTTGAAGGTTCAGGACGATCCGCGGATTCTCCTGAACGATCATCGCACAGTCTGTCTTGAACTCCGGCGCGGTCGAAACATCCAAGGCCGCCCCCACTAGGCGCAGGATATTGACCCCCGCCTTGCGCTCCAAATCAACCCGCAACTTCTCACTCATAACCAAAACTCCTCAGATCCAAACGAATCAGTTAAACTGCAGACCATAGTTTAACCACATGGCGCGTTTCCTAGCAAGACGACGAGCCTTAGGTTTGGCGAAAACAATGGAGGTTTCGCAATAAGCGTGCAAGCAAAACAGGAAGGCCAAAGCAGACAAGACCAAATCTTGCTGCTGGCCGCCGAGGGGCTCACCGACAAAGAGATCGCTTCGCGCCTTGGTCTGAGCGCAGAAACCGTTGGAACCTACTGGCGACGGATTCTAGCGAAGCACAACGCCGCCAGCCGAACTGAGGTTGTGGCGAAGGTTATCGAGCTACGTGCCCAGGGGGAGAAGGACAAGCTCGAAGACCTCGCTCAATCGTTCCGAGAGGTCACCGACCACCTCTTCATGCAGGTCGAACAGCTCCAGACCGTTCCGACTTTCAACGACAGCGTCTCATGGCAGTCCGTGGTGGACTGCATCAGCGACGTGATGCTCGTGATCGATATCGAGGCATTCGTGTGCCTCCGCTCTAAGGCGACGCCTGAGCTGACCCTAGCGACCGGGGAGCCGATCGAGTGGTCGGTACATCCGGACGACCGCGAGGTGTTGCGAGTGGCGATCTCCGAGGCGCTGGACGCGATGCGTCCGGCATCGATCTCGGTGCGGTTCGCCTACGCGGACGGCAGCTATTTGAGGCACCGGGCCAAAGTAACGCCAATCCCCGATCGGCCGGAACTGGCCATTCAAGTGATCGTGGAGTGACTCCGGGGGGCTTGGCCCCCGTCATGCTTTTCCGGGTCACCCGAAGCTCCTTCAAGTTCAGGACAGAATCGAACCGGAAAGGTGTGACAGGCAAGCATGTTTAACAGGCATTACCCTTTTGCCAGTTATGACTCGCTTGTGCGTTGCTTTTTTGCTAGCTGTATCCCTCGGAACCTCCCTCTGCTGGGCGCGACCGGAGCACAACTCCTTCGTGAACCACAAGATCGACTCCGTCGAGTCTCTGATCAAGCAGATGCGCAGCGACCCCAAGGTGCTGGCACGCTTTCAGAAGCACTTCAAAATGAACAAGGAGGAGCTGACGGCGTACTTCAAGTCGCTGAGGCTCGTCTCCATCCCCGACGGGCGTCGCTACCTAACCTTCAACGTCGACGACAAACTGCGGATCAAGTCTCGCAAGCTTTACTACCCGGCGGGCACGCGAATCTTCGTGGACAAGTTTGGGGTGCCCGTTCTGAAGCGTAGCTGCGGAAACCCGATGAGCTACGGCCCGAAGGGCCTTCAGCGGACCGCCTTCACGGGCAAGCGCAAGCAGACCCTTTTGCCCGAGCCCGAGATCGATCCGGCCGAATTTGGCTTCCCGCCCGAGCCGCTCCTGATGGCCTCCCTGCCGATGGAAGCCGATCCTGCCGTTGCGCCCGCTGGCACGGCGACCACTGCGCCCGCCACGACCCCGCCCGCC
>JBGSIJ010000004.1:0-41951 GCA_041742595.1 Fimbriimonadaceae bacterium | reverse complement strand
GGAGCGGGCGGCGGCGGAAGGCCGGCGGGACGCTAGGCGCCCAGGCCAAGCCAGCCGATCGCATCGGCAACGTCGTCGAAACGGCGCATATCGGCGGGGAGGTTCGCAAGAATCTCCTCGCCGTATCTCTTTGACCGGAGCCGAGGATCGAGCAGCACGATGAGGCCCTTATCTTCCGCCCGCCGGATCAGACGGCCCGCGCCTTGGCGCATCAGCATCTTTGCCTGCGGGAGGGTGTGGGCGGCGAACGGATTGAGTCCCTGGGATTCCAGCCAAGCCATCCGCGCGATCTGAGGCGGATCGACCGGGACCTCGAACGGGACCCGGACCAGCACCACGCAACTGCAGGTCTCGCCGGGGGCATCGAATCCGGTCCAGAACGAGCGAAGCGCGAACAGCGAAGCCCGAGGCTCGGCCTTGAACCGCTCGCCGATGCTGGCCGCCCCGCTCTTGAACTGCATGAGGATCGGCAGGTCCTCGGGCACGTCCATGTACTTCAGCACGCCCTCCATCTCCCGGCGGCTGTGGAAGAGCGCAAGGGTGCGCCCCCCCATCAGGCGGATCACCTCGGAGAGTTCGCGAGCCACCGAGGCGAAGTAGCTCTCCTCGGTGCCCGCAGCCCGTGCCGAGCTTGGGTCGGGGATCAGTCCCTGGGCCGGCAGGTAGAGCGCCGCTTGGGTCGCGAAATCGAAAGGCGAGGGGAGCGCCTCCGTGAAGTCGGGCTCCGCGCCGGTGGTCCGGCAGAAGAAGTCGAAGTTGCCGTCCAGCACCATCGTCGCGGAAAGGCAGGCGTACGGCACCTTGCTCCAGAGCAACCTCCGCAGCGGCTCCTGAAGGGACACCAGATCCTGCCGTAGCAGAGGGTCCCGCCCCGAGCCCGCGTACGTGACCGCCACCCCCTCGGGATCGAACATGCGGGTGGCCCCGATTCCCGCTTCGCGGATGTAGCCGAAGTAGCTCTTCGCGCTCTCTGCCGCGATGCGCAGCATCTCGCTGGGCTCCTTGTCTTTCCATGCCGCGATCTGGGTGTCGATCGCCTTGACGTAGTCTCCGCATGCCTCGGCCAATCCGATCGCGATGTCCGCCGCCGGGCCCTTCTCCAGCACCAGTCGAGCCCGCTGCACCTGCGGATGCTGCTCCAACGAGTCGGGCGAGGCCCGCAGAATGCCGCCTTGCGGCAGGCTTGCGTTGAAAGCGACGAGTGCGCGCTGGACGTTGTCCAGGTTTCGGCGGTAGGTCTCGTTGATTTGGACCCAAAGTTGTTCGTCGAAGAACCGGGTCGCGACCGGCTCCAAGGTCTTCTGTATGCGGTGCGAAAGGCCGCCGAGGACGCCAAGGCGGTTGGGGCTGATCTCGAACTCGAGGCCGTTGGTGGCGGCATCTGGGAAATCGTGGGCCTCGTCCAGGATGAGGAAGTCGTACTCGCCCAGCAGGTTGCTGTCGTTCCCCTCCTCGGCGTCGGAGAGGATGGCGTTCATGATGACCACCGAGTGGTTGGTGATCACCACACCCGCCTTCTCCGCCTCCCGCCTGGCTTGATAGTAGAAGCAGTCGTTGTAGAAGTTGCAGAGCCGCCCCGGGCACATGGGGGGAGTGGCGACCTTCTGCCAGATCTGGGCAAGCTCGCGGTACGGCTTGTGGACCACGGAGCGGAACTCCGTCTCGATCCCCAGCCTCATGTGGTCCTTGATGTCTCGCGCAAGTTTGGGGTCGAGGTCCTGGGCGGCTTGGAGGCATGCGTAGCGCTGACGCCCGATAAGAAACGCGGTCTTGGGCTCCTCCTCGAAGAGGCTGAGGGCCAGCGGGAGGTCCTTGCGCCAGTACTGCTCCGCCAGAACGTTGGTGTAGGTGGCAATTACCGTTCGGGTGCCATGCTCCAGCGCGTTGGCGATCGCGGGGATCAGGGTGGCCAAGGACTTTCCGAGGCCGGTGGGAGCTTCAAACACGCCGTTGCGACGCTCCTCGATGAGGTCTCCCAAGAGCAGCGCAAGCTGCACCTGCTCCGGACGCTCGACGTAGCCGGGCGTCTTCGCCAGGCGAGCGAAGGCCTCCTCGATGCGAGCCGCCACGGTAGACACGACTCTACCTATACCGCGCTTCTCAGTTGCCGCGCGCGCTCTTGGTGGGCTTCGGCGTGCCGTTCGGCTTCGCGGGCGCGCCGCTCCGCCGGCCCGGCGAGGGGCGGCATCTTGGCGAAGGGCTCGTCCTCCCACGCGTACCGCGGCCAGAAGTGGGCGTGGAGGAACGGGTCGACGTTCCCGTAGATCCCGTAGTTGATCCGCTTGGCCCCGCAGACCGCCTTGACAATCTCGCCGATCCTGCCCATGTCTTCCAAGAAAGCCGCTCTTCGCTCGAGCGAAAGGTCCTCGAGCGACTCGGCGAACGGGCTGGCGAGGAGCAGACAGTACCCCGGCAAATAGGGTTCGGAGGACGCCACAAGAAACCCGCTCGGAACACGAGCGATCAGGTTTGGGTCTTCGCCGCGCTCGAGAAGGGCGAGCCGTTCCGCAGGGGTTGCCATACCCAGACGATACTGGATTCTCGGAGCATGCGGATGCGCGCTGGCTAGAGGAAGGGGTTGACGATCCGCACGCCGCGGATCGTCTGGCCGTGCTGGAGGTCCTCAGTCCATACCGAGTTGCAGCCGAAGGAACGGGCGGCCTCAACGATAAGTGCGTCCCAAAGGCTGATCGAATAGGAGAAGGTGGTGTGGATCGCCTCTTGGATGTGCAACGGGGTGATCTGCACGACAGTCCATTCTGAGAGCTCTCCGACAACGTTTCTCGCCACGTCTCGCTCGAGCAAACGCTTGCTCGTCGCAGCCGCGTAAAACTCTTGCAGGACCTGAGTAGAGATCACCGGCATCTCGGGCGGGGCGGACCAGATCTCAAGCGCACGCGCACGCTTGCGCCCATCGAAAGGGTCGAAAGCGTAGAGGAGAACGTTGGTGTCAAGCAGGATCGCCAAAGCGTTTCCCTCGGTAGATGTCCTCACGAGTCCACTTCGTGGGGTCGGCGTTGGGGTTCAGCGGGATCGACCGCACAAACTCAGCTAGGCTCTTGGTCGCTGTCGCAGGCCGCACCTCATGCTGCAACACGTCGCGCACAAGAGCGTTCAAGGATTGGCCGCGCTTTGCCGCCAACTCCTTCGCACCCTCCAGCAACTCAATGGGGAGAGAAAGCGTGAGGTTGCCCGTCTGCGCTTTGCGCTCTCCGTATGCTGCCTTCGCTTCTTTCACCTTCTGCACACAGGCATTGTAACACAGACTCTGTGTTACATCCAACCCAACATGGGCCGAAGGACCGTCTCCAACTCGTCCGCGATCGATACGTGCTGGGCGCCGGTGGGGTGCCCGTCTTTGGGCGTGCCGGGCTGGTGGGACAGGTCGACGACCGTCGTCATCCCATCCTGGCTTGCCGCCTCCTGCAGGTAGCGCAGGTGGACGAGCCGGTGGAGGTAGTCGCGGACCTCAGGATCGCCCGGGAAGATCGGGCTGGTGGCGAGGACGATGCGGGCAGCCGGGTACCTGCGCCGGAGGTCGGCCACGAACGTCGCCATCGCAGACACCCATTCGACCTGATCGGGGATGCCCGTGCTGAAGTCGTTGGTGCCGAGGCAGACGACGATGGCGTCCGGCTGGTAGGACTGGCAGTTCCAGAGGTACCGCTCGTCATCGGGCAGAACTCGGGTGTAGAACTGGGGCGCTTGATTGGCGTCGCGGACGCCTCGGTAGTCGCGAATCAGCCCTCGCCCGCCGTAGCTGACGAGGTGGACCTGGGCATCGAGCCGCCGCCCCAGGAGCATGCCGAAAGAGCCTCCGGCGTTGGAGCAGATGGCGGAGGAGGGGTAGCCGGGCTGCTCGTTGTCGACTCCGGCGCCGCAGGTAATGGAGTCGCCGATGAACATCAGCTTGCGCCCGGGAAGCTCGGGGGCTTCCTGGAACTCGCCGTCCGTCTCCAGCGAGACCAGGTCCATCACGCCCTGCCAAGACTCGTTGCGGCGCAGAATGCTGAGTTTGTGGCTTCCCACCTTGGCTTTAAGCTGGATGGTGGAGGTGCCGTGGGCGAGGTTGAGGGTTTGGGTCTCGCCGTCGATCACGACGTCGATCCAGCAGTCCGCGGAGGATGCGCGGAAGCTGGCCCTGAGTTCCGAGCCACTGAACCGGGCGCGGACCTCGATCCCCGGGAATCCCATCGCAACGGCCCCGTCGGCCAAGTACCGCACCCGTCCCATGATCGCCAGCTGATCCAGCTCTGCTTTCGACATCAGCTCAAGTTTGGGCTAGACGGAGGTTGGCATTGGTCCTGCCACGAGGATCAGCTTGTAACGGCTTCCAGAACCGCTCGTATAATGGGGTTGATGGACCGGGAATTCACAATTGTGTTCGAGCCTGCGGAAGAGGGTGGCTATGTCGCCACGGTTCCCGAGGTGCCTGGCGCGGTGTCTGAAGGCGAAACGATCGAAGAAGCAAGAGCGATGGTTCTCGATGCGGTCCACGAACTGACCCTTGCTCGACGTGAGGCCTCGCTTCGAAAACGTGGCATAGCCGCGCAGGTCGAGCGGGTTCCGGTCGCCTTCTGAACTAGAATCCATTTGGCAGGTCTATGCCCAGCTCCCGGCAGATTGACCTAACGGTTCCGCGCTTGAGGTCTCGATCATGATGTCGAGGTACGGACGAACGCGCCTCGGTCATAGGGTTCAGCCATACCGAATGGCTCGAGCCCTCCCGCTCCAGTTCGCAGCCTTGGCGGCGAAGATGCTGGTCTAGCTCACGCCGCCTCATTGGCCCCCGCGGTTTCGTCGTCGCTCTCCGCCGCAAACTCGATGGTTGGAGTGACTACTGTCTTGAGCCATCTCAGAATTCGCTTTGCATCTCTGGGTTCGAGCCTCTCGGGCAACACAATGAACGCTGGAGAGCCGGGCATGGGAATCCTTATTAGGTCGGGCTCCCCACTCTCACTCCCAATGGAATCACCCGTACCGTCTCCGCCGCCCTGGCGTTCGGGCCCATCTGAACCACGGTCCTCTAGATCGAGGTTCGGGTTTCCCAGAGCAGGCTGGAAGCTCCTGGCGAATTCTAAACTTTCCAGCAAGTCACCTACATAGGACTTAACTGCTCCCGACTGCATTCGAAAGTCACGCTCCAGCCTGATTGAAAGCGTTTCCTGAGACGGGAGATCCCAATTTGGATATTCGGCGATAAGTTCCGAATTTAGTTGCGGCAACGACAGTGCCTCCCAAATCGCCTCGGCCTTCTCCTGCTCATTTAGAGCCAGGAAGATTCGCTTCGCCAGGTCAGTAAGCCTAACCCGTAGGTTCTCCCCGCTCCCCGTGTACTCAAGCAGGCCATACTTCCGAATCGCACTTAGGGCTGTGCGGGAGTTACCGTTCATACCCCCGAAGCCGATGTGTTTGACTGCGACGATTGCAGGTGTTTCGGCAAACTTGTCCTTCTCGTAGATCCGTCGAGCTAGCTCCACGGCCTTGCGCAAACTGAGGGCGGGGTACTCACGACTCTTGTGCTTCTTGGTTGGTTCCATGCTCACAAAGACGATCCTACCACGCAAAACGTCGCACTGAATCGCGATTGCGTTAAGATATATCGCGATAACGTCTTGACCGGCGGCTGTCTCACGGCTGGTGGCGTGGGCTGTACAAACCAATGTGCGGACTGCCGAGCAAGAGACGGGCAGAGCCCGGCCAGGCTCAGGCCCTTGGGCTCAAGAAGTAGTGAAGCTCTAGCTGCGAATCCGTGCCCGTCTCTGCCCCTCAGAAAGAACGGTCTCTCCGATCCGAACCCTACAGTCCGAGCCTCGGCCACAAGGCATCCACGCGAGCCTTCACGTCGTCGGCCATCGTGATCAGCTTTGGATAGTCGCGCGTGAAGCCGTTCTCGCCGGGCCATTTGTGGGTGCAGTCGAAGCCGATCTTGCCCCCAAACCCCTCGCTCAAAGAAGCATGGTCCAGCTGGTCCACTGGTCCCCGGGTCTGCATGACGTCCCGTGCCGGATCGCAGTTGGCGCCAATGCGGAAGATCACCTCGCCCAGGTCCTGCACGTTGCAGTCCTCGTCGAACACGAACACGAACTTGGTGAACGCCAAGCCCCCCAGGCCCCAAATGGCGTTCAGGATCTTGAACCCGTGGCCGGGGTACTTCTTCTTCACCGACACGAAGGCGACGTTGTGGAAGGTCCCCTCGACCGGGAGGTTCATGTCCACGATCTCGGGCACGCTGAGCTTGATGAAGGGCATGAACACCCGCTCCACCGCTTTGCCCATCCATCCGTCCTCCATGGGCGGCTGGCCCACGATGGTGGCGGGGTAGATGGGCTTCTCGCGCATGGTGATCGCGGTCACGTGCAGGACCGGGAAGTCGCCCGCCAGCGAGTAGTAGCCGGTGTGGTCCCCAAAGGGGCCTTCCAAACGCCGCTCGGAAGGATCGACGTAGCCTTCCAACACGATCTCGGCGTCGGCGGGGACCATGAGGTCCACCGTCTTGGCCTTGACCATCTGCACGCTCTCGCGGCGAAGGAAGCCGCCGAACAGCATCTCATCGATGCCCGGAGGCAACGGCGCGATCGCGCAGAACGCCAAACAAGGATCGCCGCCGAGAGCCACCGCGACCTCCAGCTTCTTGCCCTGGGCGCCGGCGTCTTCCATCTGCCGCATCCCCGTCTTGTGCATCTGCCAGTGCATGCCGCAGGTGTTCTTGTCGTGCACCTGTACGCGGTACATGCCCACGTTGCGCTTGCCGGTGTTGGGGTCGTGGGTGAAGACGAGAGGCAGCGTGACGAACGGCCCCCCGTCCTCCGGCCAGCACGTCAAAACCGGGAGCTTGGTGAGGTCGATCTCGTCGCCTTGCAGCACCACCTCCTGGCACTTGGCCTTCGTCACCGTCTTCGGGGGAACGCCCTTGAGCTCCGAGAACAGCCAAGGCAGCTTCTTGAGCGCAGCGATCGGGCCCTTCGGGATCTCCGGCTTCAAAAGGGCTTCCAGGCGCAAGGCGTGCTCCTCAAAGTCCTCGCAGGAAATCGCCCACGACATTCGCTGGCGGGTGGCCATCGCCCCGATCGACACGGGCATGTACCGTTGATCCGCTCCTCCCGGCAGAGGCGGGTGGATGCTGGGGTGGTTCATCACCGCGCTCCTCGGGTTGGGCGTGCCCAGCCGCATGGGCCGGCCGACCACGTTCTCGAAGAGGAGGGCGGGGCCGCCCTTCTTCACCACGCGGTCCGCGATCTCGGTGATCTCCAGGTACGGGCTCACCGGCTCCTGGATGCGCTTGAGCTCACCCTTGCTGTCTAGGAACTCGAGGAAGTGCTGAAGGTCGCGGTACGGCACGAATAGAGTCTACGCATTCCGCATCACGACCATCCTTACCAACGATCGTGAACGTGCGGGGCGACCAAGGAGCGGTAGACCTCGCGCACCGCCGACATCGTCTCGGGGCTGAGGTCGGGCAGGTCGGAAGCGGCGCAGTTGTCCTCCACCTGGTCCGGACGCTTGCCGCCGGGAATGGCGCAGGTGATCCCGTCGTGCGTCAAGATCCAGCGCAGGGCGAACTGGGCCATCGACATGCCGGCGGGGACGAGGGGGCGCAACGCTTCCACCGCCTGCAGCCCGATCTCGTAGGGGAGGCCGGAGAAGGTCTCGCCTTTGTCGAATCCCGCGCCGTCCCGGTTGAAGGCGCGATGATCGTCGGGGGCGAACTGGGAGTCCGAGCGCAGCTTTCCGGTCAGCATGCCGCTGCTGAGGGGGAGGCGGGCCAGCACGCCCACCTGCTGGGCCTTGGCCTGGGCCAGGAACAGATCGGCCGGGCGCTGGCGGAACGCGTTGAAGATGATCTGGATGGTTTGGCAGCCGGGGTAGGCCATCGCCTTGAGGCCTTCCTCCACCCGCGCCACGCTGGCGCCCCAGTAGCGGAGCTTGCCGATCCGGACGAGGTCCTCCAGCGCGCCAAACACCTCCGGCTCGTAGTACGCGTCGGTTGGCGGACAGTGGAGCTGAAGGATATCGACCGCTTCCACCCCCAAATTCTGCAAAGAACGGTCCAGGAACGCTTCCAGGTTCTTCCGGTTGTAGCCCTCCGCCACGTGGGGATTGAGGCGTCGACCCGCTTTGGTCGCCACCACGATCTCCTCGCTGCGCTCGGCTTTGAGCCGCCGGATGAGCCGCTCGCTGTGGCCGTCGCCGTACACGTCGGCGGTATCGAAAAAGTTGACGCCCAGGTCCACCGCGCGGTGCATGGCCTTCAGCGACTCGTCGTCGTCGACCGGCCCCCAGGTTCCGCCAACCGCCCATGCGCCAAAGCTGACCTCCGAAACGTTCCATCCGGTGCGGCCGAGAGGGCGAAAATGCATGTCCAAAGGCTACCCCTCCGACCGCGTACCCACCAAATCTTGCCGGGTCTGGTAAAATGGCTCTTCCATCGTGCGCGGGTGGTGAAATTGGTAGACACGCTACCTTGAGGTGGTAGTGCTCACAAGGCGTGAAGGTTCGAGTCCTTTCCCGCGCACCAGACTTTGCTGGATCTCCCCTTCCAAACCCTTTTCCGCGGGCGGAGAAGGGTCGGTGAGCGTCTCGGCGAACCTGTCATCCCGAGCGAAGCGAGGGATCTGCCCTGCGGACTGAGCGCTTGGCGCGTGTGTGGGCATCGTGTCCTTGGTTTCGGGGACGCTGGGCGTACTGCCAGGTCCGCTATGCTGGGCCGATGCTGGTGGAAGACGCCACCTACAACAGTTCGGGCACGCTGACCGATACCGTCCGCATGGCGGCGGGCGCCAGAGGCGTGGATGGCCGCATCGTGTGGGGCTCGTCTGGCACCACCTACGAGTACCCGGTGTACGACGCCCACGGGAACACGGTGGCGCTCCTCAAGCGCAGCGGCGGTGGCTACCTGGTCAGCGACCGCAAGAGCTACGACCCCTGGGGCAACCTGCGCAAGGGAGACATGGCCACCCCCAAGCAGAGGTACGGCGGGAACCTGGGGCACATCACGGACGACGAGAGCTCCCACGTGTACATGAGGGCTCGGTATTACGAGCCTTGGCGGGGGCGGTTCATCTCGGAGGATCCGGCCCGTGATGGCCTGAACTGGCAAATCTACGCCAACAATGCACCAACAGTGTTTGCAGACCCGTCCGGGAGCGCAGCCTTCCTGGTTGGAGGAATACTCGCTGGGTTCCTCATCGCACTGACTGTGAGCATGGCCAATCAAGCAGGGAGGGCCGATGCTTTCAACTATGCTCTAGGAGCGTTTCTCGATGCGGCAGATGAGCAATCCTTGCGAGACAAGTACCAAACGGCATTCAAAAACCCCTTGCCAGAAGGGTTCGGGGACTGGGCCTCTCTGCTAGGCACGACAGCCATGGGCACCAAAATGGGTGGAATGTTGTGGGGTAGTGGGATCAGAGCCGGCAAATTGCTGGGGAAGCTCGGCATTGCTGGAGCTATCGGCTACGTTTCAGGTTGGAATATTGGCTGCATCGAGGCGATGCTGTTCTACATCGACAACTGCGTCTAACAATGATACGGCGACTGGTGCTTCTTATCGGAGTGAAATCGTCTCCCTTCATTCTCACGGCAATTGCCGTGTTTGGTGCCCGTGGGAAGGCAGCTTTCGACATCAACCGGTTCTCCGTGCTGTGCTGTGTCGCATCGTTAGCCCTCCAGATATGGCTAGAACTCCGATCGCGAAAGCCACTGAAGTTGAATGAAATTCGCTTAACGGTCGAGTTTTTCGCCCAGCTCGCGGGCTTCAGCTCATCAACTTAGCGCTAACCTCTAGGGCCGCTGTCGCGACGAGACTTCCGGTTCTTGCACTAGGGGGGCTACTCTTTCTACTCTCAATCGGGTTCATGATAAGCCATGAGCTTCGAGTGAGCGCACCGGACCGTCAGGACTGAGTATGCAACCGGCTCGGTTGAGTGGCAGTCGACTAGCCTCAGCGAATCGCAGGGCCGCGATCACTGTCATGCTCTTCTTGGTCCAGGCCCCTTCTCGGAGTTTCTTTGTTAGCGCGCCTAGTCAAGCGGGTGATCCCGTCCGCCAGCTACTCGGGTTCGTGTACCGGGCCGACGGACAACCGGCCCTGGGGCATGGTTGTTTCGCGCGGCTAGATGGCCTGGATCCTCCGACTTCTTCCTCCGGAGGGAAGTTGCCCGGAAGCCTCCAGGATTTACGACAAAATTTACGACAGCCGTTTCCCTCAGGCTCCCAGCCATACCGCTTTTCGGGGCTTCGTCTACCTGATCGCCAGGTTCAAACCTGTAGAATGGTCCCTTCCCGCGCACCAGACTTTGGTGGATATCCCTTTCCGGCGAGCCTCCCGGCTCCCCTGTCGTCCCGAGCGATGCGAGGGATCTGTCTTCGCTGACTGAGCGCTCGGCACGAGAGTGGGCATCGTGTCCGTGGTTTCAAGGACGCCGGGCGTACTGCCCCGTCCGCTATGCTGGGCCGATGACGGCTGTTGCCGCCGCTTCCATACGTCTTGAACCTTCCGCCCGGGCACGAGCAGACGACGTCGCGGGCAGGCGCATGATCCCACCCTTCTCCTTGCCGACGATGATCGTGCGTCGGGAGGGGGAAGGGTCGCTCTCTGGAGCGGGGTTGGGGGTTCCGGAGTTCCCGGGTAAGGCAAGCCTCGGGGCCGGCCCTCACGGCTGCCTTGTCATCCCGAAGCGCACGCGAGGGATCTGCCGGTGCATCAGTGATTCCGCTACGACGAGTCTCGACTCCAACATGTGGTCCATTAGTCAGGGACTTTTGAGTTGCCTGGCGCTGGTTACTTGCACAACGATTTCTGACGCCATGTGCGATTGGTCGATCGCTAAATCAGTTGCCTCCGAGGCATCCGGCGCTGCTTGGGAATATGCCAATGTACTGGGACTGTTCTTGGCAAGGCTCACATACGAGGAGCTTGATCAGAGGTGAAGATCAGCCTAGCCGTCTTTGCAGTTGGTGTGTTCCTGTATGGTGCTCTGGTGTTGTTAGCATGGTACGGCTCTGACCGCAAGCCAGTTTGGCTAACGATATCCCTAGTGGTTGGCTTTGGGCTAACCGTAGCATCATATCGCTTGAGAAGGAATGACTCCTAAGCCATCGGTTGCAGAGGGCTTCGCGATTCGGATTCGGGTTGATTCTGAATCGGTGCTGAAGTGCGACAACACGCACCGGATCTGCGACAACTCGGCTCAGTCGGTTGCCCAGGATGTCGGCTAACGTAGGTGACTCCATCGTTTGCCCGAGGCTCGGCCCTCCCCCCCCAGTGTGGGATTGGGACGTGGCTCACCGACGCACCAAGGGGTGATCCCGTCCACCAGCCACAAGGATTGTGTACTGGGCCGCCGGGCGACCAGCCCAAGGGCAGGGTTTCGTGCGGCTGGATGGACTGGAACCTCCGACTTCTTCCTCCGGAGGGAACCTGCCCGGAAGCCTCCAGGATTTGCGACAAACTTTACGACAGCCGTTTCCCTCAGGCTCCCAGTCATACCGCTTTTCGGGGCTTCGTCTACCTGATCGCCAGGTGCAATCCTGTAGAAAGGTCCCTTCCCGCGCACCAGACTTTGGTGGATCTCCCTTTCCGGCGAGCCTCCCGGCTCCCCTGTCATCCCGAGCGAATGCGAGGGATCTGCCCCCGCTGACTGAACGCCCGGTACTTGGGAAGAGATCCCTCCTTCGTCGGGATGACAAACGCGCCAACCTAGCCCAACCCGCGACCCGGGCGAGGAAGCGTCCTAAGCCGTCTTCCGCGAGAGCGCTCGCTCGGCGAGCAGGGTGAGGATCAGCAGCGAGCCCAGCACGATCAGGTTCAGCTCGTTCTGCTTCCAGTGCCAACTGACGAACTCACGGGTCTCATGGATCAGGAGTAGTCCCAAGAGGGTGCCCGCGACCGTGCCTTTGCCGCCCTCGATGCTGGCCCCGCCCAGCACGATGGCCGTGATCGCCTCGAGTTCTAGGCCCATCCCCATGTCGGCCTTGGCGGTATTGTTTCGGGCCACCAGCAGCACCGAGGCGAGGCCGCAGACCAGGCCGGTGGCGGTGTAGAGGGCCAGTTTCATCCGCGCCACCGGGATGGCCGAGAACAGCGCGGCGCGCTCCTCGGTGCCGATCGCCACGATCCAGCGGCCCATCCGCATTCGGGCGAGGACGAACCACGCCACTCCGGCGAGCGCGAGCAGAATCGCCATCGGATTCGGGATGCCGAGAGCGCTGCCCTGGGAGAGGGCCAAGAACGAATCCGGGTATCCGCTGATGGGCCGGGCGAGGCTCACTCCTTCCGCGATGCCCCGGAAGGCCGCCATCGTGGCCAGGGTCACCAGCAGCGGATGGACCTTCAGCTTTGCGACGAACCACCCGTTCGCGAACCCGCAAGCCGCGCCCGCGGCAACCGCCGCCACCGCCGCGAGTCCGGGAGGCACGCCCCGTTCAAACAACAGTCCGAGAGCCACCGCCGAGAGCGCCAGCATGGACCCGACAGAAAGGTCGATTCCGCCCGCCAGGATCACCAACAGAAGAGGAACCGCCACGATAGCGAGTTCCCACAGATGGCTGGCCAAGAGCGTTTGCGAGCGCAGGCTCACGAAGCGCGGCTCCAGAATCCCGGCTGCGGTCAACAACAGGGCGAGGAGCACCAGCAGCAGCGCCTCACGCGAGCGCAGGAACTTCATGCCGACCTCCGCGCGCGGCGGCTCAGCGAGTCGCCCAGAACGGCGGCCAGGATGAACCCGCCCTGGATCGCCCGCTCCCAATGGGTCGCGGACTCGCCGAGGCGAAGGAAAATAAGGACGGTGGACACGATCCCGAGCAGGGCCGCTCCCAAGACGGTGCCCACCATGGTGCCGCGCCCGCCCCGGATCGAGGTCCCGCCGACGATCACCGAGGCGATCGCGACCAGTTCGAATCCACTCCCGAACCCGGACTCCACAACCTGTAGCTGCGTGGCACTGAACAGCGCCGCCACCGCCGCCGCGAATCCGGCAAGCCCAAAGATCAAGAGCTTCGTCCGGGTTGCCTGCACTCCCGCAAGAGCCGCCGCGGACGGATTGCTTCCGAGCGCCAAGATGCGCAGCCCCAGCCGGGTCCGCCGGGTCACCCAGAGTCCGCCCGCCGCAAAGAGGACCGCCACCCAGACCACCCAGGGGAGGCCTAGACCGTTGCCCGTTCCCAGGCTCCGCAGCCCTGGGGGCATGTTCTCGATCCACTTGCCGCCCATCGCGATCTCGGTGACTCCCCGGTAGAGCGAGAGGGTCCCCAGGGTCACGATGATCGACGGGATCTTCGCGTAAGCGGTAAGGACACCGTTCAGAACGCCCCCGACCACTCCAACCCCAAGGCACGCCGCGATGGCGACCGGCACGGGCAGGCCCATCCGATCCGTGGACGCCGCGATCCCGAGGACCGCCGCGCAAAGCCCCATCAGCGAGCCCACCGAAATGTCGATCTCGCGCGCCTGGATCACCAGGGTCATTGCCGAACCCACGATCACGGCCGGCGCAATCCGCACCAGCATGTCGCGCAAGTTGTCCGCGCTGGCGAAGCCAGGATTGGTCACGGTCGCGGCAATCACGGTAAGGAGCAGCAACGCCCCCACCGCAAGCTCCCGCCGGATCGGGCGCTTGACCACGACCGGGGCCTCGACCTCCTGCTCCGAGGGCAACGCCAGGGCAAGGATCTTCTCCTGGCTGGCTTCCTCACGGCTCAGCTCTCCCGCAAGCTGCCCCTGACGCATGACCAGAACCCGGTCCGCCACGGTGAGCACCTCGTTCAGCTCGGACGAGATCACCAGGACCGCCAGCCCGCGGTCCGCGAGATCTTGGATAAGACGGTGGACTTGGTCCTTGGAGCCCACGTCCACGCCCCGGGTGGGCTCGTCTAGGATGAGGATTCGCGGGTCGTGCGCCAGCCACTTCCCGAGCAGAACCTTCTGCTGGTTTCCGCCCGAGAGGGAGGAGACGGGCGCAAGGTCGGATGCCGTCTTGATCGCCAAAGACCCAACCAGCCGGGCGCTCTCGTCCACCTCGCGACCCCGCCCCACCAGCGTTCCCAGCCCCGGCGCGGCCGCCATCATAAGGTTGTCCCGCACTGAGAGCGGCAAATGAAGCCCCTCGTGCTGCCGGTCCTCCGGCGCAAAGGCGATCCCCGCCTGCATCGCGGCCTGAGGGTCCGACGCGACTTCTGCCCCGTCCGCGAGAATGCGCCCCGACGTGCGCGGATCGATCCCGAAAATCGCCCGGGCAACCTCGGAGCGCCCCGCGCCCACCAAACCCGCCAGCGCCACCACCTCGCCCGCCCGCACCGAGAACGAGACGTCCCGGAACGCCCCGCCCGAGAGGCCTTCCACCTGCAATCGAACCTCGCCAAACGACCGACCGGATCGGGAACTAGCCTCGATCGTCCGACCAACCATCTGCTGGATCAGCCCATCCGGCGTGGTCTCAGCGATCGACTGGGTTCCCACCAGCCGGCCATCCCGCAGCACGGTCACCCGGTCGGCGAGGGCGAACACCTCGTCCAAGCGGTGGCTGACGTACAGGATTCCAACCCCTTGCGCGCGCAACTTCCGGATCGCGGCGAACAAGGACTCGATCTCCCGCGTGCTAAGCGAGGCCGTCGGCTCGTCCAAAATCAGCAGTCGGCACCCGCCCGAAATCGCCCGGGCGATCGCCACCATCTGCCGCTGCGCCAAGCTCCGCTCCTCCAGCGGGACCGCCGGGTCGAACCCTTCCGCCAGTTCCGCCAGCGATGTTGCCGTATGCTGGTCCATCTCTGCCCGGTCCAGCCAAAGCGGGTGCCCCGGCTCCCGCATGATCTCGTGGTTCTCGGACGCGGAGAGCTCTAGGAACGCGGCCGACTCCTGGTGCACGATCGCGATCCCCGCCGCCTCGGCGCGCCGCACCGAGCCCAGCGGCATCGGCAACCCGTCAACCAAAACGGTCCCCGAATCGGGCGAGATCGTGCCCGAAAGGAATCGGTTCAGGGTGGACTTGCCCGCCCCGTTCTCGCCGCAAACCGCGTGGACCTCACCCGCAAACAGATCCAGATCCAGGGGGTGCAGCGCCTGCACCCCTCCGTAGGCCTTGGAGACACCCCGGATCCGAATCAACGCCATGGCTTGGTTACTTGGCCAGATCGCCCGAGAAGGAGTACGTGCCGGAGCCCACGTGGAACACGTTGCTCGACCCCGTGGAGGCCCCCGCGTCGGACCGCACGTTCGTCGCCGGCACCACGATCTCCGCGTCCACGTTGGGCGGAACCACGACCTTCATCGTGAGCCGCTTCCCGCTGACCTTCCACTCCGACACGATGCTTCCCCGCACCGAGTTGTAGGACGACTTCAGCCAAGCAAGCTTAGGATCGACCTTGGGAGCCACCCGAATCCGACCAAAGCCGGGCGTCAGGTTGGAGATCCCCGCCGGCTGGTCGAACATCCAACCCACGACCGCGCCAAACGCGTAATGGGCGAACGAGTTCATCCCCGGGTCCTGGAAGCCCTTCTCCGGGGTCCAGCCGTCCCAACGCTCCCAAATGCTGGTGGCGCCGTTCACGATGGTGAATCCCCAACTGGGGAAGGTGGTGTTGTGCAGGAGCCGGAACGCCACGTCGTTGCGGCCGATCTTGCTGAGCACGTGCATGATGTCTCGCGTGCCCACAAAGCCGGTCGAAAGGTGCCACCCTCGCTTCTGGATATCCCCGATCAGCCGATCCGCCGCCTTCTTGGCGGGCTCCGGATCAAGCAGGTCGAAGGCCAACGCCAGCACATACCCGCACTGGGAGTCGCCGTTCACAAAGCCATCCGGGCGAGCGTAGGTCTTCTGAAACGCAGATCGCACCCGCTGGTAGAGGTTCTCGTAGTGGGCAGCCTCGGCCGCAAAGCCCAGGTCTCGCGCCGCCATTGAAACCAGGCGAGCCGACCCCGCGAAGTAGGCGGTGTAGATCACCTCGTTCGGCGTGGGCGAGTTAATGTTGAGCCAGTCGCCGAAGCAGTGGAACTGCTTGGGCGGCAGAAGGTCCGGAGTGGAGCGATTGACGCAGAACTCCACGAACTTCTTCATCTGCGGGTAGTGCCGGGCCAGCAGCTCGCGGTCGCCGTACACGTCGTAGATCGTCCAAGGGCAGATCACGCCCGCGTCCGCCCAGGCTGGACCGCCGTCGTTCCCCGCGACCTTGACCGGCGCAACCATCGGATACTGGCCGTCCGCGCGCTGAGCGTCGTCCAGAGCCACCAACCACTTGGTGAAGAAGGGCTGCACGTCCGTCAGCATGCTGGCCGTCCGCACGTAGGCCTGGGCGTCTCCGGTCCAGCCGAGCCGCTCATCGCGCTGGGGGCAGTCGGTGGGGACGTCGACGAAGTTCATCCGCTGCGTCCACCAAGCGTTCTGTACCAGGCGGTTGAGCATCGGGTCGCTCGTCGTCAGCGTTCCGGTGGTCGGGGTCTCGCTGCTGATCGCCACGCCCACCACCTCGTTCGGTGCAGGCGCGTGTCCCAAGCCGGTGACCTCGATGTACTGGAACCCGTGGAAGGTGAACCGGGGCTGCCAGGTCTCCACGCCTTTGCCCTTGCAGATGTAAACGTCGGTCGCCCGAGCGCCCCGCAGGTTGGTGGTGTAGAACGTGCCGTCCGGATTCAGGCGCTCCGCGAAGCGCAGAACGATCTTCTGCCCCGCCTTCCCTCGAACCCGCAGCCGGGCAAAGCCCGCGATGTTCTGACCCAAATCCAGCACGTAGGCGCCGGGCACCGGCTCCGTGATCGCCTTGGCTTTCAGTTGCGCGTAGGGCCGCACGGGCTGGCCTGGGAACGGCTCCACCGCCGGGTCCATCTCCGCCCCCACGTCGGGCGACTTCCATCCCGAATCGGAGTAGCCAGGCTTGTCCCATCCGGCGGCTTCCAGGCGAGCGTCGTAGACCTCGCCCATCAGGAAGTCGGACTCCAAGAGCGGGCCGGTCGAAGCCTTCCAGCTCGGAGAGCTCGCGATCGACTCCCGGCTCCCGTCTTCGTACTCGATCTCAAGCTGAACCTTCGCGCGGATCTTGCTGCCGTAGTGGTGGCGGATCCCGCCAAAGCCCACGTACCCCGCGTACCAGCCGTCTCCCAGGATCGCCCCCAGCGCGTTCGCCCCGGGACGGATCGCCTTGGTGACGTCGTGGCCCCGGGCGTGAACCCGCTTCGTGTAGTCCGTCCAACCTGGAGTGAACAGCTCGTCCGAAACTGCGCCGCCGTTGAGCCGCAGATCGAGGAGGCCGAGCGCCGTTCCGTACAGCACCGCCCGCTTCACCGGCTTCGCAACCTGGAACTCGTGGCGCAGGAACCGGGGCGGCGGCAGAAGCAGGTTGCTCGGGCCGATCTTGCCCCAGGGCGCCGTGCCGTACGCGCCGACCACCTTGGCCGGGGCGCCGTTGGCTTGCCAGGTGGCGTCGCTCGCCACGACCTCGGTTGCCCCGCCCTCGTAGCTGAGCTGGATTCGTCCGAGGAAGCCCGCCGCGCTCCCGCCATCTTTGGCCAAGACTTCGATCTGGTTCTCGCCGGGCTTCAGCGCGGAAGCCAGGTCCGCATCCACCGGGCGTCGCCAGGCGTTTTCCTGGCCGTCGCTCTTGGCGATCTCCTTGCCGTTGACCTTAAGGACGAACTGGTCGTCCGCAGTCATCCGAGCGCGGGCCTTCAGGAGTCCGGGCTTCACCGTGATCGTCTTGCGGAAGGAGACCTCTTTGGCCGTGCCAGACCATAGCCACGATGCCCCTTCAAACCCGTCCGGAGTTGGCTTGACCATCGCCGGAGCGTCGTAGCCGATCCAGTCGGCTTTCCAGTCGCTCGGGTCTAGGAGTCCCACCGAAAACTCGGCCGGGCGGCTCACGCCCGATGATCGGCCCGCCTCGTCAAAGACCTCTACCGTCCAGTAGGCCTTCTGCCCGGACCCAAGCTTGGCTCCGTTGTAGCGCACCCCGTAGGTCTCGGGAGAGGAGACTCGTCCGGTATCCCAGAGGTCGCTGCCGCCGGGCGTTCGTCCCGCCACGATTCGGTAGGCAGACTGCTTCAAGCCGCGGGCTCCGCGCTCCCGGGCCGCCAGTTTCCAGCTGAGTCGCGGCTTGGCGGTATCGACTCCGACCGGGTTCGTCAGGGCCTCGCTTCGCAAAGAAATGGGGAGCAACCCGCCCGGAGCGGCGACGGCGGCGAGGAGCGCGGTAGTGAGCATGGACGCAGTCTAGCCGCCTGTCCCGGTTGCTTGCCTAGCACGGTGCGGAGAGAAAGTTAGGGATCTTCCTGGGCCCTCTGCTTGGCCTCGATTTCGAAGAGCAGGACGTCCGGGGCAACCGGCAGACAGAGCTGGTCGATCTCCGCATCGTAGGCGTCCTCGATCCCCATCTTCTCCGCCATTTTGTCGACGAGCCGGAGCATGCGGGTGACCTCGTACTCCGCCAGCAGGTTGATCTGCAAGTCCAAACTGGCGTGTTGCTCCGTGAGCACCGCCTGTCGATTCTGGGATAGAAGGACGAAGGTGGACAGAAAGATCGCCTCCAGGGACACGATCATCGTCAACAGTCCGAACGGGAAGGGATCGAACGGCTTGAGGCCCGGAATCGCCCCCAAGTTGATCGGCACCCAGATCCCGAACCAGAACACGTGTCCATAGAAGAAGGCCATGCTGCCGGAGATCGCGGTGATGCGGTCTGCAAAGCGCTCTTGGGGGGCGCGGCGAGCTTCCTGCTTGCGACGCATCAGCTCGATAATGTCGATGTTCCGCTCGATGACGTCGGCGAGGTTGGCGTTGCTATCTTTCTTCAGCTGCTCGTGGAGCTCGGCGGCTCGTTGCGAGGTCAGTGTCCGGTGCTTGCTCATGGGGCGACCTTACCGCCCTCCTTTGAAGCGCGTTCCCATTCCTACAAGATTCCGCCGCTCTGCCGGACTCGTCAGTCCATTGGGAACGGAGATCAAAGAGAAAACCAATCCGGCGAATGCCCGGCTAGACTAGCCAATGATGTTAGCCGCCCTCTTGATTGCCGCCGCCATCGAGCCGACCTGGACGATCCATCTGAACCGTCCCCAGGTCGAAGTCCCGAAGACCCTCTACGGAATCTTCTTCGAGGAGATCAACTGCGCCGGCGACGGCGGGATCGTCTCCGAGTTGGTCCGCAACCGGTCCTTCGAAGAGGAAGCTAGACCCCGGTTCTGGTCGTTTGCGGAAGGCACCAAGGGCCAGGTCGTGCCGCGCCCTGCGGTTGGCTTCAACAAGTCCTGCCTCGAAGTGCCGGTCGACGGTTCTGCCGAGGTCCGAAACGAGGGCTTCTTTGGCGTGCCGTTCCACAAGGGCGGAAAGTACCGATTCCGAATCGCGGCCAAAGGGGCTGCCGGGCAGCAGCTTGAGGCCGCCTTCCTGAGCGCGGCCGGCAAAACGCTCGGCAAAACGAAACTCGGCGAGTTGGGTGGTGCTTGGAAGGTCTACCAAGGCGACCTGTCCGCCACCGGGACCGATGCCAAGGGCCGGTTCGCGATTCGCGTGGCAGGGTCGGGAACCGCTTGGATCGACGAAGTCTCCTTGACCCCCCACAAGACCTGGAAAGGCCGGCCCAACGGGTTCCGCCCGGACCTGCTCGAGGCGCTGGACTACATGAAGCCGGGCTTCGTGCGATTCCCCGGCGGGTGCTGGGTGGAGGGCGACACGATGGCCTCCGCCTACCGCTGGAAGCAGACCATCGGAGATCCGATGACTCGGCGCACCCAGGGCGGCATCTGGGGCTACCAGTCCAACCACGCCCTTGGCTACCTCGAGTACCTCCAGCTGTGCGAGGACCTGAAGTCTGAGCCCATGTTTGTGATCAACTGCGGAATGTCTCACAAGGAGAACGTCCCGATGGACAAGATGGGCGAGTTCGTGCAGGATGCTCTGGACGCCATCGAGTACGCCAACGGCTCGGTCGACACCAAGTGGGGCGCCCTGCGGGCTCAGCACGGGCATCCCAAGCCGTTCAACCTCAAGTACCTAGAGGTCGGAAACGAGAATGGCGGCCCCGCCTATGAAGAGCGCTATGCCCTCTTCGACCGAGCGATCCGCGCCAAGTATCCCAACATCAAGCTCATCGCCAACGTGTGGGGCGGCACGCCCAAGCAGACTCCCCTTGAGATCCTGGATGAGCACTACTACAGCACGCCCGGGTTCTTCCTGAGCAACGCCGACCGGTACGACGGCTACGATCGCAAGGGACCCAAGATCTATGTCGGCGAGTACGCGGTAACGCAGGGCTCGGGAACCGGCAACCTCATCGGCGCTCTCGGCGAGGCCGCGTTCATGATCGGCATGGAGCGGAACAGCGACGTGGTGGTGATGTCCTCTTACGCGCCTCTCTTCGCGCGGGTCGAAGGCAAAGCCTGGAATCCGGACCTCATCTACTACGACGGCACCCGGATGACCCTGACGCCTTCCTACCACGTGCAGGCGATGTTCTCCCGTAACCGTCCGGACCGGACCCTGGCGAGCAACCTGCCGACCTTCGAGTCTCAGGTGGAGCCCTTCCCCGCCGGCGGAGTGGGCGTCGGCACCTGGAAGACGCAAGCGGAGTTCAAGAACCTCGAAGTCGTCTCGGGGGGCCGCACGCTCTTCAAGAGCGAGGACGGCAGCGGCCTCAAGACCGATTCCGGCGCGTGGTCCCAAGCGGCCGGTTCGCTCCGCCAGACGAGCGCAGGCGAAGGCACGCTGGCGTTTGCAGACATCAAGGAGCAAAGTTATACGTATCGGGTTCAGGCCCGAAAGATCTCCGGCGACGAAGGCTTCCTCATCACGGTCGGCCTGACCGGGGCGAAGAACTCCCTATGGGTGAACCTCGGCGGCTGGGGCAACCAGGAGTCCGCGATCGAAGCCAAGGGTCCGGGAGGCCAGGGCCGACTGAGCCGAGGCATACGACAAGGCATCGAAACCGGTCGCTGGTACTCGATCGAGGTGGACTACTCGCCCACCCGAGTCGTGGTTCGGCTAGACGGCAAGCAGATCCTCTCGGAAGCGCCGACCTCGCAGCCCACCTTCCACGCTATCGCGGGCCAGATCGGCAACCAGACCGTGCTTAAGGTCCTGAACGCAAGCGGTTCGGCCCGAGCGCTGAACATCCAGCTTTCGGGCGGAGAGGCGACCGGCTACCGAATCGCGGGCGAAGTCCTGACCGGCCCCGCTCCGGCATCCGAAAACTCGCTGGATCGCGTGCTGGTAGCCCCGCGGAGGGTCTCCGGACGCCAGGTCGGAAGCACCTTCCGGGTCTCCGTACCTGCCCACTCCCTAACCGTCTACCGCTTGGAGCCGATCTCGTGAAGACCGCTTCGCTCGCCTTGTTGGCCGCTTTGGCGGCCACCGCTTCCTCGCAGTCCTCGGCGGGAGCCTCGAACACCCAGGCGAGATTCGTCGAGGTCCCCTTCACCGAGGTCAAGATCGAAGACTCGTTCTGGGCGCCTCGCCGCGCCGCCAACCGCAAAGTTTCGATCCCCCACGTCCTGCAGATGTGCCGAGACACGCCGCGCATCCGCAACCTGCAGCGCGCCGGATCCGGGGCCACCAGCGGCTTTGCCGGCTTGGTCTTCGACGATTCCGACGTCTACAAGGCGCTGGAGTCGGCGGCTTACGCCCTTGCCGAGAAGCACGAACCGTCGCTCGACAAGCAGGTCGACGAGCTGATCGCCATAATCGCGAAGGCCCAGCGTCCCAACGGGTACCTCAACAGCTACTACCAACTCCACCCGGAGCTTGTGCCGTTCAGCAACCTGGCGGACAACCACGAGCTCTATTGCGCGGGGCACCTCTTCGAGGCGGCCGTCGCCCACTACCGGGCTACCGGCAAGAAGACCCTCCTGAACGTTGCGACCAGGTTCGCCGACCTCCTCGTAGCAACCTTCGGACCCGAGAAGCGGATGGGCTATCCCGGCCACCCGGAGATCGAGCTTGCCCTCATGAAATTGTGGCGGGCCACCGGCAACTCGCGCTACTACGACCTCGTGCGCTTCTTCATCGAGAACCGCGGCACGGGTTTCTTCGCCCAGGAGAGGCGGGCGAACCCCACGACCTTCGACGGCACCTACTGGCTCGACGACTGCCGCATCCGGGACCACCACGAGATCAAAGGGCACGCCGTACGCGCCGCCTACCTCTTCTCCGGCGTCGCCGACTATGCCGCCGTGGTTGCCGACCCCGGCCTCGACAAGATGCTCGAACGGGTCTGGCGGAACGCGGTCGAGAAGCGAACCTTTGTGACCGGAGGCATCGGCCCTTCCGCCTCCAACGAGGGGTTCACCACCGACTACGACCTTCCCAACCTCTCCGCCTACCAAGAAACCTGCGCTAGCATTGCCATGGCCCTCTGGAACCACCGGATGGGCCTCCTGAACGGGAACGCCAAGTACTGGGACCACGTGGAGCGTGCGCTCTATAACGGAATGCTCGCGGGCATTTCGCTCAAGGGAGACACCTTCTTCTACGTGAACCCGCTGGCTAGCCAGGGCAACCATCACCGCACCCCCTGGTTCGGCTGTGCGTGCTGTCCGCCTAACGTCACGCGGACCCTTGCCTCGCTGGGCCAGTACCTCTACGCCAAGTCCGGAAATCGGCTCTACGTGAACCTCTTTGTGGCTGGCTCGGTCAAGACGGAACTCGACGGCAAGCCTCTTCAACTCGATGTTTCATCTCGCTTCCCGTGGGAGGGCGCCGTCGCATTCCGGCCCAAGCTCACGGCGGCGCGCAAGTTCGCGATCTGCCTCCGCGTTCCCTCCTGGGCCGGCAAAGCCGCCCGCGCCTCCCTCGGCGGCAAGCCAGTCGGGGCGATGCAGAACGGCTACCTAGTGGTGGACCGCACCTGGAATCCAGGCGATACCCTCCGCTTCGACCTCCCGATGCAGGCCCAACGGATCGTCGCCCATCCGGGCGTGAAGGACGATGCCGGTCTGGCCGCCCTCCAGCGTGGCCCGCTGGTCTACTGCCTTGAGCAACAGGACCAGAAAGCGCCGATCTCGGACCTCTACCTTCCCGTGGACGCCCCTCTCGGCGCCAAGTTCGAGCCCGCTCTCCTCGGCGGAATCACGGTTCTTGAAGGAACCGCGCGAATCGCGCAGACCCCATCCTGGCGGCGGACCCTCTATCAGCCGCTGCCCGCCCCCAAGCCGGCCGCGATCCGCGCGATCCCGTACTACGCCTGGGACAACCGCAAGCCGGGCGCAATGGAAGTCTGGCTCCCCGTAGCGCCCAAGGCCGCCACCGTCGGAGGTCTGGAATCCGAGGCCAAGGTAACCGCAAGCTACCTCGCCGGAATCAGCACCCAGAACGCGATCCGGGACGGCAAGTCGATCGAAGCCAGCAACAAGCACCCAGGCCAGCTGTTCCACTTCTGGCCGCACAAGGGAACCTCGGAATGGGTCCAATACACCTGGACCCAGCCGCAAAGCGTCTCGGGGGTAAAGGTCTACTGGTTCGACGACACCGGCTTCGGCGAGTGCCGCCCGCCCGCAAGCTGGGAAGTCCAAGCTCTGGTGAACGGCGCATGGAAGCCCGTCTCCGCCACCACCCCGTACGCCACCGACCTGAACAAGTTCGTTGAGGTCAAATTCGCGCCCGTCAAAACCAAGGCGCTTCGCCTCGTGATGAAGCTCCAAGACAAATGGGCGGTGGGCATCCACGAGTGGCAGGTGGTAGAGGCCGACGAGTAGGCGTTCTAACCCCTCTCCACCGCGTAGAGAGGGGTCGCGACTCCCGTCGCGGGGTGAGGCATCTCTCCCAAAGAAGGCCATGTCATCCCGAGGCACGAGGGATCTGCCACCAAGCACAGAGCACTCTCACGGAGGCAGCAGATCCCTCGCATTCGCTCGGGATGACAGGGGGCTCTCTCCCCACACGGAGAATCCCCGACCGGAGTATTCTCACTTCGTTATATAGGGACCGTCGGCCCAGATTCCGGCGCGCAAAGAGGCAAACAAGAATGTCCGCGAAACCCCAACTCGAACTCTGGCTGGCCACCGGGAGCCAGCATCTCTACGGCCCCGAAGTTCTGAAGCAGGTCCAGGCGAACTCCAAGCTCATCGCCGACGGACTATCCGACTCCCCGTCGCTGCCCATCGCGGTCAAGGCCGTGGACGTCCTCACCGATCCGGACGCGATCCACCGCCTTGCGGTCCAGGCCAACGCGGACCCCAACTGCGCGGGCCTGATCCTCTGGATGCACACCTTCTCGCCGGCCAAGATGTGGATCCGGGGCCTCTCCGTGCTCTCCAAGCCGGTCCTCCACCTCCACACCCAGTTCAACCGAGATCTTCCCTGGGGCGAGATCGACATGGACTTCATGAACCTCAACCAGGCCGCCCACGGCGACCGCGAGGCCGGGCATCTCCACACCCGGATCGGCCTGAGCCGCACCGTGGCGGTAGGCCACTGGTCAGACCCGGCGGTCCAAGCCGAGATCGGAACCTGGGCCCGCGTCGCCCGAGCTTGGGCGGACCTCCAAGGCGCCAAGGTCTGCCGCATCGGCGACAACATGCGCGAGGTTTCGGTCACCGAAGGCGACAAAGTCGCCGCCGAGATGCGCTTCGGATTCTCCACCAACGGCTACGGAGTGGGAGACGTGGTCGCCACCATCCAACAGGTCGACGACGCGGCGGTGACCCAGCTCTGCGCCGAGTACCTGGACCTCTACGATGCCGACCCGGCCCTGCTCCCCACCGGAGCGCGCCACGCCAGTCTGCGCGACGCCGCCCGCCAAGAGCTCGGCCTTCGAGCATTCCTGGAAGCCCGAAACGCCAAGGCGTTCACCACCACCTTCGAGGACCTTCACGGCCTCAACCAGCTTCCTGGCCTCGCCTGCCAGCGCCTGATGGGCGACGGCTACGGCTTCGGGGCGGAAGGCGACTGGAAGACCTCCGCCCTCCTCCGCTTCTGCAAGGTCCTCGCCGAGGGCCTTCCCGGCGGCACCTCGTTCATGGAGGACTACACCTACCACTTAGAGTCGGGTAACAACCTGGTCCTTGGCTCCCACATGTTGGAGATCTGCCCAAGCATCTCGGCGAGCAAGCCCCGGCTGGAGGTCCATCCCCTCGGCATCGGCGGCAAAGACGATCCGGTTCGCCTCGTCTTCAACTCCGTCACCGGCCCCGCCCTGAACGCCTCGCTTATCGACCTCGGCCACCGCTTCCGCCTGATCGTCAACGAGGTGGATTCGGTTCCCTGCCCGGCCCTTCCCAAGCTGCCGGTCGCGCGAGCGCTTTGGCAGTGCAAGCCAGACTTCCGAACCGCCGCCGCCGGCTGGATCTACGCGGGCGGCGCCCACCACACGGTGTTCACCACCGCCTTCGGCACGGAAGCGTTGCGCATCTTCGCGGAGATCGCCGGAATCGAGTGCGTGGTCATCGACGAGTCCACCAAGATCCCGAGCTTCCGCCAGGAGCTGATGTGGAACGAAGCGGCCTATAAGCTGCACGGAAAGCCGGGCTTCTAGCCGGAGTCGCCGGATGCCCGTCGGAGGCGGTCGTTGACCGCCTCCCAAGCGGGCTCCTCCGGAGGGCTCTCCACCACGATCTCCGCCAGGTCCTGCTTGTCCAGCCGGTGCAGCGCCGCATACAGTCGCGCAGCGTAGCCAAGCGGATCGCGCGGCATCCCGATCTGCAGCTTGTGGAACGGCTCGCCAAACGTGAGCCCAGCCTCGAACTCCCCGATCTGCTCGGCAAGCCGAAGCGGAGTAAGCGGCGAGTAGTGCCTCGGGTACTGGCCCGGCGACCGTCTCTCGCCCGACTCCGGTGGACTGGCGAGGGAATGCCCCAGCACCACCTCCAGGTCTGAACGCGTCACGCCCCCCGGCCTCAGAATCCGCGGAATCGGGCCGGTGCAGTCCACGACCGTAGACTCCACGCCCACCCGGCAGTCGCCGCCATCCAGCACGATCGAAGCCAACTCGGGCTCTACGTCCTCCGCGCGGGTGGGCGAGAGCCGCATGAACCGGTTCGCGCTCGGAGCGGCCACCGGCAGGCCCGCCGCCCGAATCAGCGAGAGCGCCACCGCATGGTCCGGCATCCGAACCGCCACCGTGTTCAAGCCCCCGGAGACCAGCAAGGGCAGTGCTGGATTCCTCGGCAGCACCAACGTCAACGGTCCTGGCCAAAACGCGGCGGCCAACTTGGCGGCATCCGCAGGAAGCGCTTCGGCCACCTGGAGCAGGGTTTCCATGTCTGCGATATGCACGATCAGCGGATTGTCCGCGGGACGCTCTTTGGCCGCAAACACCGCCCGCACCGCCGCTTCGTCCAGCGCGTTGCAGCCCAGCCCATAGACGGTTTCCGTGGGCATCCCAACCAACTCCCCGCGCCGCAGCGCATCGGCCGCAAGGCGAATGTTATCGGGAGTCGCGATCAGAATCGGCATGGGGAGGCCCGAGTATACGCACCCGCCAAGCCTCGCCTCTCGCGTTAACATGCTGGACCGCCCATGCGCGGCAACAGGAGCGCAGGCTTCAGCCTGCATCTGGGCTCCGGGCTTTAGCCCGGTGATCCGCCCCCGGGTCCCGAGCTGGCCTCACTCCCGGCGCAAAGCCACCCGCGACGAAACCTCCCCCAAGCGAGCCGTCAGCGCCCTCGAGAACGACTCCGGAACCGGACCGCGTTGCCACTTCTTCAGGAGCCCCATCCAGGGGCGTCGATACTCTGCAAAGACCACCAACCGCCAAGCGCCCTCCTCCGGATCTGCGTAGACGCAGATCGAGATCTGCTCGTCCTCTGGTCGATGCTCCCGGGTGGTGAACACCAACCAGCCCCAGTCCTCGTCCAAGAAGTCGAGCTTCCACTCGGGCAGCGCCTCCACGATCCAGCCGGCGCAGTCCTCGCCGTAGAATTGGTTCCCCGCATTTGCATCCTCGCGAATCGGCCCCGTCAGCAAGAAGCGATCCGATACGAATTCGATCTCAATTTCCATTGATCCCAAAACCTCGAACTGTACTCAACCCAGACTACTTACCAAGAACAGGAAGCGGGTAACACCCACACTATGAGACAACGTGGTTCGCTCGCCCTTCTCGGACTCTCGGCATTCGCGTGCTCCGGGCCGCAGCTGCAAACCACGAAGTACCCCGACTTCGCCGTACCGCGCCTCGAGGGGGCCCCCATCGGCGGACTCCCCAACATCACCGGACGCATCCAAGTCGACCAGTTTGGCTACCTGCCGGACTCCCAAAAGGTCGCCATCATCACCAACCCGGTCAAGGGCTACAACTCCATGGACAAGTACCAGCCCGGCCCCGAGCTTGAGCTCCGCGAGCGGTACGGCGCGAACGCCGTCTTCAAGGCCGCCCCGACGAAATGGAACAACGGCGCCGTTCACGAGGACTCCGGAGACCAGGGCTGGTGGTTCGATTTCAGCCGCGTCAAGAAGCCGGGTGAGTACTACGTTTTCGATCCCAGCACCAACCTAAGATCGCCGCTGTTCAAGATCGGCAAGGACGTTTACAAGCCGGTCCTGCGCGCCGCCGTACGCACCTACTTCTACCAGCGGCTCTCGTGGACCTTCAAGGAGCCGTCCGCCGAGAAGCCGTGGATCCTCCCCAGCTACCACGACGACGACAAGAAGGCCCGCGCCCTCTGGGCCAAAACCGATGCCAGCACCGAGCGCGACCTAAGCGGCGGCTGGATGGACGCCGGAGACACCAACAAGTATCCGCCGTTCAACGGCGACACCCTCAGCTCGCTCCTCTACTCGTACACCCGCAACCCCAAGATCTTCACCGACGACTTCGGCATCCCGGAGTCGGGTAACGGCCTCCCGGACCTGCTCGACGAGCTTAAGTACCAGTTCGATTGGCTCCTCAAGATGCAGGACTCCGATGGCGGAGTCTTCATCAAAATGGGCAATCTGCGGGACCGAAAGGGAGACAACGGCCGCTACTACGGGCCCAAGTGCACGGGAGCGTCCATCACCTTCGCCATGAACACCGCCCACGCCGCGCGCGTGTTCGGCAAGTTCCCCAAGTGGAAGGGCTTCGCCGGCAAGCTGGAGGCCGCATCCAAGAATGCCTGGACCTATTACAAGACCCACCCCCGAACTACGGACCTCGACAAGGGAGACATCACCGCCGGGATCGCCAACCGGAGCCTCGACGACCAGGACCAGCTAGAGGCCAACGCCGCCGTCCACCTCATGGCCCTCACCGGGGCCAAGGAGTACCGTGACGCGGTGGTCGCCAAAGCCGGCACCCTCCGGCAGCTCAAGGAGGGCATCTGGAGCGTGTACGGCGCTGGGGCGGCCGAAGCCATGATCGACTACCTCGATCTGCCGAACGCCGATGTCGCCCTCAAAGACCGGATTCGCAAGCAGCTCGCCGGCTCCGCAACCAACCCCGGCTTCGCGCCACACGTCGAGACCGATCTGTACCGAGCCTGGATGAACCCCGACGCCCACCACTGGGGCAGCAACAACCCGCGTGCCGTCTACGGGTTCAACGCCACCATCGTCGCCCAGTTCGGCGGGGCCCCCGCGTCTGAGAAAGCCCGGCTCACCCAACGCGCGCACGACATGCTCCATTCGTTCCACGGCGTCAACCCCCTCAGCGTCGTGTACCTGACGAACATGGAGAAGCTAGGCGCGTCCCTCTCGGTCAAGCGCATCTGGCACGAGCGGTTCAACTACGACACTCCCTTCGCCAGCAACCCTCCTCCCGGCTACGTCTCCGGTGGCCCCAACCAGAGCTACGGCGGCAACAAGGGCACTCGCCCTGGCGAGGTCGACTGGATCAAATCCCAACCCAGAGCAAAGGCCTACGCCGACTTCAACGAGCCCTGGCCCGCCAACAGCTGGGAGATCACCGAGAACGCGATCTACTACCAAGCGGCCTATGTTCGGCTGCTCGCGGGAGTCATGCGGCCGTAGCGGGCCGATGGAGCGCCGGTCTTCGCGTCGGCTCCGGGGCCCCTTGCCCAAGCACAGATCACCCAATCACCGTTACTTCCCAACCCCAAGGGGGTTGTAGCCGAATAGCCCGGCGGTTGGCACTCCGGTGCCTACCCCGGGTCCCAGTAGCCCGCCGACGCGGGAGTCCCGATGCCGACTCCGGTTGGCATCGGGACGGGGTTGGGTGGGCAAGGCGTCGGCGGGCTAACCGCAAATCCGGGCAACGATTGCGCCGTAATCCACGCGATCAAACTGGGTCGTGTCCACCTCGATCACCGGACCCGGAACCTCCAGCGGCGCGCACTTGCCGGCCAATAGGTACTCGCGGAAAGGCTCGGCGTTCGCGCCGTCGCAGTGCCCCGGATGCCGCTCCCCCCTCTCGACCCTCTCCTTGAACCTCTGGTAGACCACCTCGCCGTCCGCATGGCAGAGGATCTGCACGAGACGGAAGCCGTGCTTCGCCTGCCACGCCCGATACTTCTCCGCGTCGTACGCCGGGTTGAAGTTGGCCTCCATCACAAACCCGATCTTGGCCTCCAGAAGTTGCTCGAACACGTGGTTGAGGACCACGTGCGTGGTGCCGCTAAGCTTGTGCGCCCACTCGCGGTCGGAATGGCCCAGGTCGTCGAAGAGGCGTTCCTTGATGCCGTCCTTGCTGAAGAAGGGGAGCCCCAGGCCCGTGGCAAGCTCCCTGCCGACGGTTGTCTTGCCGGTGGCTGAGATTCCGTTCACGAGGATCACGGTGAAGGGGAGCACGGCAGGAGTTTGCCATTCCTACCCTCACCGGCGTGCCCCTCAACCCCTAGCGGCCCGCCGCTGACTCGGGAGCATTCTCTCTCGTCGGACCCAGTCCGTCGAGAGAGAATGCGGGGAGGGCCCGGGGGAGGCGGCGGCGGGCCGGACGAGTTCAAACTCTCGGTTGACTTCGATCCACGCCGATAGCGAACGGTTGGAGGCCCTTCTGTCCGAGCAAGTTAGGCACCCAGAATCAGTTCACATCACGACAAAAACCTTGCGCGGAGGCCGTGATGATGAACCAAACCCGTAGCCCCTCCGCCAGGCTGGCCAGCCAAACCGGGGAAAGCGCGGCGCAAGCAAAACTCCCGGATCCCCGCTAACCGCCCACCGCCAACTGCCAACCCATACGTCCCCTCCCGAACAACCCGAACCCATAATGTAAGCACCATGTCCGACAAGAAGATCATCGCCGTCATCGGCGCCACCGGCGCCCAGGGAGGAGGACTCGTCCAGGCGATCCTCAACGATCCGTCCCGAGAGTTCGCCGTCCGCGCCATCACCCGCAACCCGGGGTCCGACAAGGGCAAGGCCCTTGCCGCCCAAGGAGCCGAGGTCGTAGCAGCCGAGCTCGACGACGTGCAAAGCCTCAAGAAAGCGTTCACCGGCGCCCACGGCGTGTTCGGCGTCACCAACTTCTGGGAGCACTTCTCGCCGGAGAAGGAGCTTGAGCAGGCCAAAAACCTGGCCACCGCCGCCCAGGCCACCGGCACCGAGCACTTCGTCTGGTCGACCCTGGAGGACACCCGCAAGTGGGTCCCCCTCGAAAGCGACCAGATGCCGACCCTGATGGGCAAGTACAAGGTCCCGCACTTCGACGCCAAGGGCGAGTCCGACGCGTTCTTCACCGAGCTCGGCGTCCCCACCACCTTACTGCTCACCTCGTTCTACTGGGACAACCTGATCCACTTCGGAATGGGGCCGCAGGCAGGTCCGGACGGCTCCCTCATGATCGCGTTCCCGATGGACGACAAGAAGCTGCCCGGCATCGCCGCCGCCGACATCGGAGCTTCCGCGTTCGGGGTTTTCAAGAAAGGCGAATCGCTGATCGACGAGACCGTCGGCATCGCCGGGGAGCACCTCACCGGGGCCGAGATGGCCGCTGCCCTAACCAAGGCGCTGGGCAAGCCCATCGGGTTCTATCCCATCGCGCCGGAAGCGTTCCGCGCCCTCGGATTCCCGGGAGCGGACGATCTGGGCAACATGTTCCAGTTCAAGCGGGACTTCAACGACGACTTCCGCCGCCCGCGCGACGTTTCCGCCACCCGCAAGCTCAACCCGGGTCTTCTCAACTTCGAAGGCTGGCTGGCCAAGTTCGGCTCCCAGATCCCGCTTCCCTAGCGGACGAAGGTCCAGATCCGCGTCTTGGAGGCTTCCCACGGCAACGGGAAGCCTTCGTACTCGTCGTAGGACGGCCCGGACGCAAACCGGTGTCGGCTCATCCACGCCCACGCCTCGTTCCGATCCGTTCGGGCGACTGTGTACTCGAAGGTGGCGTAGGTCCCGGCCCGGATCTCTACCCGTTCAAATCCCACTGGCGGATCCTCCCCGGGCGACAGTCGGAAGCCGAGGTGCGAACGCATCCCTCGGCTCGAGGGGTGGGTCCAAATGCTGTCGTAGTAGATGGTGACGAGAGTGCGATCGGAAGGGTCGTAGCCCTTGGCCCGCATTTTGGCGGCGAGGGTTCCCAGGAACTCTCCGATCCGCGCATAGGAGCCGTAGAACTCGACCGCCGCGATCGCGAAGCTTGCCCGAATCCGTAGCTCGAGCGGAAAGCGCCGACTCAGCTGGGCGGATTCCTGGGAGTCCATATGGTCCCAGAGCGGTAGCCAGTGGATGCCTACCGTCTGGTCGCCCGTCGACCTCGGAGCCAGCCGGTACTCGGCCGGAGACGTTCCGGTCTCCTTGCGGAAAGCCCGGCTAAACGCCGAAGCGTCCCTGTACCCGCACGAGGCCCCGATCTCGTCGACCGGAGTCGCTGTCGTCTGCAGGAGCCAAGCGGCCCTCTCCAGCCGAATCCGCCGCAGGAACGTCCCGGGTGGTTCGCCGATGTAGCGAGAGAACATGCGTGTCCAATGAGCCCGGGAGTACCCCGCCAAGGTGGCTTGTCCGAAGACGGTGTCCTCCCGTCCCGGACAGGCGAGCACCTCGCGAACCACGTTCGCGAGGAGCTTCTCTACGTTGCGTGCGTCGTTGGCTTCGCTCACTTACGTCTGGATCGGAGTCGGTGGGCCAGGAATCCCATGACCGCCGCGGTCAGGGTGGCCGGCTCGGGGACGGCTTGCAGCGAGACGGGACTTCCCAACCCGGAAGCGAACTCGCCCTCGAAGGCTCCGGTGAGGCTGTCGTACTTCAAGATCTTCCCGTTCCCGGAACTCGCGAGGTAGGCGGTATCGCCCACAAAAGCCATGCCGGTTGCCCCGCTGAGCCCTCCGCTTCCCGCCGCAATGAAGGTGTTCTTGAACGCACCGGTAGCGGCATCGTACCGAAGAACCTTGTTGCCACTGTCGCTGCTCACAAACAGATCCCCGCTCCTCCAAACGAGCTGCCGAGGCTGGGTCAGGCCCCCGAGGCCCGCCGTCACGAAGTCGCCCATGTAGGCCCCGGTCGTCCCGTTGTATCGGGTCACCTTGTGATTCCAGTAGCTGGGGATGTACAGGTTGCCATCCGGTCCGAACGCCATCCCCAGGTCGGGACCGCTCAATCCGCCCGAGCCCGCCGTCACGAACCGTCCGAGGTAAGTGCCCGTCGTCGAGAATCGGCTCACCGAGTTGTCGTTGAAGTTGGCGACGTACGCCTGGCCAACCCCGTCGAACGCGATCGCCGCCGGCGCGTTGAGGTTTGCGGTCACGAAGGTGCCAAGCGAGGCGCCCGTCTGGGCATCGTAGGTCCGGATCTGGTTGGCAGCCTCGGCGGTGGCGTAGACCTTGTTGCCGCGATGGGCCATCCCGAGCGGCGTCGAGACGCCGCCGGGGAGGTTGCCGAGGTTTGCGCCCGTGCTCAAGTTGAAGCGGGTAACCGCGTTCTGGAAGTAGCGGCCCACCCAAAGCTCGTCAGCGGCAACTCGAGGGGCAAGGCCCGCCCATCCAAGAACGAGGGCAAAGGCGAGAGAGGTCTGGTTTCCTTTCATCAGCGACCATTGTCGGGTCGCGAGACGGCGAATCCTGTGCCGTTTGTGCTCATCTGCTCTTGGGACGCAAAGCTTCAGCCGACCCCGGGAATCCGGTGGCCGGCTGAAGATTTGGGAGGCTTGCGGGTTAGCGCCAAATCAAGTCGGCGAAAGGACCCTGGCTGGTGGTCACCGGCGCGGCCGGCAAGCCACAAACAAGCGCGGCAGATCCACTGGTGCCGGTGGCGCTACCCACGTACACGTTTGAACCCCCAGCGCCGTTGCCGGTAAGGAAAGCCAGCCGAGTCGTATCGTAGTTGAACCCAACCTGCTTCACCTCCGCTGCGGAAACCAGCCGCCGAACCGGAGTCCCGCCGCCGCTACCTACCGTGTACACCCCGTCCACCGCCGGAATGGCCAAAGTCACTCCGGTCCAGTTCCAAGCGATCCGCCCCGTAGGCGCGAACGTAAGTACCTGGTTGAGGAGGACCGCTCCCGTGCTCGCGTTCACGATCTTCAGGCGCAACCCGTCGCGGAACGCGATCTTGGTTCCATCCGGGCTCCACGAAGGCTGGTTAGAGCCGGCGATTCCCGCCGCGATGGTGGCCAGCGAGGTTGCACCCGAGCCGTCCATCAGCACTCGCCGAAGCTGCGTTGAGGTGCCGACGATCGACGTGAACGCGACCGCAGTTCCCCCCGGCGCGATGGAGAAACCGGCTACCGCCGTACTGGCCAGCGAGGTCAACCGAATCGGGAAGCTGCCGTCCACGTTCGCCGCGTAAAGGTCGTAGCCGGTGGTCAGAGACGGAACTTGGCGGCTGAAGACGATCGCATCCAGCGTGGGGCTAAGGCTGTAGTCGCCGTACGGGATCGGCGCAACCTGAAGCGGATCCAGCGCACTGACCGTGCCCGCGGCCCAGTCCGGGCTAACGCGGTACCAGCTCGAGTTGCCGGTCCGCGAAGCGTTCAGCAAGAGTCCGCCTTCGCCGGTGAGGGTCGTCGTCGTGGAGAGCAACCCGTAGGTTCCGGTCTGGGTGATGCCCACCTTGACGAGGTTGTTCGTTTGGTCTACCGTCCCGCCCAGCTTGACCCACTTGTGGCCCTGCGCCCGGTAGATAGCCAGGTTGGCCTCGATGGCGCCGGTCGGCAGATTCTGAGGCTCGAATCGGAGGGTCAGGAACGCCTTGCCGGAGACAAAGGTCTGATTGGGCCGGCCGATGGTCGTGGCCGAGTCCACCACCAGGTACCGGCTCTCCGGGGCAAAGCTGTTCCCACTGATGAAAAGGGAGCAGGGCGTGGTCACCGCGCCCGCCAAGAACTGCAGCGACGCCAATCCCTGCCGAGGGTTGATCGTGAGGCCGGTCGAGGTCAGGGTGTAGGCCTGAGCGGTCTGGGCGAAGGCCGGAGCCGTCGCGAGCAGGAGGGAGATTCCGAGGATCGATCTGAGCCTAACCATGCCATCAAGCTACCGGCCCCGTATGAGGAAATCCTGAGGAGCGGCAATCTCCCGCATTTCGCCAAATGAGTTGCTGGGTCCAAAGCCCCGGCACCTTCCCTGGGGAAATCGGGAATAGTGGAGGCATGAAGGCAACGTGGCTCTTTCCCGTCCTCGCCGTGCTCCTAGCCGGCTGTTCCGAACCCGCAAAGTCGGGCGCTGCCCCCGAAACTCCGGAAGCAAAGACGGGCAAGAAGATCACGGTAGCCATGCTCCCCAAGAAGAAGGGCGTTCCCTACTTCACTAGCTGTTCCGAGGGAGCCATGGAGGCCGCCAAGGAGCTGGGCAACGTGGAGCTGATCTACGACGGTCCCACCAGCGGCGACCCCGCCGACGCCGTAAAGCTGATCGACCAGTGGACGGCGCAGGGCGTAGACGTGATCGCGGTTTCGCCGAACGATCCGGCCGTGCTGGCCCCCGCCATGAAGCGGGCCCGAGACGCCGGCATCAAGGTCATCACCTGGGACGCCGATGCCGCCGCCGACACCCGCGAGTTCCTGGTCAACCAGGCCACCCCGGAAGAGATCGGCAACTCCCTCGTCGATGCCATGGCCGCCGACCTCGGAGGCAAGGAGGCCAAGGGAGAAGTCGCGATCGTGACCGCCGCCCTCACCGCCGCCAACCAGAACGAGTGGATCAAGTACATGAAGACGCGGCTGGAGCAGTATCCGGGCCTCAAGCTGGTGGGCGTGAAGCCCTCCAACGAGGACCAGAAGCTGGCGTTCTCGGTCACCCAGGACATGATGAAGGCGTACCCAGGCCTGCGAGGCGTGTTCGCCATCAGCTCCGTCGCCTTCCCCGGCGCAGCCGAAGCGATCAAGCAGGCGGGCAAGTCGGGCAAAGTCTTCGTCACCGGCCTCTCGACTCCCAACGACATGCGCTCCTACGTGAACGAAGGCGTGGTCAAGTCGGTGATTCTCTGGAACACCAAGGACCTTGGCTACCTAACCGTCATGGCGGCGCGGCACCTGGTGGACGGCGACCTGAAGGCCGGTGCAACCACCCTTCAGGCCGGACGCCTAGGCGAGAAGAAGGTGGTCGGCGACAACGTGATGCTCGGCGGAACGCTCACGTTCACCAAAGAGAACATCGCCGACTTCAACTTCTAGCGACTACACAGCCGCGCGCATCTTGAAGACGATGGCGTCGCCCATGTCCTTGGTGGACACCAGGCGGCACCCGTTTTCAAACACGTCGGCGGTCCGCAGCCCGGCTTCCAGAACGTGCTCGACCGCATCCTCGATGCGGTTGGCGTTCCGATCATCGCCAAACGAGTAGCGCAGCATCATGGCGGCGCTAAGGATCGCGGCGATCGGGTTGGCGCGGCTCTGTCCCGCGATGTCCGGGGCGGAGCCGTGGACCGGCTCGTAGAGCCCGAAAATCTTGCCGTCCTTGGGATCGCCGAGCGAGGCCGAAGGCAGGAGCCCAAGCGAGCCGGTGATCATCGAGGCTTCGTCGGACAGGATGTCGCCGAACATGTTCTCGGTGAGGATCACGTCGAACTGCTGCGGGTCCCGCACCAGTTGCATGGCGCAGTTGTCGACCAGCATGTGCGTGACCTTGACGTCGTGGTTCTGGGCGGCGATCTCGTTGACGACTTCGCGCCACAGGCGGCTTGTTTCCAGGACGTTTGCCTTGTCCACGCTCACGATCTCGCGCTTGCGGCGGCGCGCGACCTGGAAGGCCACGTGCGCGATCCGCTCGATCTCGAAGCGATGGTAAACGCAAGTGTCGATGGCGGTGTTGCCGTCGTTCGTCCGCTCGCGCGGCTCGCCGAAGTAGATCCCGCCCGTAAGCTCGCGCACCACCACGAGGTCCACGATGCCGTTGGCGCCCTTAAGCGGGCTGTTGCTCAGCAGCGAGCGCAGGGTCTTGGCGGGCCTCACGTTGGCGAACAGGTTCAGCTCGCGCCGCAAAGGCAACAGAGCCCCGATCTCTGGACGAAGCTCAGGCGGTTGGATCGCGTCGTACTTCGGCCCGCCTACCGCGCCCAGAAGCACCGCATCGGACGCCTTGCAGAGGTCCAGCGTGGCGGCCGGGAGGGGATGCCCACCGTCGTCGTAGGCTGCGCCTCCAACGAGCGCAGGCTCGAAAGTGAGGTTTGCGCCGGTGGCTTCCAGGACCTTGACGGCTTCGGCGATAACCTCGGGTCCAATTCCGTCCCCCGCGAGGACGGCGATCTTGTGCGGCATGTCTGGATTATGCCTTGGCAGAGCAGTTCTACGGGAACATGCGTCGAACCCAGGCCCGCCGGTACCCACGCATGGTTGACTCTCGGACGGCGGGAGGCGTGGCCTCGATGATCCGACCGTTGCCCACATAGACGGCCACATGCCGGTTCGGCTGATTCATGACGAGGAGGTCGCCGAAGTGGAGGTTCCCGCCCATCACCGGCTCCCCGAAGTCCTTCATTTGTTGACTGTGCCGAGGAAGCTTGATCCCGATCTTGGCGTACGCGGTTTTGACCAAGCCGGAGGTGTCTACTCCCTCCCGGGTGTTGCCGCCATATCGGTACGGAACGCCAAACCAGCTACGCAGTTCGGCTAGGAGTTCCTTCTCCTTCGGGGTGGTCGCCTTGTCCCGAGGATCCGACGCGGACCACTGAACCGAAGGGACCTTGGGGTCCACTATCTCCCCCGAGGGCAACGCGACTTGACCTGTGGTGGACTCCTGTTGCGGACCCTGAGGGCCAGCGCCGATGGCTCCTGTCGCAACCAAAGCAAGCGTCAGGACGCCTAGTCCACCATTCCGGAAACAACCTGTCTTGAGCACCGAACTATCATAACATGATCCTCGATAAAGGTATCCGGGCATACAGGCTCCTTGCCCGCACCTGAGGCAGACTGAAACATGAGCCAACCTATCGACCCCGGCGTCCGTATCGGCCACGTCCACCTGAAGGTGTCCGACCTCGACCGCGCGCTCGGCTTCTATCAGGGCGTCCTAGGCTTCGAGATCACCCAGCGCTACGGAGACCAGGCCGTCTTCCTGAGCGCCGGCGGCTACCACCACCACCTAGGGCTCAACACCTGGATGAGCAAGGACGGCCCTCCTCCGGCTCGGGGTACGACGGGCCTCTTCCACACCGCGATTCTGTATCCCACCCGGGCAGCGCTGGCAGATGCCCTGCGGAGGATCATCGCCGCCGGCATAACGCTGGACGGCGCCAGCGACCATGGCGTTAGCGAGGCCCTCTACCTGCGCGATCCGGACCAGAACGGGGTCGAACTCTACTGGGACCGCCCGGAAGCGCAGTGGCCCCGGAACGCGGACGGCGGCATCGAGATGGTCACCGATCCGCTGGACCTAGAGGGACTATTGTCCTCCGGAAGGTAGGCAGATTGCGGAAGCTGCGATAGAATAGCGTCTAGGTGCATTGCGGCCGACTGGGCTGGCAGCGCCGGGAGTTTTGCTATGAGAGTTGCATTCTGTATTGCGCTGGCCACCGTGGGCCTAACGGGCGGCAGTTACGCCGCAATTGTTAACGGAGATTTCGAGGACCCGCCCCAGACGAGCGGAGCGTTCAGCACGGGCACACCCCCGGGATGGACCACTCCCGGTGGGGCGGCGGGCGTCTGGCACGTGGTGAGCTTGGGCTATTTCGATACCCTAGCCCCCTCGGGGGTTCAGGTCGGCTACATCAACTCCGGCTCAATGGCGCAGCAGACGTCAGACGTTTTGCTAGAAGGCAACACTCAGGTCGATCTCTACTTCGGGCGCCGTAAGGATGGCTTTCAAGGGAGTTCCAAGGTCGAACTCTACGCAGGCGGGTCGGTCGCGGCGGGCGTCGTCACCGGCGGAACGCTGTTGGCCTCCCTGGACGTTGCCCAGACCGACGTGGCCGTCGGGGCCTGGGAGGCATTCTCTCTCGGCTATACCGCCCTCGGAAGCGATCCGAGTCTAGGGCAGGCGCTCTCGGTCCGCATCGAGAAGACAAGTGGAAGCCAGATCGACTTCGACCAAGTGGTCCTGACCACCCCGGTTCCGGAGCCCGCTTCGCTTGGCGCGATTGCCCTCGGTCTTGGGTTCCTGGCCAAGCGTCGGCGCGGCTAAGACAACCCCTTTGAAGGAGTGTCGCTCTGGGAGCAACGCCCCCTCTCCACCTTCGTGGAGAGGGGGCGTTTTTGTTTACTTGCGGCGCTTGCGCGCGGCCAAACCAACGCCGATGGCTGGGCCCTAGAAGCCGTCGCGCAGACTAGAGGATGCACCGACACCGGCAGATGGCCGAACAAGTCTGTAATCCAGAGGAATCCCTCCGCTTCGGAGAAACGGTTCCCTCAGAGATCACTCTGACTGGGCGCCACCATCAGTCACGCGAGTGCGTTACCCACCAATTCATGCGCCGCTTCTTCGGGAGCGTTCGGACCCGACGGGTATCCTATCTAGGTTGCGCGGAGAGTTCTTGCACCGATGATCGATGAAGCGGCGACCAACCCAGATCCCGCGATGGCGGCCACGTCTACGGCGCCTCCGATGGTCGACGCGTTGATCGAACAGATCAGGCAAATTCCGCAACCCGAGGAGCAAACCCAACCCATGGCACAAGAGAATTTCGACGCGGACATCATCGTAATCGGCTCCGGCCCCGGCGGCTACGTGGCTGCCATCCGCGCCGGACAGATGGGCGCCAAGGTCATCTGCGTGGAGAAGGAGTTCCTGGGAGGAACCTGTCTCAACTGGGGATGCATCCCCAGCAAGGCTCTCATCGCCTCCGTCGAGCGCTACCATCACGTGAAGTCCGCCAGCAAGCTGGGCGTGGTGGTCTCTGGCGACGTCACCCTAGACTTCGACGCCGTCATGGCCCGCAAGCAGAAGATCGTTGAGATGAACCGGGGCGGCGTAGGCATGCTCTTCAAGAAGAACAAGGTGCAGCACGTCGAGGGCTTCGCCAAGTTCGTCGACGCCAACACGATCGAGGTCACCAAAGACGGCAAGAGCCAGACCCTGCGCGCCAAGAACTTTATCCTGGCCATGGGCAGCTCGGTCATCCACCTCCCGATCCCCGGCCTTGAGAACACCAAGGGCCGCGAGGACGACGTCTGGACTTCCGACGAGGCCGTCACCGCGCACAAGGTGCCCAAGAGCATGGTCATCCTCGGCGGCGGCGCAGTTGGAGTCGAATTCGGCTATGTCTTCAATGGCATGGGCTCCGACGTCACCATCGTCGAGATGATGCCGAACCTGCTCCCTCTCATGGACAGCGACCTCGGCGTGGAGCTGGGCAAGCTCCTGGGACGTCAGGGCATCAAGGTCAAGACCGGCGCCACCATCGAGAAGGTCGAGAAGAAGAAGGGCGGCGGCTGGAAGGTCTTCCTAAAGAAGGCCGACGGCACCGAAGAGCTCGAAGTCGAGACGATTCTCCTGGGCGTGGGCCGCAAGGCAAACACCGAAGGCATGAACCTCGAGCAGATCGGCGTCAAGCTGCATCGCCGCGGAGTGGAAGTGGTGGACGACACCCTGGTCACCCACGTGCCCAACATCTACGCGATCGGAGACGTCACCGGCCGAATCCAGCTGGCCCACGTCGCCTCGCACGAGGGCATCCACGCGGTTTCCAACATCCTGAGCGAGACCAAGAAGAAGGTCGACTACAAGTGCGTCCCCAACTGCGTCTACACCTCTCCCGAGGTGTCCAGCGTGGGCCTCACCCAGAGCGAAGCCGAGGCCAAGGGCTACGAGGTCAAGGTCGGCAAGTTCGGGTTCCGCTCCCTGGGCAAGGCCATGGCGACCACGGAGCAGGACGGCTTTGTGAAGGTAGTCGTGGACGCCAAGTACGGCGAGGTTCTGGGCGTCCACATGATCGGCGCGCACGTGACCGACATGATCCACGAGGGCGTGGTCGCTCTCAAGCTGGAAGCCACCCTGGAGTACATGGTGGACACCATCCACGCCCACCCGACCATGAGCGAGGCGGTCCTAGAAGCCTTCGAGGACGCCGAAGGCCACTCGATTCACAAGCTTCAGTAGTCGTCCCACGCCTCAACGTGTGGCCTCGCCCGCGCTTCGGGAGCCGCGACCCTTCTCCAATCTCGGAGAAGAAGCGCGGCCCGCCGACGCGGGCGTCCCGAGCCCGTCTCCTGTCATGTTCGGGACGGAAAGGGAGGGCAAAGCATTGGTGGGCCCAACGCCCGGTTGACCATCCGCGGACCCAATCCCGAACAGCCGTGGCCCAACAAACCAGGTTCAAAGAAATGTCCCGTCCCAACGAAAACCTTCTGCGGAGCCCGGGACGGGACATTTCCACCAAGCTAAGCTCCTGCCCCCCGGGGGAAGGTGGACCCGACTCTCGTCGGGGACGGAAGGGGTGACACGCAAGCTCGGCCCCTCACCAAGACCGACCCCAACGGGGTCGAATCTGAATGGCCCGGCGGTCGAAGACCCCGGGACCCCAAGCGGCCCGACGACGTGGGAGTCCGACGTAGCGCTAGCGTAGTCGGACGGGGTTGGGCGGGCAGGGAGTCGGTGGGCCCAAACCCCGGTTGACCATCCGCTTCCCCAAACCCGAACAATCGTGCTCCCAAAGTCCAGGTTCAAAAAACGTCCCGTTCCGACCAAAACCTTCTGCGGAGCCCGTGATGATGATGTTCCACAAAGCCAAAGCTCATGCCCCTCAGGGGAAGGTGGACCCGACTCCCGTCGGGGACGGAAGGGGTGACACGCAAAGCTCGGCCGCCAACAAGCCCGACCCCAACGGGGTCGAATCTGAATGGCCCGGCCGTCGAAGACCCCGGGACCCGGACGGCCCGCCGACGTGGGAGTCCCGACGCCGAGTCGGGACGGGGTTGGGTTGGCAAAACGTCGGCGGGCCCAGCGCCCGGTTGACCATCCATGCCCATAGGTTCAGACGAAATTCACATCACGACGAAAACCTTGCACGGACGCCGTGATGATGAGCAACTGAGCCCCTAGTTAGCGGACCTCACGTAGAGCTTGTACTGGTAGTTGACCGTCATCCTCTCGCCGGGCTTGAGGTCGCGGGTCCAGATGAGGCGTGAAGTGGGGTTCATCTGGGTGAGGCCCTTGGTGGTTTTGCTGATCGTGGCGCCGTCGGCGGCGTCGGTCATCTCGCCGGTGAGGTCCTTCTTGATCCGGATCGCGATCGTGGTCGACTTCATGTTGGTGGCTTGGAGCTGGCCCTTGATCGTCACCAGATCGTAGATCGGGTAGTTGTCGCGATTCTTTACCGCGCCGCGAACACGGTCGAGCTCCGCCTCGTCTCCCTCGGCCCGGATGTCGAGCGACTTGTTGATCCGAAGCTCGGTCTCCGCGCCGTTGGGGACGTAGCCCAGCATGTCTTGGCCGATGATCTCGCCGGTGTCGAAGGTGGTGGCTACGCTGGTGGTCAGGGGCTGGCCGCTGGTGTTCTTGAACTTGAGGGCATGCCAGACGTCCTGCGGTCCTTCGGGAATCCCGCGGTACTCGACGTTGTTCGCGGTGGAATCTGTCAGGTCCCAGGTGTAGATGTTCTTGTAGGGCGACTTCATCGAGAACATCACCCGGTAGGAGCGATCTCCCAGGCCGAGGTCCACGTTGGGCAGCTTGTAGAAGAACAGATCTTCCCGCTGCTCCCCGCCCGGACCGGCCACGTTGCTCATGCTGGCATCGAAGTCCGCGACGGCGGCCGGAGCCTGCGCCTGCATCCCAAGCGCGTTTCCGCCGCCGCCAAAGCCGC
>JBGSIJ010000003.1:0-202535 GCA_041742595.1 Fimbriimonadaceae bacterium | reverse complement strand
CGCCAAAGCCGCCGCCACCCTGTCCGCCGCCGCCGCCCTGAGAGCCGCCGTTCATCACGGTGCTGAGTTCAGGAGGAAGCTGAGTGGACTGAGTGCCCTTATCTGGGCCGAGCATCAACATGATCAGCATCGGGTCCGCGCTCTTGAGTTTGATGCGGCGGATTTCCTTTCCGGAGCTGTTCGCGTTGATCGGCGTTTCCGGGGTTTCGTTTCCGACCGGTGCATCCACCGGGCGCAAAATGATGTTGTAGACGCCGCCGACCACTCGGTAGGTAGCGTTCACCTGGCGCAGAATCTGCTCGAGGGCGACCTCGAAGGTCACGTCCTTGAGAGAGACGTTGATCGGGCCCTGCACATCGCTGGCGATCGTGTAGTTGACCGACACCTGTCGGAACAGCGCACGAATTGCCTCGCGAACGTCTGAGTCCTGATATTCCAGCGAAGAAATCTTCTTCTGGCTAGGATCGTCCTGCGCGAAAACCGAGACCGGAGCCCCGAGCAGGGTGGCCCCGAAGACTACGGCCAGTACTAATTTTAGAGTTTTGCCCATGTTTAACCTCCGATCTATCTGAAGTTTGACACGATCTGTCGTGTCGTTAGTTCGACTAGTCATCGCCGATCGCGCGACCTCCGCCAATTCGTCCGCCCCCGCCTCCGAACCCGCTGGGTCCTCCGGGACCGCCGAAGCCAGGAGGCATGCCTGGCCCGCCGAGTCCGCCGGGTGCGTTGCCCGGATTGCCGAACCCTTGGGTTCCGGCTTGGGCAGCTTCGAGCTTAACCGTAATCTCGCGCGGCAAGCGGTTGCCTGCGCGGCGGAGAACGGCCTTCGTCTCGTCGATAGAAATCACTTTCCACTCGGTGTTCGGCACCATCATGCCGGGCCGAATGAGAACAACCTCGCCGCCGCCCATCTCGAGAAGGGCCAGCACCGAGTCTCCAATCACAATGCCGCTTAGCCGTCGGTAGGGCTGAGCCTCGACGATCGGAGGAGCGGTCACAACGGCCTCGTCCTTGACCTCAAAGAGGCTGGGGAAAGATCCGCCCGATTCCGAGTAGAAGCGCTCGGACATCATCTGGCGGTCGAAGTTCCGCTCAGCTACCGAGAGGGCGAACGGATCGCGTCGGCTGCCAAGGCGAGGACTGACCGCAGCCACCAGGGTTTGAATCTCCTTGGGGTCCGCGCTCTGCGTCACCGGGACGCCAGCATCTACGTTCGGGGCAAAGACCGGCGCGGGCACCGTGCGCGGCGCAGGGGCGCTCGATGCTGAGTCATCGGACGCACCCTTCTGGCAACCTGCCAGGAGGCCAAGTGCGGCAATACCGGCGAGATAGGGAAAAGCCTTACGCATGGTTATTCGTCCTCGTTTGCCGCGCTGGGCCGACCGCCGCCAGATGGCGCAGGAGGAGCGCCTCGCCCGGCTCCTGAGCCAGGACCAGCGAATCCGCTGGGAGGGCCACCAGGGCCACCAAAGCCAGCCGGAGGTCCACCGATTCCAGCAGGGGGACCACCCCGGAACCCGGCGCCGGGGCCACCAGCACCAAAGCCGCCAGCCGCGCCGCCCGCACCGCCTTCCGGTACGGAAGAGAAAATCTTGTCTCCCCGGATAAAGCCAACGACCGACAGGCTGTAGGTCCCCGTTAGCCTCGGCGATGTTCCGTCGAGACGAAGCCCACTAGCGACCGCCAGATAGTTCGGCATGTTCGCATAGCTGCGTACATTGGCGAGAATCTGGTCATACGTGCCGGACACCGTGATCTGCCCGAAGTTGAAAACAACAACCGGGAAGGAAATCGCGGGGTAGTTGAAGTAGTTGGCAAGAATGGTCGTCGCGCTCTCGTCCGGGAACGGTACCAAGGGACCCGTTACGACCTCGATTCCGCCTTTCCTGACCTGCGCATTGACGGCCCTTTGGATGTTGTTCCGGAACCTTCGGGAGTCGATGGCCAGTTGCCAGGCGTTTACGCCAAGATCAATGCCACCGGCTTGCACGCCCTTGGGCGGGGTGCGCCGCGCGACCACGTTCCGCCATTCGGATGCCTTCTGCTCGACCAGCCTGACCGCTTCCTCTTGCTTCTTGATCGCTTGAGGACGCTTGTTGACTTCGGTGTTCAGCTGCTCAATGTACGTATCGTAGTAGCCCGCTTCTTTCATGTTGGGCATCCAGTTTGTGAAGAAACCGAACGCCAGCGGGATGAGGGAGAGCGCGATCCCTACGATGATGATGGTCCAGAAATTGAGGTTCTTCATCGTTAGTCCACCGCCGAGCCCTGTCCTGGGCCGCTCACACCGGTCGGGGGCAAGCTAGGCGCGCCGCTAGGCCCACCCAGTCCCGCCGGAACCGAAGTCGATGGGGCCGCACCCGAGGACCGCAACGTGGCCGTTGGGTCCGGGGCCTGAAGCCCTCGATAGACCGGGTTCACGGACGGATATTCGAACGGGAACGTGACCGTCACCGTGACCGTCGAGTACTCCGGCATCGCACCCCGAGCCGTTGTCTCGGGCCCAGAACCGAATCCGCCGACTCCGGTGTAGCCCGTAGTGCCACCGCGAGCAATGAAATACTCAAGGCGCTCCACAGGATCATCGGGAATTGGCTGGTCTCCGACCCGAATCGGGCGACCGCTCTGGTCGTCGGGGGTCAAGGCCGGGACGAACTGGTCCGAAGTCTGGAATCCCGCTCTAGTCACCGAGGTCGCCTTTGGGATCCGGAGCAGTGCGAGCATAAGGTCCGCATACTCCTGGGACGTCTTCAGATAACCCGTGAGGGTCAGCTGTACGTCGCTCCCGGCTAGCGGAGCCACGGACATGCTGGAAACGCGGTAGAAGCTTGGAATGTAAGGTTTCGCGTAGTCGTAGAGCGCGGGATAGGCGCCGTTATGCTTGACCATCTCCTTCGCGAGGTTCACGTTGCGGACGATGCCAACCGCGGAGCCGATCACGGTGTCGGCGTTGTTCGCGATGGTGACCACCTCTTCCGCCCGAGGCCGCAGCTCGTTTGCCTCCGCCTTCTTGGCGGCGAGGGTTTGCTGCGAAATCGTGTTGAGCGCCAGCATCGCGGCCAAGCTAGCCACGAACAGGAGGATGGAGATGATCACGGCCTTCTTGGCCTGACCTTCTTTCGAAACATATGTCGGGAGTAGGTTGAGCTTCATCCTCTAATCTCAATCGAAGAAAATCGACAATCCGTTACCGACGGCTACGGCGAACTCTTCCTTGTGGTCTTCAACGAAGCCAGGCGCAACCTTCTTCGCATTCAGGCTGATTCCTTTCAGCGGATCGTACGATTCGGTGTTCACGCCAAGACTCTTCGTGAGGTAGCGAGCCAGGCCCTTAAGCTTCGCGCCGCCGCCACAGAGTTCGATACGGTTGATGGATCCGCCTCGGCTTTGATAGTAGTCCACCGAGCGACGAACTTCGCTCACGAACTCCTCGAGCACGGGCATCACGGCCGCGAGCTTGGGATCAAGCTGAGGCGCGCTAATCGGGGCAGGCAGGTCGATGCCGTCTGTCGGCGACTGGGCAACCGCGGGAGCGTCTCCGCTCGGATCCGCGAACGGATTTGGCGCGGGCGTCCCGTAGTCGTAGATGCTCTGCGTGGCACTGGGGTCAACCGCAGGAGCATCGGCCGGCGCCGCATCGGCGAACGGGTTGAAAGCGGTGAACTGGTCCGTCTGGCCGGGAACGCCAAAGGTCGGGACCGGCGCATCGGAAGGCTCCGGAAGATCCAGACCCTGCTTGATGTGCTCGGCATCTTCCACCGTGCACATGAGCGCATCTTGAAGAGCCTTGGTGAACATCTCGCCGCCGATCGGCACCTGCCGGGGCATCAGGAGTTTGCCGTCCCGATAGATATTGATTGCCGTGGTCTTGTGGCCGATATCGACCATACAAACCGTCTGGCCGCGAAGCTCTTCCTCGTAGCTGGTGCTGAGGGAGCGCGCGAGGCCCAGAGGCTCCACATCGATCGAGGCCATCTGCCGCCCGGCCTTCTTCACGCAGGCGATGATCGTGTCGACGGCAGACTGGGGAGCCATGGCCATCACAACGTCCATCTCCGCAGAGTTGGGGTCCTCGTCAGAAAGGGGACGGAAGTCGCTGACGACCGTGCTTTCCGCGAACGGGATATTTCGGTTGATCTCCCATTGCATGTGATCCTTGAGTTCCTGCGGATTCATGCGAGGAACCTGGATCGTGCGCACGAGAACCGAGGCCTGCCCGGCGATGGAAACCACCGCTTGAGCGACCGAGGCTCCCGACTGGGAGAGGACTTGTTTGAGGGCAGTGCCTACGGCGTCACTGTTATAAACGCCAGTATGGTCGACGGCTCCCTCGGGAGTGTCGATCATTCCTAGCGCCGTGACTACCGGTGCCTTCCCTTGCGACCGGATTTCGGCCACCTTAATGCATCGGCTTCCAATATCGATGCCGAGCACGCTGTTCAGCTTTTTGGCCATGGGTTTTTAGAGCCGCGCCTCCTTGGCTGTGGTGCATGTTATCATCGGCTTCTTGAACCTGTCAACCACCCTCCGGGGCGGTTCTGCGAGTCTCAAGACGCCTTCAGGGCTGAGAAAGGTTCGATTCATGTGGTTCCTAGGCTCAACGTGGGCCAAACCATAACGAAACTGGCCTCGATTCTTGGGAATCGAGGCCAGCGACGATTGCATAAAGTTTCCTTACTTTCCGGCCGGAACCGGGGAGAAGCGAGGTGCGATCGTCTGGATGTAGAGATCCGGGCTTCCGGAGCGGGTGCTGCTGAACAGCATCCAGATCAGGCCGGGCCGAGGCGTGCCGGAGATCGGGTCGAGGAATGCGGTGAAGCTTCCCTCGTTGACCGCCTGTTCGATCGGGAGCGGAGCTTCCACCCGCTCTTCGACCAGGGAGACCGTGTAGTTGGAGCTCAGCACCGTCACGGGGTTGCCCTCGGCGTCCGACGCCGTGTAGGCGATGGCGACGTTACGAGCTTCATCGGCGGACGTGAAGTAGACCCTTCCGTTTGCGGGATCCAGCTGATAGAAGCTGGAGGCTCCGACGACGGTGAAGGCGGTTACGTTCCCGTTGGCCTGGGTGTGGATCGGCGCAGGGAGCTGGACTCCGAAGCGCATGGTAGCCATGTAGGGGCGGCTGGTGAGTCCGTTGCCGGATGCGGATCGCCCGTAGAGGAACAGGTACCGGCTGACCGGCGGCACATCGGCGTCGGTGACGCCGGTGTTGTTGTTCCGGGCCCAGTACTGTCCGTCTCCGGTCAAGCGGTACGCCGGGCGGCCATCGTAGAGGAGCACAGGGCTACCGTACGAGGCGTTGGTGTTGGCGCTGACGCGGAGCAGGCGAGGCTGGTAGGTGAGGAGCAGCGCCGTGTTCGACGCGGCCGAGCCCCGGGCCAGCCGGACGGTTCCGAGGTTCGGGTCTAGGTACGCCTTGCCACCCAAGCGCGAATCGAAGCTGATGACGCCGTTGGTGTCGGTCTGCCTCGTTCCGGCGACCTCGAGGTTCTCGATGCCGCTCGCGGTCTGAATGAACAGCTGCGGAGTGGTTCCCCGCGTCCAGCTAAGGCCGCGGGCTCGGTAGAGGCCCGGCTCGCGGTCCGCCGAGAGGCGGTCCTGCGTGAAGACTCCGAGCGAGACGGCGGTGTTGAGGTTTCCGCCGATCACGAACCGACCGTAGTAGATTTCCGAGGCGGTACGGCCACGGAGCTTGCCGGAGAAGGTGAACTCGCCGACGGATCCGAACGCGCCGTTGCCGTCATGGGTGCGGACCGAGATCGAGGGGGTGCCCAAGGTCTCGAATCCCGTGCCCAGCCGTAAGGTGGCGGGAGTGGTGAAGGTACCGGCCGACCGGTTGTAGACGGTGTAGTAGACCTGGGCCTGTCCGGTAACCGCGCCGGCGAAGTAGATGAGCGCCTGGCTAGCGGTTTGTACCACCGTGGGGCGGCCCTTCGCCATGGAGGGATCGACCGGAACGCTCACCGGGGAGCTCACGGATACCGAGCCATCGGCGGCCAGACTAAGCGAGCCAAGGAAGAGTCGGGATACGCCGACTCGACTGGAAGGCGTTTGGCGCTGGGCTTCGCCGAGGAAGGCGAAGTCCATGCTGGCAAGGGTGCCACCGCTCACTGGATCGACGAATCCGCTGGTTGGGAAGCTAGGCGATCCGAAGCGGACGGTGTCCACTTCCCCGCTCTTCGTTCCTAGCACGTAGTCGTTGCTGGTGCCGGCGGCGCCGAACAGGTTGTTGGCGGCCCCTGCACCGGTCACGGAATCACCGAACGGGTACCCGTTGGGGAAAGCCGCGTTGTGCTTGAACCAACGACCGGTTGCCGGAGCAAAGCGGTGGAGATCTCGTAGCGGGCTGCTTCCAACGAGGTTGTCTGCGGTTCCCGGGGTTCCGCCGTCAAGGCCGGCGAAGAAGAGCCGCCAGGAAGCGCTGCCCGCGACATCGAAGCCGGGGCTGGGCACGAACTGGGGTCGGTTGGACACGAAGCCCATGACCAGGTCTCCCTTAGGATCGCGGGCGGCGGCCGGATGCATGTTGCTGAACGTGTAGTTCGGCACCACGCCGGCGGGGAGCAGGTCGTCCACCAACGGATAGGTCATCGGCTGGCCGGAGTTCGGCTGTCGGGTGACCGTATTGGTAAGGCGAGTCTCGCGGACCTTGAAGATCAGCTCGAACGCGGGGTCCGAGTAGGGCTCGGTTGGCTGGCCGCTGGAGAGACCGAGCGACTGGTCGTTGCCGATCGAGTCTTGGATGACCCGCATCAGCTCTGAGTAGGTTCCAACCGGGAAGCCGAGGGGAACCGAGACGCTGACGCGCGGGCTTGCCGGCTCCGGCCCGTTGGGCAGGAGCGGATTGTCCGAAAGCACGTTCAGGTTCGGGTTCTGGCGTCGAAGCGGGTTGGTCAGCAACTGAGTTGGCTGACGGTCGCCGACGCGAGGCTTCTGGATGATGGCCGGGTAGCCGAGATTGAACTTGTTGTTGGCGTCGAAATCCGACCAGACGTCCACGCTGGCATCGAGCCAGCCGAGATCGTCGTTGGCGGTGGAGAAGATCGGCCAAGGAAGGTAGTTCGTACCCACGTTGGTTCCCTTCGCCAGCCGTACGTTGGTGAGGTTGACGTTGCCATCGTTGAGCACGGAGAGACTTCCGAAGAGGCCGCCCCAAACCGGGTTGGAACCCGTTTTGCCCACGTTCCAGGGCGAGTAGCCGGAGCCGCTGGCGCTGGGGAGAAGCGGGTCGTAGCCCGTTCCCGCTGCCAGCGATCCGAGGTCCAGCGTGGGGGTTCCAACGGAGAGCCGCACGTCGGGGACCACCTGGCCGCCCAGGGTGAAGGACCGGTAGGCCTCGCGGCGGTTGCCGGTGGCATCGAGGGCTCCGTTCTGATTGGAGTCTACGAAGACGCTAAGGCGCCCGGCATAGCCGCCGGGGAGATTGACTCCGCGCGAGTCGGGGATCAGGGATCCGTTCGCCGGCTGGTAGCGCGGGAAGTCGATCTCGAAGTCGAACGGGGTGTTCGTCAGGCGTCGGTTTGCGCCTTCGGTCTCGTCGTCTAGGTCCCCGCCGCCGCTATCGAGGGGCGGGTTGAGAGCCACCGATCGAAGCGTCGGGTTCTCGGTGGAACCGGTCAGGTCGCGAATCACGCGTACCTGGTCTCGGCGCACGTCCGGGTAGTCCAGGCTATCGTTCGGGAAGCGGACCGGGAGGTCCTCGAAGTTCGGGAACAGGAGGGCGTTGAGCGGGTTGACAATGGCGGTCGATCCGCCCTGCCAAACCAGGTCCTTGCGCTCCATTCGAACTCCGTCCAAGCCACGGCCAGGCCCCCGAATGAGGGTGAGCAGGCTACGATCGGTGACAAAGATCTGGGTGACGCCGGTCTGACCGTTGGCGACCTGGCCCACCGAGGTGGCGAGGTTGTTCTCGTTGTGCGAGGTGGTGGTGATGTCGGGCGAGCCGTTGACCCGGTTCTGGTCGTTGCCCGGCAGGATCGAGTAGCCGATAGCGACGTTGGATCCGGAGGGAACCACGAAGTTGGGGCTGGTACCCGAAGGCGCCATGAAAATGGCGAGGGGATTGGCGACCGAGAAGGCAACCGGCTTGGACAACGTGGCCACGGTCCGGCGGTCGTTGGTAGCGAAGGTAGCGGTCACCTGCGCGCTGACGGTGCCTTCGCCCGGAGGCAAGGCGCTGCTGCCGCCGCCTTGGATGGTGAAGGCATAGATGGCGTAGCCCGTACCTTCGACTGGCGGCGTCGAGCCCGGGATGATCTCCGGCGTACCCGCGAACTCGCGCGCTTCCACCGGATTCTGCCGCGTGGCAACGCCGTCGCTACCAACGGTGAAGTTGACCACCGGGACTTGGCTGGCTTCGTACTTGAAGTCGTAGGCCAAGAGGTAAACGGTCTCGCCCCACTCGTATGCGAGGTTGGTGGTGGCCAGGGTGGCCATTGCCTGGGTTCGGGTGAGGGTGGTCGGGTTGTCTCGCAGCTGGAGGTAGGCCTCCTTGGAGATCGATCCGACCTTCAGATACTTGTAGAGATTGCCGATCGGGTCGTTCTCGACCACTTCAGCCTCGCCGGGATCGTCGCCGTCCGGATCGGGCGTGATGAGTCCGGGAGTGTCGTTGAAGGCGTAGAGGTAGCCCGCGCTATCGAGCGCAAACATCCAACCAAATCCTGTTGCGATGCCCGCCTCCGTGGAGACGCCCTCCCGCTGGAAGCCCCAGGCCCGACGGCCAAGCGCGACGTTGAGGACGGCCGCGTTCGCGAAGAGCGCGGTGATCCTGCCGTCCGACGTTTGGGCCATGACGACCGGGTAGGAAGTGAGAGTCCCTGAGGTGTTGTAGGCGCGGATTTGGGTAAAGGTCAGCGGAGACTCGACGCCAACGCCGAGGTTCTCCGAAGACGGCCAGTAGGCGGTTCCATCAGCGGCGTTCCAAGCGTAGACCCGACCGTTCTGGTTGGGCGTGAAGACGACGTTGACCGCTGCCCCCATCATGGAGCCGTCGGCGGTGGTCGGTCCGCCCAGGTAGTCGCTGGCGGTCGCGTCCGGAAGGTTCGTCTTGCTCCACACAACCGCGCCGGTGCCGGCGTTGAGGGCAAAGAACTGGCCCGGATTGTCGTTCTTGCGGAGGGTTCCGAAGAAGATGCGGTCGTAGGCGATCGCGGGAGTCTGGTGGATAGCGCCGAGGGTCGGCTGGGTCAGGGCCGGATAGGCCCAGTTGACGGTTGTCGTCTTGGTCGTGTCGTTGCCAAGGGCGTCTAGCGAATAGATGCGCCCCTGAGCGGTCGGGGCGATCACCGAAACGGTGCTGCCGGACCGGTAGAGGCCGAGGCTGCCCTTGAAGCGGCCGAGATTGCTGGCAACCGTGGCGCTCGGGTAGTCGCTGGGGTAGGACCAGCGCCGTTGGGTGGTGCCGACTTTGCCCGTGTTGAGGTCGAAGTCGCCACGGCCCGCCATCGAGATGCAGTAGATTCGCCCATTGGAGCCCGCAATGTAGAGGAAGTCCTCTCCATTGATCCGCTCGATGAAGGCGGAAGAAGTGTCAAAACCGGTTGGCATCTCCGCGACGCCGCCGACGCCGTCCTGGCCGGCCACGTGGTTGGGGTCGGTCCAGCTGGCGTTGTCCTTGTCGGGAAGGCTGGGATAGGCCCAGTAAACGACGGTGGTTCCGTTGGCGCGGCCTTGCGAATCGAGGCAGTAGATCCGTCCATCTTCCGCCGCCACGACGACGACGCTCCGTGAGATCGGAGTGCCGCCGCCCACCGGGGTTACCAGGGAAGAGACCTGCATCGGGGTCGAGGTGACCGCGAGGTTGTTGTCGCCCACGAATCGGACCGCGTCGGCGTAAGCCTTGCGGCCGGCGTCTGCCACGTTGCCGCTGAACGAGGTAGCGACCACGGTTAGCGGGTCACCTCCGCTCTCGGCGCTGTGTCGGTAGGTGCTTTGGGTTCCGATCTTGACCCATCGGGCGGTGCCGCTCATGTCGACTTCGACGGTCTCAACGGTTGCACCTTGGCGGATCTCCCATCGCTGGGCTCGGGCAAAAGTCTGGGAGTTGTTGTTTCCGCCGACGTAAACGTAGACCTCATACTCGCCGGTGGCGAGGGTCGGGGTGTAGCCGACGGTCGAGAAGGCGGGTCCGACGGTAACGGCTGGAGCCTCGAGATAGTTTGCGCCCTGGTACCTGCCGCTGAGGGTGGAGACGGCAAAGCCTCCGTTCGCAACGCCGGCGGACGTGTTGTCGAGGGTCCGCGTGGCGAGGGCGACATCGGTTGGCGACCAGGACCAGCGGAGTTGCCCGCTCGTGCCGAGGTGGCTGCTGACCACGCCTTGCGACTGGACATTGGGGAGGCCATTGGGCTGGGTTCCGCGAATGGCGGGCCGGTTGGCGGCGGTCACCACGCGGAGTTCGGAGCCGATCGTTTGCTGAACGCGGGAGATGATCGGCGATGCCGTGTAGCTCCCGTAGTCTGGAACCGCGAGGGCGCCATCGGCATAGACGATCGCGTTCGGGTCGTTCATCAAATCGGCGTCGGGGCTGCCGGGGGGAGGCACGATGCTCTCATCGCGGGGGTTCGTGTTGTAAAGCCGAACGCGCAACGGCAGGAGGCCGTTGTAAGGGAACAATGCGTTGGTGGGGCTGCCGCCGTTGCCCAGGCGAACCCATCCGCGACCACCAGCATAAGTGTCCAGAATGTCTACGTAGCTCTGCCCGTTGCCGTAGAGGACTTCATACACGTAATAGCGCGCGCTGTATCGCTTCACGCCCTTGATCGTGGTGGGGCCTTGGGGAATCCAGACGTAAAGGCCGTAATTGCCGGCGACGTTCTGCGAAGCCTTGGGGCTGATGCGGTACTCGAAAATGCTCCGGGCGTCGACGGGCGAGTCTGCAAGGAGGGGTGCACCGCGCTTGGCTGAAATGATGCTGGAGTAGGCGTAGCCCGGGGTCGCCGTGGAACCTTGCAGGTCGTCTACGGCAACCGTCCCGGTTGCGGGGACGGTGAAGAAGTCGCTGGCTTCGTCCGCGCCGGTGAAGGTGCCCTCGATCACGTTCGCGCTGCCGTCGTCGTACGTGTTGTTGCGGATGATCCGGGAGACGCGGCCGTCGGTTGCGTTGGGGGTGTACCAGCGCAGGTTGGTGCGGCCGGGACCGTTGGTCACCGGGCTTAGGTTCCGCCCGATGCGGGAGGACGTTCCCTTGTACATGGGGTAGTCGCCCGCGCCGATCGGGAGTTGCGCGGAAGCGCTGCCGAAGATCCCGGTTAGGACCCCGATCAGCGCGGCGCCAAGGCCAGCCTTTAGACTCGATTTCATTCCGTTCACCAAATCACTCCTGATCATCGCCGATCGGCAAAAACGGGCACCAGCAGCGTGCGCGTTCCCGTGACGGGCGGAAGCTCGAAGCGAATGCTCCGAATCCCGAAGCCAAAGTTCACCTTGCCAAACCCGAATCCTTCTTCGGAGTTGGTGCTGGTTAGGTCGAGGTCTCCATTGAGTTGGATCACCTCACCCGAGAAGAAGTTCCGACCCGTGAAAGAACCATCCAGTTGGACGTTGCCTCGGGTCTGTCCCTGGTATGCGTTCACCACGAGCACCTCGCCCGAATCCAGCCGACGCGCATAGGTGGGCAGGAAGCCCCGAGCGTTGGTGGAATCCGGTACGCCCGGTCCCGAGGGCTGGCCGGTGCCGCCGAACGGCAACGTGAGGCCTCGCATCTTGGTGTAGGTGTCTCGCGTCAGCATCCAACGCACATCCATGGACTCGCCGGGCGCGCCGAAGAGTTCGTAGACGCCACTTGGATCCGTGATCATGATGGCTAGGCCGCTGGTGACGCCATCCGTTACGTACTTGGCGTTTAGCGAACTCACGCTGCCGATCAGCTGCCCGTGGGCAGGGGTTGCAGGCGAATTGAACGACTGGGTCGTCTCGTTCCAGCGGATGTTGGCGGGCATCTCGGGGATCCCCATGCTGCGCACGATTTGGGTGACGCCGCTTGGGCCGATGACCACGATGCCGCCGTTTCCGGTACGAGACTCACGAACGTCCGCCGCGCCGGGGGTGTCTAGGCCGATATCCGACCGTGCCGGGGAGCTCTTGCCGAAGCCTGCCAGGTAGACCGGGCCTTCAGCGGTGAGCACGCGGGTCACGCTCGAGTAGTCGAAGTCCTTTCCGCTCAGGTTTGCCGGCGAGTGCCAGTAAAGCAGGCCGAGCTCGATCGGCGCCAGCATCTGGCGCGTGACCGGGTCCGCTGCATAGCGGTCGACCACTTCGACAAGGCGTCGGTTGCCGGCATCGGCGATCAGATAGTGCCGCCAGATCTCCAGCGGCTGCGGGTTGCTGACCCGGGCCGGGTTCTGCTGGAACGAAGTGAAGGCGGACGCATCCCGAGGCTCTCGGAACTTGAGGGACTCGTTGGCCTCGAATCCGCTGGGCACGAAGTTCGGGTCCACCTTGAACCCGTCGATCGAGCGGATCTCCCGCCCGGCCGAATCAAGACGGGCGATCCGATTGGCGCCGGCATCCACCACGAGGGTGTCGTTCTCGCCGAGGCGGTAGGCGCGGACCGGTCGGACCAGCTTGCGGACGTTGCCCGCGTTTCCGCTATCCGAGTCCTTGCCAAGCGTCGTCACGGTGTCGGAACTCCAGATCGGGTTGCCGCTGGCATCGTAGCGGGCCACGCGACCTTCGTCCACGACCAGGAAGTCGGCGCGGTTGAACCCGTAGAGTCCGCCGTTGCCCCAGCTCACGACCATGCCTTCCCCACCCACGACGCCGTAGGCGACGGTGGAACTGGGCATCACGGTTTGCAGGAGCCGGGTTCGGTACTGCTGGATGCTGGTGACTCCGGTGCCCTGAGGCCACAGGAAATTGGGGTTCGTGGTGATTCCGGAGCCGCTGATCTTGAGGCCGATGGCCTGCTTCATCCAGGGGCGCTCCGGAGGGGCGACCAGGAACGAGTCGTTGGACGGAATGTCGGTGTTCAGCGCATAGATCTGGGCGCTGGTGGCGAAGGGCGAACCTCCGCTCAGCACGCTCGGAATTCCGCTGCTGCCCGCGACATAGATGTTCTTGCCAGCGATGAAGGGCGAGGTGGTGGACCGGTAGCCGTGAAGGACCGCGTACCACAGGAGCGGACTCCAACGGCTGGACTGGCGATCGGGCTCGATCAGGAGGTCCGGCTGGCCCTGGCGGCGCAGCATCACCGGCTGGCTCAGGCTGAGCGAGTTGGTGATCGGGCCGCGGTTGCTGGCCATCAAGTTGTCGATACGGATCGTTCCGTAGCCCGCGCCTTCCGGCTTCTCGTACTTGAGTTGAGAGCTCGTGAGTTGGCTGAGGACTTCGGGAGCCGTGTCGTTGGCGCTTCGAGACATGTCCGGCTGGACGAGAGAGAAGGCTCCCTCGCCGAGGTCGGTTACCCGGATCTCGGGGACTTCAGGCTCGGCCTTGAACGCCAGCACTACGGTAGCGGGAACTCCGAACGAGCCCTTGCCGCCGCGGGCGGTAACGAAAACGGTGTCGCGACGAACCGACGGCCCGCCTACGAACCGGAGATTGCCAAACTTGCCGCCGAGGAAAGGAGGCGCGAAGTTCTGGATCGGGTCGTTGTCGAGAATCGTTTCCCGCTGGGTGACGGTGGTGCCGCCGTTGGGAGTGAAGGTGTGCTCTTTGTACAGGTCCCAGCGGGTGAGGAGGCGGAAGGTGCCTCTCCCCTCTTCTCGCAGCGCGTAGAACGAGCCGCCGGGGGTGCCGGAGTCGGCAGGATCACCCATTACGGCGTAAATGGTTCCACGCGGGGAGAGCGCCAGCTGGCCGATGACCTGGCGGGTTCGATTCGTGTTGTCGGCGAGGTTCACGCCGCCACGGAAGATCTGCTGGGTCTGGCTCTGGATGCCGGTTCCCCAGTTGATCGTGTAGTCCAGACGGACATCGTAGAGGTTGTGGTCCAGCACCCCGCCGTTGTCCAAGGTGTAGGTGAGGATTCCACCGGACTCCCCGGGAGGGGAGCCGCTGAACAGCGCGGCCATCTGGGCACGCGTCCAAGGCTCGCCGGTTGCCCGGGTGATGACCGTAAGACGAACGCCAAGAGCCGAGGTCTCGGCAGCTCCGTTGGGAATGTAGATGTTCAGGCCCTGAACGGCCGCCCGGGTGGTGATCTGGAGGGTGCCCGCGCTGGAAGTCCACTCGATCGGACTCTCGCCCTTCGCGCCAAGCCAGAGGCTGGCGATCCCGGCGTGCGAGCTGGGCCCGGAGCCGGCGGTGTTCATCTTGGTGGGCAGGTAGACCACTCGGTCCAAACCACCGCTTCCGTTGGTGATGGGGATGTAGCCGACGGTGGCTCCCGAGGAGATCGCGTTGAACGTCTGGGTTCCGGCGCCGCCGACCGCGAAGGTGATGCCGTTGCTCTGAACTGCCTTCCCGGCGCGAGGATCGAACATCCAAACTCGTCCGCTCTGGCTAAGGCCCGAGTTGACCGAATCCGATACGAAGACCATGCCTTCGTGGTAGGTCGGCGCGAAGGGCCCGTCCCCGGTGGCAGGAGCGGAAGGCGAATTGACGTTGTAGTCCGCCGCCTTGGGCCCGGGGCTGGGATCGATGAGGCCGTTCACCAGCTGGAAGGCATCGAATGCGTAGACGCGTCCAGCTTGGTTGGTGACGATCACCTGGTCGATGGGAATCCCGGTGTCGGCGTTGGAGGCCTCCAGACAAAGCGGGGGCGAGATCGGCCCAGAGAGGGTCTCGCTCTCCCAAAGGAGGTCCATGCTGGTTCCGCTGGCGTAGTCGGGGGTTCCGTCGTCTGGGTTCCCGTCTCCGTCCAGGTCGGTCTTGGGGTTCGCATCGAAGACGAGGATCCGATCTTGGGAGGAGACCACCAAGAGCCCCTTGTACAGGACAGGGGGATAGCTGCTACCGGCGTTGCCAGGGGTGAGGTCGATGTCCGCCTGGAAGTTCTTCATCAGGGGGGCATCGATGCCGACCGGAATCGAACCCGCTTTGCGGCTTCCAGCTCCGGCCTGGCTGTAGCCAGACGCGAGGTTCACCGCATTGACTACGAGCTTGCCGGCAATCTCCGACGCGCGGTCGGGGGCGACATCCTGGGCGAAGAACGCGTTGTTGGCGGAGTAGCCGCCACCGTTTCGAACCCGATTCAAAACGCTCGCCGCACCGCGGGTGGTGACCAGCATGTAGCCGTCGCCTACTTTGGCGACCGCGATGGTGGAGCCAAGGTTGGTTCCAGCAATGGGCCGGAGTCCGCGGGACTCGGCTTCTAGGGGCTGGATCAAGCCTTCGATCGCGCCCGCTCCAAGGACATCGAGATCAAATCGGCGAATACCGGTCTGGACGGCGGGAAGCTCGACCGAGGCGAGGTTGGTGGGCGAAATCGTGTTGGGGTAGCTCAGAAGCGGGTGAAGCGCATCGGCGAAGCGGTTGGCGTTGCCGGCGTTGAACACGTCGAACGGAGTTGGGAAACCGTTGATCTGGTCGAGTGAGCTCGTGCCCACCAGGTCGACCCAGAGCACGCCGCCCTGGTCTATGAAGCGGCGAAGCTTCTCGCGCTCGTAGGAGCTAAGCGAGATTGCCCCGTAGCCCGAGAGCTGGAGGATATCGTAATCGGCGAGGGTGTCGTCGCCCGCCTCGTTCAGTCGAATCTCCCAGTAGGAGGCGGCGCGCTTGCCAAGGCCGGTGGTTCCGACGCTGGGGGGCGCTCCACCGAGCGCGGTCCAGCGGGTGAAAACCTCGCTGGTAACAAAAGTGTTGGCGCGCGGGTTGCTGAACGTCCAGCCGGCGGGCTTGACGTTCTTCATCTGGTCCAAGTTGAACCACACGTGCGGGGTGTAGTTGGACGGGACTCCGCTGGTTCGCTGGCTTTCGATCAGCAAGGTGCCGGCCCGAACCGTGTTGGCGGTTCGGGCATAGTTCTGCTGCGCGTCCACCGACGCCCCAGCGATCGCTAGGCCGAGGGCCAGGAGCGGTCGGGAGTACCAGTTGAAAGTGGATTTCGCGCGGATCATTGTTCGTCTCCAAAGTAGGCCAGCGTGGGGCTGACCGGAAGGCGTGGCAGCGGCGGCATTGCCCGCTTCTCGTTGTCCTCGACGAGGCCGTTGCCGTTGACGTCGTCCCAACGGTAGCGAATCATGGTGCTGTTGTTGGCCACGTCAAGGAAGCCGGTGGTTCGGCCGGTCGCCAGCATCGGATCGTAGGCCACGGTCACGTTCGGGGCGATCAGCCGGGTGATCGGATCGAATCCGGTCGGCACGTCGCGAACGTGGCTTGAAGGCACTAGGCGGCCGGTTGCCGCCAAGCTGGTCGGCATCCAGCCCCACTTCTTGAGCCATTCGTTCTGCTCGGCGATGGGCGGAGGCAGGTTTTCGCTCACGGCTCCCTGGACTCGGACGCGGACCGCAAGGGGCTCGCCGTAGAACGGCGCCTGAGGGGACGCGCCGAAGTTCTCTTGGCGCTGCTGGTTAGCGGCGGCCAAAGCGTCAGCCGCGTTCATGGTCTGCTCGAAGGTCGTTCGGGCGTCTTGCCACACGTCGCGGCGATCATTGGGGTTCGGGTTGAACCAAGCGCCCGGGATCACGAAGAAGGAACCTTCTTCGGCGTAAATGGTCGCTTCGATCCGCACGTCCGTTGGGTTGAGGGCGGCGCGGGCCAGCAGGTAGTCGTTGGTCGGACTCGAACCGATACTCTCGGGCTTCCAAGAGAAGTCGTTGGTGTTCTGCAGGAGAAGCGAGTAGCTACCCTGGTTGCTGCTGGTACCCCGAAGGGTCTGGCCGCTGAACGCAAACCCGCTGTCGACCATCGGGAAGCCGATCATCTCGAACTTGGAGTAGCGCTGCCAGGGCTCGGCGCCCAGGCCATAGATCGGGCGATAGCTGCCCGGGGAGACGCCCTGGTCCTGGTAGAACGTCGTGGCGCCATTGGTGGCGGTCAGCTCGAACTGGTAAGCCGGGTCCGGAAGACCGAGGTTGACGTCTAGTGAGAAGAACGTGTTGGGGGCCGCGCCATCTTCCATGGTGTGGCTGATCAAGAGGTTCACCGGCACGTTCTGGGAAGCGTTCCCTAGCTCCGCGTAGCGGTTGGCGAAGGGCTGCCAGGTGGCCGGGTTGTAGATGTTGGACCCGGTTGCCTCGGAATCCATCACGAGTTCTGAGCGGAAGTGGAGGGCGCCGCCCTGCATCTTCATGCGGATTGGGTTCCAGTCCACGCCGCCGGCGACCTCGTTCGACTCCTCTAGAGGGGCGGCGGGCGCGGGTCCGAAGAACTGCGTGGTGTTGAGGGCCACGTAGTCTTTGGCGGCGATCATCATCATGGACCGCGAGGGGCGGTTCAGAGTCGTTCCGGCCGGAAGCGAGGTGTCGCCCGGCAGAACCGCGTCGCCCTTGGAGACGATGCCCCGGGTGACGCTGCCTTCGATGTATGCGGTGGCGTTGCTGACCACGGTGATCTGCTCATCGGTGGGAATGACGCCGCGCATGCGAACGTTGCCCTCGAAGAACAGCACGCCGTTGAAGGGCAGGCCGAAGTTCAGGAAGTCGGCATCCGAGAGCGAACCGGTCACCACGATGGTGCGCCCCGTGTTGGGGTTTAGCGTGAACGAGTTCAGGATGTAGGTCTTGACCTCGCCGCCGACCAGGATCTTGCGGAGCACGAATCGGTTTGCGCTGTTGGGCTGGGAATCGGCGGGGTTGCCAGGCTCTCCACCGGGGCGAGGGCCGACGCGACCGTCTTCGACGCGCCAGTATTTCTGGTTATCCGGGGCGCGGCCGTCCTTCACGATGGTGAAGCCGTCGTGCTCGAACTGGACGAACGAGCCGCGAGGCACGTAAAACGCGCCTTGCCAGCCGCTGGTGGCTAAACCGTTGTTGGGGTTGAGCCAGTCGTAGACCATGCTCTCGGTGGAGCCAGCGTCGCGGCGGGCTTCCTCATCGCGAGAGATCTGGCGATCGGCGCTGTTGTTTACGTAGACGCCTTGGCCGTGGGCGAAGCGCCCGGAGTTGCCGTTGCTCAGGACCTTTCCGCTGTTGCGGGTGAGGGTGACGTAGCGGCTAAGGCCAGTCTCGGGATCCACGCGAACCACGCTCGGCGGCTCTTTGCGGCGCAGCGAGCGGGCGTACCCGTCGGCGTCCGTGCGGCCCAGTCCGTCTCGGAGGGTTCCCCGAGCGGTGCTGAAGCCGGCGCTGCGGCTGTCCAGCGCGGTGGCGTTCAAGTTGAAAGCTTGGGCGGGGGACCAGGTGCCGGTGTTGTCCACGTCCTCGCGGGTGATGCGAAGGATGGCGTTGGCGTCGGCTCCGGAGATGCTTCCCGCGATTCCCCAGAAGTCTCCGAGGGCGGCGTTGAGGCTGGCCAAGACTTCTCCGTGCACCCTCACGTCTCCGTTGGCGTAGAGCGAACCACCGTAGGCGATGGCGCGGCCAGTCTGCGATCCGTTGCGGTTGAGCAGGGTCCCAGACGTGCCCACGAGCGTGGGGACGTTGACCTGGTTGCCAGCGTAAGTCGTTCCGCTTTCAGTGGGAGTTCCGATCTCGATCGGCCGGGTGGAGTTGAACTTGTTGGTGATGAAGCGGGCCGTCTCGATCAGGCCGATCGAGACGAACGCGATCTGCTTGCGAGACTCGGCTCGGGTCTTGGCCGGGGAGATCGTGGGGTCGGTTCCGATGCCGGCGGGGATCCGTCCGGGGCGGCCGATGGACTCGATCATCAGATAGTTGCGGGCCTTGCCCGGCTTGCGGAGGATTCCCTCGGCATTGTTGAGGGCAACGGCAGCGCTGCTCGGCGCGTAGCGAACGCGAACCATGGCGCGGCCTTTGTCGAACTCGACGCGGCTGTAGCTGCCCAGGCCGTCAGGCCCGCCGGGGGCGATCAGGTCGCCGTCGGGGTCACCCGGGTTGACGGGGGTCTTGGTGGGCGTCCAGTCTGCGCCAAGGGGGTTGTTCAGCATTTGCTCGTGGGCAAAGCGAACTCCCGCCTCGGCGAGATCGGTGGCCTCCGAACGCTGCTGCATCCGGCCTCCGGTCACGATGTTCCGGTTGATGATCCCCAGGAAGACGAATCCAAGGACCAGGAGCACCCCCATGACGATGAGGGCGACGATCAAGGTCTGACCGGATCGCGAGCGGGAAGGATTGGATCGTGTGAGCACGTTCATGAAAACCGGATCACCTCAAGTAGTTCCGCACTTTGGCCGACGCTTTGAGCGTGACCGTCTGCGGATTGGGCAGCGACGTCTGCGGGTAGTTGCGGATCGTCAGCAGGACCGAGATCAGCTGCCGAGAATCGTAGTCGACGGAGAACACGTCCTTCTGGACTGTCGAACCGCTCACCACGTTCCCGGTGAACTGGAACCGGTAGGTCACCCGGATCTGTCCCGCCGGAAGCGGAACGTTGGGATCGGAGTTCAGCTGCACGTATCCGGCTCGGAATCGGGGCTGGATGACGGCGCTGAGGAAGTTGGTTTCGTCGTACTGCGCGGGCGGCAGGGGGAACCCGGGGTAGGCCAAGGCATAGTCCGGCTCCCGCAGATTCGCGTAGTTGATGGCGTACTGGTTGGGCCCGGGGTTCCGGAGAACGCGGGTGTAGCGCACATCGTTGCCGTAGTTGGCGCCGGCGATCTGGTCGGGGCCGACCACCACTTCGCTACCCGGGGCGATCCTCGCCCGGGCAAAGCCCAGGGCAGGATCCGGGTGAAGCGGGCTGGCTGCTCCGGAATCGTCGAAGTTGCGGGTTACCCGCAGGTCGATGTAGCGATGAAGGTTCGGGCGCAGGGTCGGATTCTCGTTCCAGGCGCGGTTGAACGCCCGGTTGATCTCGTAGCCACTGCCCCCGTAGGCTGCACCCGCGCCGGGGTCCTGGGAAGGGCCCTGGCTGATGCCGGTCTCGACTCGGGGCTGGTTCTCTGCGAACGTCGGGGCGGCCGAAGGGCCAACCTCGTTGATCGAGAAGCTGGCGTTGATCCGTCCGCGGCCCGCATCGTAGGAGTAGCCCATGAACAGGGACCGGAGCCCGTTGTTGGTGAGCCATCCGCTACGCGAGTTGGCGGCGTCTAGGGCGGCGGTAAAGGGGTAGTTGGCGCCGGTGCTGACGGCTTGCTCGTAGGCGGTGACGTCGAACAGCTCGGTACCGGACCCAGTGTCGGACCCTCCGCCGTTGGGATCGTAGGCGAAGATGCTGAACCGCTGGTTGCCGGAGACGAAGTGGCGGTGGCCCACAAGATAGTCGTCGTTGGTTGCCAGGGCTCGATTGAAGCCGGAAGGCCAGGTGCGGATGATCGCATCCGTCCAGCCGCCGTAGGCGGTGGTGAAGACTTCGGGGCCGATCGCGTCCGCATTGTCGGACTCCTCGCCCAGGCGGCTCGCCATCATCGGCTCGGCGGGCTCGGCGCTGACCCGGGTCGGGCGGAACTGCACCAGAGGCACGAGGCGAGGAGCGAAGACGATCGGGGTGGTCGAGACGCGGTCGTAGGTGACCAGGCGGGTTCGCTTATCGTAGACCGGCAACACCATGTCGTAGCGCGAAACCTCGGTGAGGATCCGAGCCTTGTTCAGCCAAGCCGAGATTCGGTTCGCCTTGGCATCGTTGTTCACCACGTTGCCGGCATTGTCCAGCGTAGCGGTGAAAAAGGCGGGGTCGTCGAAGTCGGTGATCTGGCCGTTGCCGTCTACCTGGAAGAGCGAAGCGTCTCCCTGAGCGGTTCCGAAAGCGTAGGGCTGGAACTCGGCTTCATAAAGGACGTACAGGTTGTCCCGATCCGAGTTGCGGGCCATGAGCAGGCCATCGTAAGGGTTCTTGTACTTGGTGAACGGTTCGCGCAGGCCGATCCAATATCGCTTCATGGTGGCGCCGGGCGCTACCGGAAGGACGACCTGGCCCTTTGGCGAAGTGAGGGTGGGGTCGATTACTCCCTGGTCGTTGCGGAACACGACATCGCCGTTTACGTCGAACTCGGGCTCGCCGCGGGCGGGAAGAAGGAGGTCGATCTTGCCGTAGGGCAGGAGCACTTCGGCGTCGGGCACGTCGCTGCCGGGGCCGCTGGGCACCCGGATGACCACGGAGCCTCTGGCTCCACCGTTGTCTCGGACGCCGGCGGCGTTGCCGATCTCCCGGGCGATCTTCTCGGCCACGATCCGCGCCTTGTCCTGGGCGTCCGAATAGGCTTGCGCGCCTCGGGTGAGGTTGAAGCTTTGGATAATCGGCACTAGGATAATGGCCAGCAGAACGGCAGTGATGGCGATGACCGTCAGCAGCTCGATGAGCGTAAAGGCTTTGCGAAGGCGGTTCATTAGTTCTCTCCCCGCTGAAGGTAGGTCGTGGTGGTGCTTCGTCGCCAGCCCTGCATCCAGGCCTCGAGCGCTCGAAGGTTCTTGGCCGAATCTGCGGTGAGGTTCAGCTTGTTCGGGTTATGGAGCACCCGCACCGAAAGAGACGCCCCCTTGACTCCGCGCACGGCGTAGCCGAAGCGGGCAGAATCTAGCGAGTCGACGATCGTCGACAAATCCAGGGCGGGCAGGCCGAGCGGATCGCCGGAGATGGCGCGGAGAGTCCCGCTGAAACTCAGCGGCCCAACCGGGTTGCCATTGCGGACTCCGTAGACCTCGTCTACCGTGATGCTCGAACCGAGGTCGGCACGCGGGAAGTAGAGGCGTGTCCCAATTCCTCCGAACGCGCTAGAGCCACCCACGTAGTACTGGCCGATGCCCGGGCTGGTGTCTCCTCGAGCATAGACGCTGGGAGCTTTCATCGCCTGGACCGCCCACTCGTTGCGGGCCATGTACAAGGCGCGGACGCTGCGTCCACCGGCATCGACAGTGATGATGTTGCCGGAGCCCGGCAGGATCAGCCGAAGCTGGACGCCGTTCGACGGGTCTCGATCGAAGTCGTTGAACAGGATGCGTCCGCCGGACTGGTCGACGGTGTAGCTCGACTTGGTGGGGTCCGGAGGCGTGGTGTTCAAGATGGTGCCGTTGGGGTTAGGGTCGGCCGGGTGGGTGCGATCGTACAGATACACGCCGCCGGTATCCAGGTCCATGACCACAAGGTCCACGCGCTGGGTTCCAGAAGCGGCCGGGACGTCGAAGGGCAGGCCAGTCCACGGCTTGGAATCGGTTCCCGCGTCGCCCACGATCATCAGGCCTTGAAGCGCAAGCTTCTTCTGAGCCGGCTGAGCGTCCTCTAGGCGAAAGTCCTCGCGGAGGATGCGCCAGTCGAGCACATCATAGCTGACCCGCGCCAGGAGGGGCGTCCGGCGTCCGCTAGGTTGGGGCACCGTGGTGTCGTAGCCTGCCGGGTTGAACAGGAGGGACCCGAGCGAGCCGTTCAGGACTCGATACTCGTAGGGATTACCGTCCGTAAAGGAGGCGACGCGATCGAACTGGCGCGACACGCGCACTGAACCCGGATCGCATCCCTTGAAGTCCGGGATGAAGCTAGCGATGCTGAAAGCCTGGAATCCGTTTGCGGTAGGGGCGGCGGCTACCGGGATATCCAGGTAGGTCTTGGCCTCGGTGCCAACTCCAGCGCCCACGTAGGCGGTCAGGGTCAGGCGGTAGTTCCAGGTGATTCCGGCCAGGTTGCGGTCGGCAGGGACGCTGATCGTCGCGGCCGGGTCGTCATCGTTGTCGAGGTAGTACTCATAGCTGCGCAGCGGCCTTTCTGGGACGCCCTCGCGCTGATACATATCGTTCCCAAACACAGACAGGAGCGACTGGTAGTTGGGGTTAAACAAGACGGGCGCGAACTGCAGGACCAAGAGTCCGCCGTAAGACGTTGGATCGGCGGCATCGAGGAGGCGAGGCGCCGGGACGCGGGTGGACTCGCCCACCACGCGCCGAACCACGTTTGCTCCGGTCAACTCTCCCCACTTGCCGATCACGTTGTTCGAGGCGTCGCGCAGGTTTCCGTCTTCGTCCAGGCTATTGGAGACGGGCCCGAGGTCACCGGGCGCTCGGTTGGCGTTGGCGCTGATCAGAAAGTCGGAACCGGTCCAGGTGTAGTCGACCGGGAGGATCATGTCCGGCATCTGGTTGGACCGTGCCTTGATCCGCTCGATCTCATCGCGGCCTAGGTTGGTCGCAATCGACATATCCCGGGTGCGGTTCAGGATGCGGAAGCCGCCGGGGAAGATCTGGACGATCGCCAAGATTCCCACCAGGAAGACCACGATCACGACGAGGACCTCCACCAGGGAAGTTCCACGCCGGGTGTTCAGCGGTCGGCTCGAGAAGGGTGCGCTCATCATAAGTTTCCTGCCCAGGGTGAGGGCGGAAGAATCAGGGCCGGACCTGCCAAGCGTTCTCGGCGACGGTTCGCGAGTCGGTTGCGCGGGCGGAGCCGCCAAGGTAGAGAACGATGTCGCGCTTGGTGCGCGTCGGGATGCCGTTCTCATACTCGCGGAAGAACGAGTTCCACGTCACGACGGTCGTCTCGGGAGGATCGGTGTAACCGAGCTGCCGAGTGTCGTCGGCCATGTTGCCGCGCTCCTGGGTACAGGGGTCGTTCGGGTTGCCGTAGCCGGTCCAGAACAGGGTGTAGCGAAGCTCGTTGCGATCGCCGGTGGTGCCTTTCACGGTCGCCGAGTCGTATCCGCTCAGCTTGTAGAAGTAGGCGGGGATGACGTCGCAGGTACCCGAGGTCACCACGGTTCGGGTGACAGCGTCATCGGGACCATACTTCTGCATCGTTGGGCCGCTGCCGATGTTCTGGCCGGTGGGCCAGACGGCGGTGGAGAACTCGAGTTCCAGCTTGCCGGCCACGCGATTCTGCGAGGGGCGGAAAATCTCGAGCGACTCAAGGCGCTTGGGATAGAGGGCGCCCACCAATTCGTTGGCCGGGATCACATCGCCAACATTTGGCGTACCTCCCATATAGCTGGTGGCATAACCCAGCAATGCGGGCGGATAGGCTCCCTGGTCCTCGCGATACAGCTGCAGCGCCGTTCGAATCTGGTTCATGTTGGTCAGATCCGAGCTGCGGTACGCGGAATCCTTCGTCCGGGCGAGCACCGGGAACGTAATTCCGGCCAGTACGGCGATGATCGCAATCACCGTGAGCAGTTCAACAAGCGTAAACGCGGACTTTCGAATCATACAGAAGCCTCTTTTATCCCCGGATCACAGACGGAAGTTATGCAACGTGTGTTCCAATACGGATTGGGAACCCGTGGCATAGGTCCAATAGGCGTGGAAGCCGCTCTTTAGCTGAGCTTCAAAGATGGTTGCCACGATCGCGCCGAGAGCCAAGTAAGGCCCAAACGGGATCATGGTTTTCTCGACATCGACGTCGTCCTCATCCAGCCCCACCGGAGCGAACGGGTCCTCGCCAAAATACGAGATGTAGAACTTGGGAAAGAATAGTCCGATCACGTCGAACAGCAGCAGGTAGCCGGCAAGACTCTTAAAGAGGCTGCCAAAGCTCTCGGGTGGAAGGTACTCGCCGTCTTCCGGCTCCTCGGCCACGGCGGGTTTTCGTCGAAAGAGAATCTGGGCGATACCCAAGACCGCGCCAAGCACCACCGCCAAGCCAAAGCTGATCGTGGCCATCAGGGGGAATAGGATGGCGCCGGTACCCCGGGCCATTTTGATGTCTCCGTGGCCCATCGCATCTTTCCCGAACGCCAAGCGGCCAATGAAGGTGATGCCCCAGAGCACGAGCACGCCGGTGAGGGCTCCAGCAACGCTGCTCGGCATTCCCCACGTGGTCGCTGAGGCGGCCCCGGTTTGGTAGAGATAAAGGTTGTAGCCGACACCGATTAGAAGGAGGAACGCGTTGATCTGATCTGGGATGATGTACAGCTCCCAGTCGATGAAAATGATGGCGACCAAGGTGGCGGCGGCCAGCATGTAGGCCACGGCCTTCCCAGGCTCGCTAGAGGCCACCAGGTACTGGTACCAAATCCCGGCCCAGATAGCGCCGTTCAGCAGTTCCACGCTCTGGTACCGAAAGGGAATCGGCACCTTGCAGTACCGACACTTGCCGCCGGTGGAAAGCCAACTGAGCAGGGGCACCAGGTCGATTGGGCCAAGCGAATGCTTGCAGATGGGGCAGAAGCTCTTTGAGGGATTGGAGAGCGAGATCGCCCGCGGCATCCGGTAGATGACGACGTTCAGGAAGCTGCCGATGACCGCCCCAAAGACGAATCCGAGCAGCGTTGTCCAACTAGGCATGCGTCATCCTCCCTGTCATCGCTGGATGTCTCCAAAGTGCGCGTCCTTCCCCGACCCGCAACCGCGATTTCTCCTTCCTCGCCTCAGTATCCCCGATTTGGCTCCGAGAACCAAAATGGCCCCCTTCGACGTTAGGTCGAAGGGGGCCAAGAGTTGCGGCAGGGGGACTATTCGTCGCCGGCGCCGGACGAGAGTTTCGAGATGACGTCCGCGAGCGGGAGGAACATCGAGATGACGATGAAGCCGACCACGAAGCCGAGGCCGAGGATCATGATGGGCTCAAGCGCCGCCGTTAGCGAGGCGAGCGTGGATTCCACCTCGGCCTCGTAGAAGTCGGCGATCTTCTGGAGCATGTAGTCCAGCGAACCGGACTCCTCTCCAACCGAGATCATGTGGACGACCATCGGCGGGAAGAGGCGGGAGGCCTCGAGCGGGTCTCCGATTCGGTCTCCTTCTCGGATCCGGGCCCGGGCTTCCAGGATGGCGTCGGACATGATCGTGTTGCCGACCGTGCCTGCCACCGTCTCCATGGCCTGGAGGATCGGAACTCCCGAAGTCATGAGGGTGCCCATGGTGCGGCTGAAGCGCGCCATGCAGATCTTGTGGTGCAGCTTGCCGAAGACCGGAATCTTCAGCTTGACGCGGTCGGCGATGCGCCGTCCAAGCCGAGTGCTGACCAGGAGCTTGTAGGAGATGATGATCAGGATGATGCCGGTGAAGATCATCCAAGACTTGGTCTTGAGGATGTCCGACATCGCGATCAGCAGTTTGGTGGGCGCGGGCAGGCCGTCCCGCTTCAGGCCGAGGTCGCCCATGATGTCCACCCACTGGGGAACGAACCAGTAGACCAGGAATCCGGTGATACCGATACTCATGATGAGTACCAGGGTGGGATAGGTCATGGCGGACTTCACCTTGCGGCGGAGTTCCACGTCCTTTTCCAGGAAGTGGGCCAAGCGCTGGAGGGTCTCCTCCAAAACGCCGCCGACTTCACCGGCGCGGATCATACCGATGAAGAGGTTGCTAAACGTTCGCGGGTGGCGCTGCATGGCGCGAGAAAGGCTTTCGCCTCCCTCGACGCGCTCGCCGACGTCGCGGAGAATCTTCTTGAGCTTTCCGTCCTGGGTCTGGTGCCCAAGAACGTCTAGGCACCGCACCAGCGATACGCCGGCGTCGACCATGGTCGAGAACTGGCGGCAGAAGGTGGCCAGGTAGCCAAGCTTGACTTTGCCGAAGTTCCGTTGCTTCGGGCTCCGAGCCTTGAGCATCTGGATCTCGGTGATAGTGAAGCCCTGCTCTTCGAACCTTCTACGTAGGATCTCCTCGCTTTCGGCGTCGGCGGTTCCCTTCTGGATACCTCCGGCCGCGTCTCGGAACGTATAGCTAAAGATTGGCATGTGGGTTCTTTACCTTCCCCTCTGCGGAGGGTTGCCTATGCCGCCCATCGCGGGAGTCGAAATCATCTTCTTGAGTTCTTCGACGTTCTGGCAGCGGCTCATGATCTCTTCCAGGGTCACGATTCCCTTCAGATATAGGTCGCGGAGGCACTGGTCCATGGTGATCATGCCCATGTTGGCGCTGGTCTGGATCATGGACGGGATCTGGTGGGTCTTGGCTTCGCGGATGAGGTTGCGGATAGCCGGGCTGGCCACCATGATCTCGTTCGCCGGGACGCGTCCCTTTCCGCTTGCGCGGGGGAGAAGCTGCTGGGAGATGATCGCCACCAGATTGTTCGAGAGCTGAACGCGGATCTGCTCCTGCTGGCCGGGAGGGAAAACGTCGATCATACGGTCGACGGATTCGGCGGCGTTGTTGGTGTGCAGGGTGGCAAAGACAAGGTGTCCAGTTTCGGCGGCGGTGATGGCGAGGGAGATCGTTTCCATGTCGCGCATTTCACCAACGAGCAACACGTCCGGATCTTCACGAAGGGAGCCGCGGAGCGCGTTGTTGAACGAACGAGTGTCGCTTCCCACTTCGCGCTGGTTGATGAGCGCCTTCTTGTGGTTGTGCAGGTACTCGATCGGGTCCTCGATCGTGATGATGTGGCACGGGTTGTTCTCGTTGATGTGGTTGACCATCGCGGCGAGCGAGGTCGACTTTCCAGAACCCGTAGGACCGGTAACGAGGATGAGGCCGCGTGGCTTCTCGGTAAGCGTGTCGAGCAGCGGGGGCAGGTTCAGCTCTCGCGTGGTAGGAATCTTGGCGGCGATCAACCGGAAGGCGGCGGCAACCGCGCCCTTGTCTCGGTAAAGGTTAACGCGGAAGCGGGCGCGCCGGGGCAACTGGTAGGAGAAGTCGAGTTCGAGGTTCGTCTCGAACTTGTTGATGTTCTCGTCCGAGAGGATGTCGTACATCATCCGCTGCGTTTCGTTGGGGGTGAACTTGTCGTAGTTCAACCGTTTGAGAACGCCGTCTTCGCGGATGACCGGCTCGGACAGCGCGCAGATGTGGAGGTCCGAACAGTTGCGGTCGACGACGATATGGAGGAGTTCGTCGATATGGAGGTCTTCGAGGGTTCTCCGTTCGCCGGGCGGAACAAGCTCAACCTCCGGCTCGGGCATGGCGCTGGGCTGCCCGAGTTGGCTTCCGGCGGGTGGAATCCCGCCGTTCGGCGGAAGCTGGAACGAGAAAGAATTGTTCTGCATGCTCTGTCCTGGATCGATATGAAAACTAGAAGCCCGCGGTGAAGACCACGCGCATAACTTCGGCCGGGTCGGTAACGCCAGCGAGAACCTTTCCGAGGCCGTCCTCGCGCAACTCTCTCATGCCGGAAGCCTTCGCGGCTTCCTTGATGTCCTGAACGGAAGCTCTTCGAACGACGAGTTCGGCGATTTCCGCGTTCATGGTCAACAACTCATGGAGACCCATACGACCTTTGTAACCGGTCATTCGGTTCGATTCCAAAGGTATTCCACGATAAAGAGTGACCTTTTGATCCGGATCTACGACTTGGAAACCGAAACGTCGTAGGTCGGACGCGGGCACCTCGTAGGATTCCTTGTTCTCCTGGTCGATACGCCGGCCAAGTCGCTGGGCAAGGCAGCCGGTGAGGGTCGCCGCGATCAAGTACGGCTCCACGCCCATGTCGATCATACGAAGCATGGTGGACGGAGCGTCGTTGGTGTGGATGGTGCTGAGCACCATGTGTCCCGTAAGCGACGACTCGATGGCGATTTCCGCCGTTTCAAGGTCGCGCATTTCTCCGACCATCATGATGTCGGGGTCTTGGCGAAGGAAGGCGCGAAGGGCGGTGGCGAAGGTAAGACCGGCTTTCCGGTTCATCTGTACCTGCGCGATGCCGGGCAGCTGGTACTCGATCGGGTCTTCGGCGGTGACGATGTTGACGCCGATCGTGTTTAACATGTTGAGACACGAATACAGCGTGGTGGTTTTGCCGGAACCCGTAGGACCCGTACAGAGGAAGAGCCCGTTGGGCTGGGAGACAAGCTCTTCGATCTTGAGCTGGTTCTCTTCCGTAAACCCGAGCTTGCCGAGGCCGATCATGACGCTCGACTTGTCGAGGATGCGCATAACGATCTTTTCGCCGAAGGGCGTGGGGATCGAGCTGACACGAAGGTCGAATTCTTTGCCCGCGTTGCGGACCTCGATGCGTCCGTCTTGCGGGATACGGCGCTCCGCGATGTTCATGTCCGCCATGATCTTCAGGCGGCTGATGAGCGGGGCCATGAGGTTCCGGGGGATGGTCATCGCCTCGGTCAAAACGCCGTCGATTCGGTACCGGATGCGAACCGCGCGCTGGGCGGGCTCGACGTGGATGTCCGAAGCGCGGTCGTTGATCGCTTGCTGGATGATCGCGTTCGCCAGCTTGATGATCGGAGCCTGCTCCGCCATCTTCTCGGCGTCGGCATCGCCTTCCTCGTCGCCATCTCGCCCGCGCTGGACGCCAGCGGCGGCGATCTGGGCTCGGATGTCAGAGGCGAGGCTGGCGCTGGTTTGGTTGTTGGCGGTCTGCTGGGCCGAGGTCGGCACGCCGACGCTGGCCTTGGTATCGTCCACCGCGCCGGTGGAGCCGGAGTAGTACTTCTTGAGGGCGTCTTCGATCGCCGCCGGAAGGGCGACCACCGGAACGACGCGGCAACCCGAGGCCACCTGGACGGCGTCGATCGCCTCCAGATTGCGAACGTTGGACATCGCGAGCCACAGGGTCTGGCCGTCCTTACGAACGGGAACCACGTTGTGAGCCTTGGCGATGCGGTCGTTGACCACATTGATCGCGCTCGTATCGACGGCGACCTTGTCTAGATCGACGAAGGGCAGGCCTTGCTCTTGAGCTTTGGCATGCAGAACTTCGCGTTCGCCAACCATCCCAAGCTGCACCAACACTTTGCCGAGATCGACTTCGCGTGTTTGCTCTTGGACCTTCTGGGCCTCTTGCAGCTGCTCCTGCTTCAGATACCCCTTCTGAAGCAAAAACTGAACCATTGGAATGCGCGGTAACGCCATATTATAGTTTCTGATCCCCGGCCGCCCAACATGTGGGCATCCCTCGTAGCGCGGAGCTATTTTAGTCGAATGCCTCCCTTCAGGGATAGGGCCTTCGTCTCTTTGACGGCAAGAAGCGGTCTAGACGTTCGCCTCGGAGTGCAGCCGAGCGCCCCAAAACCCGATCAGACCCACTTCTTCCAGCGGAAAATGGCGAAGGCGCCGAGGGAGCCGGCCGCCATCAGGAAGAGCGAGAAGGGGTAACCGTAGGCCCAATGAAGCTCTGGCATGCGGTCGAAGTTCATTCCGTAGATCCCGGCGATTAGGGCTGCCGACATGAGCATGGTGCTGATGACGGTCATCTTCTTCATGACCTCGTTGAGGTTGTTGGAAACCATGCTCATGTGGGCCTCCATGACAGAAGTCAGCGCCTCTCGATTGGTCTCGATCCCCTCGTGGATTCGCAGCGTGTGGTCGTAGACGTCCTGGAAGTATGGGGCGACGTCTACCCCGATGAAGGGAAGGTCGCGTCGCAGCAAACCGTTCAGGATGTCGCGGGTGGGGCCATTCCGCTTGCGGAGCTCGAGGAGCCGGTGACGGTAGGAGCTGATTCTAGAGATATCGAACCCCTTCCCGGCATAGACGAGGTCCGCCATGTCCTCGATCTCGTCTTCTATGCGGTCGACGATCGGAAAGTACTCGTCCACCGTCGCATCTAGGAGGGCGTGAACCAGCCAGTCTGGTCGTGAAGCCACCGCATGGGGGTTCTTGCGCCACCTCTCTAGCCAACGTTCGACCAAGGTGCAACTCTCTCGAACGACCGTTACCACTGCCGTTTCCAGGATGAAAATGCCTACTTCGATGAATCGCTCGCCTTCCTCCGGGTCCGGCTCAACCACCGAGAGGGTCAGGAAGTGGTGGCCGGGATAGCTCTGGAAGGTCGGCCTCTCGTAGGGGCTGAGCGAATCCTCCACCGCGAGCTCGTGAAATCCGAACTCCGACTCCAGATAGCTCTGGGCCTTCTCCCGATCGAGGCTTTGCACGTGGACCCAGGCAAATCGCCCGGGATCCAGGGTTGCCGCCCTGGCATCTGCCGGCTCGATCTCCCTCAGGACGCCGTCTCCGTCGAGGCATGCAGCTTTGACCTTGACCCCAACGTGTTGCATGGAGCGCATTCTATCCGGGCCGATGGGACAAGCTAGGCCATGCGCAAACCTCCGCTACGACGAGCGCAAAAAGAGCGAATCCTGACCGCAACCCACTTCAGCTTCCGCCTTGAACTCGTCCTCGACTACGACTCGGCGGTCACGATCCAGCGGGGACGGGAGGATGCTCGGAAGCTTATGGATTCCCTTGATCTTGCCGGTCTGGAGTTCGAGCCCGATCCTTCGCTGGGAGAGGCCTTTCTGAAGTGCGCCGACCTGAAGAGGATCGTGCGGGTGCGGGGTTAGGATCTCCGCTTGTCGTAGGTTGCCGAGATCATCTTCTCCCAGTTCGGGCCGAGCTGCATCTCGAGGACGAACTTGAGCTTGGCTTCCTGCAACCAGTAGGTGGCTCGCAGAACCACTTTCTCCGGGCTACCCGGCAAGGGCGCGGGCTGGCTGGTAAGGATGAGCTTCTCGCCCTCGAAGTCGCCCCGCAGCTCGACTGCTTCACCAGACAACTGGTCGAACCACCAACCGCGGTACTTCTTGGCACCGGGGTCGAAGGTAAAAAGGTTCATCCCTTCCAGCCGATCGGAATCCATTTGATAGGACTGCTTGAGCTGGACATACCTGCCGCCCACCGCCTTCGTTCCCTGAAGGACTCCCTTACTCTTGGTGCTCTGGCCCATCATGATGAACTCCTCTTCGCCAGACCAGTCGCCCAGCAAGAACGCTAGGCGAGAGACCTCGGTTGGGATCAGGCTGGGCTCGGGCGCCTGGGCATGGACCTGGTTCGTCACGAGGACGGCAAGGAGCAGGGGCAACGCTCTGGCAAGGGCATACATCGCCCGACATCGTAGCACCGTTCGGGCTTCAGAGGAACTAAACGGGAGACTGATGTGTCACACTACACGTTCTTCTGCAGAATTGCGGAAGGTCCCCCTTATGCAATCTCAGACCGCCGAGGTGCGCTTTGCCGACCTCAACCTCTCGTCTTCCACGCTTTCGATCCTAGACCGGCTCGGATTCGTAACTCCTACCCCGATCCAAGCCCAGGCGATCCCGCATGTGCTTCAAGGCCGCGACGTGGTCGGCCTCGCTCAAACCGGTACCGGCAAGACCCTCGCCTTTGGGTTGCCGATCCTTGAGCGATTCAAGAAAGAAGGCAACCTCTCCGTAGTAATCGTTCCGACCCGAGAACTTGCGATCCAGGTCGAGGAAGTCCTGGTCAAGATCGGCCTCAAGACCGCCCTGCTTATCGGCGGCGCGCCGATGAACCGCCAGATCAACCAGCTTCGTAGCCGACCCGCCGTTATCGTCGGGACGCCGGGCCGGATGAAGGACCACCTGAATCAGCGCACCTTGCAGCTCGACCGAGCCGTCGTCGTCGTTCTCGACGAAGCCGACCGGATGCTGGACATGGGCTTTGCGCCGGACATCAAGTTCATCCTAGGCCGCACGCCTCAGAACCGGCAGACTCTGCTGTTCTCGGCCACGATGCCTCCCGAGATCGCCGACCTCGCAAAGAACGTCCAGAAGGACCCGATCCGCGTGGAGATCGAGCGACCGACCATGACCACCGAACTCGTCGAGCAAGAGCTCGTGGTAGTGGACAAGGACGACCGGGGAACGCTTCTGCGCGACATCTTGGCCGACACCACCGGCCCGGTGCTTGTCTTCGTTCGCACTCGGCACGGCGCCCGCAAGGTCGCCCGAGCGGTGAGCGCGATGGGGCACGACGCTTCCGAGTTGCACTCTGACCGAACCCTTGCTCAACGCCGCAGCGCGATGGAGAACTTCAAGTCCGGTCGCAGTCGCATCCTGGTGGCAACCGATATCGCCGCTCGCGGGATCGATGTGAAGAACATCGAACTCGTCGTGAACTACGATATGCCGGACCAGCACGAAGATTACGTCCACCGCATCGGCCGAACGGGCCGCGCCGGGATGTCTGGCCGCTCGATCACACTGGCCACGCCGGACCAGCACAAGGACGTTCTCGCCCTCGAGCGGATGATCCGCATGGAGATCCCGCGCTCGCGACTCTCTACGGCGGTGTTCCCCGCCGCGATGCCGCACCCGGGCGCCCGCTCTGGCGGCCGCAACAATGGGCGCCCTTACGGTCAGCGACGTCCCGCCGGCCGCTTCTAGCGCGTCGGAACCCGCTCGGCCCTGTGGAGATCACTCCTCAGGGCCATTTGGCTGCGTGTGTATAGCGTGATGCCGACGGTGCTGCTGCCGGGCTTGATCTGAGCCTTCACCTTGGCCCGACCGATGGCCACCTCGTAGTCGCCTTGGAATCCGCGTACTTTGGCTCGCCCTCTGGCGTCCGTTCGCACGGTGACGTCGGTCCACCAAGCCTTGTTGACGAGGTTCTCGTAGGCATCGGCGTTGGGCTTACGGCTCCAGTCCTTCCGGTACATGGCTCCGTTTGGGATCCAATGCGACCCTTCCCAGAAACCCCACATGGTGAAGCCCTTGGTTTGGGGGTGCGCAAACCAAGCGGTCAGCAGGTCTCGGGTGTAGTCAGCCTGGGCCCGCTCGTCGCGCGTGTTGATATCGAACTCGGTGATCTCGAGCGGGAGGCCGGTTTGCTTCTTCCACTTATCAATGAGAGCCCAGACCTTCTCTGGCGGGGTGAGGTCCTCGCCGAAGTGGCCTTGCCAGCCGCTAAGGGTTACGGGCGCCTTTGCGGCGAGGAGGCGCTTTGTCCATTCGAGTGATAGGAGGAAGCCTTGGCCGCCTCCGGCGGCCCCTTCGAAGGTGGCGTAGTCGTTGTAGACCAGTTCTGCCTTGGGATAGGCGGCTCGGGTCTTGCGGAAGTAGTCCACGATCGGACTGAGACCAACTCGGTCGTACACATCTCGCTCGGTGCGGAGTTCGTTGACCACGTCGATGTTCTCGAAGGGCTTGCCCTTGAGGGCGGCCAGGCGATCGTTCAGGGCTTCGCTCATCGCGTTGCGCAACTCGTTGCCTCTCATGGGCCGAACCCGGGCGGGCAGCCACTTGTCGCTCGGCCAGAGGAGATTGTGCGCTTTCATGCGAAGCCCTAGCTTCTCGGCCCACTCGATCTGCCCGATCCACTCGGCTCGCGTCTTGGGATTCTCCCAGCCCCAGTCCGCCCAGTAAACCGGGACGGTGATGCGGCTGAAGAGTTTGGTAGTTAGGAGCCGGTTGTAGCGAACACTGTCGGCGTCGGTGCGGCCGTAGTGGTACTCCGCGAACGTGCCGAACGGATAGGCGTGGCGGGTCATCGAGAACCGAACAACCTCGTTCTGGACGGGCTTGCCATTGCGGGTGACCACAATCTCTAGGTTCCCCTTGCGATTCTTTTCGATCATTGCGGCGGCTTTAGCGCGCCAGCGAGCCTTAGGGTCGCGCCCCTCGTACGTGAGGAGGGTGGTTGGCAGCTTGGCCATGTCGGTTTCAGGTGGCAGAAGGACTGCCTTAAGACCCTTCACCTCGATGGTTTGCTCTACTGCGCCGACGTGCATGGTCATCTCGGTCTGGCCAGCCGGATAGTCCTTGTCCACTCGGAACGCATGGTGGAAGGTGCGCCAGTCTTTGGCGGCGCTGGCCGAAGTCGAGCCGAAGCCATCCCACGGAGAAGTGGTTCGCTGGAACTGGACGCCCCAGAAGGCGGTTCCGCTCTCGTGCTTGGACGCAGGACCGCGGGCTTGGTAGGTCACGTATACAACCTCTCCCTTGTGCAGATCCAGCCGAAAGGCGGGGCTCTTCATCTCGGCAGAGTAAGCGTTCTCACCCCGCTTCTTGATGGTGATCTCTGCTGAGCCTAACCGTGCCTGACCCGAGGCGATCGTGCCCAGCGAGAGCCTCATGGGTGCATCCCCGATAAGGTCCACTCCGGCGGGGACTTGGGTCGAAACCAGGGCGAGGAGTAGGCCAAGCATGTTGGAACGCTACCTGAAACGAAAACGGCCCCCTTCGCCTTCGCGAAGGGAGCCGAATGCTGCAGTTTTTGGGGGGTCTACTGCTGGAAGATGTAGTCCCGTAGCTTGCCGTCGCCATCCATGCCGAGGACCACGGTGACTGGTCGGCGGCTCTGCTGAAAGAAGTCGAAGTAGGTTCGGGTCTGGCGATAGCCGTCCTGGCCGTTGCGGCTGTAGACGAGCTCGTAGCCCATTGCTCTCATCTGACGCTCGGCGTCCATTCTCGCCAGCCCAGGCTGAAGCTTGGAGACGGCAACGCGTGCCGCAGCCGTCTCGTGCTTCGCGGCTTCCTCAGGCGACCCGATTGCGGAGTTGACGGCGGTCAAGATCGCCGCCACCAGTCCAAGGCCAATAATCAGAGTTGTTAGTCGCATGTCGGATGTTCCCCGAGACTAAGGTACAGGCATAAATACGGGCATACCAGTCCCTCCTTCGGGGTCACCCTTTCCCGGTACCAAGGCGAGGTTCCGCGGGCAAAGTGCCGGAAAGCTGGTTAGGAGGTGCCGGGAATCCCGGCGGGGAGTTGGTATACTCCGCTCCCGGACGCCGGGCATCTGCTCCGTCCACTCTCTGGAGGATTGAACAACTACTAATGCCCGGCACTGGCAAAGTCATCCAAGTCCTAGGTCCCGTTGTGGACTGCCGTTTCAGCAGCGAAACGCTCCCCGCGATCTACAACGCAGTGAAGATCGAAGACGCCGCACGCGGCGTTTCCCTCACTTGCGAAGTCGCTCAGCACCTGGGAGATGACATCGTACGGACGATCGCGCTTGCTTCGACGGACGGTCTCGTTCGCGGAATGGACGCCGTCGATACCGGCGCGCCGATCACCGTTCCGGTGGGCGAGCAGACCCTAGGCCGCGTTTTCAACGTGGAAGGCAACGTGATCGACAACGGAGCCGACCTCGTCGACGCTCCTCGCTTGCCGATCCACCGCCCGGCTCCCACGTACGACGAGCAGTCCACGAAGGTGGAGCTCCTCCAGACCGGTTTGAAGGTCGTCGACCTCCTGATCCCGTTCAACAAGGGAGGCAAGATTGGCCTCTTCGGTGGAGCGGGTCTGGGCAAGACGGTTCTCATCCAGGAGCTCATCCGCAACATCGCGGTCGAAGCTTCGGGCGTGTCCATGTTTGCCGGCGTCGGCGAGCGCACCCGCGAAGGCAACGACCTCTGGCGCGAAATGAAGGAGACGACGTTTAAGGACGCCTCTGGCCAAGAGCTCCGCGTCATCGACAAGACCGCCATGGTCTTTGGTCAGATGAACGAGCCGCCCGGAGCCCGTCTCCGCGTTGCGCTTTCTGCCCTTACGATGGCGGAATACTTCCGCGACGTGATTGGAAGCGACGTTCTCATCTTCATCGACAACATCTTCCGGTTCGTCCAGGCAGGTTCTGAGGTTTCGGCGCTTCTCGGCCGAATGCCCAGCGCCGTCGGCTATCAGCCGACCCTGGCCACCGAGATGGGCGGCCTCCAGGAGCGCATCACTTCTACCAAGAAGGGATCGGTTACTTCGGTTCAGGCGGTCTACGTTCCGGCGGACGACCCCTCCGACCCCGCTCCGGCAACCACCTTTGCCCACCTTGACGCTTACGTCTACCTGGACCGCTCGATCGCTTCTAAGGGTCTGTACCCGGCGGTCGACACCCTGCAGTCCACTTCGAAGAACCTCGACCCGCGCATCGTGGGCCAGGAGCACTACGACGTGGCGCGGCGGGTGCAGCAGACGTTGCAGCGGTACAAGGAACTCCAGGACATCATCGCGATCCTGGGTATCGACGAACTTTCGGACGACGACAAGACGTTGGTAAACCGCGCCCGAAAGATCGAGCGCTTCTTTAGCCAGCCGAACTTCGTTGCCGAGCAGTTCACCGGCAACCCCGGCCGCTACGTTCCGATCTCGGACACCGTGGATGCGTTCAAGCAGCTAGTCAACGGCGATCTGGACGACGTTCCGGAGCAGGCGTTCCTCTACTGCGGCGGCCTCGACGACGTTCGGGCCAAGGCTGACAAGCTCCGGGCGGCGGTCTAAACAACATGGCGCGGGCGTTCCACCTCTCAATCGTGGCCCCGGACCGCTCCGTTGTGGAGACGGAAGCTCACTCGGTGGTTGCGCCCGGACTGGATGGCTACTTTGGCATCCTGGCCGGGCACCAGCCCCTTATCGCGACGTTACGGCCGGGCGTTCTGGAGTACCAGGACACCGCGAACAACCGTCGCTACGTGGCGATGGGCGGCGGCTTCGCGGAGATCACGGGCGAGCACGTGACGATCTTGGCGGACGACGCCATCCCCAGCCACGAAATCGACCTCTCCAAGGCCGAGGAAGAGCTTGAGGAAGCGCGACGCTCGCTACGGGGAGAGTCCTCCCGGTTCACAAGCGACGAAGCCGTCGTTGAGATCGAGCGTGCCATGAACCGCGTCCGCGCGGCTCGCGTTTCTCGCTGAGAAGACCCTGGCAATTCGCCCCGTCCAGCTTTGCTGGGCGGGGCGATTTGCGTTGTTGGACCTCGCTCGCCGGGCTTCAGGACCCCCGAAATGGCGGTCTGGCGCTCTGCACACGGTACACTCTCTAGTTCATGGCGAGGCGATTTAATCGGCACATTCAGAAACCTAAGGACGACAAGGAGCAGGGCATTGAAGTCGAGGGCGTAGTCCTCGAGAACCTGCCGAATGCTCGTTTCCGGGTCAAGCTGGATGAAGGCGCCCTCGAGATATTGGCCCACGTGAGCGGCAAGATGCGCATGCACTACATCAGGATCTTGCCGGGCGACCGAGTAAAGGTAGAGCTGAGCCCGTACGACCTTACGATGGGCCGCATCGTCTACCGCTTTAAGTAGGTTCGGAGACCCGCCCATGTGGATCTTCTCCCGCCGCAGCTTTCTCTCGATCGTCGAGCACAGCCAGGAGCCCCGACTGCTCTTGGTACGCGCCCGGTTCCCCGGCGACATCGAGCACTGGTTCCCGGAAGCGGAGATCGCGGAGACGCCGGACGCGGACTACCGATTCCGCGCCTCTCTCACCCGCGAGCGGGTTAGCGAGGCGGTTGCGCTGCGGGTTCGGCAGATCAACTACACGAACTTCAAAGCGAGCATTGAGGACTATTACCGGCACGGCGCCTATAGCAAGGTGTGGGCCGTGATGAAAGAAGAGCAGGAAGAACGCGAAAGCGACTGGTAGCGGGCCTGGCCGCGAAGCCAAACGGCACGAAAGAGGGTCGTCGGGAAAAGACCGACGCCGAAACCTTGCCCGAACCGGAAAGGGCTAGGTATAATCCACCGTTGCGTCAGGCAGAGATTGCCCCTAAGCAGGGCACGCTTGACCGCGCTTCTCCTCTTGAGGACGTTTGAAGAACGGATTTTGACGATGAAAGTACGAGCAAGTGTAAAAAAGATCTGCGACAAGTGCAAGATCATCAAGCGTGAAGGCGTGGTCCGAGTGATCTGCGTGAACCCAAAGCATAAGCAGCGCCAGGGCTAAGCCGGGCAAAAAACGGAGAATCCAAGAAAAGAATGGCACGTATTGCAGGTGTTGACCTCCCTCGAGAAAAGGCGATCCTTTACGCCTTGCCGGTGCTTTACGGCATCGGAAAGCACAACGCGATCGAGGTGATCGAGAAAGCGGAGATCGATCCTCGCACGAAGGTTAAGGAGTTGTCCGACCAGGACATCACTCGACTTCGTGAGATCATCGACCGCGACTATCAGGTGGAAGGAGACCTTCGCCGAGAAGTCAACGCGAACATCCGTCGCCTGATCGAGATCAACTGCTACCGCGGTCTCCGTCATCGACGTGGCCTTCCCACCCGCGGCCAGAACACCCGCCACAACGCGCGAACCCGGAAGGGCAAGCCGAAGACCGTGGCCGGCAAGAAGAAGGCGAAGAAGTAGTTTTCCGGGCTCCCATTGGGAGCCCACCCTATCCACCACAAACCCATGGCTCGAAAGCAAGTTCAGAAAGGCAAGCAGAAGGAACGAAAGAACATCCCGGTTGGGGTTGCTCACATCCGTGCCTCCTTCAACAACACGATCGTTTCGCTCACGGACCCCAACGGCAACGTTATCAGTTGGGCCAGTGCGGGCAACGTCAACTTCAAGGGCAGCCGCAAAGGAACTCCGTTTGCCGCCCAGGTTGCCGCCGATAAGGCTTCTCGCCTTGCCCAAGAGCATGGCCTTCGCAAGGTGGAGGTTCAGGTTCGCGGACCCGGATCTGGCCGCGAGACCGCAATCCGAGCCCTCCAGGCTTCCGGATTGGAAGTCACGAGTATCTGCGACGTGACCCCGGTTCCCCACAACGGATGCCGACCGCCGAAGCGACGACGCGTCTAAGTCCTTTCCCCGCTCCCCATTAACTCCATGCCACAGATCTCCACCCTCGAACTCAATCAGGAATTCGGCAAGTTCGTTCTGGAGCCGCTCGAGCGCGGCTACGGCCAGACGATCGGCAATGCCCTCCGACGCGTGCTCCTCGGATCGATCCAAGGCGCCGCCGTGGCTGCCATCAAGATCGACAAGGTCAACCACGAATTCTCGCCAATCCCGGGAGTCAAAGAGGACGTCACCGAACTGCTGCTCAACCTCAAGAACCTCGCGATCCGCGTGGACACCGAAAACGGTCTCCCTCTGGAGGACAAGGTCCTTACCCTTGAGATCACCGGCGCGGGCCGCATCACCGGTGGAGACATCCAGTGCCCTCCCGGCGTTGAGATCGTCAACCCCGAGGTCTACATTGCGACTTCGAGCGACGAAAAGGTTTCGCTCAGCATGGAACTCTACGTGGGCTGGGGCAGCGGTTACACGCTTCCCGAGAAGCAGGAGCGCTACCGAGGCATCATCGGCATCCTGTCCACCGGTAGCCAGTACACCCCCACCACCAAGGTCAACTACACCGTAGAGCAGACCCGCGTGGGAATGCGTACGGACTACGAGCGGCTTGTCTTGGACATCTGGACCAACGGTTCCGTGAAGCCCAACGACGCGCTCAGCCAGGCAAGCAACATCCTGGTCAAGTACTTCCAGATGTTCCGCGATCTCGGCCAAGCCGGCTTCGAAGCCGACTTCGACAGCGCCGACGACATGCTCCCCGAGCTGGCGAACATTCCTGATATTCGGATCGAGGAGATGGACTTCTCCCAGCGAACGTTCAACTGTCTCCGACGCGCCGGGCTCATGAGCCTGCGCGCCCTGGCGACGGCGAACGAGAGCGACCTGACCAGCATCCGCGGCTTCGGCAAGAAGTCGTTGCTGGAGGTCCGAGACAAGCTCAACGAGCATGGGCTTGAGCTGAAGCCACCGAAGGGCGGCTACCGAGCCCTCGATACTCTAGACGACGAGGATGACGATTTCTAATGAGACATAAGGTTGACCGCAGGAAGCTGGGCCTCCCCAGCGATCAGCGACGAGCGTTGCTGACCAATCTCCAGCGCCAGTTCATTCGACATGGCTACGTGCGAACCACGTTGGGCCGAGCGAAGGAACTGCAGCGCGTCGTCGAAAAGCTGATCACGCTTTCCCGAGAGGACACCGTGAACGCACGACGACAGGCTCGCAAGGTCCTCGTCGGCCACTCCGCGTCCACGCCCAAGCCGGAAAAGCTTCTGGCCGGGAAGACCGCGATCGAGAAGACGGAGCTTCTGGCCAAGCACTCGCTGATCAACGGCGAGGACCTGGTCAAGCACCTTTTCGACAACGTCGGCCCTCGCTTCAAGGACCGGAACGGCGGCTACACCCGCCTGACCAAGATCGGACCGCGCCGCGGAGACGCCGCCCCGGTCGCCGTCCTGGAGCTTGTCGACTAAACGAGTTCGTCTGGCCGTCGCTTACGACGGCACAGACTTCAGCGGCTGGGCCGCGCAATCTGGACGGAGAACCGTTCAGAGCACATTGACAGAAGCCGTTCGCCAAATCTCGGGCGAGGAGAATGAGATTCAAGGGGCAAGTCGTACCGATGGCGGTGCGCACGCCCGGGGCCAGGTTTGCCACTTCGATACGGAGTGTGCAATGCCGGTTCCCAAGTGGCCCGAAGTTCTGAACCGACTGTTGCCCACGGACCTATGCGTCCTGAAATCAACCCACGCCGCTTCCGACTTCGATAGCCGTTTCTGCGCGCAGGACCGACACTACCGATACCGAATCCTAGTGGGCCCGCGCGATCCGTTTCGCGAGCGCTATGCGCATCGCTACGGAAGACCTCTCGATCTCGACAAGATGCAGGAAGTCGCTCGAACCCTTCAGGGAGAAAACGACTACCGCGCATTCACCGAAGAACTCCCCGACCACATCGAGAACACCCGTCGCACCCTTTACTCCATCCAGGTGAAGGCCAAGGCAGACGAAGTGCAGATCGATGTAGTGGGCACCGCGTTCCTTCGTGGAATGATGCGCCGCATCTCCGGATTTCTCCTTGAAGTTGGACGGGGATTTCGCCCCGCCTCCGACGCCCAACTCCTCCTCGGCCCCGAAAGGGACCGCCTCCAATGGCCGGTTGTATTGCCCGCCAAAGGACTCTGCCTGATGCGCATCCGCTACGGACGCCATCCCAAAGACTCGCGAACGACTTCTCTCTAGGCTTACTGCGCAAGCGACCGGCCCCCGGCCAGAACCATCGCCCGCAATTGCCGGAAGCGATCTTCCTTTACTCGTTCCCAAGGAAGGTCGGCACCCGCGCCGCGATCCATCGCGACGACCTCGGAGGAACGACGCACCCTATGCCTGACCGGGCCCCGCCCAACTCAAGAAAGAAGAAATCATGAACAGAACTACTACCCCGAAAGGAGGGAGCGTCGACCGCAAGTGGTACGTCGTGGACGCCGCCGGGATCCCCGTCGGCCGACTGGCTGGCCAAGTTGCCCAGGTCATCCGCGGCAAGCACAAACCGACGTTCGCCTACAACGTGGACGCTGGCGACTTCGTGGTGATCATCAACGCCGATAAGGCGGTGCTCACCGGAAACAAGCAGGACGAGCTCATCTACTGGCACACCGGCTGGCCCGGCGGTCTTCGCAACGTTTCGCGAGGCACCCTGCTCGAGAAGGATCCCGTTCAGCTGATCGAAAAGGCCGTTTGGGGCATGACCCCCAAGACCAAGCTCGGCAAGCAGATCATCACCAAGCTCAAGGTCTACGCAGGCCCCGACCACCCGCACGCGGCCCAGAATCCGGAGCCGCTTAGCATTAAGAAGGACTAACCTATGGCAGCAGCAAGCACCCCCTACGGAACCGGACGCCGCAAGCGAGCGGTAGCCCGCGTCTGGGTTAGCCCGGGCGAAGGCAACATCATCATCAACGGCAAGGAGTTCAAGGCCTATCTCGGCCGCCCCGTGCTGGAGATCCTCGTCAAGAGCCCGCTCGTCCACCTCGGACTCGACGGACGCTACGACATCAAGGCCACCGCCAAGGGCGGCGGTATCAGCGGCCAGGCCGGCGCAATCCGCCTTGGCATTTCTCGCGCCCTGCTCGAGATCGACGCCGAGTTCCGCAAGGACCTCAAGCCCGCCGGCTTCCTGACGCGCGATTCGCGCATCAAGGAATCCAAGAAGTACGGCCGCAAGAAAGCACGCCGTGGCTTCCAGTTCGTTAAGCGCTGAGCCGTCACGCTCTGCCCATGGCCCCGCTTGTCCTTTTCGGGCAGGCGGGGTTTTGTTTTTGCATTACGATGTTATGGAGATGAAGGGGTTTCGCTTTGCGCTCCTAGCCACGTTTGGATTCGTACTCATTGGGTTCCTGCTTTCCGACCTTCCGCACTTCATGGGCTGGTTGTACACGGACTTCCCCGGTCCCGGTGGTCGTAAAGTGGGAGTGGTAGTCTCGCCCTGGGAGATTGTGGCAAAGGTACTTATCCTAGTCAACTTGGGGCTTGGCTACGCTTACCTGGGGCGGAGCTTCAGATCTGGTTCGGACCGGACTGAAGTCCGGAGTCCGAATGCGGGCTGAATCCCGCGCTCCAGATGCTCAGCCTAGAAAGAGGGGTCGCTCTGTCACTTGGACCGGGGTCACGCGGATGGCTTCGCGCAGGGCGGCCATGGCCTGGTCTGCCGCACGCTGATCCTTGGCGTATACCGTAGCCAAAAGATCGCCGGCCTCTACACGCGAACCCACGGGCTGGGGGATCGTGACCCCAACCTGGAGATCGAGGACGTCCTCCTTGCGGCGGCGACCGCCGCCGAGTTCGACGACCAACTCACCCACCTTCCCAGCGTGAATCTCGGAGATCCAGCCCGCGGTGTCTGCGACAAAGACGGCCTCCGTGCGCGACTCTAGCCAGTTTGCTCCGAAGTCGCCGCCCTGGGCGGAGAACCATTCACGGGCCTTGTTCGCGGCCCTCCCGGAGGTGAGCGCGGCTTCTGCCATCGCCGACCCTGCCTCCTCTGTGGGGGTCTGCCCGCTGGCCGTCAGGGTCAGGGCGCAGAGCGAAACGCAGAGTTGACGGAAGCGAGCCTCGTTTGGATTGAGCGAAGCGTTGGTGAGGATCCGGCGGGCTTCCTCGACCTCCAACGCGTTCCCGCAGGCCGAGCCCAGGGGCTGGTCCATATCGCTAATCGCCACTCGCACGGTCACCCCGCAGCGCGTCCCCGTCTCCTGTAGGGCATCGGCTAGCTTGCGCGCCTCCGCGAGGTTCGGCATGAACGCACCGGAGCCGCATTTCACGTCCAGCACGATCGTCTCCGCGCCGCCGGCGATCTTCTTGCTGAGGATGCTGCTTACGATGAGCGGGATGCTGGCGACGGTCGCGGTCACATCGCGCAATGCGTAGAGCGCCTTGTCGGCAGGCGCAAGGTCCGGGGTCTGGCCGGTGAGGGCGATGCCGATGCGCTTCGCCTGCTCCTTCAGCTCCGAGGGCGCAAGATCGGTACGAAAGCCGGGGACCGCCGACAGCTTATCGATCGTCCCACCCGTGATCCCAAGGCCGCGGCCGCTCATTTTAAGGACGGTTAGGCCGCAGGCGGCTAGGAGCGGCAAGAGGACCAGCGTGGTTTTGTCTCCGACTCCGCCGGTGCTGTGCTTGTCTACCCATGGCTTGGGCAAACCTTCCAGGTCCATCCTCTCCCCGCTGTCCGCCATGGCAACGGTTAGCCAAGCGGTCTCGTCGACATCCAGAGGGTTCAGGTAGGCGGCCATCAACCAGGCGGCGAGCTGGTAGTCGGGGATGGTCCCCTTCCCTGCCCCGGTTGCCAAGAACCATAGTTCCTCGGGTGTGTGTTGCCCGGCGTCGCGACGCTTGGCAAGGATGCTCTGGATGTCCATGCCTGGGAGTTTACGGCCTTCGCCAGACGTCGCCGTCCGAGAGCTGCACGGCAACCTCGACGGGCACACCGGTTTGGGCATCGACCAGTACCGTGCGACCACCGCCGCGAACGCTATAGCCCACATCGATCTGGACGACGGCGGGCACATACCAACACAGCCGGGCAGGCTCACTGGCTTGGGGGGTGTAGTAGATCAACTCCGGCGTGCGAACCGGCTGAAACGAAAAGAGCTTGGCCCGACCATCCTTCGGCGTCGCCGCAGCGCGGAGGGCTTCGACCGCCTTGTCGGCGGAGATGCGGGGCTCGGCAAGGGCGACTCGAGGCATGCTGATCGAGTCGTCGTAGGAGAGAACTCGTTTGCCGGCCAAGATCAGGCCAACTCCAACCATCATGGGTCCGACAAACACTCGTCGACCGCCGGCAAGAAACGCCATTCGGACCGAAACGCACCCCTGACCTCGGGTAGAGCCCGGGGCTTCGCCCATTGCGTCCCCAGGAAGGCCTAGCTTCTTGAGGGCAAATCGAACGGCTTGGATGTCCATGCGGCCAGCCGGGAGGTAATCCTTGCGCCCCGCGGGCATCGTGCCGAGGTCCTTGAGCGGCGGATGAGTCTGGATGGCGAGCCTCACGCCCCCATCGTTGCGGCGAACATAGAGTTCGTAAGCACCGGCTTTGGTTGTGTACGCCAGGTTGAACGCCGACATCATCGAGCCATCGATTCCGTTGAGGCGCTGGAGCCGGTACGGCCCGGGTACGGAGGCTTTGGCCAAGAAGCGTCGGGCGATCTGGTCGGCTTGGTCGCCGGTGATCGGGCCAAGGAGCAACAGGGCGATCAGCAGGTTCATCGCTTTCCTCCCGTTGCGGGGTCGTCGTGGTCGCGGAGCGCGCCGGTTCGGGCGTCGACATAAACGGGAAGAGGGCCTTGCTCGAAAGGCTCGCCAGTCCCTGCCTGCTGCATCACCTGGGCCCGATACACCAGGTCTGCTTTTTTGGCGTTCCGGAATCGGTAGTAGCCCAGCTCGATCCGAGGGTAGCGACGAAGACCGGGCCAGGGCTCGACTAGCCAACCTGCCACGGTATTCGTTTTGGCGTTGGACTTCGCCCAGGCCACGAGCTTGGACTTGGCGACGCCCTCAGAAACTAAGGGTTGCTCCGAATGCACTTCGGGCACCGCTGTCTGGCGAAGATACGAAAGGAGTTCACCCTTGGCCGGGTCGAAGGAAATCAACACTCCCCAGAGCGGATTGAGGTTGAAGTAGGGCTTCCCTTTGTGGGTCGAGGCGAACCTCGCGTTGGCCCCGCCGCAGTTGGATAAGCGAACAGGAAGCTTGCCCGCGGCACGTTGCAGCAGATCCTGGGCGATCGCAGGATTCGTGCCGGCCGCTACCGGCGTCCGGTCTGGGAACGAGTTCATTTTCAGAACCGTGCCGTCATCGGCCATGATGAGCGACCAAGTTCGCCCCTTCTCCGAGCGGAATCCCACCCACCAGGCCTTGGGCGCCCCTAGCCACTTGGCGGGACTGTGGGACAGCTGGGTCGTAAGGAGTTTGTCTCGCACGCCAACCTTGGCAAGCCAGCCGCGCGCTCTGGCCACGGCATCCTCGCCGTCCATTGGGGCGGAGAGAGTTGTCAGAACCAACAAGGCCGCGAGTTGGACCATCGTCTATTCAGTGTTCACTGGAATCGATAAGGTTCGGTGAATATGCCTCTTTCTGTAATGATTGCGGTGATCAGCTCGCCCGGGGTGACGTCGAAGGCGGGGTTGAACACCGGGCATCCCTCCGGCCCCACCGGTACACCCTCGATGTGGGTGAGTTCCTCGCCCGAGCGTTCCTCGATCGGAATCAGGTCGCCGGTAGCAAGGCTCGGGTCCAGGGTCGAGGAAGGCGCGGCAATGTAGAACGGGATGCCGTGGTGCATGGCGAGGACCGCCAGCATGTAGGTTCCGAGCTTGTTGGCGGTGTCTCCGTTGGCGGTGATCCGATCGGCTCCGGCGATCACGCAGTCCACCTTGCCAGCGCGCATGAGGCTCGCCGCAGCCCCGTCGGCGATGCTGTGGAAGGGTATTCCTTCGTCGAGCAGCTCGTAGGCGGTAAGGCGCAGGCCCTGCTGCCGGGGGCGGGTTTCGCACGAGTAGACGTGGATGGCTTTGCCCTGCTGGTGGGCAGATCGGATCACCCCGAGCGCCGTGCCGTGCCCAGCGGTGGCCAGGGCGCCGGTGTTGCAGATGGTGAGGACGTTCCAGCCATTCTTGATAACGAAAGCACCATGGTCGCCGATCGCTTGATTCATGGCGAGATCCTCTCGTTCGATGGCTTGGGCCTCCGCGAGGATGGCCTCGGGGTCCGTGGCGCCTAGCTTCGCGATACGGTCGAGGGCCCAGAACAGGTTGACCGCGGTTGGTCGAGAGGCAGCCAGATCCTCGCTGGCTTGAGCGAGGTCTTCCCCACCCTGAGCGGCGAGGGCCATCCCGTAGGCGGCGGCGATCCCAATGGCGGGGGCGCCCCGGACCGCCATGTCCTTGATGGCGTGGACGACGTCGACCGACGTCCTCAGCGTCAGCCAGACCGTTTGCCGAGGGAGAACGCGCTGGTCAAGCAGGAGGAGTTCTCCGTCATGCCATCGCATCGGGGTGATCGCCATAGCTAACAAGGGTACCGGGCGGGGTGTAAGCTCACGCGCGTGGCACGGGAGTTCGGCGCGATCGCGGTGGATCTGGGGGCGAGTTCGGGGCGGTTCGCCGAGGGCTGGATCGAGGACGGTCGCCTCGAGTTCCGCGTGGTCGAGCAACGCTCCCACCATGCCAGCGAGATCGGTGGCAGGCTTTGTTGGGACTTTCAAGCCCTTCTCGGGCTATGCCAATCCGCAGCGCAATACGGGGAATCGACCTTTAAGACCTCGACTCTCGGCATCGACACCTGGGGCGTGGACCACGGGTTCCTGGATGCGGACGGCGGACTTGCCCAGCCGGTGGTCTGCTACCGAGACCTCAGCCACGCACAGCAGTTTGCCGCGCTCAGGGAGCACCGCTCGCGGCTCTATGAGCTCACGGGAATCCAACACCAGCCCTTCAACACTGTCTACCAGCTGGCGGCGAGGCGACAGGAGAACCCCGCGCTTACGGCGTGCGACTGGCTGATGCTCCCCGACCTTCTGGGATTCTTCCTGAGCGGAGACCGCCGATTCGAGGCCAGCCAGGCCAGCACCACCCAGCTCATGGGGCTAGACGACCAATGGTGCGGGGAGGCCTATGCAATCGCAGGATGGCCCGTGCCCGCGCTTGCTCCGTCGCGGGCTGGCCAAGTTGGCGGAGCGGTCTCGGGCACCGGTCGGTTGGTGAGCGTAGGCAGCCACGACACCGCCTCGGCGGTGGCGGGGTTTGGGCACTTGGCGGAAGACGATCTCTTCCTCAATGTTGGCACCTGGTCGCTGGCCGGGATCGTGGTCGACAAGCCGATCGCGACCCCGCTGGCGGACTCCCTCGGCTTCACCAACGAGCGCACGGTCGATGGGCGGGTTCGCCTTCTTCGGAACATCCCCGGTTTCTACGTGATCAATCGGCTCCATGAGGAGTTGGAGATCCCAGTGCCGGTGCCGCAGTGGTTGGCCTCCGCGATGCCTTTCGAGGACACGGTGGACCTTTTCCACGAGGATTTCTTCAATCCGGCCTCGATGGTGGAGACCTGTACGGGCCTGCTCAAGCAGTGTCCGCAGACCCATGGCCAGTGGGCGCACCTTGCCGTTCAGAGCCTTGCCCGCGCGGTAGCGGCCCAGCCCGCGGCGGTCGAGATGGTTACGGGCCGCAAGGTCTCGCGCATCCGGGTAGCCGGTGGCGGCTCGCAGAGCGAGACTTTCTGCCAAGGCCTCGCCAACCTCAGCGGCTTGCCGGTGGTAGCCGGGCCGGTGGAGGCCACCGTTCTTGGCAACCTTGGACTTCAATTGCTAGCGAGCGGGCGAGTCTCCAGCCTCGACGAACTCGCTTCCCTCCTTGACCGATCCTACGAGCGGCGAACGTACCTTCCCCAATGAAAGTACGCCTGATGCTCACGTGTCTTTGCGACGCCTTCGCCGGGGAGGTGGGCATCGCCACGGTTCGCGTGTTAGAGCATCTGGGTTGCGAGGTGGCCTTCGAGCCCAACCAGACCTGCTGCGGGCAGCCCCCTTTCAACTCGGGAGACTGGAAAGCGGCGCGGGAGATCGCCCAACATTGCCGGTCGGTTCTACTCCCGGAAACCGACGATGTGCCCCTGGTGGCGCCAAGCGGTTCCTGTACGGCTATGGTCCGCGAAGGGTACGCACAACTCTTCGGCCAGCACGGCCCAGCGCGGGCGTTCGAGCTGGGTGAGTTCATCGTTCGCGTGCTTGGGGTCACGACTTGGCCGGCAAGCAAGCCGTATCCGCGCAAAGTAGCCCTTCACCCCGGATGCCACGGGCGCAGCCTCGGACTTCGGGATGAGCATCGACAGCTCCTTACCTCGATTCCTGGACTGGAGCTGGTCGAGTTCCTCCAGCCCGAGCAGTGCTGCGGATTCGGGGGAGCTTTCGCGGCGACCCATGGAAAGCTCAGCCAAGGGATTGGCAAGGAGAAGCTACTCAACGTTCTGGCCGCGCAACCGGAGGAACTGGTTGGCACGGACATGGGCTGTCTGCTGCACCTTAAAGGGTTGCAGGACCGGGATGGAGGCACTCTCCGGATTCGTCACTTTGCCGAGGTTCTGGCGGAGACGCTTCCATGAAGGCTTCGAGAGTAGAAGGGTTTGCCCGTCAGCTCGCGCCGTCGACCACGGACAGCGTCCGTGCCGCCACCGTCAACCAGGTGGTTCGGCGGCTGGCGATGTTGCCCCAGAGCGTGGGGGACGTGGAAGCGGCGCGGACCGCCGCTGCTCAGCTCAAGAGCCACGTCCTGGACAACCTCGGCCCGCTTCTGGAACAACTCGAGGCCAACTGCGAACGCAACGGCATTCAGGTCCACTGGGCGGAGGATGCTCGTGAGGCTCGCGAGATCATCCTGCGGCTGGCGGGGGACCGACGCCGAGTGGTTAAAGCCAAATCCATGGCTACGGAGGAGATCCATCTCAACCCGTATCTGGAGGAGCGAGGATTTGAGGTCACGGAGACCGACCTGGGCGAATACGTGGTCCAGATCGACGGCGACCGCCCCAGCCACATCGTGGCCCCGATCATCCACAAGAGCCTGAAGCAGGTGGCCGAGAGCTTCTCACGCGAAGGGCTTGGGCCCTATAGCGAGGTTGCGGAGGAGCTGACCATGCAGGCGCGCGCAAAGCTGCGCTCAAAGTTCCGCGAAGCCGAGGTCGGGATTAGCGGGGTCAACTTCGCGATCGCCGAGACCGGGAGGCTGGTCCTGGTGGAGAACGAGGGAAACAACCGGTTCTCCACCACCGCTCCCGAGGTCCACATCGCCCTGATGGGCCTGGAGAAGGTGTTGCCTCGGGAAACCGACCTTGCGCTCTTCCTGCGACTCCTTGCGGCCTCGGCCACCGGGCAGCAGGTGACCACCTACACCCACTTCATCGCCGGGCCTCGGCGCGGCGACGAGACGGATGGGCCCAGAGAGGTCCATCTGGTCATTCTGGATAACGGCCGATCCCGGATTCTGGAGGGGCCGTACCGGGACATTCTGCGCTGCATTCGGTGCGGGGCTTGCCTCAACGTGTGCCCGGTCTACCGCCAGGCGAGCGGGCACGCGTACGGGCACGTGTACTCTGGCCCCCTCGGTGCGGTGTTGGCGCCGGCGCTCGAAGGCGTTGCGGCTCTCGGCGATCTTGCCAAGGCTTCCACGCTCTGCGGAGCGTGCGAGGAAGTCTGCCCGGTGAAGATCCCAATTCCGGCAATGTTGCTGGACATCCGTCGGCAAGCGGCGGAGTCAGAATCGGACAGCGCTCCTTGGGCCGCATACGCGTTGGGCGCGACAAGACCAGCGCTCTGGCGGGCGGGTCTGACCATGCTGCCCCTAGCCAGTAAGGTGGCAGTGCATCCCATGAAGAGCGGATGGGCGGAGTTCCGCGAACTCCCGGCGCGAACGGGACGCGACTTTCGGAGGTGGCAGCGTGGACGCTCGTAGTCGTGTTTTGGCTCGCCTGCCAAGGCCAGCTTCCGGTGCTTGCCCACCCGTCTGGGTACGGGCTCCGCTTCCGCAGGAAGACCTTTGGGAGCGATTCCGGGAAAGGTTGGAGGCGGTGGGAGGACGGCTTGGCGACTTGCCATCCGACCTTGGCCAGACCTACTTGGACGGGGGAGTGGACTTTCCTGCCACGGGATCTCAGTCCGACGTCTGGGAGGCCGAGACGGGGGTTACGGTCGCGGACTTGGCGATCGCGGAAACCGGGTCCCTGCTGATCGCAGCGGGACCCGGACGGGCGCGACTGGCAAGCCTGGCTCCGCCACGCCACGTTGTTCTCGTTCGTCGCAGCCAAATCGTAGCGACGCTGGAGGAGGGACTCGCCGCTCTCAGCGGAAGGACCAGCGTTCTGATCACCGGACCAAGCCGAACAGCGGACATCGCGGGAATCCTGGTTCGGGGGATTCACGGTCCCAAAGAACTGATCGTCGTGATCCAGGACTAGAGTCACTGGGTCAAAGGACCGAGTTTAGGAACTTGGACGCCCGACGACGGGTCTCGAACCTACCGAAGTCCGGAGGTCCGAAAGATGAAGAAGGTTGTTGTTGTGTTCGCTATCCTTGTCGCGGGAGCGGTTTCCACTCCCCACGGATCTCCGGCCTGCTCAAGTGCGCTTTGGGCCTCCGAGGATTACCGAGACAAAATCCAGGAGATCCGGAGCCGTCGACTAACGGCCCCAGTAAAGACCCTGAAGGGGCGAGGCTGGACCTAGCCGGGTGCCTCGGCAGCGTCGACTTTGGCACGCTCACGCATGACGTCCACCACGGCAAGGAGCACGGTGAGGAGCATCGGCCCTGCCATGAGCCCGATCGGGCCGATCGCCAGGACTCCGCCAAGGAGGCTGAAGAAGATCGCCATGGGGTGCAGGTTGACCCGGGCTCCGATCACGAAGGGGCGGAGCAAGTTGTCGATCTGGCTGACCACAAGGAACCCAATTCCCAGGATCCAAAGCGCTTCCGTAGTCTTTCCCGCCAACAGCATGCCCAGCCCTACCGGGATGTAGAGGACGGGCGCGCCCAACAATGGAAGGCAGCACAACAGGAACGACGCTACGGAGAGGAGCAGCGCGTTGGGAATTCCCAGCGCGGCATAGGTGATCCCGATGACGCCACTCTGAACGAGGGCCACCAGGACGACGCCGATAAAGACGGCGCGGATGGTGTCTCGGACCTTCAGGAGCATGTCCTCCGCCTTGTCGCGCGGGAGCGGAATGAGGTCCAGGGCGGGCTCCAGCAGGCGATGCCCGTCCCGGATCATGAAGAACTGGGTGAGCAGCGCGATGACCATCGTTAGGATGGTGAACCCGGCGGATTGGGCGAACTTCGCTGCGGGCGCCCGGATTCCCGCCACCAGCGACTCCCGATTCTCGTTCACATAGGTCAAGATGCTGAAGTCTTTCTGTCCGATCTGGACGAAGAAGGGCTTGGCCGCGGTATCGACCTGCTGAAGGATGGCATCGAGGGAGAAGCCTCCCGCCTTGGGGGCAGCTCCTGCCGTGGTTGCGCCCAGATCCGAAGACACTCCGCTGAGCTGCACGAACAAGCCGATGCCGACCAGGATGAAAGGCACGCAGATGATCAGGAGCGTGGCGATCACGGTGACCATGGGGCCGAGGTTCAGTTTCACGCCTGCAGGCAACCGAGTGCCTGCGATCATTCGATGCACCTTCTGGTGGATCGGCCACATGAGAACGCTGAGGACGATGGCCCAGAGGATCGCCGGGACGAAGGGCAGGACGACCAGCACTCCCAGCGCGAAACAGATCGCGGCAAACGCCGAGAAGAACCGCAATCCGTTGCCGTTGTTTGCCTTGCCCATGTTGTGAAGCGTCCCTACGACGCACCCTAGGGGGGCGTTTCGTATCCCGAAACATTATGCTCCGGGATACGAGTTGGCGATTCGATCAGCGTCGGCGGCGCATCGCGGCGAGGCAGAGAGCGAGGGCGGCCAAGGAGGTTGGCTCGGGAACCGGCCGGATTTCGGTAGAGAAGTAGTGCTCCCCCGCGGAGCCTCCAGTCCAGATATGGCGTGCGGCAGGGTCGACGCCGTTGACCATCCCCCAGACCATGCCCCCATTGGGGCCAAGGTCGTCAGGGGCCACGTAGTCGAGGCCGAATCCGGTCAGGCTCGCCTTCCAGTGGTCAACATCGGTGTTGAGAGCCTGGGTCCCGTTGGCGAACTCGAACAGCGAGTCGCTGAGCGAGAGCGAAGCGATCGCCATCTGGGGCCGCCATAGAGGTCCCTACCGACGATGTGCAAGTAGTGAACGGCGTTTGGCGCCAGCGCAACGTTGGCGTACTGGGTGGTCTGCCACCAGTCGCTCGATGCGATGAGGGTGCCGGGCACGGAGTCGTCGGTACTGATGTAAGCCTCGAAGCCATCGTCGACCGTGCCGGCAAAGGAGAGGGTTGTTGCGGAACCGCAAGCGGTGAATCCGACCAACAACGAGAGGACAAGGATTCTCATGTCGCCTCCAACCCGTTGCCCGTGGCTAGGGGTTGGCCCAGTCTAGGCACCGGTCCCGAGCGGGATCAAGTCGCGGAAAAGCGGGAATCTTCTTCAGCCTTCGCCAGAAGCGGGAGCCCGGGTAAGCCAGTGGACCGACGGCTTCCCTGGGCGGGCCGCTCACCTGCGACGGCGGCGTGCACACATGCCGCAGACTCCCAGGGCCAAGGCAACCGTTGCGGACGGCTCGGGCACAAGGCCAACCTCCTCCATCGTGAACCCTGGCGTCGTAGTCGTGAAGTCCATGCCAGCCGTATTCGAAAAGTCGGCGGTAGCGAAGGCGTCGGTCAGTCCCGCATTGTTGTACGCGCTGACCGTCACGGTGTAGTCCAGCACAAACGGCGTGTTGGACATGACCTGAAAGATGCCAGGAATCACGTCTGCGTAGTCCAGATCGAACATGCGGTCGTTACCGACCGGCGAGGTGAGGGTACTCGTAGTATCGGTCCACGAGGAGTTCCACTTGGAGTCCGACCATCCGTTCTTGGTCCGGAAGAAGGGGCTGAGCCCTGTTGACTGCCACAAAGCTCCTCGGGCAAAGAAGATCTCCTCGAGGCCCGCCCCATTGCCCAAGTCAATGCGCATGACTACGTTTACTTGTGAGCCGAGACTCGCGTTCGTTCCAGCGGCCTTGGCGGCGAACAGCCAGCCGTCTAGGAAGTAGGCCAAGTCCACCGAAACCATCTGGTTCTCGGGGCCCACCGCCATCCACTTCGTGTAGGATTCGGCAAAAGTACTAGCGAACACGCCATTCGGCGATCCTCCCTGTGGAGTCGGACCACCTACGCGTGCGTAGGACTGTTCAATGCCAGGATGAGTGATCTTGACCCATGCATCAGCGTCGTCATACGCCGAAATGCGGTCCGCGCGCCCGAAGCTCGTTGCGCCACCGACCGGAACATAGCTCCGAGATTCGGAAACCGCGGGCAACGTTGGAGCTGGGAATTTTACCTGGTGGCTCTGCAAGCCCCCATTGTTTCCTTGATAGTAGGCTTGGGCATCCGTCTTTATTCCGAAATTCTGAGCACCCACCAGCGCGGGAATGGCCAAGAGTAGTAGCGACGCAATGTTCGTGCGACTGAGCATGATCGATCTCCTCCACTGCAAGGGCTTGAGCCCTTGTCTTCAAGCAACTCTTGCTAGTGTAGGACATCTAGCCCCGCTTGGCAATACGTGGTTTCTCGTCCACGGAAGAGGCCCTACCGGTCGATTTCGCCGAGGACGATGTCGATCGAACCAATGATTGCGATGACGTCAGAGAGAAGGCGTCCGATCGCAAGGACCTCCAGCGACTTGAGGTTCATGAAGCTCGACGGTCGCTCGTGCCAGCGGTAGGGCCGGTTGCTGCCGTCCGAGATCACGTAGAACCCGAGTTCGCCCTTGGAGCCTTCCACGGCTCCGTACGCCTCTCCCACCGGCGGGCGATAGCCCTCGGTGAACAGCTTGAAGTGGTGGATGAGCGACTCCATGGAGTTGTCAAGCTCGGCGCGCGGCGGAGGCGAAATCTTCCGGTCTGGGGTGGTCCAATCGCCGTCCGGCAGGTTATCGATAGCCTGGCGAATGATCTTACAGCTCTCGTGCATCTCGGCAAGGCGGACGAGGAAGCGATCGTAGACGTCTCCGCGAGATCCAACCGGGATCGAGAACTCGAAGTCCTCGTAGCTGCTATACGGCATCAACTTCCGCAGGTCCATGGCTACGCCGCTGGCACGGGCGATGGGGCCGCTACATCCCAGCGAGAGGGCTTGGTTAGCGGTGAGAACACCTACGTCGTAGGTTCGCTCCTTCCAGATCGGATTGCCCACGAGGAGGTCTTCAACAACCTTCAACTCGGACGGGAACTCGGCAAGGAACTTGTTCAGGCGGGCCGGAAACTCCGGCGGCATGTCCCCGCGAAGTCCGCCGGGAACGATCCAGGAGGGCATCATGCGCACGCCGCTGAACATCTCGAACATGTCGAGAATGTATTCGCGCTGCTGCATGATGTAGAAGAACGGGGTCATCGCCCCCAGGTCTAGGCCGTGGGTACCGAGCCACACGCAGTGGCTGGCGAGACGGCTGAGCTCCGCCAAAATGACCCGCAGGTACTGAGCCCGCTTTGGGACTTCAACGCCGAGAAGCTTCTCGACCGCGAGCGCGTGGGCAAGGTTGTTGCCGTTCGCGTTCAGGTAGTCCATGCGGTCGGTCATGACCACGCACTTGTGATACTGCTGGTACTCGGCTTCCTTCTCCATTCCGGTATGGAGGTAGCCGATCACGCTCTTGCACTGGACGATGACTTCGCCCTCAAGCTCGCAGATGACTCGGAGGACGCCGTGGGTCGAGGGGTGTTGAGGCCCCATGTTCACGATCATCGTGTTCTCGCCGACCCGCTCGAAGAGCGTTTCGGTGGAGGGCATGAAAACGTTTGCGTTTGACATGGTGGGAACTACCGGAACCTACGCAGAATACCGCGTCATCGATCTCAGCGCAGAAAAAGGCCCCTCCGCAGAATTCTGCGAAGGGGCCGGTCTTGGTAGCGGGAGAGTGGCTAGTTGCCGCCCTTTGCCTTCGATCCGACGATCTCGTCCGCGGTGGGTGCACCGGGAGGAGGGGTCATCTCGGGGGCTTCCTTAGCCAATCCCTCGTTTCCGCCCTTAGCCGTTTGTGCGGGAGCCTGGCCGACCGGAGTCTCAGGCGCTGCCGGTTCGGTTGAACATCCCACCAGAGCCAAAGCTCCGACGACCATCAGGAATCCAGAGAGGAGGCTTCTTTTCACTACTTCTTGTCCCAGAGGTATACGGTCTCGTCCGTGAACACCACGTCCGGCTCGTTGGTCGTGAACGTGAAGTTCGTACCCTTGGCGAGCTGGCCAGCGGAGTTGGCGGTGGCGTGGCCATCGACCCAAGCAACGATCGAGCGATCGGCGTTGCGGAGCGAGACGCCGCCGGTCTTGGCGCCAGCAGCCTTGTTGCCAAGGAGGTAGCTGGTGTCGTACCAGGAACCGACGCCCCAGTTGACGAAGCACCACTCAGGAATGGTCCAGCACTCGGGGCCTTCGACCGTCTGGGTCGTGGTCCAGGAGCCAGCGCCAGCCCAGTAGGTGCCGGTCGCGCCGAGGCTGTCCTCGGAGGTGGAGAACTTGGCTGCGATGGCAACCGTCTCGGCCGGAGCGGCGATCGAGGTGGAGCTGTTCGGCGTGATGACGAACGGCGAACCGGTGACCGGGCTAAGACCGACGTAGTTGAGACCGTACTGGGGGGCCAACGCCTTGGTGGTGTTGACGTTCCAAACGGCCGGCCAAGCCTGCATGGCCGGAGCCTGCGGGTCCTGCATGATGTCCGTGTTCTTCATGTAGGGGAGGATGAGCCAGGACCACGGCTGGTAAGGGCCGCCGCCGAGGTATGCCGGAGCAGGGTCGCTCCAGGAAACGACCGGCGCGAACACGTCGTCGTTGTCGCCTGCGTACATGAGGAGGCCAAGCATCTCCTGCTTGACGTTGCTGAGCGAGGAGGTCTTCTTCGCAGCAGCCTTCGCCTGGGCGAAAACCGGGAAGAGGATGGCGGCGAGGATCGCGATGATGGCGATGACTACTAGGAGTTCAATGAGCGTAAAAGCTTTCTTCATGAAAAATCACCCGGGGCAAACGCCCCAAAGACAGTGACCATTGTATAGCGGCCTCTGTTCCCTTGCAAGGGATTTCGTGATTTGTTCAGGAAAAATTAAGCCGCTCACCGCAATCTAACCTGCAGTAAGGTGCCCGATCCTGGGAAAGTTGGTTCCCGGATCCCTTCCGGCTATGAAGCGACGGAAGGGATCGCGAGATGTTCAGTGGTTCCGGCTAGTTTCCGCCACCCTTTGAACCAACTACCTGGTCGGCGGTCGGTGCGTTGGGCGGAGGAGTCATTTCCGGAGCCTGCTGGGCGAGATCCGCGTTGCCACCCTTCGAAACCTTAGGCTTCGCGGCCGCTTCCGGATCTTCCTTGGCCACCGGCTCGGAGCCGCAACCCATAAGGGCTGCGGCAATCGCGATCGTAGCGATGGCGCCGAGCAGGGACTTCATTACTTAGAGTCCCAGAGGTACAGGGTTTCGTCCGTGAAGACGACGGAAGCTTCGGCGGTGTCGAACGTGAAGTTCGTTCCCTTCGCAAGCTGTCCGGCGGAGTTCGCGGAAGCATGGCCGTCAACCCAGGAGACGATCGAGCGGTCCGCGTTGCGCAGCGAAACGCCGCCCGTCTTGGCGCCGGCAGCCTTGTTCTGGTTCAGGTAGTCGGTGTCGTACCAGGAACCAACGCCCCAGTTGACGAAGCAGTAGGGAACGATGGTGAAGCACTCGGGGCCTTCAACCGTCACGACCGTGGTCCAGGAGCCAGCGCCGGCCCAGTAGGTGCCAGAAGCGCCGAGGGCGTCCTCCGAAGTGGAGAACTTAGCCGCGAGGGCGACCGTCTCGGACGGGCTCTCGACGGAGGTGCTGCTGACCGGGGTGATCTGGAACGCAGTGTCCGTTCCCGCAGTGACCGGGCTCAGGCCCTGGTAGTTGAGACCGTACTGGGGAGCCAACGCCTTGGTGGTGTTGACGTTCCAAACGGCCGGCCAAGCTTCCATGGAAGGAGCCTGGGGGTCCTGCAGGATGTCCGTGCTCTTCATGTAGGGGAGCACAAGCCAAGACCACGGCTGGTAGGGGGTGCCGCCGAAGAAGGCGGGCGCCGGGCCGCTCCAGGAGACAACCGGAGCGAACAGATCGTCGTTGTCGCCGTTGTACATCAGAAGGCCAAGCATGTTCTGCTTGACGTTGCTGAGCGAAGCGGTCTTCTTGGCGGCAGCCTTAGCCTGGGCGAAGACGGGGAAAAGAATCGCCGCAAGAATCGCGATGATCGCGATCACGACGAGGAGCTCGATGAGCGTAAATGCTTTCTTCATAAGTCACTGCCCTTAACGCGATGGGGTCAAGAGTAGTGAAGTGTACGACGTTCCTCAACCAATCCCAATACCTTATATAAATACGTACTCACATGGAGTAACTACCTCCTCTCAAGAGGTAGTTGCGGGGGTCCATTGCGATCGAGAAGTCATGGCGCAATGGTAAGCCGACATTCCTGAAATGCCAAGCGTTCATGCCGGAATTGCTTGATTTCTCTGCAAAAGCGACAACTCCGCCTCGTTGGCCCCTGTCATTGGGGGTCTTCGGCGCGCCTATCGATTGGTCTCATGACTTTATTGGGTCTTTGGCCCTATATTTATCTTTGTAAATGAACTCTTTAGAGATGGTGGAACGTCCCGTTCGGAAGCAGATTCTGGTCATTGAGGCTCGGGGTACCCTCGTTGCTTCATGAGCCTCTTGGCTTGGACGCGCAGAATCGGCGCGCTCCCATCACTGAAAGAAGCGTTCGCCTCCTTGGAGCAACAGTCCGCCGAATGGCAGACGGTATGTCCCGAGGCGCGCCCGGTGTTGCTCGCCGCTCGGCACCTCCAGAGTCCCAGAAAGACCCTCATCGTGGCGGCGAACTACGATCGAGCCCTCCAGTGGCAGGCCAAGCTCGAGATCTGCGGCGTGCGCCACGGCGACATCCACATCCTTCCCAGCGGCTCTTCCGCTTTGTTCGAGGACGCGGCGCCCGAGCACATCGCCCTTTCCGATCGCCTTGGCGCCCTTCGGGTCCTTGCCAGTCCAGAGCCCGCGATTATCCTGGCAACGCCTCAAGCCGCCCTCGAGCGGACTCTGCCGACGGATGTTCTAAACGACGCCTTTCTCTTGCTCCGTAAGGGGGATGTGGTGGACGTCGAAGGGCTCCAGAGGAGGCTCGGCCGGCTCGGTTACGAGCACCAGGAGCCGGTTCGGCTGCCCGGGCAGTTCAGCCGCCGAGGTGGGATCTTGGACATCTACGCCTCGGGGCGGGACCTGCCCGTCAGGATCGAGTTCTTTGGCGACGAGATCGAGAGCCTGAGGATGTTCGACCCGAACTCCCAGCGCTCGGTTGGACAGATCGAGAGCCTGGCGATGGCACCCTCTCGCGAAACCCTCTACGTCGAAGGACACGAAGGGCTGGCCGAACTGGTGACCTCAAGCATGGAGCGCGAGGCCGCGATGCTTGCCCCGGAAGCCTCGGCCCGCCTCGAGGAACTGGTTGCGGGAGACGCCGACGCTCTCGGGGCGAAGGTCTACTTCGACCGCCTCGACCTCTATCGACCCATGCTCCACCCAGACTCGGGTTGCGCAATCGACTTGCTCGGCGAGGACGGATTGCTCGTCCTAGACGAGCCGCTTGAATTGGAGTCGATCGCGGCGCGCTCCGAGGAGGAGCTCGGCCAAGCCCTCGCCGCTCGGCGGGAGCGCGGCGAGATCCTCCACTCAACGGCAAACGACTTCATGCTTCCGCCGGAGCACTTCGCCGATCATTCCCGCATCGTCAGCCTCAGCGCCATGAACGCGCTTCCGGATTGGCTGAGGCTTCCCGTCCAACTCGACCTCCAGGCGGTAAGCCTCGATCCCTATCGCGGACGAAGCGAGGCGCTTACCCTCACCCTGCGCAACTGGACCAAGGAGGGCGTCTCCTGCGTCTTTGCCACGGATCAGCCCAACCGCGCCAAGAGCGTGCTGGAAGCGGCGGAGATCTTTCCTTTCGACAGCATGCCCACCGAGGGCGAATCGGGAGGGCAGTTCCTGGCCCACGGCAATCTCGGCGGAGGGTTCATCCTCCAAGGCGAGAAGTTGGCCGTGGTTACGGATGGAGAGCTGTTTGGCGTTGCCCGGCTCAAACTTCCTCAGCGGCGCTTTATGGAAGGCGCGCCGATCGCCACCGTGCTGGACCTGAAGCCGGGCGACTACGTGGTCCACATCCACTTTGGGATAGGCGTTTTCCGCGGACTTGTCAAGCGGATCGAGCAGGGCGTCGAGAAAGAGTTCCTCTACATCGAATACCAGGCTCCCGACAAGCTGTTCGTGCCAGCCGACCAGCTGGATCGGATCCAGAAATACCTGAACCCGGGCGATGAGCACCCGAAGCTAAACAAGCTCACGGGAGGTGAGTGGCAACGCACGCTGGGAAAAGCGAAGGAGGAAGCCAAGGAGTTCGCCCGCGACCTGGTCAAGCTGTACGCGGCGCGCAAAAAGGTCGTCCGTCCCCGCTATAGCCCGGACACCCCCTGGCAGGCCGAGATGGAGGCCACCTTCCCCTGGGTGGAGACCCCCAGCCAGGCCACCGCAATCCAGGAAGCAAAGAAGGACATGGAGCTGGAGTGGCCCATGGACCGACTGGTTTGCGGAGACGTTGGATTCGGAAAGACCGAGGTCGCGATCCGGGCCGCTTTCAAGGCGGTGCAGGACAAACGGCAAGTGGCCGTTCTGTGCCCCACCACGATCCTCAGCGAGCAGCACTACCGGAACTTCGCGGAACGCCTGGGCGGTTTTGGCGTTCAGCTTGGTCTGATCAACCGCTACGTCACCGGTCCCGACAAGCGCGACGTGGAGAAGAGGCTGGGCAACGGCGAGATCGATATCGTCCTTGGCACCCACGCGCTTCTGGGTTCTAGCATCGAGTTCAAAGACCTCGGGATGGTGATCATTGACGAGGAGCAGAAGTTCGGCGTAAAGCAGAAGGAGCTTCTGAAGAAGCTCCGCACCGAGGTCGACGTGCTCACCCTGAGCGCGACCCCGATCCCCCGGACCCTGAGCATGGCGCTGATGGACATCCGACAGATGTCCCTGATCAACGACCCGCCTCCAGGCCGGTTGCCGATCCGTACCTTCCTGCGGCCCTACAGCAAAGAAGTCATTCGCGAGGCGATTCTGCGCGAGCTTGCCCGTGGCGGGCAGGTCTTCTACGTCTACAACCGAGTCGAGTCGATCGAGCACGTCGCGGAGTCGCTGCGCAAGCTAATCCCCACCGCCCGGATCGGCGTCGGGCACGGCCAGATGCACGAAAAGGAGCTCGAGCCGATCATGATTGGCTTCATCAAGGGCGAGATCGACATTTTGCTCTCCACGACGATCATCGAGAACGGCATCGACATCTCCAACGCCAACACCCTGATCGTGGAGAACGCGGACCGTCTGGGCCTCTCGCAGCTCTACCAACTGCGTGGACGGGTCGGCCGCTCGGATCGTCAAGCCTACGCCTACTTCCTCTATGCGAGCGGCAAGGACCTGACCGAATCAGGGATGGCTCGCTTGCAGGCGCTGCAGGAGTTCTCGACCCTTGGCTCCGGCTACTCCTTGGCTTTCCGAGACCTCCAGATTCGCGGTGCCGGCGAGCTTCTTGGCGCACGCCAGCATGGCGCGATGGCCAACGTTGGCTACGAGCTGTACACCCAGCTCATCAACGAGGCGGTGGCGATGCTGAAGAATTCGGTGGACGGCCAGTCCACCGGCGACGTAAAGGATCCGCTGGAGTCCTTGACGCCGCTTCCGCAGTTCGAGGTTCCCGTAGTGGCGCTGCTCCCCGAAGGCTACATCAAGGACCAAGCCCAGCGGCTCTACTACTACCAGAAGATGATGTCTTGCCGGACCGAGGGGAGCCTGGCGGCGGTGCAAGGCGAAATCGAGGATCGGTACGGCCACCCGCCGGAGCAGGTGCACAACGCCTTCGCGATTATGGGCCAGCGGATCCACGCCCGCGATCTCGGGATGAGCAAGGTGGACGCCCGCCAGGGGCGGCTGTCGATCACCTTCAGCGACCGTGAAGCGGTCCCACCCCGAGTCATCAGCCTCGTGGCCAAGAAGAACCGCGAGTGCTACCTGGCGCAGGGCCAGTTCATCTGGCCCTACACCGGCAACCCGATCTTGGGGATCGAGAAGCTGCTAATGACGTTCGACGAGGCCTTCCGGCAGCTAGAAGCGGAACGCGAGAAGCTCGGTCTGTAGAGTGGTGGCTTGCATCTGGGTCTCTCAAGGACGTCGAGACCTTCGCCAGTTGATGGCGGCGTAACGCCGCGCAGTGAGTCTGCTAAGCGACTTCCGGATCCTGCGAGACGCTTGAGACTGGCCATTGTCCACGCCTTCGATCCCGCGCGTTGGCCCTACCCCGAAGGGGTTCTGGAGCCGGAAGCCCAGGGTTGGCACGTTTTCGTGCCAACCCTGGGTGGCTGGTAGGCAAACACCAACCCCAAGGGGGGTTGCGGCCCAGTGTAGGATTGCTTCGATGCCCCAATCCTTCTCAGCCGCATACGTTCACCTGGTCTTCTCTACGAAGAACAGGATTGTGTACCTAGAGGAAAAGGAGGTTCGGCAGAACTTGCACGCTTACATGGGAGGAGTGTCTCGCGAGTTTGGCTGCCCGCCCGAGCTGGTTGGAGGGGTCGAGGATCACGTCCACGTTCTTGCCCGGCTGGGACGTACAACCGCCATCGCAGATTGGGTTAAGGAACTCAAACGTGTATCAAGCCTATGGATGAAGGGGCACCGCCCAGACTTCTCCTGGCAGAGCGGGTATGCGGCCTTCTCGGTTGGCCAAGCTCAGCTACCCGCCGTCCGCGCATACGTGGCTTCCCAGGAGGAGCACCACAAGACTCGGTCCTTCCAGGACGAGTTCCGTGACCTGCTCCTTGAGCACTCCCTCAATTGGGATGAGCGTTACGTGTGGGATTAGGCCACAACCCTGTTGGGGTTGAGAATCGCGACGGCACACCCAGGGTAGGCACGGGGTGCCAACCCTGGGCTTTTGGGACAGAACCCCTTTGGGGTTGCCGGAACGCGGCAGAGTCAGAGGCGGATCCAGGGCATCAACACCAGTACTTGACCTTGGGCCAGCTCGGTCTCGAGTTTGGGTCCAGCCAAGGACCTCAATGCTTCGGCGCCGGCCCATGGAACTTGCTCTGGCTGACATCCAGTGATCTTCTCCTTGGATTTACCCCGAAGGGGTTCTCGGCCCGGAAGCCCAGGGTTGGCACCAGCCGGTGCCTACCCTGGGAGGTTCGTCCGCAAGAACACCAACCCCAAAGGGGTTGTGGCCGGGGCTGCAAACCCGTTGGGATTGGAGTCGCGACACCATTCCCAGGGCAGGCACTGGGATTCGAGACTTAAACCACTTCGAGCTCTTCGCGACTAGGCCTAGTTAGGGGTCGACGAATGCCCCCAACCCTTCGATGGCGGCCGAAGAACTCGCCTGCCTCAAGGCTCAATCACTACCTTCCAGGGCGGCCTTCGCTGGCGGAATCCATCAGCGACTTGATGTCGATCATGTAGCCGTTGTTGCCGCCGCCGACCTGCGGGAGTTTGCCGTCCCACTTGGTGATCCACTCGCGGGCGATGACCAGCGAGCCTCCTTGGGCGCGCAGGGCTTCGGCGTTGAGTTTGGCGGCCTCCGCCTTACCCTTGGCGCGGGCGATGTCGGTTTGCTGCTCCAGTTGCGCCTGGGCCAGTACGTACTTCTGCTGCTCGGATTGCTGCTGGGCGACCTGCTTGGCTTCGATCGCCTTGTTGAACTCGGGCGAAAAGTCGAAGTTGGTGATGGACAGGCCGCTGGGCTCGACGATCAGGTTGTAGGCGCCGAGGCGCTTCGTGATCTCGGCCTCGACCTCCATTTTCACCTGAGCGCGGTTTCGGATCAGGTCCTCCGCGCTGTAGCGGCTGGTGACCACCTTGACCGACTCCTGGACCGCCGGGTCGATGATTCGGCTCTTGTACTGGGTGCCGACCTTTTGGTAGAGCTCGCCAACCTTGGCCGGGTCCACGCGGAAGTTTAGGGCGAGACTGGTGGAAACGGTCTGCAGGTCGCGCGAGGCGGCCGTCGCGGTGCTCTCTTCCTTCTGGGTGCGGACTTCGACCAACTCCACGCTGTTTACACCGGGGACGATGAAATGGATTCCCTCGCCGAGCATTCCCTGGACCGCGCCGAAGCGCATGAGCACCGCCCTGTAACCGGCAGGAACCTGAGTGAACGCCCCCGCGATGGATCCGACGAAGATCATCAGCACGCCGATCACACCCAGAATCCAAGCCTGCCCCTTTGAACGGGCGGGATCCGGCATCTGACTACGCGACACGTGGACCACAAAGGCCACCAACAAAAGCAGAAAGCCTATGAACGCGATTCCTGTCATTCCATCTATCCAGACGAAACCGGGCGCCAAAGGGTTGAAGGAGCGGCCGCCAATTAGGCGACCGCGTACTTCTCGAGCTTGCGGCGCATCTCCGCTACAAGCTCGGCTTCTACGTAGATGCCGTCCTCGCGGTACTCCTCTTTCAGCACGCGGCCGAAGTCGTAGCACTCCTGAACGAGACGGTTCTCCGAGTAGGGCACGAGGGCCTTCACCGAGCCAAGCAGTTCCTGCACCATCTCCTTGATCCGCGCCATCAACTCGGGCATTCCCTGCCCGGTGAGGGCGCTGATGCCGACCGCGTTGGGAAACTCGGCGATCTGATGCTGGATCAGGACCGGGTCTGGCGCCGCGTCGATCTTGTTGAAGAGGTTCAGCATCGGCTTATCGGCCGCGCCGAGTAGGCGCAGGGTTTCCAGAACGGAATCCATCTGGCTCTCCCAGGCGGGGTTGCTGACGTCCACCACGTGGAGGATGAAGTCCGAAAACGTCGTCTCCTCAAGCGTGGATTGGAAGGCCGCGACCAGGTGGGTAGGCAGGTTGCGAATGAAGCCGACGGTGTCGGTCAGGAACAGGGCGTAGCCATCGGGGAGGTCCACCTTGCGGGTGGTTGGGTCCAGGGTGGCGAAGGGCATGGCGTCGGCAAGCAGGTCGGTGCCGGCAAGCCGGTTCATCAGGGTCGACTTCCCCGCCGACGTGTAGCCGACGATCGAGGCGAACGGGAACGGGTGCTTGCGACGGCTGGCGCGTTGCTGGTCCCGGTGGCGCTTGACCTCGTCGATCTCGTCTTTGAGTCGAGCCACGCGTTGCTTCACCATGCGGCGATCGCTTTCCAGCTTCGTTTCACCCGGGCCGCGCATGCCGATGCCGCCCTTCTGGCGCTCGAACTTCGTGTAGACGCTCATGAGCTTGGGCATCATGTACGTCAGCTGGGCAAGCTCTACTTGGAGCATTCCCTCCTTGGTCCGGGCACGGCGCGCAAAGATGTCCAGGATCAGCTGGGTGCGATCCACGACCTTGCGCTCCATGGCTTCCTCTAGGTTTCGCTGTTGGATGCCAGAGACTTCGCCGTCGATGAGGACAAGGTCGACGCCGAGCTCAGCCGCCATCGCGGCGATCTCGCCGACTTTGCCGGAGCCCACGTAGGTTGGCTTGTACGGTCGGTCTAGGCGCTGACGGATGACGCCGACGGGTTCGACGCGGGCGGCCTCGCAGAGGCCAATGAGCTCCTCCTCGACCATCTGGTCGTCGGCTTCATCCTCGTTGACGAGGACAAGGAGGGCGGTTTCAAGCGGAGTTAGGTCGGATAGGGCTTTTGACAAGGGGATGCTCCTCAAGTACGGACGGATCGGCACGGGATGCCGATGGGGAAGAAACGGTCCGGAGAGTTACAGCAGCATCGCTCGTCAAGAGTACCCGGATGCTTCCAAGCCACCGGGGCATTGGTCCCAACGGGTGACCGTATTGCAGCAAGCAAAAACGCCCGACGCCAACGCGGCACCGGGCGTTTGACATCTCCTCAGCACGTTAGCCGGGGAGCTTGCTCTTGTTGGGATAGGCCGGCTTCTTGATCTCCGGCTTCTTCCAGGTCTTCAGTCGCTCCATCGCGACCTCGACCGCCTTCTCGAGCTGGGCATCTCGGCCCTGCCGCCAGAGGAACGGGTCGTACTCGACCTCGACGTCCGGCGGGACGCCGTAGTTCTCGATCTCCCACTTCCCGTCTGGGTTGTAGAAGGCAATATTGGGCGAGGTGACGCTACCGCCATCCACCAGTTGCGGGAAGATGAGGATGCCTACGAGGCCGCCCCACGTTCGCTTGCCCACGATCGGGCCCGCTTTGGCTTCTCGGAAGTGCCACGGGAAGTAGTCGCCGCCGGAGCCGGCGTACTGGTCGATGATCATGACCTTAGGGCCGAAGTGCTGGCTGGCAGGACTGGCGAAGTCCTTGCCGTAGCGCGCGGTCCACATGCTGCGCATCGGTCGGATCATCTGGTCGACCATGTAGTCGTCCACGCTGCCGCCGCCGTTGAAGCGCTCGTCGATGATCAGCCCGTCGCGATCCTTCTGGCTGTAGTAGAACCGGTTGAACCCGTTCCAGCCGCCGAGGTTCGTGTCGGGGACGTGAACGTAACCCAACTTGCCGCCGCTGAGCTTGGCAACCGTACGCCGGTTGTCCTCACGCCAAGCCAAGTAGCGGAGGCCGCTCTCACTGCCGACCGGGACCACCACGACCTCTCGCGAGCCGGTGCCGTCGGCGTTCGGGCCGATCTTCACCTTGATCTGCTTTCCGGCCTTGCCCTCGAGCGCCTGGTAGATGTCGTCCTTGGCGTAGAGCTCTTTTCCGTCGATCGCGAGGATGAACTCGCCGACCTTGGCGGCCACGCCCGGCTGGGTCAGCGGAGCCCGGGTGCCTGGATTCCAGCTCTCGCCGGTAAGCACCTTGCTTAGCTTGTAGCGGTTGGCCTCTAGCACATAGTCCGCGCCGAGGAGTCCGCCGCCGGGACCGCGAACGCCGGGGATGTCCCCGCCGCTGATGTACATGTGGCCCACGCTGATTTCGCCCAGCATGTCCTCGAGGATGTAGTTCAGATCGGCGCGCGAGCTGAGGTTCTCCAGGTACGGCTCGTAGCGGGCTGCCAGCTTCTTCACATCCTGGCCATGGAGGTTGGGATCGTAGAAGAAGTCGCGCTGCACACGCAGGGCCTCGTGGAACATCTGCCGCCACTCGGCTCGCGGATCGATTCTCACGTCGAGGTTCAGGCTGATGGCTCCCGCGCCGGGAGGAGGCGGGGCCATGGTCGAGGCGATGAGCGCCTGGCCGCCCACGATCAGGAGCATCTTGTCGCCTTTCGGGGTGACGTCGATGGCCTGAACGTTGTTGGCCAGAGGCATGTTGGCCTTGCTGGCGAAGTCGAACTTCGTGAGCGCCACCGGCGCGGGGGTCGGGGTGGTGGGGGTGAGGCCGGTGTGGAGCAGAAGCACCGATCCGGGCGTGCCGGCCTTCAGCGCCACGTAGTTACGGGCCGGTACGGGAAGGGTGACCACGCGCTGGTCGAGACCCTCCAGGTCGATTCCGAACTTGGATTCTGCAGGCTTGGCGGGAGCCACGCCCTCCTCGTCCGATTCCGGCTTGAGGGGGTCTGGCTCGTCGGCCTTGAGGACCGCGCAGTAGACGCTGCTAGTCTTGTTCTGGAAGGCAAGAACCGAAAGGTCCAGCCACGCCGTGCTGGAAGCGGTATCCGTGCTGGCGATGAAGTACAGGTACTTGCCGCCGTTGTCGAATGCCGGGAATTTGGCATCGCTAAGGCCATCGGTCACCTGGACCTTTTTCTTCTGCTCGAAGCTGTAGAGGAAGACCGCGTTGAACTGGGTGTCCAGGTCCCGTGACCAAACCATCCATTGCGAGTCGGGCGACCAAGCGATGTTGGCTTCGCGGGTTGGGTCCTCGTAGGTGGCGGTGTCGATCTTGGTGCTGACCCCGCTCGCCACGTCTAGGCTCCAGAGGTTGTGCTTGTTGTCCCAGTAGCCGATGCGCTTGCTGTCCGGCGACCAAACGGGCTGATAATAGTAGCCGGGCGCCTCGCCTAGCTCCACGGTTCGGCTCTCGTCGGAGTTCGAGTTGCGGAGAACGAGCTTGTACTCGCCGCCCTTGTCCGAGTAGTAGGCCAGCGTCTTTCCGTCCGGCGACCACGCGGGATAGCGATTGGCCACTCCCGGCTCGGGGGTCAGATCCCGCGGGTCTCCCTTGGCGGCGGGAACGGTGACCACATGGCCTCGCGCCTCGACCGCGACGCGGGCGCCGCTGGGCGAGATGGACAGGTTGGACGGGCCGGCCGTCTTGAACTGGGGCCGAACCTCGGCGAAATCGCCGTCGATTTCAACGGGGACTTCCTTGTCGGTCTTGGTTTCCAGGTCGTAGACCCGGAGGCTACCGAACTTCTCGTAGGCGATAGCGCCAAAGCCAGCAGTGGCGGACTTGATGTCCATGCCTTCGCCCTTCACGACCTCACTGACCTTGTTGCTGGCGACATCGTAGCGGAACAAGCCAAAGATGCCGGCATTGCGGTCCGAGATGAAGTAGACCGAGTTGCCCACCCACATCGGGTTCTTGTCGTTGGAGTTGTTGCGCGGAATCTCCTTGACCTTGGAGTCTGCAAGTTGGCCGATCCAGATCGGGTAGGTCTGGCCACCCCGGTAGCGCTTCCAGGCCTCCTGGAATTGGAATCCCGGGCTGTAGGCCAGGCGAGCGCCATCTGGCGATAGGGATCCCTCGCGAACTCGCGGGAACGGGAGCATCTCGGCGACTCCCCCTTGCGCGGGGACCTTGTAGATCTTGGGGATCGGAAGGTAGCCGCCCCGGGTGGAGAGCACCAGCACCGACTTTCCGTCGGGCGACCAGCCGGCCACGCCGTCGGGTCCCGGGAAATATGTGAGCCGGCGGGGCGTCCCTCCGCTGGCCGGGATGACGTACGCATCCGGGTTTCCGTCGTAGGTGCCGCTGAAGGCGATCCACTTGCCATCCGGCGAGAAAGCGGCGTCCGTCTCGACTCCGGGCGAAACGGTGAGTCGTCCCGCGCGTCCACCATTCCTAGGAACCGACCAGAGGTCGCCGGCGAAGCTGAAAACGATGGAATCCGGACCAATGGCCGGATTTCGAAGGAGCAACGGCGCCTGAGACGACGTTGCCGAAAGGTGTCCGCCGGCCCCAAGGCTGGCGGCGAGTAATACAATCCCCACTCCCATACTGCGAATGCTTACTTGAGTGGGAGCCCTTGAAGTTGCGTAGAGACGCGAAAACCCGCATTGACGTTCACCTCATGCTCCGAATTCCAGCGGCGATTGGCTCGTTGGTGGTCATGAGGTATCCTCCTAGGTTCAGCCCGTCGGAGAAGTCCTGCGGCGACCTGCGCTCTGCGCTTGGGTTGAGATCCCAGGAGCAAACGAGAGTCGGGTCGACGGCCCAGATTGGGATCGCGTTGAAGTCTCAGGAGACCTCAAAAACATGCCACTCGATAAAGTAGTCAAGCAAGCCGCGATTGCGGACAACGCCGTTCAGGAAGGCGACACGGGCTCGCCCGAAGTACAGATCGCCATCATGCACGCTCGGATCACCCAGATCACCGAGCACCTCAAGAAGAACCGTAAGGACTTCCACTCCCGCCGTGGCCTGATGATCCTGGTTGGCAAGCGCCGCCGCCTCGAGGGTTACCTCAAGCGAAAGGACATCACCCGATACCGCGCTCTCATGTCCAAGCTCGGCATCCGCGAAGTCAAGGCTCGATAGCCTAGCTCCAACACAACTTAGCCCCTGCGAACCTCGCGTTCGCAGGGGCTTTCTCGTTAATCGGACTCTCTGGAACCGCAAAAGGGTGACTGGCTACATGCCAGATCATGGCGCACCCTCATTGGGCAGGGCGCGTGTGCGCCTGAACGGAGTTTTTTCCTATGAAGAGTCTGATTTTGTTGGCGGCGATCGCCGTCGGTGCCGGTGCCTCGGCAAACCTCGTTTCTAATGGCGGCTTCGAAGCCAACAACTACCCGGGTACAGCTTACAAGACCTACAATGTGGGCGATACCGGGATCAACAACTGGATGGTCGGCGCCAAGAGCGTGGACATCGTCGGAACCAGCTACTCGCCCTTGAGCGGCAGCTACGCCCTCGACCTCGTAGGATCCCCCGGACCCGGCCAGGTAAGCCAGGCCCTCGTGACCAACCCAGGCGGCCAGTACACCGTCTCCTTCTGGGCCCGCCACACCGGCGGTAGCATCAACAGCGAAGTCAACGCTTCGCTTGCGGCCACTACCCAGCAGTTCAACGTCACCACTTCTTGGGCCCAGTACTCATTCGTGGCGACCGCCAACTCGCTCGCCGAGAACATCAGCATTTGGAGCAACCCCAACAACTCGTCGAACGGCAACACGTTCATCGACGACGTTAGCGTGGAAGCCGTTCCGGAGCCCGCCACCATGGCCGTCCTCGGACTCGGCCTCGCCGCCGCTGCCCGCAAGCGACGCAAGTAAGCCTCTCCGACTAGAATTGGCCGCGTCGCCCCGAAGAGGGCGGCGCGGCCCTCTTGTTGGATTCGGGCTAGAATCGGAGTTCAACTTCCCGAATTCCGAGGTCAACGTTGTCCGATACGATCGAAACCCTGCTCGCCGAAAACCGCCACTTTCCGCCTTCTGACGCGTTCGTCGCCCAGGCGAACATCTCCGACCCCGGCATCTACGCCAAGGCCTCACAGGATCCCGAAGGGTTCTGGGAGGGGTGGGCCAAGGAACTGGACTGGTTTGAGCCCTGGCATGCGGTTCTCGAATGGAACCGGCCCTTCGCCAAGTGGTTCGTCGGCGGCAAGCTAAACGCCGCCCATAACTGCGTAGACCGCCATGCCCAGGGCGCGCGCCGAGACAAGGTCGCCATCATCGGCGAAGGTGAGCCGGGCGACGTCCGTAAGATCACCTTTGGCGAACTCCAGGAGGAGGTAGCCCGAACCGCCAATGCGCTCAAAGCCCTCGGCGTCCAGAAGGGCGACCGGGTATGCATTTACATGCCGATGGTGCCGGAGTTGGCGATCGCCATGCTGGCCTGCGCCCGGATCGGGGCGGCACACAGCGTCGTCTTTGGCGGCTTCAGCGCAGACTCCCTTGCGGAGAGAACGAACGACGCCGAAGCCAAGCTGATCATCACGGCGGACGGTGGTTGGCGGCGCGGCGGCATCGTGCCCCTCAAGCACACCGTAGACGAGGCGATCCGCCTTGGCTGCCCTTCGGTGCAGCATGTCCTGGTGCTACAGCGGGTCGGTCCGTCCGGAGGCTCGGTTCCCACCTACAGTCACGGAATCTGGCACGAAGGTCGGGACGTTTGGTGGCACGAGCTTGTGGGCTCTCAGTCCACCGACTGCCCTTGTGAGCCGATGGATAGCGAGGACCTGCTCTTCATCCTCTACACCAGCGGTTCCACCGGCCATCCCAAGGGCATCACCCACACGACCGGCGGCTACTTGACCGGGGTCTATGCCACCAGCCAGTGGGTATTCGACTTGAAGGAAGACGACGTCCACTTCTGCACCGCGGACTGCGGGTGGGTGACCGGCCACAGCTACATCGTGTATGGCCCGCTGGCGAACGGCGCCACGGTGCTCATGTACGAGGGAGCGCCGGACACGCCGGACAAGGACCGCTTCTGGCGGATCATCGAGAAGCACCGGGCCACCATCCTTTACACCGCTCCCACCGCGATCCGATCGTTCATGCGCTGGGGCGACGAGTTCCCGGCGCGCTGCGACTTGAGTTCCCTTCGGTTGCTTGGCTCGGTAGGCGAGCCGATCAACCCGGAAGCTTGGATCTGGTACCAGCAGACGATCGGCGGGGGCCGTTGCCCCGTGGTGGACACCTGGTGGCAGACCGAGACCGGCGCGATCATGATCTCACCCCTCCCCGGAATCACCGCCACCAAACCCGGAAGCGCGACCCAGCCCTTCCCTGGCATCGGCGCGGCGATCCTCAACGAAGAGGGTCGGAACATTCTGGAGCCAGGAAAGGAAGTTGGCGGGTTCTTGGCGCTAACCCAGCCCTGGCCCGCCATGACGCGGGGAATTTGGCGCGATCCCGAGCGGTTTGCCAAGACCTACTGGTCGAAGTTCCCAGAGGCCTATTTTGCGGGCGACGGCGCGAAGGTGGACGACGAGGGGTATTTCTGGCTCCTGGGCCGCGTGGACGACATCATGCTCGTGGCCGGGCACAACATCTCCACCATGGAGGTCGAGTCGGCCCTCGTAGACCACCCAGCGGTCGCGGAGGCCGCGGTCATCGGCAAGGCCCACGAGATCAAGGGGCAAGCCATCGCCGCGTTCGTTCTGCTCCGCCAGGGATATGCCGCCGATAAGGAGCTGATCGCGGAGCTCAAGGCCCACGTCGGGCACAAGATCGGCCCCATCGCACGTCCAGACGATCTGTTCCTCTGCGGCGACTTGCCCAAGACCCGCTCCGGCAAGATCATGCGCCGCCTGCTACGGGACGTGGCAGAGGGGCGCGCCCTAGGCGACACGACGACCCTGGCCGATCCAAGCGTGGTCAACGCGCTCAAGGGTCAGTACGAGGACAAAGAGAGCTAAGCGAGGGCACTGGCGGAGGAGGGGGGATTCGAACCCCCGAGGACTTGCGCCCTGACGGTTTTCAAGACCGTTGCAATCGACCACTCTGCCACCCCTCCGAGTTCAGTTTATCTCGCAAGGCCCTACCAAGGCAGGGGCTTGCCTTGGTTGACGAAGGTGCCCGTGGGCCCATCCTCCGACAGGGTGGCAAGGGCGACCGCCGTCCGGGCGCCCTCCTCCACCTCTAGGGGCGCCTGGTCTCCACCCAAATCGGTCTGCACCCAACCTGGGTGTGCGGCGTTCACTTTGATTCCTTCCGACCGCAGGTCGTTGGCTAAGTGGACAGTGTATGCATTGAGCGCGGTCTTGGAGATGTCGTAAGCAGGCGTTCGGAAGTCGAACATTGGCTGGGCCGAGTCGGCGTGTAGAGTCAGGCTTCCAAGGATGCTCGAGACGTTTACGATCCGGCCGGCCGGGCTCTTGCGAAGGAGCGGCAAAAGAGTCGAAGTAAGTTCGACCACGCGGAAGAAGTTGACCTCAAAGGTGCGTCGAAGATCGGCGTCCGACATGCCTACAAGGGACGATCCGAACGGCTGAAGGCAGACCCCGGCGTTGTTCACGAGGACATCCAACTTGCCAAACTCCGACTCCAGCCTCTCGGCCACCGCTCGGAAAGAAGCAGGATCGTCCAGGTCTAAGTGGACAACGACAACATTACGTCCATCCGCTCCGAGCGCTGCCACGGCCGCCTCGCCTCGCGCCAGATCGCGAGACCCGGCCCACACCTGGTAGCCCAGCCCTGCCAACTGTCGCGCCGTCTCAAGGCCCAGCCCCTTGTTTGCCCCCGTCACCAATGCGATGCTCGTGTTCTCCATCTTTCCCATCCTACGTCCTTCGAAACCCTAGGGGAGGCATCGCCAGGCCCTAACACGTAGAATGAGGCTCGTGTCGCGACTTCAGGAATTCGACTATCTGGTGATCGGCAGCGGCCTCGCCGGGCTCACGTTTGCGATCCGCGCTTCGGAGCACGGATCGGTTTGCGTGCTCACCAAAGCGGAGATCACGGACAGCAACACCTCCTGGGCCCAGGGCGGGATTGCCGCAGCCGTCGGCGAAGCCGACTCCTGGAAGCTCCACGAAGAGGACACCCTGATTGCCGGAGCGGGGCTCTGCGACAAGGACGCGGTACGGTTCCTGGTCCAGCAAGCACCGGCGGCGATCGACTGGCTGGTCAACTTGGGAACGAGATTCGACCAGGAGAAAGACGGCGACCTTGCTCTAGGCCTAGAGGGCGGGCATAGTCGGAACCGGATCGTCCACCACCAAGACCGTACGGGTTGGGAAATCGAGCGGGCCATCAGCGAGGCGGTTCACGGCAACCCTAAGATCACCGTTTTCGAGCATGCGTTTGTCACCAACCTGCTGATTTCGGAGGGGCGATGCGTCGGAGCCCTAGCCCATCTCGATACCGGAATGACCACCTTCCAAGCCCGGAGCGTCATGCTGGCCACCGGTGGCTGCGGCCGCATGTACCAGCACAGCACCAATCCCAGGGTCGCGACCGCCGACGGCATCGCCCTCGCCGCCGAGATCGGCGCGAGAGTCGAGGGAATGGAGTTCATGCAGTTCCACCCGACTACCCTCTTCCATCCACAGTCACGGAGCTTCCTGATTTCGGAGGCGGTGCGTGGAGCCGGGGGCACCTTGCGCAACCACCTTGGGCGCCGCTTCATGGTGGACTATGATCCGCGCCGCGAACTCGCCCCGCGCGACGTGGTGGCCCGGAGCATCGAGGCTGAAATGAAGAAGCGGGAGACCTGGTGCGTGTACCTGGACACCACGCATCTGGACAAGGAAAAGCTTACGGAGGAGTTCCCGACCGTTTACGAGCGCCTTGCTTCCGTGGGAGTCGAGATGGAGAACGACTGGATTCCGGTGGTTCCCGCCCAGCACTATTCGTGCGGCGGGGTGGCAACCGATCTTGAGGGCAGGACCACCGTTCCCGGCCTCTATGCGGCGGGAGAGGTCGCCAGCACCGGCGTCCATGGCGCGAACCGCCTCGCGAGCAACAGCCTGCTCGAGGCGCTCGTCTTTGCATCGGCCGCCGCCCAGGCGAGCCAGAACGATCCGAAGCCAGCGGCTGCCCTGGAGGCGCCGGTCTCCGAGGCTCACTCCATCACCGAAGCAGAGGCCATCAGGATTCGGCGGGCTCTGCAGCACAAGATGACTCAGGAAGTGGGGATTGTGCGCCATGATGCCGGGCTTCAGGACGCTGTTGCCACCCTCAATAGCCTCTTCGGCGAGTACGATGCTCAGCCCGCCGCCCCCTTCTCTGACTACGCTCTTGAGACCCGGAATCTGTTGGTCGCCGCCCGCTACGTGGCCATGGGTGCGCTTGCAAGACGCGAGAACGTGGGCCTCCACTTCAACGAAGACCTTCAGCGCGACGTTTCTGAATAAGCGGAGGGCTCGACGAATACGGGGAGGAGTTTGGCCCAGGCCGGTATACGAATCCTAATCTCGCACCGCCCGGGCGCCTTGGGGCGCACGGTCATTTTGGTGAACCCAAGGCCTTGGGCGACCTCGAACTTGTCGAGGTTCAGGTTTTCCACCTGGATTGGGTAGCCCGCCGCAAGCGTCAGCGTTGCGGCCAAGGTGTCCTTGGCCTCCCAGGCGGCCACGTAGACCCGCTCCTCAGTAGAAGCCAGTTCAAGAGCGGCGTCGCCGTAAGCGCGAATCTCACTGAGAAGAACCTTGAGAAAGGGATCCTCAGCGGCGGGCGGGATCACGGAGCCAAACAGGCTCTGGCGAAGGGCGTCCATGGGTTCCAGAAAGACGGGGGCTTCGGTTTGGGTTGCTCGGGCACGGCGGATGGCCGCTCCCCGCTCGGCGGCAAGGCCAGCCTGGAGGATCGCCGCCTCCAGCCTTCGTTCGGGTTCCGGGCATAGCGCTCCGGCAAGGCTGGCCAGCGCCGCGGCGCGACGCGCCTTGACGGCATCGACTCCCCAGAGACGCCAACTCAGCCAGTCTCGACGCCACGTGATCGAGGTGAGGAGCGAGTTGGCTTCGCTCGAAGCCTGGTTGATTGCGGCGAGCGCCTGCATCAGGAGCGCGTGGGAGGCGGCCAGATCGATCCCGGCTCCGTCCTCCCCGTACAGCATGGTCTGCTTGGTCCAGGGCTCGCGTGAGGAGGAAGCGGCTTGGACGAATTCTGCCATCGCCCGCTCGCCCGTCTCACGGAGTCGGCGGTCGCGGGTGCCCAGGAGGTTCTCCAGGGCAAGTTCTGCCACGCTCGGCAAGTCTAGCGAGGACACGGTGCCAAGGGGCTCTTGGGCGCGTTTGCCCACGGCAAGGCCACGGCCCGTGGGCACTCGCTTTACGGGAAACCGAATCTTGAGCGATCGCTCGGCGGTAACAAACACCGACTGACCGTCCAGAGTGAAGTCTAGCTTTCGGATCTTAGTCAGGGCCTTGACCGGGTATCCCCCGAGAGGGGCCAAGTCGACCGGGGACGGCACCGGCACGCCGGCTGCGGAGTACAGGAAGTCGCCCGTCACCGCCGTCCATTCCTCCTGAACGGTGGTCTTGGTCACTTCAGGATCCCCGCGCACCCAAAGATCCTCATTTGCCTCTACCGCCTTGACCAGTTTGCCAAGGCCCGCGGCAGAGTTCGCCTCGGCAGCCTCGGTGCCGCGGGGGAGGCAAAAGCGGACCCAGCCCTTGTAGACGCCCGGCGTTTTCAGGGTCCATGCCCCAGGCTTGCCCTGGATCACCAATCCCGGCGCCTCTCCGCCAAAGACCAAGAGGATCGGCGGTTGCCGGTCTCGGAACGAGACCAAGACCCATTTGGCGTTGGGGGTGGGGACACCGTCCTCGACCGTGCCCTCGGCCCAACTTAGGTAGGGGCTGGCCGTGGAGGTGAGGCCCAACGCAACGCCCGCTTCAAAGTACATCGATACTCCAAAGCTCAGCAGGCTAGCACGGACTTTTGAAGGCGAACCTGCGCCGCCGCCGGTGAGGGACACTTGCCTAAGGTCAGAGGTCTCCACGGGCTGCCACTTCTTGAGGGCCATGGGGAAGGTCAGCTTGTCTGCGCTGGGGAAATTGGCACGGATTCCCTCGGCGTCCAAGGTCCAGCCTGGCACGGCGGGAAACGGCGAGTAGCCGAAGCGGCCAAAGGCCTGAGCCATGCTCGCCGTGGCAGCCGCCACGACGAGAAGGCTAGTTAAAGCTCGTACCAAGGACCTGGATTCCCAATCGGCCGGTACGCTTCGACCACGTCAGGCCCACTTCGCGCCAGCCCAGGCGGTAAGCGATGCCGAGGCCGTAGTCCAGCACCGTGTCCCCGAGGAACTTGTCGAAGGTGTAGATGCTGCTTAGTCGCCACAACCCGCTGACTTGGTAACTGAAGTCGCCGTTTAGGCTGAGCCGATCGGCATCGAGGCTCTTGGTGCCAAAGATGGAGAACGAGGTTCGACCGCTGCCGAGAAATCCCTGGAAGCTGAGACGGTGGCGTCCGAGGAATCCGCCATCGAAGAGGTCGTCTACGTAGTCGTAGGTGAGATTCAGGTTCGCGCCCGTTCCCAGTTGTCGGGCGACCGTCACACTTCCCAACAGGCCCACCGCCCGGTCCTTTCGATGGGGGCGCACGTTGGTGCTGATGGAGGCGTTCAGGTTGGTGTCGGAGTCGATCGTAATCGAGTTGAGTTGAGCCCGAGTTGTGAGCGCCAGGTCCCGGTAGTTGCGGGTTACGTCCTGGCGGTTCTGGAGATCGTAGCGGGTCTTGTTGCTGGTTAGCCCGATCCCGTAGTACATCGTCACGGGCAGATTGCGGATCTTGCTGCCGTCGGTATCGAGGCTGAGCGAGAGGCGCTGGTCTTCGTAGTTCAGCCCTCGGAGCGATCGACTTGCGTTCCCAGACAGGTTGACCTGGAATCCCGTGAACTGGCGACTAATGCTGCCGTTGCCATAGAGGTAGCGGCCCGCCGGCATGTCTAGCTGGGCGAACGCATTGGTGTGAGGATCGATCTGAATGCTTTGGCGCAAGCCTAGGTTCCAGTCGTTTCGCCCGATACCGGAGAACGTGAGGCCACCGTCGAACTCGTCGCCCCGGTTCCACCGAAGTTCGTAGTCCACGAAGGCGCCGCCGGTCGCCGAGAAGCCTCGCCCCGCGTTTCCGCCGAGACGGAAGCGCAGCAGGCTGGTTTCGCCGGGTCGCATGCTGAGATAGTAGGGATAGTTGACGGAGAGCTGGTTGTCCGCCACATTTACGATCTGCTCCGTGAACATCTGGCTGTTGCCGTTCAGGTTCACCTGGTAGAGCGGAATCTGCATGACTCGCGTGGGGCCAACGTAGACTTCCGCCTTCTGAAACTGGATCAGCTTGCGGGGGAATACGATGGCCTTCTTGGCGGAAATCTGGGTAATGCTCTCGGAGGGATCCATGAAAAGGAACCCTTCCGCCGGAAATGGCTCGGTCGCGGCCGTGATCCCGCTCGAGGTCACCTGAACCAGCGAGAGGCGATCTCGCTTCTCCGTGCGGATCATCGGCATGAAGCCAGCGAGTTCGATGCTGGAGATCACGTCGGCTGGGACAACTGCGGTACCAAACCCCTTGCGCGTGTTGAGCCGGAAGGACAGCTCGCCAAACTCGTAATCCTTCTTGTTGATATGTAGGGTGGCCTTTCGCGCTCGAACCGTGTACGCCGAAATGTCAAGCTGGATGTCGTCGGCCTCGATCTCAACCTCTCGGTATCGAAGCTTGACCGTTTTGCCTGGGCCGGACGCCCCAAGAAGGTTGTTGTCCAGACTGAACCGAAGGTCGCTCGGCGCGACGATCTCGATGTATTCCTTGGCGCTAGCCAGGAGGCTTCGATCGCTTAAGAACTCGAAGTCCGTGGTTCCGACGGTACTAAAGGCAGGAACGGTGACCGTGACCTTGGCGCTGCCCGGAATACCGCCTGCTTTGAGAATTCCTCGGGCAAATCCGTTTTCGGTGGTCACCACGGTTTCTCGGAACTGGCCGAGGGTGGTGTTGAAGATCACCTGGGTGCCGTTCGGAACGCGTTTGCCGTTGGCGTCGCGAATCTCGGCGGTTACGGTAACCGTGCTGCGGGCATCGGCCACGCTAACGGTCGGGAAGATCTCTAGCCGAACCGAGGCCCGGCTCGCATAGGCCGCTACGGCGGCGACTACAACGAGGGGCAGTAGGATCCAGCGCTTCATAGGGAAGAAGCTGCCGGACGTCGATCACTCGCGTCCGGCAGCTTTGGAGTCACTAGGGCCAGGTGGCCGTGATGCGGAAGGTGCTCGGCTTGCCTTTGCTCGCCGTGTAACCGAATCGGTCCGTAGCGCGCATGTCTCGCGTCACACCCGTCGCCAGGTCTCGGATGGTGAACTTCACCGTCTTGAGGGCCGTGGCGAGGTTGGGCCAGGTGAGAACCACCAGACCGTTGCTCTCGGACTCGACTACGAAGTCGAACGTCGTGTTGCCGTTCAGCTTGTAGTATCGGCTCATCGCCAGGTTCTGTCCTCGCGACTCTTCCTTGAAGTAGGCGTTGAGGGACTGAACCGGGGCCTTTGGCGGCTTGGGCCGCTGAAGGAGCGTGAGCTTGGCTGCATGAGAAGCCTGGCCAAAGAAGTTCTGATCATCCACGGAGGACGACTGTCCAGCCGAAACGCTTCCCGCCGTTGCGATCATCTGAACGCTATAGGTGGGCTTAGGCGCGGAGGCGAGGACGGTGGGTCCCTTTGCGGTGAACTTCTCGGGGCTCCGACTCGAACCAGGCAGGAACTCCTGGTAGACGGGCGGGAACGCAAGGGTCAGATCCTCGGAAGTGTTCACGTAGAGCCAGTAGCCCGTGTTAGGCGCCAAGGGCGATTCCGTGCCTTCCAGGTACTTGTAGACGGCGGCCCGGGCCGGGAGCAACGAGTTGTCCCAGTATGCGAGCGCCGGTCCCACGATTCCCTGCTGCACGAGTTCCGCCCAGGTCAGAGCTTCGCCGGGGGCGGAGCCGCTGACGCCAACCAGTTGGCCAAGCGGGAACACGTAGTTGTAGGGATTGCCGATCAGGTTCCAGCCGGACTTCAGAACGATGTTCGGCGCGCCGGTGGACGTATCCGTCGGGGTCGTCGGGCTTCCCTGAAGGTCGATCTCCGCGTTAGTCGTCTTGTTGTAGACGACCCAGTAGCCCTTACCCCGCTGGACGTTGGTCTGCAGGATGTAGCCGCGCTGCTGCGGGCTGTAGGCAAAGGCCTGGAACTCGGTTGGGCTCTTGAGGCCGAGCACCGACGAGAGGCTGGTGTTGTTGACCTTGAACGGGATCGAAACCAGGTTGGCCTTGGGCTTCAGGAAGAGCTTGGGCGTGGCTGCGATCATGATCGAGCCTTTAACCGTCTTCACCGGACCGGGGTTGGGGGTCACCTTCACGGTGAAGCCCTGAGAACCGTAGGTCTTGCCATTGGCAACGACAACGAAGTCTACGAACCGAATCTGGCGGGGCGCGATTCGATCGATGATCCGAGTGGCGGACTGACCAGTGGCCAGCTTGAGGCCGGTGGCCTGAGGCAGGTTCAGGTTGACCTTGACTTCGTTCAGCGTCACTTCCTCGTTCACGGTGGTGTAGCCGCGAATGTTGTCGACGTAAACCCGGATCGTGAAGGGGTTGGGCGTGAGGCCGTTTACGCCTGCCGCGCTCTGCGCCAGCAAGCGCGGGGCGTCTACGACTACCGCGTAGGGCTTGGCGTAGTTCGCGAAGCTCCAAGTGGACTTGAAGTACTGGACGATCGTTCGGGATCCGCCGGCCGGAACCGACTGCTCCGGATACTTGACGATGTACGACGGGCGACCTACCGTGATGTCGATCGGATCGCTGTCGGCAAAGGGCGGGTTGGCGCCGATGCCGCCGAGATTGAAGGTGCCCTCGCCGAACTTGAACTCGTCGGACTGCGTCGCATCGCTCTGTCCAGTCTCGTCGTAGGTCGTCTCACTCGGACCGAGAATGACCTGGAGGCCATAGGCGTTGGTCTGGCTGAAGTTGAAATTGACGAAAGACGGGTAGTTCGCCGCGTCGACGGTTCGCGAAACCTCCTGCTCGATGAGGAAGGGCTTGCGTCCCGGCATCATGATGTAGGGCGTCTTGCCGAACGCGCCAGCGGACTGATAGTTCCGCGTAAGAAGCTCTACCCACTGGCCAAACCACAGCCCCAGGTTAGCGGCCGTCGTTTGGTTGTTGATCAGGCGGTAGCTGACGCGCGTCGCGTCTCCGACCAGATCGAGTCGGCACTTGACCGTGATATCGTCGCTCGGGCTAGCATCGGCAAGCACATAGCGGTCGCTAGCGCCATCAAAGAAGAGCTGCATGCCCGCCTTTCCGTAGTAGCTAACTTGCTGGCCACCACGGGTAATCACCGCGGTCGACCAGTTGCCTCCCTGGTAGGGGAAGCCCATGGTCAGGGCCATTCCTTGGTCGAAGTCAGACTGGGTCGAGCCAACCGGCCCAACGGCGAATCCAATGCGCCCAGGGACGTCGAGCGTGATGTCCGGGTTGAAGCAACGACCGGCCTGGCCATCCCAACCAACGGTCCCAACGCCACCGATGGTGAATTCGAATAGATCGTTGAATTGCCCGTTGATCCCGAAGGGGTTGCTAAACGGGTTAAAGTTCGGGTCTGGGTCAAAGCAGAAGACCCCGAAGTCTGCCTGGGCATATGCCCCGGTCACGGCCACTCCGGCCGCAATCATGGTTGATGTAATTCTAGTCAGACGGTTCATTCCTTGTCCTCAGTCCGAAGAAACCTGCCTACGGAAAGACGTTCCGTAGGCAGGCGAAGGTTCAACGCTCCCTAGGGAGCAGGAGGGGGCGGAGGAGCGTCCGGCCTCGTGAAGCGGTTGGGAGAGCTGAACACGTAGCGCAGTCCAGACGCCTTATCCGGCGAGGGGCCGGGCTTGTCGTCCATGACGCGTGCGCCGACTCGCCACCAGACGACCGCCTTGGCCGCCGTGTAGAAGTCGTTGTCCGCCGTGATCGAAAGCTGTCCCTGAGAAGAGCTCACGAGCTTAGCGCCAACCGTTCGGGTTCGCGACTTGGCGAAGTCCGAGCTGGAGGACACCTGAACGATGTACTCGGCCAGGAGCGTGTCGAGCGTGACCACCGAGGAGAACGTGAACGTAACCTTCTGGTTAAGAACCTGTCCGCCGCCGGCATTGGTCGGGCTGGCCACCGAAGCGTTCTGCGCCGGCGAGATGAGCTGAGAGCGGACGACCGGAGTCGCGAAGCCGTCAGTCGTCTTTCGACCGGAGACGAAGAAGCAGTCTCCGCCGTCGCCCGCCGTGCCACCGGTCCCGCCAGTACCACCCGTACCGCCCGTGCCACCGGTTCCGCCGGTACCACCCGTACCGCCAGTTCCACCCGTGCCACCGGTGCCGCTAGTGCCGCCGGTACCACCCGTGCCGCCGGTGCCACTCGTGCCACCAGCGCCCGGAAGGTCGAGAGCATTGATCTTGTAGACCAACTCGACCTGGTAGCGAAGAGATCGTCCCGCCGTGACGCCCGGCACTGCTGCCGCATCCGTCAGGTTCGCATCGCTGAAGTCGCAGGTCGATCCGTTCACGCGGCCGAAGTCGCTGTACGAAACGTTGCGGGCCAGCGAGTTGTCGATAGCCGAAGTGGAGTTGCCAGGAACCACGAGGACCGGGCTGTCCAGCCACTCGCTGCGCCAGACTTGCCATGCAACGCGGTTGTAGCTACCCTTGGCGAAGCCGTCGGTAGCCCAGCTGATCCGAACGGCCGGTCGGCCGGCATTGTCAACGAAGGCTTCGGCACGGGCAACCCGCGCCGAGGTACCGGCACTGCTGCCGCCACCGCCGCCGCCGATGCCGCCTGCGAGGAGAAGCACAAGGCCAACCACGAGGATCGTGGAGATCGCGCCGGCGTTGTTGCCAGACTTGCGAGGCTTCTGAATGTTGACGCCACCGCCCTTGGCAAAGTCGGGGCTGATGGTGGGAGGCGTGAAGATCGCGCGGACCTTGTCTCCGGGCTGAAGACCCTTGTAGGATCGCTCAACTCGGATGTTCGCAGAGTCAGGCTCCACGTTGTAGACCTTGGCCGTGGCCACCTGCTCACGTCCACGAAGGACGACGAGATTCATTCCGACCTCGAAGCCGGAGCGAGCGCCCTGGTTGATGAGGGCGGTGGTGGTCAGCGTGTTCAGAACCGTAGCCGACGGAAGCGTCTTCGACTGAACGTCGTTGACGGCGCGGTTGGCGGCGGTCTGGAATGCTTCCTGGATGACGGTGCTGTCTGCAACGTCGCCGGTTCGAACCGTCGACGAGGCCGAGAGAGCGGAGCCGTTCACCGCAAGGCCGGATGCGACGTCGCGAACGACGATGCGCATCAAAACGTCGGCCTGCTTGCCGCCGCCGACGTTGGTGACACGGTAGTTCACTACCTGGCCGGTCACGATGGTCGAAGCGCGGAGCTCCTGTGCCAACCGGAGAAGGCTGACCTCGCTCGTTACCGGGCTCTGAAGGCCAAGATCGTCCAGCTTTCGCTTGACGTTCTCTTGCGGAACGACGTCGTACTTGCCGAGCTTTGCCAGCTCCGAAGCAACGGCCTCCGCGGCGATCGCGCCCAGGTTCCCCCCACCCGGCTTCATGTTCTCGAACTCAACGACTGCCCATGTTGGCATCGCAAGTTGCTGAGCCTCCGCTCGACCAGCGAGCGTAAGGGTGAGCGAGGGAAGTAACAGCGCCAGGATAACTACCTGACCCACGATCTTCCCGGTTAACGATGTGATGAATCGCCTCACTGTGACGAGTCCTCCTTGTATAACCTCTTCAAATTCATTCTGCCCCCGGAAGCCTGCAGGTGAGGGGTGAGTAGACGACGGAGCGCGCCCCAATCGTCGCGATTTCGCCTCATCCCTAGCCTCGCATACAGGACCTTTTTTGGTTCGTCCCTAAAACTCCAGACAATCGGCACCCTGGCCGCCTTACCTGAAGCCCGCCCGAGTATAGCACGATGCCGATCCGCAATCAATCACGGCGGAAAGGAGAACCGACACTGTTCTCGGACGTAAGCTGAGACGAGGTTGGGCGCGCCCAACGTTCGCACGATCACGCTTGCGAACGGAATTTTGGCTCGGGTTGGCAGTTGGGTGGCCAGAAGCGTGTCCACCAATCTAGCATCGCCTAGCCTTTCCGTCAGCCTGCGCCGTTGCTCGGTGACGCCACAAGTCACAACCCAAACCTGATCAAAGGCCGGGTGGAGGCAGGCTTCGATCAAAAGAGGTACTTCGACCGCCCCGTGCTGGAAGCTAGATATCGTTGCCCAAACGTGCGGATGCATGATTCGGTTGAGGTCTCGCCGGGCGGACGGGTCCCCAAGGCGAGCACGGAGCTCGGCGCGGTCGAGGGGTAAGGACAAACCAAGCGCCTCGCCAACTTCCAGCTGGACCTGCCCTGTGCTCAGCACCTCGCGGGCAACGGCGTCTGCAGAGAGCGTGGGAATTCCCAGCGACGCGATCTCCGCCAGGACGGTGGACTTCCCTTCCGCAATCCCGCCAGTTACCGCGATTCGCATGGTCGTAAAGCAAAGCGGGCCGGAGAGATCTCTCCGGCCCGCTTGCGTTCTGCTTATTCCCCTTCGGGGGTTGCTTCCGGAGCGGCTGCTTCGACCGCTTCCGCTGCCGGCGCGGCCGCGCCTTCTTCTTCCTCATCGTCTCGGGTTAGGAAGCCCTTGAGCATTCCAAGCCTCTCGCCGATGGTGGCGCCCCCGGTGGCGAAGCCACGGCGTCCACTGATCTCTTCCAGATCGTCGAACTCGTCGCGTCCGCCACGACCCTTCTTACCCGGGCCGCCCGGTCCAGCCTTCTTAAGGCCGGCACGTCGCTTGTCCGCGTTCTTAAAGTCTTCGTACTCGGAACCGGTGGTTCCGCCCGCCTCGTAGCCGCCGCCCGCCGGAACGTTCCCGGTTGCGCGCATGCTAAGCACCATGCGGCGCTCTTCGGTGCGGAGGTCCAGAATCTGGACTTCGACTTCCTGGTTCTCTTCGACCACGTCCTGAGGTCGCTTGATGCGTCGGAACGACATCTCGCTGACCGGGAGGAACGCCTCAGCGCCTTCCGGCAACCGAACGAACGCACCCGACTGAACGAGTCGGCCGATGGTGACGGTGAGCTTCTGGCCGACCTTGTAGTTCTCTTTGATGAGATTCCAAGGATCCGGAAGAACCTGCCGGTGGCCAAGACTGATCTTGCCCGCCGCCGGGTCCAGACGAAGGACCATGACGTCGATCTTCTGGCCTTCCTTGAACATCTCCTTGGGATGGTTGATGCGCATCCAGCTCATCTCGGAGATGTGCAGGAGTCCATCCACGCCGCCCAAGTCGACGAAAGCGCCGTAATCGGCAAGCCGTCGGACCGTTCCGCTCAACCGGTCGCCCGGCTTCGCGTTCTGGAAAATGTTCTCCTTGGCCTCGACCTTGCGCTGCTCTTCGGCCTCTCGGTTGGAGAGGACGACCTTCTTGCGCTCGCGGTCGATCTCGAGGACCTTCAGCTGGAGGGGCTGGCCAACGTACTTCTCGATGTTGCGAAGCTTGCCGCTGCCAACGTGGGTTGCCGGCACGAAGCCGCGAACGCCTACATCGACCACCAAGCCACCCTTCACCCGGTCGATCACCTGTGCGGTAATCATTTCCTGGGACTTGAAGGCATCTTCGATGCGGTCCCAAATCTCTTCGAAATCGGCTCGCTTCTTGGAAACGATCGGATTGCTGTCGCCGCCACCCTCGGGTCGGATGACCACGACGTGGATCTTGTCGCCGATCTTGACGAGGCCCTTGGCGGACTCTGCGTTGGTATCGGTGAGCTCGCTGAGCGGGACAATGCCTTCAGACTTCGTTCCAAGGTCGACGAAAACGCGGTCGTCCTCAACCTGTACGACCGTCGCCTCAACGCGATCGCCCTTCGAAAGTCGCTTGTAGCCGCCAGCGTCGACGTCCGGCTGGACATCGAGGGAGCTCATGTAGGACTCGAAGAGGTCGGCATCCGCCTTGGCGTCGCGGGCTACCGGCTCCGCAACGGGTGCGGGAACTGGCGCGACAACCGCAACGGGCTCGGGAGAGGCCGTTTCGCCCGGAGCGTCGGCCGGAGGTTCCGGCTGGCCCGAGGCTTCCGTAATGGCGTCCTCCACGGTCGTGTCGGCGGGAGCGTCCACCACGGCAACTGCCTCGGCAGTTGCTGGTTCGGCAGCAAGGGGCTCGGTCGCTACGGGGGCAACCTCCTCGGCTTTCGTCTCCTCCATCGGAGGGGCGATTGCTTCGGGAGTGGGCTGCTCGGCAGCGGGGGTCGCGTCGGACGCCGCTTCGGTCGGAGTCGGCGGGGCCGCCTCCTCCTGCGTCAGCGTCTTTATTTCGTCGGTCATCATAAGGGTTGAGGGGACTGAGCCTGTCTCAGTCGCGCTTATCCTACCCGAAAGCAGAGGGCAGCGACTCTTAGGCCAAACGTTAGAATACTCCCTTTACCGGGCTTAGGATAGGGCGTGGTTCCAGTCCTTAACCGCCGGATACAGCGTTTGGTAGCGCATGTAGGCTTGCCGGTAGTTTTGCCCGGATGGCTCGACGACGCTTTTCGTGCGAACCGCTTGGCCGCATGCTTCCTGGACGCTGGCCCAAACGCCGAGCCCAACCCCGGCCAGGATGGCCGCGCCAAACGCGGGTCCCTCGTCGGTTTCCAGAGTAACGCAGGGCACCTCGAAGGCATCTGCGAGCATCTGCAACCATAGGGCGCTTTTGGCCCCGCCGCCGGTAACGCGCACTTCATCGCCGCTCGCCCCCAAACCTCGCAAAAGGTTCATTCCGTCTAGTAGGCCGAACGTCGCGCCTTCGAAGACGGCCCGCGCCAGGTGCCCGCGCCCATGGCCGAGAGTCAGGCCGTTCCAGCCTCCACGCGCATAGGAATCGTTGTGAGGACAGCGCTCACCGGTCAGATAGGGCAGAAAGGTCAGACCGTTCGATCCAGCGGGAGCCGATGCGGCCTCTGCATTGAGTCGGGCATAGTCCTCCCCCGGATAGAGCGTGTCTCGAAGCCACCTCAAGGCCCCGCCGCAGCTGAGCATGACGCCCATCGCGTGCCACCCACGGTTGGCATGGCAGAAGGTGTGGGCCGCTCCACCCGGATCGAACGAAGCGCCCGGTATTGCGGTGAAGACAACGCCGCTGGTGCCAAGGCTCACCGAAATGACCCCGGGGGCGACCGCTCCGGTACCCACCGCGGCAGCGGCTTGGTCCCCCCCTCCGCCCACGATCGGAATCCCGGCCGCGAGTCCAGCCGCCCCATCGGTTCGAGCCGACACCTCGTCGGATTCGTACACCGGCGGGAACCAGCGCGACTCAAGCTTGAGCCTAGACAGCATGGTCTCGGACCACGTCCGGGCCGGGACGTCGAGCAGACCGGTGCCCGCCGCGTCGCTGACCTCGGTGGCGAACACTCCGCTCAATCGGTAACGGATGTAGTCCTTGGGAAGCAGAACCTGTTTCACCTTGGCAAAGTTCTCGGGCTCGTGGTTCCGCAACCAGAGCACTTTGGGCGCCTGGAAACCGGTGAGGGGTGGATTGCAGGTGATGGCGCGAACGTCTTGGGCGCCGACCGTCGCGTCGATCTCGGCGCACTCCGCCACCGTTCGCTGGTCGTTCCACAGGATCGCTGGCCGAATCACCTGGCCCTGGGCATCGAGGAATACCGCGCCGTGCATTTGGCCGGTCAGGCCGATCGCATCGGGGTTCGGCTCGTTGATCTCCTTGAGGCAAGCCAAAACTCCCGCCCACCAGTCCTCCGGATTCTGCTCCGACCAAAGCGGGCGAGGCACCAGTAGCGGGTACTCGGCTCCGGCTTGTTTCAGGATGCGCCCGGTTTCGTCGATGAGGAGCACCTTGCACCCAGAGGTGCCGACGTCGATGCCAAGGAGCTTTGCCATGGTTGGGAGGATACTGGTTCGGGTGGTTCGGGTGGATCGGCGCGACCAACCGGAACATCCCTTGGAACGGTAGCCTTCCGAAATGCGAAAGGCCGTGCTCGACGTGGGGTCCAACTCCGTCCTCCTCACCGTCGAAGAACGAACGGGTCTGGACTGGACCCCGGTGCTGGAGCGCACCGCAGTCACCTCGCTTGGGGCGGGCACCAAGGAGACCGGCCTGCTCAGCCAAACCGCTCGGGAGAGTTCCCTCCTTGCCATCCAGGAGTTCTGGCAAGATGCGAAGGACCTGGGCTGCCAAAGCGTGCAGGCGTTCGCCACCATGGCGGTACGAATCGCCACCAACCAGAGCGTGTTCCTGGAGGCGGCCGCCGCGCAGGGCACTCCCGTCAAGGTCCTTTCGGGGGAGGACGAGGCCGACTTCGGGTTCAAAGCGGTTGCCAGCGACCCGCTGTTCCGCGACCACCAGATTCTTTCCATCATCGATCCCGGCGGCCAGAGCACGGAGATGGCGACCGCCGTGCGGGAAGGCGCTGGATGGGCGACCAAGTTCCGGCGCAGCTATCCGGTGGGCACGCTAGGATTGCGTGGACAGTTCGGCGAATCGCTGGACATTCCTCACCTGCTTCGGGCGTCCGCCCAGATCGACGACCTGATCGGGCTGGGCTACCGCCCCGGCCAGGCGGGTGTCTCGGTAGTCCTTGGCGCGACCGGCACCAACCTTGTCTCGATCCGAGAGGGCATGACCACCTGGCAACCAGAGAAGGTTCACGGGGCCTGGCTGGATTACGAGGAAGTCAGCAAGGCGGCGGGCTGGATGATGCCCATGACCGACGCCGAACGAGGAGCGATCGTGGGCATGGAGCCGGGTCGTGAGAAGACGCTTCACTACGGCGCGCTCATCCTCGAGCGCTTCCTCTTCTGCCAGCGGGTGCTGGGCTGCCGAGTCAGCGTACGGGGATGGCGGCACGCGATCCTAGAGCAGGCTTAGCTAGCCGGGTTGTCCGCTTCCCAATCGTCGCGACTCAGGTAGGTCTCCACGATGTCCACGAAGCGTCCGCGCTTCCAGATGGCTTTGGGACGGATTCCCCACACCCGATAGCCCGCCTTCTCCTGCATCCTGGCCGAGCGGGCATTGCCCTCCAGGTGGCTGGAATACAGCATCCGCAGTCCAAGAACGTGGAAGGCGTACCAGGTTCGCAGCCTGGCGGCATCGGTTCCGTACCCCTGGCCACGATTCACCTCGTCGCCGATGAAACTACCGGTGATGGCCGTCCCGTGCTTGCGGTCGATCTGGTGGATTCCCGAATTGCCGAGGTACCGGCCATCGAGGGTCTCGATCGCAAACATGACATTGCCCTCGCGGCTGTCCAGGCCCTCGAACCACTTGCGTTCCGCGCTTAGGGACATCGGCTCGTCGCCCACGGCCAGGTACTGGGTCATCTCCGGATCGTTGATCCAGCGATAGCAGCTTTCCAGATGGCGGTCCGGGTCGAGCGGCACGAGGCAGATTCTTTCGCCGTGGTATCCAAAGGCCATGTCCGAAGTGTAACTCTCTGGGCTACGATGGACGGAATGTTGCAGCGCAAAGAAGCATTCAAGGAGGGGCTGACCGGCTTCTTGGTGGTCGGCGGAATCGTGCTCTTTGTGATCGGCGCGATTCTCTCGTTTATGTTCGCTACCGCGGGCGTCCACACCTCGGTCCTCACCCGGGACCCAAGCAGCGGCGCAATCGGAAGCAGCGGCGATACCGGCCTTCTCCCGATCTCGTTCGGCGTCATGGGGTTCGGATTCTTCGCGATTCTGGGCGGACTCGTCTATGGGGTTTCTCAGCATCGAAGCCGGAACTCCGGACTGCAGACCACCCACGCCAACGCCCAGGTGGTCGCCAAGTACGCCGTGAACCGCCAGCAGGACCTCCTGACCCAATCCTGGGAATGGGACTACGACGATGCTCGGTTCTACGTGCGGATGAGGATCGACCAGAACAACGTCCTCGAGTTCGAGACCTCGCGACCGGTCTTCGAGGCGGCCGGCGAAGGAACCCGGGGCCAGGCGGTCACCCAAGGAATGTGGCTCGGCGCGTACACTGCCCACATCGGCGCAGGAATCTACGACGAGGACGATGATCGGAAGCCCCAGGTCAGGAATGATTACTAGGTTAGGCCCTAGGACTTTCGACCTAGCGTCCCGATCTTCTTGCGGAAGCGATATAACGGAAGGCAATGCTTAGCTCGAGAACGGAACGCAACCTGTTCAGCCTCTTCACCACCGCCTTCGTGCTTGCGGTGGGCGGGGTCGGGCTGATGTACGCCTCGCGCCGCCAGGACGTCCCCGACGCGTTCCTCTACATGGCGTACGGGATGATGGCGATCGGAGCGGTCATCCTGGCCTACGCGTTGTTGCTCCTCTTTACCTTGTGCTTCACGCCAAACAAAGCCCACGCCAAGACCACGCGCCGTTGCAAGGTGATGGCGCGCTACCTGCTGGGGGAGAACGGGGTGGTCCTCGTGAACGAGATGCCCGACCCCGAGCTCAAGCAGCGCCTGATGGTGAAGCTGGAGTTTCTGCCGGACGATATCGGCGACTACGAGTGCAGCCCCGAAATCTACCGCGTTGCCGAGATCCACAAGACCGGAACGGCGACCGTCCAGGGCACCCTCGTCCACACGTTTGAGCTCGATCCTGAGACGGCGTAAGAACCAAGTAAACTCGGGATCAGAATGGCGGATGTCGCGCAAGTCTGGGCAGAAGCTCTGCCTAAGGTCAAGAACGGAGTAACCGGCGTGGGCGTCTGGGCGGCCTTGAACGCCTGCCGTCCCGTCGCACTCGAAGACGGCATCCTTGTGCTCGGCCTGCCCCCCCAAGACTCTGAGCTTGCGGGCCACCTAAAGGTGAACGCCACCAAGCGCCTGATCGAGATGACTCTGGCCTCGCTCCTCCATGAGCAGATTGGCGTGCGGATCATCGACGGCACCAGCCAAGAGGACTACGAGACCTTCAAGCGACGCGAAGTCGAGCGGGCCCGCCTCCAGCAACAGTCGCTGGAGAAGATGCGGACGGAGCTTACGGCACGTACGAGTTGGGACCAGGTCTACGAGCAACTCGGGCGGCGGTTCGCCGCGATCACCAACAAGTCTTTGCCGCAAAACCGAGCCCGGTTCTTTGAGGAAGCGGTCGAGGTCATCGTGGAAGCCCGGAAGGGACAGGAAACCTTCGACGATGCCGGCGAGCGTAACTTTGCCCGATGCCTGGAGCGCCTAGCCCAGTACGCCGAGGTGCCCAGCGTGATCGTGGCGCGCGTGGTTTTGGAACGGGCCGGCGAGATCTAGTGGCGGAGGCGGTGTTCCTGGGCTCCGGCACCAGCAATGGGGTGCCAATGCTTGGCGTCCAGTACCCCGAAGCCTTCCTTGCGAACCCCAAGAACCACCGAACTCGGTCCTCCATCATTCTCCGCGGGCCAGAGGGCAACCTCCTGGTGGATTGCGCTCCGGAGCTCCGGCTCCAGATGCACCGCGAGCGCCTCTTCGACATCGATCACGTGCTGATCACCCACACCCATGCCGACCACGTGATGGGAATGGACGATCTGCGCTCGATCTGCATTCGCACCGGGCAGCCGATGAAAGTCTTCGCCCGGCCCAGCGACCAGGCCGACATTCGCCGCATCTATCCGTACGCCTTCCGCGAGTTTCCTCCCGAGGTCCACGTCCCGCGCTTCGATCTGATCGATACGCCAGAATCGGCCACCGTCTGCGGCATGGAGCTTCGATTCTTCGACGTCCTCCACGGCTCCATTCCGGTAACGGGAATTCGCCTGAACGCATTTGCCTACATCACGGACGTGAGCGAGATACCGGCTACGGCCTTCGAACACCTGGAGAACCTGGACGTGCTTGTCCTGGACGCGGTTCGGATCAAGCCCCACCCCAACCACTTCCACTACGAGGCCGCGGTGGAAGCCGCCCTCCGGATCGGGGCCAAGACGACCTACTTCACCCACCTCAGCGGCGATTACGACCACGATGACTTCGAGGCAGGCATGCCGCAAGGGATGCGGCTGGCCTACGACGGCCTGCGGCTACAAGTCTAGATTCAGGGGGTTGAGCCGATCGAGGTCGGGCAGGCATCCCGGGCACAGAATCTCACGGACAAGCTGAGCATGCCGAGCAAGAATATCCTTCGCCCCATCGTCGCCCTCTAGAGCCAGCATCTCGTCCCGATAGCCAGAACCGAAAAGGACAGGGTGTCCAGGAACATCGGGATCATCCTGGTAGCGGGGGCGCCGGATGGCATCCGGGCCCGCGGATTCCAGCCCTTCTCGGAGTGCTTGTACTACCGCCGCTTGAAGGCCCGGCATGTCTCCAAGGGCGATCAGGATTGCGTCCTCCGGGTTGCACTCCAGCACTCCGATGGCGATCGAACCGCCGGCGCCGAGTTCGAAGGAGGGGTTGAACACCGTTCTGGCAAGGTCGCCTACCTGCCGAGCGACCGCTTCCGAATCTCGACCCGTCACCACCACGATGTCGTCGACCTCGCCGCAGAGGGCGAGGACGGTTGACCGGATCACGGTGAGGTCGCCCCAGGGGAGGAGGAGCTTGTTGGGTCCGCCCATTCGGCGGCTGAGGCCCGCCGCGGGAACAACCGCGCTAACCCGCACGCCGAACCTGGACAACCTCGGCCAAAATGCTGAGCGCGATCTCCTCCGGGCTCTTGGCCCCGATCGCGAGACCAACCGGCCCGTGAATCCGATCGACTTCCTTCTCCGAGAAGCCCTGGTCCAGCAGCGATTTGCGTCGGCCAGCCTGGGTCCCGCGACTGCCGAGCGCGCCGATGTAGCGGACCGGGCTCTTGAGGACGATGGCGAGGGCCACGTCGTCGATCTTGGGATCGTGGGTCAGCACCACCACGGAGTCGTCCGACCGCAACTCTAGGCTCTCGAATGCCGCCTTGGGCCAGACAGGGTGGATCTCGTCTGGTCGGACCGCAAAGCGGTCCGGATTGGCGAGGGCGGATCGAGGGTCCACCACCACCGTTCGGAAGCCTAAAACCTGCGCAAGGGCAACGAGCGGGATAGAGAGATGCCCCGCGCCCACGATAATCAGGCGCGGAGGGACCTCGAGCCGATGGACGAACGCCTGGCGTCCATCGACCTCGACGACTCCACCTTCCGCCCGGCTGCGCAGGGCGTCGGGCAGGTGCTCCGCATGACGCCAGGCGCGCTCCCCGGTATCCAACCAGATGATCGTGGCGCCAGCCCGCCCTTCTCGGGAGGCGGCCAGAAGTTCGTTCCAGGCTTGCGGAGCGGCTCGATGGGGGTCTGGCTCCAGCCATAGGCGAATGGCACCGCCACAGGAGAGTCCGACCTGGAACGCTTGTTCGTTGGAGATCGCCTCGAACCTAAGCTCCCTCGATCGCCCATTGGCCAGGCACTCGCCAAGCTCGTGGGTGACCGCTCCCTCGACGCAACCGCCGCTCACCGAGCCGATGGTAAAGCCATCGTCTCGAACCGCCATCATCGCGCCAACCGGACGCGGAGAGGAGCCCCAGGTTTCCACCACCGTGGCCACCGCAAAGCGATGGCCGGCCGCGGCCCAGGACTCCAGCCCATCCAGAATCTCGCGCATCCTAGACACGCAACGGGAAACGCCGTGGTCGGGAGCCCGTGAGGGCAGCCACCGCATTGGCGGTTGCCGCAACCGCTCCAGGGTAGCCAACTTCACCCATGCCGCCCGGCTCGTCGCTACCGCTGATGATGTGGGTCTCAACCTTTGGCATCTGGTCGAAGGTCAGCCACTCGTAGTCGGAGAAGCTGCTCTGTCGAACCGCGCCGCCCTCGATGGTGATCCTCGCCTTTAGCGAAGTCGAGAGGGCATCGGAGGCAGCTCCCTGGATCTGCGCTTCGACTCCCTTGGGATTGATGGCGAGGCCACAGTCGACTGCGCACACCACTTTGTGGACTACGACCTCGCCGTCCACAATGCTCAGTTCCACGACGTGCGCCGCGTAGGAGCCGTAGCCCTCGAAGCATGCGATGCCTTGCGCCCGGCCTTTGGCCAACGGCTTGCCCCAGCCAGCCTTCTGGGCGGCAAGGTCCAGTACCGCAAGGAGACGCGGGTTTCGGATCAGCTTGCGCCGGTACTGGTAGGGATCTTGCCCGGCCGCCTTCGCCAACTCGTCGATAAAGCACTCGTCGGTAACCGAAATCTGGGAGTGTTCGACCGAGCGCCACGCCCCAACCGGGATCGGCGCGTTTACGCTCTTCTGCATTCGGCCGGAATTGGGGATCTCGTAGGGGATGTTGGCTCCCTCAAACTTGCCGTTCCCCCAGCCGCCCGCGTAGAGGACCTGGTGGCTCCAACCAAGGGGCATGCCGTCAGGGCCAAGCGTCGCCTGGAAGGCGTGATGGCTCATGGGCCGATAGCTATCGTTTTTGGTGTCGTCCTCGCGGGTCCACTGGAGCTTGATCGGCTTCTTGACCGCTTTGGAGATCTCCACCGCCTCCTGCACGAACGAGCTATCGAACCGGCGCCCGAAGCCTCCTCCAAGCAACGTGACGTTGACGCGGACCTTCTCCTTGGGCAAGCCGGTTAGCCGCGTGGCCATTCCGAGGACGCCCTCCGGAGATTGGGTTGGCGCCCAGATCGTGCAGGAATCCTCCCTTACGTCGGCAACCGCGTTCTGCGGCTCCATCGTGGCGTGAGCCAGGTAGGGGAAATCGAGGGTTCCGCTGACCACCTTCCCTTCCGGCATCTCCCGATGCGGGCCAACCGCCGCTTTGAGGGAGGTCAGAAGGGTGGCGCTGGTCACCCCGGCGTTGGGGCCGTCGTCCCAGACCAGTTTCAGAGCGTCGCGCCCCTGGAACGCCGCCCAGGTGTTCTTGGCCACAACCGCGACCCCGCTGGACACTCGGACCACGTCCACAACCCCCGCCACCTTGCGAGCGGCCGCATCGTCGACGGATTTCAGAGTCGCGCCGTACTTTGGAGGTCGCGCAATCACCGCATAGAGGGCGCCGGCAACCTTGACGTCTTGGGCGTAGATCGCCTTGCCGGTGACCACCGCTGGGTTGTCGACCCGGTTCTTGGGCTTGCCCACGATCCGGTAGTCGGCCCGTTTCTTGAGAGGAATGTCTCCGGTTGGAACTTGGAGCTTGGAAGCGGCGCCCGCCAACTCACCGTAACTCAGCGACTTGCCCGAGCTGTGGACAACTTTGCCGGGCTCGGTGTGGCAGGTACTGGCCTCGACGTTCCAAGTCTTGGCAGCTGCCTCGATCAGCATCGCCCGCGTGGTTGCGCCCATCTTTCGGAGACGTCGATGCGAGCTGGTGACGCTGGAACTGCCGCCGGTGCCCTGGCCGCCGAAGGCGGCGTCCGCGTGGGCCTGAACGACTTTGACCTTGCTCCAGTCCGCGTCCATCTCCTCGGCCACGAGCATCGCGAACGTGGTGCGGATGCCCTGGCCCATGTCGGATCGGCTTGCGGTGATCGTCACCTGGCCATCCGGATCGATCTTGACGAAAACATTGGGGACAAAGCTCGGCCCGGCGGCGGCTCCCGACTTCTGGAGCGGGTCGGCGCAGGCGAGGCTGAAGCTGCCGAGCATGAAGCTGGCTCCGGCTCCACCCATCAGTTTGAGGATGCTACGACGCGTGATTTCGGTTCGATCGCTCATGCCATCACCTTCCCACCCGACTTCTTGGCGGGCTTGACGGGTTTGGACGCCGGCTTAGCGGCGGGTTTCTTTGCGGTTGGCTTGACCGCAACGGGCGCGGCGCTTGCCACCGCAAGGATGGCTTCCTGGATGCGTTGATAGGTGCCGCATCGGCAGATGTGCCCGCCCATTGCCAGATCCAAATCTGCCTTCGTGGGCCTCGGGGTGGCCTTCAGCAACGCAGCGGCCGCGATGATCTGCCCTGCCTGGCAGTATCCACACTGGGGAACGTCGTGCTCGATCCAGGCCTTCTGTAGCGGGTGGCTACCATCCTTGGAGATTCCCTCGATGGTCACGACCTTCCCGGTCCCGACCTCGCTTGCTGTTACCATGCAGCTTCGACGGGCCTCCCCGTCGATCAGCACCGCGCAGGCTCCGCACACCCCGATCCCGCAACCGTACTTCGATCCCGTCAGGTCGAGCACGTCTCGCAACACCCAGAGGAGTGGCATGTCTGCCGGGACGTCTACGGATCGAACTGCGCCATTGATATTGAGTTTGGTAACCGCCATGTTTGCCTCAGCCGAATTCTATCCGGTTGGAACCCCCTTCAATGCCTTGCTTTCTACTCTTCAAGGCAGCGGCGCCAGACTTGGCAGATCGCTCGGGTCCTGAAGGAGACGGGATGGTCTCTCTGCCAGCAGTTCCTCTCGCGAACCGAACCCCCAGAGAACTCCAACGCCGGCAATCCCATTCTCTCGCGCCGCCGCCAAGTCCACGGCTCGGTCGCCGACCATCATCGTGGAGCCGTCGATCACCCCACGCTCAAGCAAGCCTCGAATCTGCTCACCCTTGCGAATGCCGAGGTCGCCACCGTCAACGACCTCGAAATAGTCGGCCAACTCGAAGAGATCGAGAATACGTTCGGCGAAGTCCGCCCGCTTGGAGGTGCAGACCCCCATCCGCACTCCCGCCTTCGACAGGGCACGCAGGGCAGGGACGATCCCCCCATAGAGGGTGTTCTCCGCGTACCCGATTTCCCCATACCTTTCCCGATACTTCGCCACAAGCGCGGAGACTTCGGCGTACGAGAGGTTGCCAAGGAGCAACCGAAAGGACTCGTCCAGCGGGGGGCCGACGAACCGCGCCAGTTCCTCCATCGACCGCGCTGGATGGCCAAAGTGCTCGAGGGCGTGATTCAGAGACCTGCCGATCCCGAGGAGCGGATTGCTCAGAGTGCCGTCAAGGTCGAAGAGGAGGAAAGTCGGCACGTTGGGGTCAAGGGTATCAGAGGGCTTGGCCTCGCAGCACTTCTGCACTAGAATGCATTGTGGCTACCGTCCGCTATCTGGTTCGGGACATTGACGAATCCCTTCCTTTCTACGAAACGCTCGGATTCGCACTCGTCGACCGATGGGGGCCTCCCTTCGCGATCGTGGCGCGCGGAGACCTGGAGATTTGGTTGAGCGGGCCCGGCACCTCCGCTTCCAAGCCCTTGGACGACGGATCCACTCCCATTCCGGGCGGCTGGAATCGGCTGGTCATCCAGGTCGAGGACCTCGCCGCCGCACTTTCGGCGCTGGGAAGCATGGGAGCCCGCTTCCGCAGCCAGCCGGTCGAGGGGCCAGGCGGCAGCCAAGTCCTGGTCGAAGATCCTTCAGGAAACCCGATCGAGCTCTTCCAGCCGAGGGCTGGCTAGCCCCGGCCCAGCCTGCGTAGGAGCGCATCGAGTTGCCGCTGCTCGTCCAGCGTAAGCGAGGAAGTTGCCTCGACAACCCGCTCCAGGTGACCGGGCCAAGCCTTCTCAAACAGGCGCTCTCCAGCCTCCTCCAGTTCGACCAGAACTACGCGCCGATCGGTCTCGTGGCGGCGGCGGCGCACCAAGCCGTGCCTCTCCATGGTGTCGATCACCGTGCACAGGCTGTTCTGCGAGCACAGATTCTTCTCGGCAATCGTAGAGATCGGTAGAGGACCTCCGAACCGGAGGGTGTCTAGAACGCCGAACTGGATCGGGTTCAGACCAAGTTCTCGGAGAGCGGGGTGGACGCGGCGCATCACGCTCGTACACGCACGGTTTAGCTTGATGAAGACGTCCAGGGCGAGCCGCTCGTTCTCAGGACCAACATGGCGGGTAGGCATCGCTATCGAACAATATACTTGACATGGATTTAATCCATATGGATATAATTATCTCATGAAGGTACTCGGCCTCCACCACGTAACCGCCGTCAGCTCCCGCATTGCGGACAACTTGCGGTTCTACACCGGCGAGATGGGGATGCGCTTGGTTAAGAAGAGCATCAACCAGGACGACGTGTCTGCTTACCATTTGTTCTACGCAGACGAGGTGGGCTCTCCGGGAACGGACCTCACGTTCTTCGACTGGCCGACGATCGGCCCAGACCGTCCCGGTCTTGGAACGGTTTCCCTGACCACCCTCCGAGCCCGAGGCGATTCCCTGCCCGCTTGGGCCGAGCGACTGCGAGAAGCCGGAATGTTCGTGGAGCAGGACCAAGACTTGAGCGGGCGGGCGCGGCTCTTGTTCTCGGACCCGGAGGGGCAGCGCCTTGCGCTGGTCGACGATGCCGGGCTACCCGGCGAGGTTGTTCCCTGGGCGAAAACCTTGCCCGCCGATATGGCCACCCGAGGCATCCTTGGCGTCGATCTCCAGAGCGCACGCCCAGACTCCACCCGGCGGGTACTTGCTGATGTCCTGGGCTACCGGGACCTGGACGGAACGCGATTCGAGATCCGCACCGAAGATTCCGCCTCTGAGGTCAACGTGGTTGAGCTTCCCGGCAGCGGGTTCGGTCAGGTCGGCGCAGGCGGGGTCCACCACGTCGCCTTCCGGGTCCGAGATGATCAGGAATTGCTAGCCTTCCAAGACCGGATCGAGGCCGCAGGATTTCGGACCTCCGGCTACGTGGACCGCTACTACTTCCATAGCCTCTACTTCCGAGAACCCGGGGGAATCCTCTTCGAGCTGGCCACCGACGGCCCTGGAATGGCGGGCGACGAACCCGCCGACCGGATTGGCGAAAGGCTCTCGATCCCACCCTTCATGGAAGATCGGCGCGCCATGATCGAGGCGGGCTTGAAGCCGATTCCCGACCCCGCCTACCTGTCCCCGGAGGTTCAACCATGAGTCCAAGACATATCGCATTCGCTTTCGCCCCGACCCAGGCCGACGAGGCCAAGGGCGTGCTCATTCGGCGGTCCATCGGAGGCGACCGGATGGCTCTTCTCGACCCCTACCTCCTCCTGGACCACGTCACGGTGGACCTGTCGCAGGGGTCGGACGAGATTGGCTTCCCTCGGCACCCGCATCGGGGAATCGAGACCCTGAGCTACGTGATCAAGGGGCACGTCGCCCACCGAGACTCCCTCGGCAACGAGGGCCGAGTCGGCGCCGGCGGCGCGCAGTGGATGACGGCCGGCAACGGCATCTACCACGAGGAGATGCTTGCCCCCGATTCGGATGGGGGCGAGTTCATCCAGCTGTGGTTCAGCCCCCCCAAGGCCTTGAAGCGCACTCCGGCAGGCTACGTAGGGGCGCCCGGCGATTCGATCCCGGTGGTTGACACGGTTGGCGCCACGGTACGGATCGTGGCGGGGTCTTTTGCGGGGATCGACGGTGCGTTCGGCGAGATCGCCACGCAGCCGACGGTGATCGACGCGATGCTCGTTCCCGAGACCACCCTGGATCTTCCCGCCGCCCCGGGCGAGAACGCCTTTCTCTACGTGCTCGATGGCTCCATCCTGGTGGGAGACAAAGGAGTTTCTCTCGCCCATATGGCGGTACTCACCGACGGAGACGGGGTACGGGTGGAGTCTGGGCCGGCGGGCGCGCGGGTGCTCTTCGTGTCCGCAAAGCCCCTCGATGAGCCCGTGCTGCAGTACCGGTCCTTCGTGATGAACTCGCCAAACGACATCCGCGAGACCCTCGACATGATCGCCGACGGAACCTTCGGTCAGCTCGGGTAATGCCCCTTGGCCGCCAATGCTGCGAGATGCTGGAAGAGCGGGATGCCGAACACCAAGTTGAACGGGAACGTGATGGCCAGCGAGGCGGTGAGGTAGAGGCTTGGGTTAGCCTGCGGCAACGCCATGCGTACCGCAGCGGGAGCAGCGATGTACGAGGCGCTTGCCGCCATTGCGCCAAGGACTCCCGCGCCGCCTGGCGTCATCCCCGCCATCGATCCCGCTAACACGCCAAGGATTCCGTTGATCAGGGGCACGATTGTTCCGAAGACTCCGAGGAATGCCGCATGTTTGCCAAGCTCCTTGAAGCGCCTCGCCGCGATGAGTCCCATCTCAAGCAGAAAGATCGTGAGGGCGCCTTTGAAAAGGTCGCCGAAGAGCGGCTTGACCTGCTCCATCCCGCGAACGCCGCTCGCGAGACCGATCGCCATTCCGCCTAGAAGGAGAACGACGGTCTTGCCGGTCATCAGTTCGCGTGCTATCTTGCCGAGGGGAGCGGAAGCCCCTGAGCGAGATGCGATGCCAAGGGCCAGAAGGATGGCAGGAATCTCGAGGATGGCCACAAGGGCGGGCAGGAATCCCTCGGTCTTGAGTCCCTGACTCTGGGCAAAGGTGATGGCGGTGATGAAGGTGACCGCAGACACGGACCCATAGTGCGCCGCCATGGCCGCCGAGTCCACAACGTCAAGGCGGCCCGCCCGGCGGGCCGAAAGGTAGGAGACGAGGGTTGTTAGGACGCCCACGGCGACGGTAGCAAGGGCCGGGAGCCATAGGTCGGAGATTCTGGTCTCGGAGAGGGCCACCCCACCCTTCAAGCCGATCGCAAACAGGAGATAGATGGATAGGGCCGAGTAGAGGCCCTCCGGGAGCTTGAGGTCGCTCCCGATGAGGGTGGCTACAGCGCCCAGCACAAAGGCCAGGACCATGGGCGAAAGTAGGCTTGCGCTTAGAAGGTCGATTTACCGGACCTCCCAGGCATCGCGGACGACAGGATCATGCAGGAGCCTCCTGGGCTTTGGCCGGCGGGTTCTTGACCGACGCCACGATCGAGGCAGCGAGGATCAGAACGATGACGAGAAGCGAAACCGCCACCGGGAACTTCGGCCAGTCTGGAACGACGACCTTCTCGGCGTAACCGTACAGCATCTTGGCTCCGACGAACACGAGGATCCCCGCGAGACCATAGCTGAGGTAGTGGAACATCTGCATCAGCCCGGCAAGCGCGAAGAACAGCGCTCGAAGGCCGAGGATGGCGAACACGTTCGACGTGAACACGATGAACGGATCCGAAGTGATCGCGAAGATCGCCGGAATGGAGTCCACGGCGAAGATCACGTCCGTGATCTCCACAACAAGCAACACTACGAAGAGAGGGGTAGCCCAGAGTTTTCCGTCGATCCGGGTGAAGAACTTCTGGCCCACATAGTCCGGCGTTACCGGCATGAGCTTCCGGAATCCTCGAACCAGCGGATTCTTCTCTGGCTCGAACTTCTTGTCCTTGGCAACCACCATCTTCACCCCGGTCAGGATGAGGAAGAGCCCGAACAGGATCATCGTCCAGAAGAAGTTCTCCAGCAGGGTGGCTCCCGCTGCGATGAAGATCGCACGGCACAGGAGGGCGCCGATAATCCCCCAGAACAGCACCCGGTGCTGGTACTTGTCGGGCACGCTGAAGTAGCTGAAGATCAGGGCAAAGACGAAGATGTTGTCGACGCTGAGCGCCTTCTCAACCAGATATCCGGCCAGGAAGGCAAAGCCTGCGTCCTTGTTGGAGTAGGCGCTCTGCGGCTGGATTTGGTCCCAGAAGAAGAAGATTCCTAGGTTGAAGAGCAGGGCCATCCCGATCCAGACGGCGCTCCAAGTGAGCGCCTCCTTCATCTCCACCCGGTGGGCGCTGCGGTGGAAGACGCCCAGGTCGAGCGCCAGCATGGCGAAAACGAATCCGAGGAAGGTTCCCCAGATCCAAAGAGGAGTGTTCGCGAGTTCTGTCATCAGAAGTCAAACAGGTCCGCGAGGAACCCCTCCCGCTTCTTCTTTCGGTAGGGCTGGGCGATGTAGGGATCAGCACGTCGCTTCCGATCATCGTCATCATCGTCGTCGTCCTTCCGGTAGGGCGCACTTCGCTGAAGAAGCTTGTCGAGTTCGCCACGATCTAGCCAGACGCCACGGCACTGCGGGCAGTAGTCGATCTCGACTTCCTGCCGCTCGGTGATGAGAAGGGTCACGTTGCATTGGGGACAGTTCATTTGTTTTGCTCCAATCCGAGCCGACCACGCCAGGCAACAAAAAACCTTCATCGCTTGGCGATGAAGGTCTTGCTGTTCCTGACCGGTCCGGCTCTTACGAGCGTATTGACGAACACGATCCCTGCCGTTGCAGGCGCTACTCCCCTTCAGGACTCTACTGATACCGAACGAGGCCAGGGCGGAAATGGTTCCCGCCCCGGCTGCGAAAAATGGTTTGCGCTCAGCTGAGCTAGTCAAGAAGAACAACCTTGCCCGACTGGAGGTCGTAGACGGCCCCCCTTACTTGAATCTGGCCGTTGGCCACCTGGGTAGCCGTCACCCTGTTTTTGATCGCGAGGGTTTCGCGGACGGAGCGGACGTTCTGGGCGATGGCTTTGCCGAGTTCGCTCTCCTTGCCAACGCTCCGCTTAATCGGTCGCACCACCGCAGGCAGGTTTCCAGGCAGCTTTCCTTTGCCGATCGCAGCCTCGACCGCGCCGCACTTATCGTGCCCGAGAACTATCACGAGACGGGCGCCGAGAACGGAAGTTGCATACTCGATGCTTCCCAAGTTCTCCGCATCCACCGTGTTGCCCGCCGTGCGCACAACGAAGAGATCGCCAAGTCCTTGGTCGAAGATCAGTTCCGGCGATAGCCGGGAGTCCGAGCAGGTGACGACAACGGTGTGAGGGGTCTGCTTCGTCGCCACCTCGCGCCGTTTTGCGGGATCTTGGTTTGGACGGACCGGCTTCCCGGCCGCGAAGCGATCATTCCCCGCTTTGATTGCGGCGAGGGCGACCTCGGGCGAGTGGGAACGTCCGGCATTTGCCGAGCCCAGGGCTAGCCCAACGGTGAGAAAGACAAGGGACAACCTGAATCCTGTCGAACAGATCATTGCAGTGATTATATACGATTTGTTTTTCGTGATTTAGATATCACGTTTTTAACTTCTTATAATTCTGCTCTTTGTACTCGAGGGGGGCTTAGGACCCTTGCATAGGATCGGCAGTGCTACGCTCGGTCTGGGTCTTTTGGCCCTCTGCGATAGATTTGGTCTCTGCCGAGCGACTGGATCGATGGAGGAGCCAATTTGAGATCGCTCGCAACACTTTTCAGACCAGAGCCAAAACAGATCACGCCGGCTAAGGGCGCACCCCAAGCCGGCCTTTGGGGAGCCGACATCGACCAACCGAACGAAGAAGTCCAGATCGCCCGAGCCAGGAATCCCGAGGAACTGGTCGAGTTCTTCTCGACCGAGATTTGGCGATTCGTTTCGTCTCAGGTCCAGCACCGGGAAGATGCCGAGGACGTAGTGATGGAAGTCTTCGCCGCCGCCTTCAAGGACTTCCCCCGGTTGGAGCGGGCCGACAACCAGCGCCATTGGCTGCTAGGAATCGCCCGCCGAAAGGTTGCCGATGCCTACCGCAAACGGTACCGACGGGCGGAAATGCCGCTCTCGGAAGGAGTGCTTGCTCCGACCGAGGGGCCGAGCCCGATGCAACTGGCTACCCGAGGCGCCCTTGCCCAGCTTCCGGACAACCAGCGTGAAGTGCTGGTCCTCAAGTACGTGAACGGCCTCAGCACCGAGGAGACCGGCCGCGTGACCAAGCGCTCCGCAACTGCCACCAACAGCCTCCTCCAGCGCGGCCGACAAAGCTTGAGAGAAGCCCTCGGCGGCACCTTCGGCGAATTCGCCACCAACCCCCAAATCGGAGAAGAACGATGAACCAGAACGATCAAGACAAGGAGATCCAGAACGCCATGAACGCCGCCCCCCTCGGAAACGAGCCGCCCGAAGACCTGATGCGAAACCTGCGCACGCTTGCCAAAGCCACCCCGGTTCGGCACGCCTGGCGGATCAACCGTCTTCTGCCGGTGGCCGGAATCGCCGTCCTCGCCGTCGTGGTCGTCTCCATGCTGCCGTCCAAGGCAAGCGCCAAGACCTACGACATGCTGGTGGCGGCCGCTCAGAAGGTGAACGCCTTCCAGTTCACGATCGAGTCGTCTGAGCACGGAAAGAAGGAGGAGTTCAGCATCGCCGGTCGCGACGGCAAGGTGTACATGAACACCGGAGAAGGTTCCGTCATGCGCATCGAAGGCGACGCGATGAGCTTTTACGATCAGAAGGAGAACAAGATCGTGCGCATGAAACTCGGCGGCCTCGTGGACCCGGCCTTCATCGCGAAGGAGATCCAGGGCGGCATGGACGAAGCCTTCAAGAACATGAACCTCAAGCAGATGCTGGAGGAGTACGGCAAGAAGTACGGCAAGGACAAGATTCACATCTCGCCGCGCCGGTATGAGGGAGTGAAAGAAGTCTACGACGTGACTCTGGAAGCCACCAGCCAGCCGGAGCGAGTGTCGATCACCGTCGATTCGGCTACCGACCTGCCCCAGGTTCTCGAAGTCGAGACTCGTGACGACAAGGGAAACTTCCGCCACGAGGTGACGATGCGAATGCGCTTCGGCAACGAAGTGGACGACAGCGCCCTCAAGGCCGACTTCCCGAAGGACGCCAAGGTTGAGGAGATCGACCTGAGCAACGTGGTCGGAGACGCCATGAAGGGCATGGGCACCGCGTTTGAGCAGGCGGCCAAGGAAGCCGAGGCCAAGAAGAAGTAAGGTCCGGGCATCCCTGGGGAGCGGGCGGGGGAATCCCCGCCCGTTCTGCTGTTGGGCGAGGTATCTCTACGCCAATGGAAACTCCGCCACCCGCTGCGATCGAGGTTGTCCGCCAGTTCTGGCGCCTCATGGGCACCAACGACTTCGCCTCCGTGGCCTCCGTACTGGCCCCCGACTTTGTGCTTGAGTGGCCACAATCCAGCGAGCGCATCCGTGGAGCGGCCCGATTCGTGCAGATGAACGCGGAGTACCCCGCCCACGGAGCCTGGCGATTCGAGATTCATCGCCTCTTCGGCGATGCGGAGCAAGTGGTTTCAGAGGTCTCCGGGACGGACGGGGTGCAGTCGGCCCGGCCCATTTCCTTCTTTCGGGTTCAGGACGGCCTGATCGTGCGCCTCGAGGAGTTTTGGCCGGAGCCGTTTGAGGCGGCTGAAAACCGCAAGCACATGACGGAGCCGCTCTGAACCTGATCGTGTTCTCCGGACTTCCCGGGATTGGGAAGTCTACGATCGCCCGGGAACTTGCCCGCCAGATCGGCGCGGTCTACCTGCGCGCCGACACGATCGAGCAAGCGCTCCGCGACGATGGGCTTACCGACGAGGAGATCGGCGGCAAAGGCTACGTGGTTGGCTACCGCCTGGCAGAGGAGAACCTACTGCTGGGGAGAGACGTGGTGGCAGACCAGGTGAACCCTTGGCCGCTCACGCGCAACGCGTGGCGGAACGCCGGCCTCATTGCGGGAGCCTTGGTTCTGGAAGTGGAGGTCGTTTGCTCCGACCTTGGCTTGCACCGTCAGCGACTCGAAGGAAGGGACCCCGGCGTTGCCGACCTAGCCGGACCCACCTGGGAAGAAGTGCTGGCCCGCGACTACCTCCCGTGGGATCGGTCGGTACTGACGATCGACACCGCAACCGTCTCCCAGAACGAAGCGGTCGCGCTGATACGGCGAGCGCTTGGCTGAGAACTTGGACTGGGTAGAGTGCGACCTATGTTTGTTACCTCTCCGTCGGACGCCGTCAGCCTGTCTGCGACGCAGATGGCCTCAACCTTCAAGGCGATGCTGGCCTGCTACCGAGGCCCAGGATTGCGTCCGCTCGACGACGGGTTCCTCCTGTCGACGGGGCTTCCCGACCCGTTCGGCAACCTGGCGTTCGGCATTGGTGACCACGAGGTCGCGGCCGTGGCCAAGGAGTTGGCAGGAGGGTTCCCGGCGATGCTCTTCTTCCCGAATGGGGTCTCCGAGGCAGCGCTGCAAGCGGCCCTTGCCGAGGGATTTGCAGGCCCCAACATCATGCCCGGCATGGTTGTTGACCTGAATAGGCTTGCCGATCCCGGGCTCCCCGAGGGCTACGATTTTGAACGGCTTACGCCGGAGAGCGACCCCGCAGGCTGGGTAGCCGCCGCCGCAAGCGGGTTCCAACTTCTTCCCGAGGTCGCATCAATTTTGGGGCCGGGAACCGTCGGAGCTGACCCGTCTCCCGACGCCCATATCCAGTACTTCCAGGTTCGTCATGGGGACGAGGTCGTTGGCACCTCGATGCTCTCCCTACGAGACGGGGTGGCAGGCATGTACTCGGTGTCCACGGTTGCCGACCATCGCGGCAAGGGCATTGGCGCCGCCGTTACGGCGCAGCCGCTCCTGGCCGCCCGCGAGCTTGGCTACAAGGTCGGGATCCTACAAGCCTCCGCGATGGGCCGCCCCGTCTACGAGCGGCTCGGCTTCACGGATGGGGGCACGGTGAACTTCTTCATCCGGATCCCGGGAAGCGGAAGCTAACAGCGGCTCCCTGCGGACAAAGACGATTCTGGGCCCATACTCGGGCTATGGTGCAGATCGCTCTGCTGCTCCTTCCGATCCTGGTGGCTCGGGACGCGCCGCAGTTCGCCGCTTCGGTTGAGATCGCTAGTTCTGGAGGGCTGGGCCGCGCGAACCGATTGGTTCTGGGCGGCAACCTGGTTAGCTACCAGGAAGGCGGGTACGGCGACACGAGCCCCCAATCGACCAACACCGGCCAGGGCATGTGGGATCCGGTGGCTAAGGCGCCCGTTGCCGGCATGGTCGCGCGGGCGAAGGCGGCGGGAATCAAGATCGCCCGGTGGCCTGGCGGGTGCGCGGCGCACCTGTACCAGTGGAAGCGCACGATCGGACCGGTGGGGTCTCGGCCGAACCAGAGGTTCGGTCTGCCCGAGTTCTTGACGGTGTGCAAGGCGATCGGCGCGCAGCCCCTGATCACGCTGTCCGACTACGCGGGGACGGCTCAGGACGCGGCCGACTTCGTGGAGTATTTGAATTCCCCGGCCGACGCGGCGCACCCTTGGGCGATGCGCCGAGCCCAGGACGGGCACCCTAAGCCAGTGGGGGCGGTGTGGTTCGAGTATGGGAACGAGAGCGAGCACGGGCCGCACAAGTCCAATGACGACATCGGCAAGGTCAAGCCCTTCACGGCGGCAGAGTACGCCGCCAAGTTCCTAGAGGCTCGGGCGAGGATTCGGGCAGTCGATCCCAAGGTTCGGCTGGGGGCGGTGATCTCAACCGGGTTCCCGGAGTTGGACGGGTGGCCTAGCCACGTTGCAAAAGCCCTTGGTCCTAACCTTGATTTCGCGATCCACCACTCCTACATTCCGGGCATGTGGGGCGCGCGCCCAGAGCTGAAGACGGACTCGGTGTTCCAACACGCTTGGGCAGCGCCAGACCAGATCCAGCGTTACTACGACAAGCTCAACGCCCTGCTGAAATCGACGACGAAGCGTTCCAGCGTGCCGATCGCGGTGACCGAGTTCAACGGCGGTTTTGTGCAGGAGGAGCCGGTTCCTTACCGGCATACCTTGGGCAACGCGCTCTTGATTGCGGAGATGCTGCGCGTGTTCTTGGAGCCCAAGAACAACGTCGCGTTCGCGAACTTCTGGGTGTTTCCCAACGAGTACTGGGGGATGGTGCGGGGCTACTCAGCGCCATTCGTCGAGCGGCCGCAGTTCTTCCCTGCTTCCCTTTACGCGTCGTACCTTCGCGACGAGATTTTGGGAGTGAAGGTGGCCTGCCCAACTTACGATGTGGCAGGAGACAGCGGGATGGGGATCGAGCCTCACCGCGGACTAGGGGCGGAGTTCGGGTTCAGAGGTCCGGCGATTCCGGTTGAGGGTTCGTGGACTTTGATGGAGTCCACCGGGATGCGGCATTCGCAGTCGGGTGGAACGCTGGAGGTGGAGTTCGACGGCAGCCAGGACCTGAACTACTTCTATGCGCGCAAGACGGTGCCGCTCGTTACCAAGGGGACGCTACGCCTGACCGGCTGGGTGCGGACGGAGGCGTTGACCACTACGAACGGAGCCTCGTTCCAGATCGGGGACTCGCGCGGCTGGCTCGCCACGAAGTCGGCGATGGTGACGCCTTCGGTGGTCGGGACAAAGCCGTGGACCCAGGTCTCGGTGGATTACGATCCGCTGCCGGACACCAAGGAATTGGAGGTGGTGGCCCGTCGGCTTGCCGACGCCGGGGTGGTCTCGGGCAAGGCTTGGTACCGGGACGTGAGCATCCGCCCGATTCGGCGGGCGTCGCTAGCGGGGGTCCCGCTTGTCTCGGCGTTTGCCTCTCGGGACAAGTCGGGGACCTCCGTTTTTCTGGTGAACAAGAGCTTGGAGGCGGAGGCCAAGGTCACAGTTGCGCTTGGCGGTAAGGGAGGCAAGGCGGTCCTGCATCTGCTGAGCGGGCCGAAGGCGGAGTCGACCAACGAGACGAATCCCAAGGCGGTCCGGGTGACAACTCAGAGCCTGGGCAAGGTCGGGGGCAAGTTCCTGGTTCGGATACCGGCACACTCGATGGGAGTGGTGGTTGTGAGCCAGGGGTAGCCTCGCGCCATGCGACTCGGCTTGGGACTCCTTCCGCTTGTACTGGCACTTTCGACGGCGAGCCCTGGGCAGGCTGCCGACGGGTTTTGGACCCGGGAGAGCCCTGACAAGTTGCGCTCTGACCTGGTGCTCCCCGAGGCGTTCTTGAACCAGGTGAAGGCGAAGATCGGGCATACCGGCAAGCCGCTGGGCTACTCGTACGAGCAGATGCTGGGGTTCCCTCCCTTCGAGCATCGGCTCCGGACGGTGGAGAACCTGTTTCGGGACGTGATGGCTCCGGCCGAGTTTGGCGGGCTGATGGGGGACAACCTGATCGCCAAGGCCAGCGAGCCCGCCCAGATCTCTTACTTGCTGTGGAGCCAACTTGATGCACGCGCGGGAAGGGAGTGGACGGTTCCCAAGACGAAGGGCGACTGGGGGGTGCCTTGGCTCCCCAAGGGAGCGGGCTCGGGCGAGGCGCTACGGTTGGCGCTCGACCAAGGGCTGTCGGCGCGGGTGCGCCGGTCCTGGACCCTGCCGGAGCCGGTGGAGCGCCTTGCCGCCCGACTGGTGATCGGCGCTCAGCTTGCGGCGCCGTTCCTGCGCTCGGCGTTCCCGCCCCAGCTTTCAGTGACGAGGAAGGCGGCGTACGACCTTGCGGTCTCGCCGTACCTGGGCGACGTGAACGACGACACGATCGCGATCGTGAACCGGGCCGCCTACGACATGGCGCGCACATGGGATCGCAACTACTCCGCGTACGGAGCGGCGCTGTTTCTGCGGCACTTTGAGGCGGCGATGGCCGAGTTCAGGGCATCCGGTCCAACATCGACCTACCCAGCGTTTGCTCCGATCAAGTTGCAGACCGCGCTCGGCGATGTGGTTCTGGCCGGGTCGGGAAAGGACTCGTTCGTCGGGCCGGCAATGCTGACGATCGACCTCGGCGGGGACGACACCTATACGGGCCTGATCGGCTCGCCGTCGAGCCTGGCAAACCCAGTCTCGGCGGTGGTGGACCTCGGCGGGAACGATACCTACGACGGGCGGAACACAGACGGCAACCTAGGTTGCGGGTTCCGGGGCGTGGGCCTGATCAACGACCTTGCCGGGAACGACAAGTACCTGGTTAAGAACGGCGGCATCGGCTTTGGCCTCTACGGCACGGGCATGACCTTGGACGAAGCCGGGAACGACCTGTACGACTGCGGCAAGGGCTGGGGGCAGGGGGCGGCCTATGCGGGCGTGGGCCTCGTCATCGACCATGCGGGCGACGACAAGTACCGCTCGATCTGCATGTCGATGGGATTCGGAGGGACGCTCGGAGTGGGCACGCTGGTTGACCTCAAGGGCAACGACGACTACTTCACCGCCGACACCGGCAACGACAGCAAGGCATGGGGCAAGACGGTCTCCATGAGCATGGGATGCGGCTACGGCCGTCGCTGCGACTCGGGCGACGGCCAGAGCCAGGGCGGCGGGTTTGGAATCCTGGTGGACGCGGACGGCAACGACAACTACCACACCAGCGTGTTCAGCCTCGGCAGCGGCTACTGGTGGGGTGCGGGCATCTTTGAGGACCGCGCCGGAGACGACACCTACCGGGCCACCCACTACTGCATGGGCTCGGGCGCGCACTTCGCCGTCGGCAGCTTCGTGGACCTGAAGGGGAACGATCGGTACAACGACCGGCCGGACGCGGTCGAGCGTTGGGGCGGATTGGGCCGCGATGGAAGCATCGCGGTGTGCATCGACGGGGAGGGCGACGATGTGTGGGGCAACCTCACGGGCGGGCACTCGGACCTCAATAGCTACTCGCTGTTCTGGGACCGCTCGGGGAACGACGTGTATAAGCGGATGCAGCCATTCGATCCGGCGATGGTCGGGAACCGGCCGTTCGGGAGTTCGTCGCCGTACCCGCCGATGCGCAACTTCCGGGATCGGCTGCCTTCGGCGGGGATTTTTCTGGATACCGGCGGCAAAGACGTCTATCCCAACGGGATGACCGCGGCAGAGGGCACCGAGTGGATGCTCTACAAGGGGCCTCTGAATTGGGGCTACGGAGTTGACACCCAGATCTAGAGCAAGCGCTTGCTGACTCTCTGGGCGATTCCGGGATTCAAAGGAACGAATGGGGGTGCTTTGTCAACGATCGTTTCCTTTGCGCCCGAATTCCGCGTTCATGCACCGCCCGCTGCCCGGGCCCTAGTCGTAGTTCCCAAACCTGTCCACGCACTCGATCACGAACTCGTAGGTGTCCCAACCCACCGAGGGCGGAACCGAGTGGTCCGAGTGGTAGACGTAGCCCTTGCTGGCCTTGCCCGCCTCGATCTTGGATCGAACCTCTTCCTCGATCGCCTCGCGATCGTTGGTTGCGTAGATCATCACGTCGCAGTTTCCAAAGAAGGCTAGGCGGTCGCCGTACTGGGGCACAAGTTTGCGCACGTCCATTCCCGCCTTGGCCTCTAGCGGCTGGAGACAGTCGAAGCCCGCGCCGATGTAATCCTCGACCACCGAGGTCACGTCCCCATCCGTATGGAAGATGAAGGGGAGCCCCCGGTCGTGCGCCCATTTGGCCATCCTGGCGTGATCGGGCAGCACCAACTCTCGATAGAGTTTGGGTCCGCAAAGTAGCCCGCTGCGGTACGCCATGTCTCCGTAGATCCATACCCCGTCGGGCCTCAACCCGGCGGACATCAGCGTCTCGAAATCGCGCAGTACGAGGTCGGTCATCGTTCGGGACACGTCGGCAAAGAACTCCGGCTCGTCGATCATCGCGATCATCGAGAGCTCGTCTCCCAGCAAGTGTCGGGTCATCTCGAACGTTTCGAGCCCGGTCAGGTGGCACCACTTCCCGTTGCGGCGTCCGCGGGCCAGGTCTTTGAGAGAGGCATCCGGATTCACCCAGGGCCCATGGGCCAGCAGGAGTGGCTTGACCGTGTTCTCCCAATCCTCTCTTGAGTTGCACGGAAACGAGATGTGCTCCGGCGTGCCCTGGCGATCTTTCCAGTACCGATTGACCTGTCCCCAGCCGTCACGCATGGTGACCGTCTCCGCATCCTCTAGCAGCACGGCGGCCTGCCCCGGATAGGGGCACGGCTCAGACCAACACAGCCCTTGGAAGTCCGATCCCAGGATGCCGTTTGGGTCCAGGGCCATGCCCTCGGTGCGCCATCGCCGCAGGGTGTCGTCCCAGAACGACTCCATTCGCGGAATGGAGTCCTGGTCCCGCCGCGCGAACATCCGGTTCACGCGCTCTTGGCCGGTCATGCGGCATGCACGCACCGCTAGACTCCCATCAGCTGCCGGGCCAAGTCCACCGCGCTGGCGGCGTCCGGAGCAAACCCGTCTGCGCCGATCTCTTTGGCGAACTCGTTTGTGATCGGCGCGCCGCCGATCAAGACCTTTGCCTTGGACAATCCAGCCGCCCGGATAGCCGCCACCGTATCGCGCATCGCCGGCATGGTGGTGGTGAGGAGCGCGCTCAGACCGATCAAGTCGGCATTGCTCTCTCTCGCCGCCTCCACGAACCTCTCGGCGGGGACGTTGGTCCCCAGGTCGACCACGTTGAAGTTGGCGCCCTTCCACATCATCGCGACGAGGTTCTTGCCGATGTCGTGAAGGTCGCCTTGGACCGTCCCGATAACGGCGGTGAACTCGGGCCGGATACCTGCCGCCAATAGCTTGGGTTCCAGAATCGCCATCGCTTCCTTCATGGCACGGGCCGCGATCAGCATCTCGGGCACGAAGGCCTCGTTGCGCTGAAAGCGCGCGCCCACGTCGTCCATGCCAAGGACGAGGGCATCCAAGACCACCTGGGGCGCCAACCCGGCGTCCACGGCTTCTAGGGTAATGCGGGCCGCTTCTTTGCGGTTGCCGGTCTTGATCGCGTCGGTTAGGGGGGTGAGATCCATCATGCTATTTCGTAGTCCTCGGGTCGGAACCGCGTGACGTCCACCTCGGACATCATGCGGGCAATGAACGTCGATTCGTCGTCTGGCAGCTCCTCGAGCGAGTCGCGCATCGTGTCTAGCCAGGGGGTTTCACGATCCTTGAGCTTAAGTCGGCCGCTGGCGACCGCTTCTTCGATCAGCCGGATCGCCGTCAAGCCGGCGGCGCGTCCCGCCAGGTAGTCGTTCGGGGCGTCCACGATGGCTTGCCCGATGGCGACCGCACTCTCGGGCGTCAGGATCAGGGCGTGGGGATCGAGACAAGCATCGGAGTCGGAGAGCCAATCTCGAAGCTGGCGCGCGCCCTCCGGACCGTCCGCCAAAGCCCGGTTGAAAAGCCGGCAGTCGTAAGCCAATTGCTCCATGTAACAGGTCGGGGCCATCCCGCCCAGAAGCTTTACGTTCTGCACGGACTCGTTGCTCCAGGTGTCGCAGGCCGCGCCCGCCACGTTGCCGACCGGGCTGGGATGGGCGCATGCGGCGGTCTTGCCCTCCATCGCCATGGGAAAACCGGTGATCGCTTTGAGGATCACGTTCTCGTAGCCGCAGTCCTTGCCGGGGCCGCGCGCCCCGCACTCGTACGCCACCAGCGAACGAACCGCCGACATCGCCCGAACCACGGCGGCGAAAACCGAGGGGATCAGGTGCTGTTCTGCCAAAACCATGGCGGTGTTGGCAAAGCCGCAGGCGGTGTCTCCCGCAGGGACCGCGTGGTGCCGGTCGGCGATCTCGACCAAGTGGGTCCAAAGGAAGCGCATGTCCCGGGCTCCCAGCACGCAAAGGCCGAACAGCGATTGCTCTACGCTTCCATAGGTGAGGGCCTCGTCATGGACCTCCTTGCCACCCACCGATTCGATGCTTAAGAGTTCTGCGCCCGCTTCGGCGCTTCGGTCGAACAGTTCGAGCATCGCGTCGAAGAGTGGGCCCGACCGCATGAGCGGCGGGCGCTCCATCTCGCGCACGTCGTTCGGGGTCATGCGGAAGGTGCTCTTGAGCCCGTGCTTCGCCTCGGCGTCGGCCAGGGCATCCATCAGAAGCTGGGCTACGTCCAGGCCCCACTGCGGGTTCTCCGTCATGGGCGGCAAGGTCTCAAACTCAAGAACGAGGCCCGGAATCTCCAACTCGACCGCGCGCTTAAGGGCGCCGGAGACCATCTCCTTGTACTGTGCCAGGACCGCAGGCATCGTTTCCGACCGGATCTCCATCGTAGGCAGAGTGAAGTTCAACTCGGGGTAGACGGTCCCGCCACCCAAGACCATCCCGGACCGTAGGGCCAGAGGGTTCGGAGCATGTCCGAAAAGAAGATCACGGGAGTCTGGGATAGCAAGGGTTTTTGCTTTCACGCTTGCCCGCAGAATACGCAGGACAGAGCTTCCTCGCATGTCGTGGGTTTTCAGGGCAGACCAGATGAAGTCTAACCTGTCTAGAAGGAACATTCAGCCCCTTGTCCTTGTTTTTCACTTCCTTGCGGAGACCGCCGTTGGGCCGACAATGGTGAGTAGGTTCCCATGACGGCTCTGATCTACTGTGCGGTACTGGAAGACGAGTTGGAAGCGATCGTGGCTTCCAGCCCCGCCCCCGTGCGCCTGCACAAGATGCCGCAGGGCCTCCATCAAGATCCGCCGCGCTTGCAGCGCGAACTCCAGGCGGCGATCGACGCATTCGAGTCCGACCCGCAAGTCGACACTATCGTGCTGGGATACGGTCTTTGCAGCCGCGGAACCGAGGGTCTGCGCACCGCCCGTTGCACGGTGGTCTTGCCGCGCGCCCATGACTGCATCACGCTGCTCCTCGGGAGCCGAGAGCGTTACGCGCAGGAATCGGCGCTGGCCCCCGGAACCTACTGGTACAGCCCGGGGTGGAACCGCCACCACATTCCTCCGGGCGAGGAGCGCTACGTGACCCTCCTTAGGCAGTACCAGGCACAGTTTGGGGACGAAGACGCCGAGTACCTGATGGAAGAGGAACAGAAGTGGTTCAAGACTTACGACCGGGCGGCGTTCGTCCACCAGAGCCTCGGCGATGTCGATCCGGCACGGACCAAAACCCAGGATTGCGCGACCTGGCTTGGCTGGCGATTCGCCGAGATCGAGGGAGACCCTGCGCTTCTGAGAGAGCTGGTGTTCGGCCCCTGGAGTCCGGATCGATTTGCGGTGGCTAAGCCTGGCGAATCCCTGAAGCTCTCGGGCGACGATCGCATCGTGGAGGTTGTCGATGCAGATTAGGCTGGAATTCGTTGGGTCCGGCCAGACCTACGAGGCTGGGCACGACCCCCAGACCCTTACCGAGTGGTTGCGACATGAGAACCTCCCTCTCAACACCCGTTGCGGGGAGCGTGGTCTTTGCCACGCTTGCGAGGTCGAAGTGGTGCAACCGGACGGGTCGCACACCATCGAGCGCGCTTGCCAAGTCGCCCTTCGCGACGGCCTCTCCATCCGAGTCCCGGAAGCGGCAAGGCTCGCCTACCGGCCTCAAGTCATGTCCAGCTACCGCATCGGCGTGCCGTTCGCCCTCGCCTCCGAATGGGGATCGGAAGGGATCGTCGCGGCGGTCGACATCGGGACCACCACCGTCAGCGTGGTCTGCCTCGATCTCCAGGACGGGTCGGTGGTGGGCACCGCCTCCAGCTTCAACAACCAAATCGCCCTCGGCGACGACGTCCTCACTCGCATCAACCGGTGCCGAACCGATACGAGCGCCGTGGACGAGTTCCACCGTCTGCTCTGGGATCAGACTCTTCTTCCGCTGGCCGCCGAAGCGGCGGGCGACCGTCTGCCTGAGCTCTGCGCCTGGACCCTGGCTGGAAACACCACGATGCTCCACCTCGCGCTCCAGGAGAACCCTGGCCCGATGGGAGTGGCTCCCTTCCCGGTGCCCAAGCTGGGCTCACGCCGAGAAGGAAGCCTTCGCGCGCTTCCCAACGCCGCGGCGTACCTAGGGGCGGACATCGTAGCGGGGCTTGTCGCCACGGGCTTCGTCTACGAAGCCGGACCCGCTCTCTACGTGGACATCGGCACCAACGGCGAAATCGTGTGCTTGCGGGACGGCAAGCTCGCGGGGTGTGCAACTGCGGCCGGCCCGGCGTTCGAAGGCTCCGGTCTGTCCTGCGGAGTCCGGGCGGGCGACGGGGCGATCGCCCACCTGCGCGTGGGCGACGATGGGAAGTTTGAGGTCGAACAGATTGGAGACCCCAAGGCCAAACCACTAGGCATCTGCGGCTCCGCCTACGTCGATTTTCTGGCCGAGGGCTTCCGCGCAGGCAAACTCACCGCCGCCGGCCGCGCCACGCCCGGGGCCGCCGACGGAACCGACGAGCACGAAGGGGCCACCTTCCGCCTCGGAATGGCCCTTGGAAAGCGCCCGATCGACGTAACCGAGCGGGATGTATCTCGGCTTCTCCAGGCCAAAGCCGCCATCGCGGCAGGCATCCAGACCCTCCTGGAGGTGCTTGACGTGCGCCCCTCGGAGGTCACCGCCGTGTACCTGGCGGGCGGCTTCGGGATGCACATCGACATTGGCAACGCCGTGGCGTGCGGTTTGCTGCCCGGCTTCCGACCCGACCAGGTTCTGCTCGTGGGAAATGCCTCCCTCAGCGGAGCCCACCTTGCCGCGCTAGACCAAGGCGCACTTAAGGAGATGGAGACGGTGGCGTCTCGGATTGAGATGGTTGAGCTGAACCTCCAACCGGGCTTTGAAGACGCGTACTTGGATCACTTGAGCCTCGATCCACCCTACTAAGCACAGGACCGGACGAACTCGCCGAACGCGGCAAGATTCGCGGCAGAAGTATCGGCCGGAATCTCGCAGCCGGCGCCGGCAACGTATCGATCACCTACCGCAGCCCGACATTGCGCCAAGTCTTCCTGTATCCGCGCCGGGCTTGAATCGCGTACAGCGCGAACGGGATCCAGATTTCCCAGAATCGCCACCGAGGGCGGGAAGGCCGCCCTCGCCGACGCTAGATCGACCTTGGAGTCGAGGTCCACGAGGTCGGCGCGGGTGGATCCGATCAGAGGCAGCAAGTGCGACGTGTTGCCGCAGATGTGGAGCTTGGCAACCACCCCCATGCCATGGATCGCCTGGATGAGACGCTGCTCCTCCGGGAGGACTAGCCCTTGGTAGAGGTCTGGCCCCACGAGGCTGGCCGGAGCGTCGCCGATGCCGATCAGGTGGGCGCCCGCTTCCACCTGGGCCCGCGCGAACCCAATGGCTACGTCCGTCGAGAACCGAAAGAGCGACGCCGCCAGCTTCGGATCGTCGATCATGTCCTCGATGGTCTGGGTGAGGCCACGCGCCCCGGCGGCCAAGGACATCGGCCCCTCCACCCAACCCTGAACCGGCCACCGATTCCCACCTAGGCGGCGGAGCTCGGCAACGCCGTCAACCCGGTCTCTCATCCGGCCCGGCAGCTTGGGATCGGGCAAAGGCAATTGCAGGAAGTCTTCCACGCGAGCGGCAAGCGGACGGGTTGGATCGGCCATCGGGGGATCGTCGTCGAACCACACGATCGCCGCGCCAAGGTCGGCAAGCTCGCGGACCGGATCGCTGCATACCGAGAGGACCTCCACCCCGCATTTCTCGGCCAGGTTCATCTGAGCCCGCCCCAAGACCCGGAAGTCGCGAACCGCCTCCCGGTAGGGAATGCCCAGGAGGGCGGTCCCGATCTTCATGCACAGCGGGTGGGCCATCGGACGGTCGACCGCTTGGCCTTGGAAGAAAGCTTGGAAGCGCTCTAACGGGGTCGTCACGCCACCTCGTCGGCAAGCATTGGCGGCAGGTTCGTGTCGGCACCCCAAACCCGCCGAGCCTCGCGCAAGTACACGAGGTATTTCCTGTACGGCACGTCCGGCGGAACTCGGTGGTCTGGGAACGGGATGAACCCGCCATCCTCTACCACTGGAGCCAGACGCTGGACCTCCGCGCGGATCTCCGCATCCGAGCGGGCTAGGATGTGCTTGTCCACGCCGCCCATGAGCCGCATGTCGCGCCCATATTCCCGGCGGAAGGCCACCGGATCCGCACCCCAGGTTCCCACTTCCAGCGGGAACATGGTGTTCACTCCAGCCTCGAGCCAGTCGGCAGCCAAAGCGTCGATCCTCCCGTCGCAATCCAGCCATGCGATGTCCACTCCATAGGACCGGGCAAGGTCGGTGATCTTTCTGTAGCGGGGAACCAGCACCTTTCGGAAGATTTCGGGCGTCAAGAGCGGCCCCCCCGAGTAGCACATGTCTTCCCAGAGGGAGAGCGCGTCGATCTGTGCGCCGGTGGCGAACACCTGGCGCAAGTTCTCCAAGACCACCTCCATCAGCACGTCCACCATCTCCTCGAACAGCCCGGGATCGTCGTAGACCAGCAGGGAGAGGTTCTCCATCCCCATCCAGTCCCGCAACCTTCCGTAGAGGCTGCCCGCGCTGAGGACCGCGCATGTCGGCCGGTCGGGGTCCGTCCAAGTCCGTACGGCAGCATCCCAATCGGCGGGCAGTCGCCGGGAGTCGCCGGGTCGGAGACGCGGCAAGTAGTGCTTCTCCCAACTCTCGCGGTCTTCCAGCAGGTGGCCCAGGTGGGTGGGAATGGAACCCATCCACTTCTTCCGAAGCACACGAACGCCGTCCCCTTGCTGGAAGACCTCGTAGTCTCCCCGATCCTCGATGACGCGTTCTTCGAAGCCGGGGCATAGGTCTGCGTTAACCCAGGGCCCGCCTGCATAGCGGTCCATCCCGAAGAAGCGAGTGGTGTGGGTGTCGTCGTAGCCGTGGTAGGTCACCCACTCCGGAAGGCCCTGGGAATGCCAGGCGTCTATCGTCTCCGGCCAGAAGCCGAAGTCGCAGATCGGGCACCGGTCGCGGCTCTCGTACCGCATGGTCGCAAGGAAGCGTTCACGCTCGGTCATGGCTCTTCCCCACTCTATTCCCCACCCGGGCGGGTGTCTGGGGCAATTTCCTAGGACACTCTTGGGGACCGTGCTTCATGTAACTTCATCGCGTGGGCAAGCTGGACCTCGAACACTTCTGGATCGAAAACGAGCAGTCGCTCGGCAAACCCTTTCGAACCGACAAGCCCCGCGCCCCGATGGCCCTCCCAGTCGACGACCATTGGCTTCTAGAAGAGCTGTCCGTCCCCTCCACCGTCCGGTTCTACCGGGACCTCGAGTACCTGCTGGCGTGTCATCGCGAAGCCAACCGGCGCTGCTGGGAGCACATCGGAATCCGGCCGTTCCCGGAGACCCTTCCCACCAAGTCGATTCGACGGATTGAGGAGGTCTTCGGGGCGACGATCGAGGTCGTGGAGGGCGGGACCCCGTGGCTGGTTCCGGGCATTGAAACTCCTGAAGCCTTGGCCGACCTCCTGGACGAACTAGAGACCGTAAGCGACGAAGGCCTCCGACGCCGCATGGAGATCGACGGCCCATCCTCCTCGGGCGGCGGCGAGACCCAAGCCTGGTCGCGCGGCCCCGCAACCATCGCGACTTCGGTGCTTGGAACGATGGAAGCGCTCTACCTGGTGGTCGACGAGCCGGAGCTGATGGACCGGTTCTTCCGAGTGCTTGCCAAGGTCGTTGTCCGCTACCACCGCCTCTCGGCGAAGGCGTCCGGCAAAACGGTGCGTGGCGTGGGGATTCTAGACGACAACTGCGCCCTCTTCTCTCCCGAACTGTATGAGCGGTTCTGCCTTCCGGTCTGGCGCACGATCGCGGACGAACTGGCTCCTAACCCCGACGACATGCGGTACCAGCACAGCGACTCCGCGATGGAGCATCTGTTGCCCCTGCTGGCCGAGTTGAACCTGAGCGGGTGCAATTTCGGGCCCACCGTCCCGGTCCAGGCGATTCGCGCCGCAATGCCTCGCACGGAGATTCAGGGACAGGTGGCCCCCTTCACCCTCCGTAACGGAACGGCTCAGGACGTCGAAGCCGAGGTGCGCCGAGATTGGGAGGCGGTCGGCGCGGACGGCGGCTTGCTGATCACCACCGCCGGATCCATCGCTGCCGGCACCTCGCTCCCCGCTATCCGAGCGTGGATGGAATGCGTGGACCGGATCTGCCGGTACGACTAGCTCTTCAGCATGAACTCGGCATACCGAATCCGGTAGCCCTCGCCACCGCCCGCCAGCATCTCGACGGTTTCGTAGAGAACCGCGACCTTTCCGCCGGGCAACCGGCAGAGGGATGAGTAGGCGAAGCTGCCTGGTGTGATGGTTGCCGCCGAAACCCACGTCTTCCCGCCGTCTCTAGAAACCCTCAGAACCCCGTTCTCGCGGACCTTGGTGTTGTCCGGGTTCGAGAACGCCAGCACGTCGGGCTTGAAGCTGACGCGCATGATCGAGCCCATGCACACGGGGTCCGGCAATTCGGGGATCGGCTTCGCTTCATCCCACGTCTCCCCCCCGTCTCGGCTCATGCTCCCGAGCCGGAACTTGCCCGAAGCCTGATTGCGAGCGTTCATCAGGAGGCTCCCATCTGCCAGTTCTGCAAACTGAACCTCGTTGGGTTGGGTGCCGGGCGCCTTGGGCGCGGAGGTGCCGCGGCGCCACGTCTTGCCGCCATCGTCGCTGTAGACCGCGAACACCGTCCAGGCCCCGCCCGTCCCCTCGTTGAACGGGAAGACTAGGCGGCCCTTGCGAGGGCCTCGCTCCAGTTCGATCCCGATGCCCGGCCCACTCGCGACCGAGAGAACCTGCGGTGGGCGGACGATCTCGGTCAGTTCACGGGGCGCAGACCACGTCTTCCCGTCGTCGGCGCTTTCCACCACGAACGACCGACATGTCTTCGTTGGATCGGTCCCAGGCTTGACGCTCCACTCGCTCAGACCCGCTGGATAGCGCTGGTACATCAGCAGAACTCGGCCCGAGCGGCTGGCGAGAACCGTGGGATTGTTGAGCGAAGCCGGTTCGTCCCTGAGAACAACATGAATCTCCGACCAACCCTTGGCCCTCGCCTCCCTGCGCCTCAGAACGATCACGTTGGACGCTTGGTCAGCTACCGACTGTCGCCCCTCGGCGAAAGCGAGGAGGGTTCCCTTCTTCGTGCGGCACAGGGCCGGAATGCGGAAGGTCTGGAAGGGTTGCGTCGGGCTCAAAGACCGGCTGACAAACACGTCTTCCGGCTCCAAGGGCGCAGACAGGGTTACGGCCAGTATGGCGAGTGCCCACATGCCGCAAGTATAGCGGCCCCCAAATCGTGCTCCCACCGGCCGGGCCGGGGCCAAGCTCGCCGGGATCGACGAGCCAGCCCCGATCCAGGCGATCGGCCGTCACGCCAACGAAGCTTGTGGCGACGGAGCCATCTTCGTTGGAAGGTCCCGGGCGAGTTGCCTGAGGCCTTTGGTGGCGTCCGCCTCGAGCCTTTCCGCCTTCTCGAGAAGCGCGATCTTGTCCGGCCCCGGCAACTCTTTCTCCGAGACGCGCTGAAGCAGCGAGCCAACCTCTGCGTAGGGTTCTGCCAGCTCGGACGCCAGAGGCAGTCCGGTGAAGAGGGCAACCTCGCGGAGATACTCGCCCGCACGCTGGCGGCACTCGCCCCAAACTGTGGCGTTCCACCAGTTGCCGTGACTAGCCCCGTGCTCGGGAATCGCCGCCTTCCACATCCGGTAGGCGTCCGGTCCCATTCCATAGCCACTGCCGGCGTACCGTGCGGGGGCGTCGTAGAGGCTCACCGCAAAGTCCAGGCTCTCGCGGATCGAGGTGTTACGCTCTGCTTCCGAACAACGGGCGAACGTGAAGAAGTTGGCGTGCACCTCGCCGCCGAACTCGTCCCAGGTACCGAAGCTCAGGCGCTTGGGCGGGAAGTCGTTACATGCCCAGGGCTGGGCGGTAAGGAATCCGGTCTCGTCGTAGCCGGTAACCAACTGGAACTCCATGTTGATCAGCCCGGCGGGGCGGCCCGAATCGATCTCCTCCTTGAGCCTTGCGTCTACCGCGGCTCGCTGAGTCGGCGTAGCTTCCGAGGCAAAGAAGCCGAGGTCGCTGACCTCGAGCCCCAGATTCCGCAGCAAGCGGAAGAGCGGTTGGCGGTCGAAACAGTAGGGCCCGCTTGGGCACAGGCTCTCGTGAACGTACATCACAAAGGCGTGCCCGCTGGCCCCGTAGAGCAGCGCATCGTTGGCGACAATGCCAAGCGAGGTTGCGGCCCCCTTTGCCATCCCCATGAAGGTGGTGTTGAAAGCCGGAACCTGAACGTCGAGACTTCTCATATCGTTCTCCTTGCCCGCAGGATACGCCCTGGTTTCCCAGGGCAGATGTCCCGCGTAGCCGTTTCAGAAAAAGACCGGCCTAGGAGTGCCCTCCCGCTTCGGCGATCAGGGCCATGGCGGCCCGGTTCACCCAGTCCCGGCCGTGGAACTGCTCGCCCCAGGCAAGCGGCGTGACGTCTCGATACTCGTGCCGCGATTCATCCTCGACGAACCTCAGTCGCTTGGCCAGTGAGGCCCGCGCGTTGGGGTTTGCTCCCGCATCCAGCAGGAGCCGCGCCATCGACGCGTCTCGCTGGCGACCGCAAACGTAGGGCTGAGATACCACGCAACCAAACAGGGCGGTGTGCCCGCCAAAGCCGTCGGCATCGACGGCGCCCGTTGCGTTGACGTCCGCACCCTTCTCCAGCAGCCACCGGGCGACCTCGATCTCGTCCATGTCCACGCACAGGTGGAGAAGAGTTCCCCCCGCCAGCGGGGTGCCATGGAGGGCAAGCGACTCGTCTTCGTCGCATCCTAGCGATGGAGGATAGATCTCTTGGTGCCCAAAGGTTCTGGAAAGCAGGCCAGGATCCTGGTTCAGAAGCCGCTCCAGGAGGTCGATCCGTCCACGATGGACGGCCATGGCGGGGGTGTCAGGCAGGTCCGCACCGTGGGCGGCCGCCAATTCCAGACACCGATGCTTCCCTGCCGGGTTACGAGAATAAGTCTGGAGGATCAAGGCAACGGGAGCCAGCCGGTTTCCGTTCTCATCGGCGAACTCCGCGCCTAGCTCGAGAAGGAAGGCGAGCCCCTCTCCGCTGAGGGTTTCGCATGGCCCCATCACCGCCCCAGGCTGCAGCTGGGCGCCTCGGCCGTGGAGCATCCTCGCCGTGTCCAGCTTGCCTTGCAGACATGCCCGCTCGAAAGCATGCTGAAGGTCGGACGCGCCAAGCCCCCGGAGCATCTCGATGATCCGGTCGCGGCCGAGGTTGGCGGCATACGACATGGGCGGCCCCCAGTTGCCGGGTACCCCGCGGGCATCCTCCGCAAGGAGACTTGGATGCTTCAGCACGAGCCTTCGGACCGCCTCCAGATCGTCATCCCAAATCGCTCGGACCATCTCGCAGGCTTGCACGAGGCGCGTCCAACTGGCCACGCCGTAGCCGCGAGCCAGGACGTGCTGGGCGTTGGCTAGCGTAGCGGAGGCAGGATCGAGGCTCTTTGGAAAGTACGCCGCCAGGTCGGCGAGGGCATCGGGATCGCCGGCTCGGATGCCGCGGAGCAGGTCTTTGGCCTCGTGCTTGAGGAACTCAAGGTTGGGGCGAACGGGAACGTGACGCTTAGGGTGGGTTTGCATATCGGACCTCCTTGGGGTCTTGCCCGTGTCCGCTTCGGGCGTCAAAAGGAGATTCGAAGGAACCTACCGACGTTCTTGGAAACCAGGTGGACTCAGTCCTTCCCGCGGACGGGTTGCGCCCTGGGCGCAACCACATCCTATCACAAGCCCTACGCTCGTGCCAACCTGCCAAAAAAAGCCCGGGCCCGGCAATCTGCCGGGCCCGGGCTCGTTTCAGCTTGGATGACTTAGCTTCGGCAACCGCAGGAGCCGCATCCGCCGCCGCCCGCCGGAACGGCCTCGCCGTCCTCAGTCTTGAACGAGGATCCGCATCCGCAGGAGCTGGTGGCGTTGGGATTCTCGATCTTGAATCCGCCGCCAAGCACGTCGTCTACGTAGTCCACGCTGCTGCCGCTCATGTAGTTGAGGCTTAGCGGGTCCACGAAGATCTTAACGCCATCCTGCTCGAAGACTTGGTCCTCGGCTTCGGGGGCGTTGTCGTCGAGGGCCATGCCGTAGGAGAGGCCAGAGCAGCCTCCACCGGCGACCCACACGCGGAGGGCGGCGTCGGCCTTGTTCTCCTGGGCCATGAGTCCCTTGAGTTCAGAAGCGGCTTTTTCGGTCAGCGTAATCATGTTTGAATCGATAGCTCCAAATTCCTATACGACGGTCGGGGCCTGCACGTGCGAGGGCCTCCCCACCAAGGTACGAGGGTATGCCCTATTGTGCATCAAGAAGCCCCGAGAAACAAGCGTTCTCGGGGCCCCGGGCTGGCATTCGCCAGGCTGTCCTAGAACTTGAACACGGCGGAAAGCGTGATCGAGCTCTGCTTCTTCTTGAGCCCACCCGAGCTGTTCGGATAGAAGGCCCGGTTGGACTGGTCGCGGCGGTACTCGAGTCGGAACGTGAGGTCCGCTTGTGGCGAGTAGTCGATGGTCGCGGTGCCGGTGTTGGTCAGCGAGTCTGCCCCGGTGCGCACGCCGTCCGGGTCCGAAACCGTTTCGTACCGAGCCGCAAACGAAAGCTTGTCCGTGAATGCGTACTTGGCGTATGCCGCCACCCCGTACCAGTCGCCGTCTGCAAGGCCGCCCTTGCCCTTGCTTGTAGCCGTGTCCGCGTTGATCGCCAGCTTGAGCTTTGGCGTGGCTTGGTAGGTAAGGACCAAGTCCGTCATCGTAACGTCCCGCTGTCCGGCCGTGCCGAAACCGATGCCTCCGAAACTTCCGGATCCGTTTGCGGTGGTCCCACCCTCGGACCCTGCCAAGAAGTTGAGACTGCCAAAGACGGTCGGCGTGATCTGGGAAGCCACGCTAGCGCCAAACGTCAGGTTGCCATTGGCATCCTCAACCTCGTTCCAACCCGTTACACCATAGAGCCCGAAGGTAGTCGTCCCCGTAGTGTAGGCCGCGCGCACGCCGGTGTGGTACAGCGGTTGTGCCGCAAAGAACAGGAAGCCTCGCGAGTAGTTGTCGTTGTCCTTGCTGGCAGCACCCTCGTAACCAATCCACGTTAGGAACTTACCGAAGTCTAGGGTTAGCCCCTCGTTTGCTTGGTAAGACCCGTAAGCCTGATGGATCGCCTTGTACCGCGTCTTGCCTCCTGGTTCCGTAAGGTTGATGATGTCGGCGTTCCTTCCAGCGCTCAGTTCTAGGCGGAAGCCCACCTTTCCAAGAGTCGCCTTCTTGGCGAGGTTGATCTGCGCCATCGCGAGGCTAAACCCGCTATGTCGAATGTCGAACTGTCGTAGTCCGATGTTGTCGCCCGACGCGGGCTTGTTGAAGCTATATCCGTAGTAGACGTCGATGTAGCCATCAAAAGTGATGGACTTGAACGGGTCGTCCTGAGCCATAGCGGCCGAGGAAGAAGTGACGACGAGCGCGAGCATCATTGATCGCATCAGGCGGGTACGAACGTGTTTGATCATGGTTGAACCCCGGCATGATGCCGATTCAGGCGGAATTATAGGCAGAGATTTGGACTTTTCCAACTGGCATATTCGCTTCCATGGCGATAAGCTAACGCAGGAATAGCGCATTCTCCTCCTCGATTGAACGTGAGCCACTTGGCATTCACCCCTCACAAGGGGGCCGATTCTGCGCGGAACGTCGCAACAATTCGAGACCATTGCTGGATTTGGTCGACCACTTAACATTCTTTTGACAGAACGCCCGATCTGGCATACAATGTCGGTCCGCAAGGTCGCGGGATGACGCAAAGGCGCGAAGCAATACTCGTTTTGGGGGGATTTCCTTGCGCCTGAGAAAAACTCACACACCATTGCCGACCGCTAAGTCGGGCTTTCTCGTGACCTGCACCTCGCCTTGCCCTTGGCTTGACCGCGCCTTTAGCGCAACCGGCTGGAGGTGTTGCGCTTGAACGCGGTTCGTACGCTTCTGCACTACAAGTCTCGTAATGCCGGGCCGGGCCTAAAGCCTCGTCCCATGAGCCGAGCCCAGAAGATTCGGCTTGGCATGGCCGTCTTCGGCGGCAAGATGATCGGAGTTGGAATCATCTTCGCCCTCATGACCTTCTTCAACGGAACGGTCACCCCGGCTCAAGCCCAAGACACCTTCACCCCCCACGAGACGAGCATGATGAACTCGCTCAACACGGTGTGGACGCTGGTGGCGGCGGCCCTCGTGTTCGGAATGCAGGCAGGCTTCGTGATGCTGGAAGCGGGCTTTGCCCGCACCAAAGAGACGGTCAACGTCCTCATGGAGTGCATCTTCGACACGTGCCTTTGCGGCTTCCTCTTCTGGGCCATCGGCTACGGGTTCATGTTCAGCGAAGGCAACGGCTTCATCGGAATGAAGTGGTTCTTCCTCCAGGGCGCCCCCGAGACCTTCGGCGCCACGGGAATCCCGTTGCTCGCCCACTGGATCTTCCAGTTCGCGTTTGCCGACACCTGCTCCACGATCACCTCCGGCGCGATGATCGGACGGTGCGGATTTCGCGGAGACATCCTCTACAGCATCGGCGTCACTGGTTTCATTTATCCGATCCTTGGCCACTGGGCCTGGGGCCCGGACGGCTTCCTGGTGCTTATGGGTACGCAGGATCATTTCTTGCCCGCGTTGGGCCAAGGGTTCCGAGACTTCGCCGGATCCACTGTCGTTCACACGATTGGCGGAGTTGTTTCGCTTGCTGGCGCCATGGTTCTTGGGCCCCGTCTCGGACGAGTGTTCGCCCGGGACGACAAGAAGCGAGGCGGAATGCCGCCCCCTCACAACCTCCCTCTCGCCGCCGTGGGCGGATTCCTGCTCTGGTTCGGTTGGTATGGCTTCAACCCGGGGAGCACCCTCTCCGCGATGGACGCCCAAGGAATCGGACGGGTCTTTGCCAACACCACCTTGGCTGCTTGTGCCGGAGGTATGGCAGCCATGTTCTGCGCCCTCCGGTTCGGAGCTACGAAGGGCAAGTTCGACCTTGGATACAGCATCAACGGCTTCCTCGGAGGCTTGGTGGCGATCACGGCGCCCTGCTACTGGGTTGATCCGCTAGGATCCCTGATCCTCGGATTCATCGCGGGAATCGTCGTCTACCTTGGAGTGAACTTTGTGGAGTGGCTACGGATCGACGATCCAGTGGGCGCGGTGAGCGTCCACGGCTTTTGCGGGATCTGGGGAACTTTGGCCGTCGGGCTGTTCGCCTGCGGCAAGTTCGGCTTCGCAACCCCGACGGGCGCTGACAACTCTGCGCCAGTCGCGGGCGTGTTCTACGGAGGAGGCACCGCCGTCCTGCAAGCCCAACTGGTCGGCAGCCTGATCATTACCGGCGCCACCTTCGTCATCGCCTATGCGATGATGTGGGCCATCCGGAAGCTTCCGCAGCCGTGGAATCTTCGCGTCGAGGAGAGGGGAGAGTCTGGCCCCGGCGGTCTGGACGTCTTCGAGCACGGAATCGAGGCCTATCCTTCTCAAGCCTAGCGGCTCTGGTCGGGGCCAGGCCGGCCCCGACCCCAAACAAGTAGGTTCTGAAATCATGTTTAAGATCGAGGCAATCATTCGTCCCCACCGATTCGATGCGGTGAGGGATGCACTTGAAGAATTGGATGTCGTGGGTATGACCGCGAGCGACTGCCGCGGTACGGGGCGCCAAGGGGCAACCACCCACACCTTCCGAGGCTCCCAATACTCCCACGGTTTGGAGCCGCGGCTCAAGCTGGAAGTCGTCGTCCCCGAGTCCCAGCTTGCCGACGCCGTGGATGCTATCCAGCAGAACGCGACAACCGGGGAAGTCGGAGACGGGAAGATCTTCGTGGTTCAGCTTCACGACGCGGTCCGGATTCGGACCAACGAGCGCGGCGAAACCGCCCTTCCGTAGCCACCCGGTCCGGATGGCGCAAACCGCCATCCGGACCCCCAACCACGAAGCCTCCAGAACGGACTAAAATAGACTCATGCCTTACGTCATCGCGGAGCCCTGTATCGGAGTGAAGGACAAGTCTTGCATGACCGTTTGCCCGGTCGATTGCATTTACGAAGGCGACGAGATGCTTTTCATCAACCCTGATGAGTGCATCGACTGTGGCCTCTGCGAGCCGGAGTGCCCCGTCACCGCCATCTTCGTGGACACCGACGTGCCCTCCAACTGGAAGGAATTCGTCGAGAAGAATGCCGCCGAAGGCCGACGGCTTGCCGCCGCCAAGTAAGGACTCCTTGAGCGGAAAGCGCCCTCGCGCCAGCCGCCAGCATGTGCTGGAAGCCCAGGACTTGTTCATCCTCGAATGGGGAAGGATGAGTTCCAGTTGGGGCATCAACCGCACGATGGCGCAGATTCATGCCCTCCTCTTCGTAACCGGGGAGGTCTTGGACATGAATGAGATCATGGATCGCCTCCAGATCTCGCGCGGCAACGCCTCCATGAACCTGCGGGAGCTCATGGACTGGGGCATCGTCAAGCGCTTTCGAAGTCCTGGAGACCGAAAGGACACCTACAGCAGCGAGACCGATCCCTATCAGATGTTCCTCCGGGTGATCCGAGAGCGGAAACGCCGCGAGATCGACCCCACCGCCGAAGCCATCCGTGAGTGCATTCAGAAGATCCCGGATGCCGACGAGAGCGAGGGCGCTCAGACGCTCAAACATCGGCTGGAAGCCCTTCTGGAGATCTTCGAGCTGATCGATGCCGGCTACAAGCAGGTCTTTGAAAGCGATACCGCCTTCGCCGACGTTCGCCAAATGTTGCTGAGCGGGGACTTCCCCGTCCTAGAAACCCCGTCGACCGACAAGGGCTAGGCGGTTTTGGGCGCCTGAGACCGCAGAATCAGGTAGCCCAGAACTCCAGCGAGGAGCGATCCAGCCAGGATGCCGATTTTGGCGGTGTGCAAGAGGGACTCCTCGGTGAAAGCCAGTTCCGCGATGAACAGCGACATCGTGAACCCAATGCCCGCCAGGACGCCCAGCCCAAAGATTTGGCGCCAGCTAACCCCTTCTGGCAAGCTGCAGAGTTTGAAACGAACCGCAAGCCAGGAGAAGCAGAAGATCCCGAGCGGCTTGCCCAGGAGCAAGCCGAAGATAACGCCCTGAGCCGCGGTTGCTCCAAGAGAGGCACCAGCCCCGTTGAGCCCAACTCCCGCGTTCGCAAGCGCAAAGATCGGCACGATCATCAGGGAGACCCAGGGGTGAAGCGAATGCATCATGCGCGAGAGCGGCATCTGCACCTTCTCGCAAGCCTGCTCCAACTCGTGGACGGCGGTCTGCGAACCCTCGCTTAGAAGGACGCTTTGGTCCGCATCCGGATCGGCAAGATGCCGGTCGAACTCATCCAGCGCCTCCTGGGCCTCGTTGGAGAAACGCCTGGGCGAGAGATAAACCCGAACCGGAATCGTTAGCGCAAAGAGAACCCCGGCGATGGTCGCATGCACCCCAGACTTCAGGAAGCAGACCCACAGCATGACGCCCAACACGAGGTAGGGCGCAAACGATCGGGTCCCCAGCCGATTCAGCCCGACCAAGCCAAGCAGGACGACGCCCGCCAAGCCCAGCATCGTGACGTCGATCTTGGCGGTGTAAAAGAGCGCGATGACCAACACTGCGCCAAGGTCGTCCACAATCGCCACCGCGGTCAAGAACACTTTCAGGGCAAACGGCACCCGCGATCCAAGGAGCGCCAGAACGCCCAGGGCGAACGCAATGTCCGTCGCCATTGGAATGCCCCAACCCCGAGCGGAAGGCTCGGCCGGGTTAAGAACTCGGAAGATGAGAGCGGGAACCACCATCCCCCCAAGTGCGGCCACCAACGGAAGAGCCGCCTTCTTCGCCGACGAAAGCTCGCCGAGAAGGACCTCACGCTTGATCTCAAGGCCGACCAAGACGAAGAAGACCGCCATGAGGCCGTCGTTGATCCAGAGCAGAAACGGCTTGTCGAGCTTGAACCCAGCCCCGATGCCAAGCGAGAGTTTCGTCTGCCAAAACTCTGCGAAGCCACCGGCAAGCGGGGAGTTGGCCGCCACCAGAGCGACCGCCGCGCAAACCATCAGCAGGATGCCGGATTGGGCTTCGTGCTCCGCAAAACGGGCGATGGGGGCCAGAAACCGCGCGCGTATCTTGGCCCTAGGCATGCCAAATCATACCACCAGGCTAATTCTTCTTTAGTTTACGGTACTTCATTCGCCGAACCACCGGAGTGAAGAAGAGCCCGATACCCGTCGCCCCCAACAACCCCAGGGCAACGGCCACCACCGGGAGCACCCAAGCGTTCGCCCAGTCCGAGAACAGGCTCAGATCGTGCATGTCCTCGATCCACTGGTCGTTGCGCTTGGCGACCGACAGGACTTTGGCGCTCTTCCCGTCAACTTGGACCTCGTGGTAGCCCGCCTTGCTGACGACTTTGAAGATGTTGGACTTTGGGCGGTAATCCACGCGGTCGATGTCCTTCATCGTGCGCAGCTCCGCAAGGCCGACCGCGAAGGCGGACGTCACGATCGCATCCATCGAGGCGATCTCTGCCGGCTCCCCCACCTTGGCCGCTTCAACCTCAGGGGGCCTCAACCACGCCACTCGAGACTTGTTGGCTAAGAGAAATCCGGTGACGGCTAGGAGCAACAAGAAGACTGCCGCACCGACTCCGAACCATCGATGCAGCGTTCGCGAACGGTGGTACATGGCAATAGCGTACGCCAAAACCGCAATTTTCGCTCCCGGACGCTAGATTGGCTTGGCTTTGCTGTGATCTCGGACGAATTCCAGGAGCAGAGGGAAGCCCGGCCTGGCCATCCCACCGTGGTCGTAGCCTTGAAGCTCGAGGATCCGCACGCTCGGGTGCCCGACTTCCTTCAGCATTCGCCAGAAGTAGGCATTCTCTTCGTAGCGGCCGAACAGTTCTTTCTCGCGATCCCCCGAAAGGATGAGGATCGGAGGGGCGTTTTTCCGCACGTGGTAGAGCGGCGCCAGGGTGTCGATCTCGGGCTGGCGATCAGGCACGCCTCGCTCCTTGCGGACCGTGAAGTGGGTGATCGCCTGCCCGCTAAACGGCACTAGCCCCGCGAAGGTGTCGGGATCGATCACGTACGGCTTCAGCCACCGCTTGTCCAGCACCACCATACTGGCCAGATAGCCTCCCGCCGAATGCCCGCTCAGGAAGATTCGACTGGCCGGACCGCCCAGCGCGGGCAGGTTCTTGACCGTCCAGGCGACCGCCGCTGCCGCGTCCTCGATGTAGACCGGAGCCTTCACGCTCGGGCTGAATCGATAGCTGGGCGCCACCACTGCGACGCCCTGCTTCTTGAGCTCTTCCGGAATTCCTCGCTCGCCGCCGGTGAGTCCGCCACCGTGGAACCAGATAATGGTCGCGAACTCCTTCTGGCCCTTGGGGACGTAGAGGTCGAGCTTGCATCGGGCTTCGATGAGCTTGTCCCCCGACTCCGCGCGGTACGGGATACCGGTCTTCAACTCGTAGGTGGGTTCAGCGCCTTGGGCTGGCCCCATGAAGAAACACAGAGAGGCAAGCAGCGAAAGCATGGCTGCCGAAGTCTAGCACCGGGGCCACGAGAGGCTTAGGAGAATCGAACGGATGGGTTGAGCCGTACTAGCTTCGTGGCTCAGAGCATGACGAAGTGGGTCCAGTACCTGGCGTTCGTCGGATTCGTTGCCGGTGCGCTGCTGATGGCGCGCCCAAAGCCCGACCTCTTTCCCCTCGACTACGGGCTCCTATCGTCGGGCTACAGCAGCCTCCTAGCCGGCCTCGGCGGCTTTGCCATTACGGTGTTGGCGGTCATGCTGGGGCTCGAGGCGCTGGACGACGAGAGTTCCTCGCCGATCCACGTGGCCGCGCACGGCGCCGTGCTGCGCCATGTTGCCTTGTCGCTGGCCGTTGCCAGCATCACCTGTTTTGCCGGTGCCCTTCTCCTTAGCGAGGTTGCGGCCCAAACGAGCTCGGTCGAACGGGCGCGTTCCGGAGCCGTTGCCGAGATCGAACGCACCTTGGCCGCGCTAGACGTTCCCGAGCCGCTTGCCGCCAAGCTCATGTTGGACTTAGACCAGGCTCGCGCCAAAGACCCGTACTTTCGGGAGTCCTCTCCTACCGAGCGAGTTCTCTCAACCCTACGAAAGGACCCGACGATCGCCAGCTCCACCGTCCTAAAGTCCCTTGAGGAGCGCGCGTCTACGCTAGACAAGATCCTCACCGGCAGCACCCGTCGGCATACGCTGATCGCCAACGTTGTGGCTCTGCTGTCGTCTCTCCTCATCTTGAAGTCGATCACCTTTCTCTTGGTGGTTCGCTTCCCAGACTTCCCATCCATCGGGAGAGTGCAGGACTTTGTCGTGCTCGCGTTCGGCGGAATGCTGTTGGTGAAGCTACTGCACCTCGCTAGTTACGGGCTAGATCAGCGGGTCCTTGCCTTCACGCCTTGGCTGGTTGCGTCCGCGATGCTTGGCACGATCGGCACCTACCGATCTCTGCTGGGACGAAAGGTTGAGAGCTTACGGGAATCGGTCGTGCAGGGCGAGCTCGGCAAGTTCACCCCGGTGGCCCCGTACTCCCTGGCGCTGATCATCTGCTTTGCCTGCATGGTCTACCTCGCGGCGACTTTCAGCAACCTCGGGTCGCCCGGCCCGATCGATCGCGCGTTCGTTGCTTTGGCTGCGATCCTCGGGAGCAGCTTGCTCGTCACGGTCCAGGTGGAACGCCCTACCTTGGACCTTTTCACCGAGGTTACGCGCACTCCGGAGACCCGGCGTGGGGCCGCCATAGACTAGAGGTCAGCGAGCTACGACGAAGGAATAGCTTCCTGAACCCACCTCGAGGCTGAAAGAGCCACGTGGGCCGCCGCCTTCCACGGGCTTGCCGGCTTCGGTCACCCGATCCGCTGGGCCTGCCGGGAGGTGGATTATTGCCCGGGAATTAGCCGGGATGGTGATCTCGAACCTCAACTCCTGCCCCCGCCTGGACCAGTTGCTCACGATCTTGCCGCGTACGCTGCGGTAGCTGGACTTCACCCAGTTCAGTCCGCTCGGCGCCTGCGGGCGGATCACGATCTGGTCGAAGCCCACCGCTCTTGGATCGGGCTGGATGCCTCCCAGCCACTGCATCATCCACTGGCTCACCGAGCCAAACATGGGGTGGTTGTGCGAGAAGGTGTTGTCGCTGAACTCCCAGTGCTCCCAGAGCGTAGTCGCCCCGTTCTTCAGCATCCAACCCCAGCCCGGGAAGTCCGGCTGGGTCGCGATGCGGTACGCGAGGTCGGCATGGCCCTCCCGAGACAGGATGTCCAGCATGAACTTCGTCCCCAGGATTCCGGTCGTTAGGTGGCCCCCGTTCCTCTCCACGTCCTTGACGAGGTAGGCAAGCGCGAGCGGCCGAACCGAGTCCGGCGCGATCCCCGTGTATAGCGCAATCGCCTGGCTAGCCTGCGTTCCCGGCCCGACCTTGCCAGTCGCTGAATCGATAAACTTGGCTGCATACGCGCTCCGGACCCGCCCGGCGAGGGCCTTGAACCAGGCCTCATCCTCAACCCGCGAGAGCCTGCCGGCCAGTGCCTCCAGGAGCTTGACGCTCTGGTAGTAGAGCGGGCTCACCATCTCCGGGGATGGCGTGGGCCCGAGCCCTTCATGGTCGCTAAGTCCGTCCGTAACGATCCCGTCCGGGTATTGCTTCTCGACCAGCAAGAGCCAGCGCTTTGCCGCTTCGTACTCGTTCTTCCCGATCGTGCGGTTCCCATAGTATTGGTGCAGCTGTTCGATCAGGAGTGGGTGCGCCATCGCCCAGACGACGCCGCAATACTGGATGCCCATGAACGGGGCCGTGTCGGTAAACATCCCGTCCGGACGCGCGCTGTCCGACCAGTCGCGGACCGCCTTCTCATAGAACCCGGCCATGTCGTAGTTGGCCATCAGCGCCTCGCTCGTTGCCACGATATCTCCGCCGTAGGCCAGCCTCTCGCGATGCGGACAGTCTGATTGGACGCTGAAGATGTTCGACTTGAAGGTCCGCCGGCACATCGCCTGGATCTGGTTCAGCATTGGGTTCGAGCACTCGAACGACCCGGCGTCCTCGACATCGGAGTTCAGCCGCAACGCGGTGACCGACTTCAGCGGCAACCGAGCAGGCAAGCCGGTGATCTCGACGAACCGGAAACCATGGAAGGTGAACCTGGGCGTATAGGTCTCCGGGCCACCCTTGGCGACAAAAGTATCGCTCTGCCACGCGATTTCTGGCGCGCCCGGCCCGCCCGCGCTCTCGTTGGTCTCCTTCCGGAGCCACTTGATCTGTCCTGCCACGCTCGTCATCGGGTTCAGCGTGCCGACCGGATGGAGCAGTTCCCCGTAACGGAACTGGACCCTTGTCCCTCTCGCCAAGTTCAGGCGGAACCTCGCCCAACCCGCGAAGTTGACCCCGCAGTCATAGATGAAAACCCCGGGCCGGGGCTCGCTGACCGCCACCGCGTTCCAACGATCCGTAACCCGGATAGGCGGCTGAGGCTGGGCGACGAGCAGGCCAACGTCGCCCGTGGCAGTCGCGGCGGGCCTCCAACCCGAGTCGTCGAAGCCCGGGCGATCCCAGCCGAGTTGCTCCCTTCGAGCATCGTAGACCTCGCCGAGGTAGACGTTGTTACGGAGGATCGGCCCCTCGCCAACCTTCCAGGTTGGATCCGAGGCAATCGTCTCCACCGAGCCATCCCGGTACTCAATCCGAAGCTGAGCAATCAGGCGAGGACGGCCCACCACCATGTGGTCGCGCAAGTTGAACGTGCCGAAGAGGCGAAGCGGAAGCGGGTTGTACCAGCCATTGCCGACCATCGCTCCGAGGCAGTTCATCCCCTCGCCCAACTGCCGCGTAACGTCGTAGTCGCTGTAGAAGACCCGCCGGTCGAACCTCGTCCAGCCGGGATCGAGGACATGGTCTCCGATTCGCTTGCCGTTCAGGCTGGCCTCGTAGTAGCCCAGCCCGGTGATCGATAGTCTCGCCTGTGCAACCGGGCCACGCACCCTGAACTCCTTACGAAACAGCGGAGCGGGATCGTCTCGGTAGAAGTCGGCGTCCGTGGCCGGAGCCACCTTCCCGTCATCGATCCACCGAGCCTTCCAGTCCTCTGGGCTCAGCAGACCCATCTCCCAGCGCGCCGGGCGGCTCCAAGTAGGCGCCCCATCGCCCGACCAAACCGCCACCTTCCAGAAGCACCGCTGACCGGACTTCAGGGGAGCGCCCGCGTAAGAAACGTTGCTCTGTTCGGGGCTCGCGACCTTGCCGCTGTCCCACAAGTCTCCTTGGCCCTTTGCGAGAAGCGCCGAGGAACTCGCGGCCAAGATGCGATAGGCCGTCTGCACTTGGTCCCGTGTGCCGGGCAAGGCCTCAAGCGTCCAACTCAGCCTCGGATGGGCCGCGTCGACGCCCAGCGGATCCCTCCGGAACTCGCATCGTAAGTCCTGAGCCTTCATCGATGAAGAGGACGAAGTTCCTGGCACTCCAAGCGCCGGCAAAATGAGGGTCGCAAGGAACAGTCCACGCCACATTCGATGACTCTAGCCGATTCAGCCGGCAAAGGCGCAGCCCGGTTACCGAGGAACCAGCACATACGTAGCCCCTCGGTTGGTCGCGAACTCCACTGTCCCGTTCGCTTGCTCCTTGGCCTCGATCATCCCATCCGGGCCGGTAACTTGCACAGGGCGCCCAACCCGAATCCGGCAAATCTCTCCTGCCTTGGAGAGGACGCTGACCCGCTCGATCCTGCCCTGAGCCCACTCCAAACCAAGCTCGAACGCGCCGCGTGCGCAAACGCCCTTGAAGGATCCGTCTCTCCAGTCGTCCGGCAGGGCCGGTAGCAGCCGAATATAGCCATCGTGCGACTGCACCAACATCTCCGATACCGCCGCCGTCGCCCCCAGCGTGCCATCCACCTGCATCGACTTGCCGCACAGCGCGAACAGCTGTGCGCAGCTCTGGCTGTCCATGTAGTTCCGGAAGATCTTCTGGGCACGGTTCCCGTCTCCCAGACGTGCCCACAGGGCCATCTTCCAAGCCATGGACCATCCGGTCCCGCGATCGCCACGTTCCTCCAAGACGTTCTTGTAGGCCTGGATCAGCTCGGGAGTCCGCTTGTCCCAGAGCATTCGGCCCGGATAGAGGCCGTACAAGTGCGAGAAGTGCCGGTGGTTCTTCTCTAATGACTTCCAGTCGTCGGCCCACTCCTGCAGGGCGCCGCCAGCGCCGATCTGCGGCGGGACAAGCCGCGCTCTCGCGGCCCGAACCTTCGCTGCAATCGGAGACTTGACTCCCAGGGCTTCGACTCCCTGGAGGTAGTAGCCGAACAGGTCGCTCAGAATCTGCATGTCGATCGAAGACCCGGCGCAGATGGTGGTACCCGGCAACATGCTTCCCGTCGTTTCATCGAAGTACGGCTTGTTGCCGCCGCCGTCTGGGAAGTTCTCTGGCGACGTCGACGGGTTCGTGACCAGCCACTTCCCGCTCGGATCCTCCACCAGGAAGTCCAGGAAGAACCGCACCGAGCCCTCGATCAGCGGTAGCACCGACTTTAGGAACGTCTTGTCCTTCGTGAATTCGTACCGCTCCCAAAGGTGGGTGCACAGCCAAGCGCCGCCCACTGTGAAGGTGCCCCAGTTCGGCCCGTCCATCGGCGCGGCCACGCGCCACAAGTCGGTGTTCTGGTGGAAGACCCAACCCCGCGCGCCGTAGTGCTCCTTCGCCACCTTCGAACCTTGGTCGGTCAGCTCCCTGATCATCTGGAACAACGGCTCGGAGAGCTCGCTCAGGTTGCCCGAGTCCGCGGGCCAGTAGTTCATCTCGGTGTTGATGTTGGTGGTGTACTTCGAGTCCCAAGCGGGGTTCATGTCGTCGTTCCAGATTCCCTGGAGGTTCGCAGGCTGGGACCCCAGCCGCGAAGAGGAGATCAGAACGTACCGACCAAAGTTGTAGACCAAGGCGGCCAGACTAGGATCGGACTCGGTCTGAACCTTCACCTTCCGCTCCGTGGTCGAGAGAAAGGAGTTGGGCGTGGTCGGCAAGGTCAGCGAAACGCGATCGAAGAAGCTGCGGTAGTCCCCAAGCGCCGCCCGCTTCAGGGCCTGGAAGGGCTTTCCGGCCAAACGCTGAAGATAACCTTCAACCCTTGCGTGGGGGTCCGCGCTGACATCCTTATAGTTCACAAAGTTCGTCGCCGCGACAAAGACCAGGGTCACCGCATCCGCGTCCTTTACGACCAGATCCACGCCGCGTGTGGACACCGATCCGCCCTCGACTTGGGCCTTCACTCGGCCTTCGTACCTGAGCTTGCTCTGGATACCTAGATAGTCTGAGGATCGGCCGGTGACCGCCAGCCCGTCTTGCCCGACCGGGTCCATCCGGAAGTAGTCGGTGCCGTAGTTGGAGTGGGTTTGGTTCCTCACCCCTCTCAGGTTGGCGGTGAAGCTGAGCGACCCTGGTTGGCTCGCGGTAATCCTTACGACCACGGCCTGGTCGGGCGCGGACGAGAACGTTTCCCGGCGGTACTGCACTCCGCCAATCGTGTACTCAACGGTTACGACGCCGGTCTTCAGATCCAAGGAGCGGCGATAGCCCTCCGCTTTGGCTCCATGGGGGAAGAACAGGTGCAGGTTGGCCAGGCTCTGGTACTTCTGTTGCTCCACCGGATAGCCCATCAGTTTCCGCCCGAAGAGGTTGTGGGCCTCCAGGTACTTGCCCTCGAAGACCAGCCGCTGGACCTCCGGCAGCGCCTCCGCGCCGCCCTTCACCACGGTGGAATAGGGCCCGCCGGACCAGTACGTGTTCTCGTTGAGTTGAATCCTCTCCTCGGCCACCGTGCCGAAGACCATCGCGCCCAGCCTGCCGTTGCCTACGGGGAGAGCTTCGTCCCATTTCGCTGCCGGCGAGGAGAACCAGAGGGTGGTTGAGGGATCGATCGCCATATTCGTCACCGCGGCCTGCGCGTGACCCCGGGCCGCTACAAGGCCGATACAGAGGAGCCAAGTCAGATGCATTGCCAACGATGCTAACACTTGAAGCTCCTCAAAGATAGTCGGCTGGGTCAAGATGTTTCCGTGGGCATCAAAGCGATTCGCGCGTATCAGGTCGACCTTCCTCTTCACGAGGGCAGTTACAAGTGGTCCGGCGGCAAGTCCGTCTCCGTTTTCGACAGCACGGTCATCGAGGTCGAGACCACCGAGGGCGTCACCGGCTGGGGCGAGGTTTGCCCGCTTGGCCCCTTCTATCTCCCCGCCTACGCGGCCGGGGTTCGCGCGGGCCTCACGGAGTTGGGTCCGCATCTCCTGGCCTACGACGCCTGCGAGATCAGCGTCCTGAACCAGCGAATGGATGCCGCCCTTCAGGGCCATCCTTACGTGAAGTCCGGGATCGACATGGCCTGCTGGGACATCCTTGGCAAGGTATCCGGCTTGCCGGTTTGCACCTTGCTCGGAGGTCGCTCCGGCGAGGACATCGTTCTGTACCGGGCGATCTCGCAGGAGTCTCCGGAGGAGATGGCGGAGAAGGTCGGCAAGTACCGCGCCGAAGGATACCGACGCTTCCAGCTGAAGGTGGGCGGCGATCCCGACGTGGATATCCGCCGCATCCGCGCCGTCGCCGCAAAGCTGGAATCCGGCGACCGCTTGGTGGCGGATGCCAACACCGGCTGGTCCCTGCACGAGGCGATGCGGGTGGTCCGCGCCGTCCAAGACGTGGACGTCTACATCGAGCAGCCCTGCCGCACCTACGAGGAGAACCTGTCGGTGCGCCGACACACCGACCATCCTTTCGTCCTGGACGAGAACATCGACTCGCTGGAGAACCTGATGCGCGGGCAGAAGGACCTGGCGATGGACGTGGTCAACATCAAGATCAGCAAGCTGGGCGGCATCACCAAAGCCCGCCAAGTCCGCGACCTGTGCGTGTCGCTCGGGATCGCGATGACGATCGAAGACAGTTGGGGCGGCGACATCGTCACCGCCGCGATCGCCCACCTGGCCCACAGCACCCCGGAACCCAGCCGGTTCACCTCGACCGACTTCAACAGCTACGTGTCAGTGAGCCTCGCCGAGGGCGCACCGCAGCGGGTGAACGGCAAGATGAGGGCGTCACTTTCGCCAGGCCTCGGGATTCAGCCGAGGCGCGAAGTCCTCGGGGACCCGGTTCTCGAGGTCAGCTGAAGCGCCGAAGCCACCCTGGTAATTTGCCCATGTAACATGTAACACCTAACACTCCCCACATGGGCGTTTGGGGCGTCACATGTCACTTTAGCGGGCCGCAGAACCACCAACCATTTGCCTATGGGCGGGTGGTTCGTCAATCGGGGTCGTGGTGATCCAAGGATTCTTGAGCGGATTCCTGTCGGGTAGCGTTTACCGGTTCGCACCGTATGCAAGTCAGGGACGTTCTGAAGCGGCTAGAGAAAGACGGATGGGTACTCGACCGCACGCGCGGCAGCCATCGCCAATACTGCCATCCGACCAAACCGGGACTGGTCACCGTGAGCGGCCACGCGAGCGACGATGTCCACCCAAAAACGTTGAAGAGTATATTGAGACAGGCTGGATTGGAGACCGAATGACCACTTATGCAGTGATTTTCGAGCGTGGAGCCAGGAACTGGTCGGCCTACGTGCCGGACCTGCCAGGGTGCGTGGCGACGGGGAAAACCCGGCGCGCCACCGAAGAGACCATCCGCGAAGCCATCGCGTTCCACCTCGAGGGGTTGCGGCTCAAGGCACTGCCCATTCCCCCTTCGGTTTCTTCGGCGGCCAACCTGAGGGTAATGGCGTGATTGTTTGCGAGGTTTGAGTGAACGTCGGAGGCGGGCGTGCCGGGATGGAGCCACACGGCGACGGCACATTGTAATGGGAGATCGTACGCTCGTGAAAGACGAGCGCGCTGCGGCTCGGGAACTGACCATTTCAGAAGCCAAGTAAGGTGGATATGGCGACACTTGCGGTTCGGCGAGACAAGGCATACGCGGATAAGCTCCGCAAGTATCGGGTCCTTCTGGATGGGATTGGAGATTGGACAACTTGCGGAGGGTGAGACCCTTCGGCACGAAATCACCGCGGGGAAGCATTTTGCGGAGGCCAAGATTGACTGGTGCGGAAGCCAACCGCTCGAGTTCAGTGTTGAGTCCGAAGAGCAAGTTCTAGTAGTCAAGAGTGCGCTACACGGTGCGAAATCAATGTTGGCACTGTACTATGTCTTCTTCAAGAGGCAGGGCTACCTGACTCTTGAGCTAGATCAGCCAAACAAGGGCTGACGTGAGAAATCGGCAATCGGCCTCTCGATGGTGACGATCTTGGCGCCAAGCCATAGCCGAGCAACCCAGAGGGCCAGAACAAGAAAGCCCATCACATCCACATGTGACGGGCCTCGAAGGCTTGGTGGAGATAGGGGGGCTCGAACCCCCGACCTCTGCAGTGCGATTGCAGCGCTCTCCCAGCTGAGCTATATCCCCACGGGAGCGTAAAGGTTACCCAAACCTGGATTGGCGGATGTAGACTCGCCACGCCATGGCAACCTCCCTCCAATCCCTCGCCTGGATCGCCGGGGACTGGCGATTCTCTTCGGATGATCGCCTGGTTGAGGAAACCTGGATGCAGCCCCGCGGCGGGATCATGCTGGGGATGTCGCGAACGGTGGTGGCTGGCGTCGCCCGCGAGTTCGAGTTCCTGTTCTTGCGGGAACGAGACGGGGAGATCCACTACGTGGCCCGCCCCTCCGGCCAGCTGGAGACCGTGTTTCGCCTGGTGAGCTCACGCGGCAACGAAGCCGTCTTCGAGAACCTGGACCACGACTTCCCGCAACGCATCCTGTACCGGCTCAACCCCGACGGCAGCCTGTTGGCCGCCATCGAGGGCGAGGTCCGGGGCAACCTCAAGCGCATCGAGTTCCCGTACCAGCCGGCCTAGCCGACCCGGTCGTAGGGAGAGTAGCCGCCGTACGGGTCGGTCGAGAGGGTCATGATCATCATCGAGCGCGCCGGCACCTCGACCTCGATCATCCCGTTGATCGAGCGGGCTCGTCCGGTGCCCAACTGGTCCCTTAGTTCGCCCCAGCTCAGGATGCGGCCCACCCGGCCCGGGAAGACTTCCTTCACCTTCTCGTCGGTAGGGTTCATCAGCACGAACACGGTGTCCCGCAGCTTGTCCGTGGTGCGCGAGAACGCCAGGAGCTTGTCCGATTGCAGGGCGGTGAAGTCCCCGTACCGCAGCGCCGGGTGAGCCTTTCGGATCTGGATCAGCTTCTTCATGAACGCGTAGTCCGGGTTGTCTTCCCGCACCAGGTCCCAGCGCATGGGCGCGCGATTCTGGGGGTCGCCCTGGCCTTCCATGCCTAGCTCCAGTCCGTAGTACACGCACGGCGCGCCGGGCAGCGTGAACTGGAGCCCCGCGATCAGGTTGCGGGTCTTGACGTCTTTGACCAGGCTAGCGAGGCGCGGCGTATCGTGGTTCTCCGGCAGGATCCAAGACTTGAGGAGGTTCTCCAGCCCGGCATCGGCCACCATGTCCGCGTACATCCGGCCCGCTTGCCCGCCCCGAATGGCGCCCGAGAGCATCCGCTGCCCGATCGCCAGGGAGGCGAAGTTGAACACTCCGTCCACCGCATCGAACCAGTTGGACGGGTACCCCGAAATCTCGCCAACCACCGCGCTTCCCTTCTTCTGCGCGTGCGCGCTCTTGGTCAGGTCGCGCAGGAGGTCCGGACCAAGCTCGAACGCAACGTCCAGCCGCCACCCATCGATTCCGTCCTTGAGGTACCGCCGCACCACGCTGTCCTTGCCTTTCCAAAGGAAGTCGCGCACCCCCGGCGTCTCCAGCTTTAGGCCGGGCATGGTGGGCACGCCGGACCAGCCCCGGTAGCCCCGCTCGTAGGACTTGTCGAAGAAGAACCAATCGCGTCGCGGGTCCTTGGGGTCGTCCTTGGCCTTTTGGAAGATCGGCGAGGTCACCCCGATGTGGTTGAACACGCCGTCCAGCATGATCTTCATTCCTCGGCGGTGGAGGTCCTTGATCAGCCGCTGCAGGTCGGCATGGGAGCCGTACTGCGGATCGATCTCGTGGTAGTCCTCGGTGTCGTACTTGTGGTTGGTGGGCGAGGTGAAGATTGGCAACAGGTACAGCACGTCCGCCCCGAACCGCTGCAGGTAGTCCAGCTTGGAGCGTGTGCTCTCGAGGTCGCCGCCCCAGAACTCGAAGACGTGCGGATAGCTCTGGATCTTGGGATCCCAGCTACTCGGCTTGGGCGTCTGCGTCCAGTCCCTCAGAACCGCCGGTGCAGGATAGAGCGACCGCTTCCCGTCGAGATTCGCAGACGGCGCAAACCGGTCCACAAAGACTTGATAGACGATGGCGCCGTTGCGCCAATCCTTGGCGCGAGCCTGGATCGCCTTGGCATCCGGAACCGCCATCGCCGCCGACAAGAGAACTCCCATGAGCATCGGAGTCCACTATACAGGCCCTTCTTCGAGAATAGGATTCTAGGCTCGAAGAAGGGGTTCTGACCGCCGGGCCCCGGAGCTACCGGACCTTGTACTTGTCGCGAAGCAGGGTGTGCTTGCTGACCATGGGGCGCGGCTTGCCCTCGATGAACACGTACCGGATGCTGGTGGTCAGCTCGAAGGGATCTCCGTCCGCCACGATCACGTTGCCCAGCTTGCCCGCTTGAAGCGAGCCCAGCCGGTCCGAGACCCCCAGGATCTCCGCCGCTGACAGCGTTAGCGCTCGAAGGGCGTCCGCCGGCTTCAGCCCGTAGGCAACGTGCTGGCCGACCCGAACAGGGAGGTTCATGCTCTCCGAGCTGTCTCCGCTCTGGAAGCAGAATTTGACTCCCGCCTTGGCGAGGATGCCCGCGTTGGCGTAGGGGGTGTCGTAGGGGTCCCAAGCGGCATCCGTGGTGTTGGCGCCCAGAGTGGCTTTGCCAGCCGGGCTCAAGATCACCGGAATCTTGGAATCGGACAGCAGCTTGGCTTCCTTCCAGGCCTCGCTCCCGCCTTGGATGGCGGCCTTCAGCTTGTACTTCTTGACGAACGCAACCACCGACCGGATGGAAGGGGCGTTGCGGGCCGCGAAGATCACGAGCCGCTCCCCCCGCACGTACGGGGCCATCGCTTCCAGGCTCAGATCGACCGGGGTCGAGGGCTTCGCCTTGCGGTCGGCAAGGTACTGGATGGCCTTGTCGAAGTACGCCGATAGGGTGCTGTCCGGCTCCGCCGGCTTGGGCGCCGCCTGCGGGAAGGCCGCGCCGCCCAGGAGGTCGAAGTACTGCTCTCGCTGGGCTTCGGTGAGGTGGTCCTCGTCCACGTGATTCTCACCCAGAGAGCCGCCGAGGCCCAGCAAAAGGGAGGCATCGGCCTCGTCGCTGCAGACGTCGAAGTCGACCTGGCGGCCGCTGCCCGGGTAGTTCACGATCAGCGCCGCTTTCCGGGCTACGCCAAAACCCTCCGAGGTGTAGCCATCGGTGTTGATCACGGCGGCTTGGCCGGAGACCGTGCCGGAGCGCGGCGCGGTGAGCACGTTGGTGACTCCGTTGTAGCGGGCCGGACCGTAGTGGGCGGATTCCGCCCAGAGACCGGTCAACGCATCCAAGTCTGGCTGGTTGGTGCCCAGTTCCGAGTTGTCCATCATGACGGGAATCGGGCTGATCTCGGCAAGGCCCATCGAAGTGAAGCCGTCGATGAAGCCGGGATAGACCTTCAGACCTTTGCCCGGAATGCGGTAGGCGCCCGCCGGGATCGCGACCTTTACCCCGACCGCCCGAATCTTTCCGCCCTCCAGCACCACCGTACCGATGGGGATCCGCGGCCCGGAAACCGGGTAGATCTCGGCGTTGACGATGGCGTAGACCTTGGAAGCGGGCGGAAGCGGGGCCTCGACCACATGCTTGATGGGATCTAGGACCGCCTTGGTGGGGGACTTGTCGACGCCGAATGCGTCTCGGCGCTCGAAGAACACCTCTCCCTCCACCATCGTCATCGCGCAACGGGAGTAGACGCTGAGCGGGTGGCCGTCCCAGATGGCGAGGTCCGCGTCTTTGCCGACCTCGATGCTTCCGGTCCGGAAGTCGATTCCCAGCTCCTTGGCCGGGTTGATCGTGATCATCCGCAACGCTTGGTCGTCGGTAAGGCCTCCATAGCGCATTGCCTTGGCGGCGTCGATGTTCAGCGCGGTCGTTCCCGCCAAGCCATCGGTGTTGATGGACACGTTGACCCCCGCCTTGGTACAAATCCAGGCGTTCCAGGGAATCGAGTCGTAACCTTCCTGCTTGAAGGACCAGCTATCGGCGAAGATCGAGATCCCAACTCCGGCCTTTGCTAGCTCCGGCGCGATCTTGTAGGACTCCAGCGCGTGCTGCATCGCCCCGATCTTAAAGCCGAACTCCTGGCTTAGCCGCACCATCATCAGGATCTCGTCCGACCGGTAGCTGTGGCACTGGACCCAGATCTTTCGCCGAAGGATATCGGACAGGGTTTCGAGGCGCAGATCGCGTCGCGGACGCACCTTCGACTTGCCCGACTCGAAGTCGGCCCAAGCGGCCATGTACTGCTTGGCTTCGGTAAAGGCGCGCCGGTAGACGGCCTCGACCCCCATGCGGGTGCGCGGGAACCGGCTACCGCCGGAGTCTCCCTTGCGGGTGACGTTCTCTCCGAGCGCGAACTTGATCATGCGGGGCGCGCCCTTGACCACCGCCTCTTCCGGCGTGCGCTTGTACTTGTATTTGATGACCACGCTCTGGCCGCCTACGGCGTTGGCGCTGCCGTGCAGCACCATCGCGGAGGTGTGCCCGCTCGCAAGGGCTTGCCATACGTTGAGGGCTCCCAGATTGAGGACATCGCCGATGCGGACCTCGCCGGTGATGCTGTCCGCGCCCTCGTTGGTACCGTCGGACGCCCGGTGCGAGTGACCGTCGATGATTCCGGGCATCACGACCTTCCCCCTCGCATCCACCACGGCGTAGCCCGCAGGAGCCGATAGGCCCTTGCCGATCTGAGCGATCTTGCCACCTCGAACCAGGATGTCCCCGCCTTCGATGGTTCCCCGCGTGGCGGTGAGGATTCGGGCGCCCCGGATCAGCACGTTGCCTCCGGTGACGGTCTTCGGCTTGCGATCGGCCTCGGTCTCGAAGGGGAGGTTCTGGGCAAAGCTGGGAGCCACGATCAAGGCGAGGGCGAGGGTCGCTAGGTGCTTGTTCACTTTCCGGCCTCCTTAGGGGCAAGGGCGACGCGGCCGCCGATCCAGACTCGTTCAACTTCCGTCTTCTCTTCGGCGAAGTCTCCGTTCATCAGGACGAGGTTGGCCCGTTTGCCCACCTCGATGGTTCCTAGTTGGTTCGCCAAGCCTAGGATCTTGGCGGCGTTTTGAGTAAGCGCCTTGAGGGCGGTCTCGCGGGGCAGCCCGCGCTTGACGAGAAGGCGAACGTTCTTGAGAAAGTCGTCCAGGGTGTCGCCCTCGGAGCTGAAGGCGAAGGGTACGCCCGCCTTGGCGAGAACCTCCGCCGCGCGGGACTGCTCGTTCCAGCGGGCAATGCGCTCCAACCGAACGGGCTCAGGGGTGATGTCGGATGCCGGGGTTCCCGCCGGAGGAGCCGTGTTCGCGGGCTCGGTCCCGATTGAGGGACTCAGGAGAACCGATGTGCCCCTTCGAAGAAGCTCGTCCACCACCAGGAAGCTGTCTCGGCCTCCCGCGATGAGGGATTTGAACCCGAACTCGTCGCCCAAACGGAAGGCCCGCAGGATCTCCCGATCCAACGCGACCTCGAAGACGGCGGGCATCTGCCCTCTTACCAAAGGCTGGAGCGCATCGAGGGAGGCCATCCACGAGGGCTTCTTCCCTTCTCCGGGAGAAAGCGGCGCGCCGTCCAGCACGGACTGGGCGTCGGCGAGGGTCTGCCGCATCAAGGCGATGATGCCCAGAATGTTGCTTGGGTAGCCGGTGCCGGTTCCTCCCCTGAACGACATCCCGACGCCGAAACTACCTACCAGAACGCGGTCGGTTTCGGTCGCCGGCAGCAAGTCCACGACGGCGGCGATACCGCGCAGGCTCCCCCGCCCGGGGGAGATCAGCGCCGTCGTAAGGCCCGCTTTGTAAGCGTCGGCGTCGGCGGCGACGTCAAGGTTGTCCGCCGCGCGCCACTCGGGGGAGATCCCTTTGCGGTTCCCGATCCACATCGTGGCCGGTGCGGTGGCGGTGACGTTCGGACGACCGTCCTCGCTGGGGTTGGGCGTCGTCTTGACCCCTCGGGCGGTGAACCCATCGATGAACCCGGGATAGAGGGTCTTACCCTTCGCCTCGAGGACCGGAACGCCCTCCGGCCGGAACTCGCCCTCCCGGACTTCCGCGATCTTGCCGTCGCGGATAACAACGGTTCCTACCAAACGCTTGCCGTTCCCGACCTCGATCGCTGGTCCGACGATCGCCAGGTTCAGCTTTGGCAACGCCGCAGCAGGTTTGGCCTCCTGCGCAGCGGACAGGGCATTGCCGACAAGGAGAAGGGCGAGCAACGTGGATTTCATGGGCTTCTATGGGGTCCGAGAGTCCGGATAATCCGGCATTACACCCTACGCATAGGGGGGCGGGGTGGGTTCGCGCAGAACTAGGTAGAAACAAGGTGTGTTCTCCGAAACCTCCTCGCAAGCCCTTACGCGCCGTTATGGTTCGGCCAACGATGACGGCCCTGAGGAACTTGCCCCGTTTCTGAGGCACCGCTCAGTTCGCACGTATTCCCCGCAGCCGGTGCCCGAGGAGCTGGTATCCCGCCTGATCGCCTGCGCCCAGAGCGCTTCCACCAGCAGCAATCTTCAGCTCTGGTCGGTGGTCAGCATCCAAGATCCGGACCGTCGCGCCGCGATCAAGGAGCTTTGCGCGAACCAGGATCAGGTTAAGAACGCGCCCTGGTTCTTGGCCTTCGTGGCCGACCATGGCCGCATGCGAGCGTGCGCCGACGCCCACGGCGAGAGCAGCGAGGCCCTTGAGAGCGCCGAGTTCTACACGATGGCGGTGGTGGACGCCGCCCTAGCGGCCGAGCGGCTGGTCTGCGCGGCCGAGTTCCTCGGACTCGGCATCTGCTACATCGGCGCGCTTCGGGACCATCCCGCCAAAATCGCCTCGTTGTTAGAGCTGCCGGAAGGAGTTTTCGGCCTATTCGGACTCTGCCTCGGCTACCCGGCCGAGGACACCACCGCCGCGATAAAGCCCCGGCTTGACCAAAACCTCGTCTGGTTCCGAGAGCGGTACGACGCAACCGCGAACGTGCAACCCTTCGACGACCGCATGCGCGGGTTTTACGAAGAGCAGGGGATGAAGGGCGATTTCACCTGGTCGGCGCGATCGGCGCGCCGTATCCAATGGAAGGCGCTCGGCACCCGGATCGGCCAGCTGGAATTCCTCCAAAGCTGGAAGATGCTGCGCAAGTAAACTGACGCCATGCTCGACCGCGCCCTGATCCGCACCCAGCCCGACCTCGTTCGCGCGGGAATCTCTCGCAAGGGCCTGGATCCCACCATCGTGGACCGCTTCCTGGAAGCGGACGTGGATTGGCGCAACGGCGAGACCGTCTTCCAAGAGAAGAAGGCGGAGGTCAACGCCATCAGCAAGTCCATCGGCCAGCTAATGGGCCAGAAGAAGATCGAGGAAGCCAACGAAGCCAAGGCCGCCGCCAAGGCTCTGAGCGACCAGCTTCCCGTTCTTGAGGACGCCGTGCGCACGGCCGAGGCCCGCCTCCTGGCCCTGGAACTCGACTTTCCCAACCTCCCGCACGACTCCACCCCGGATGGGCGAAGCGAGGAAGATAACGTGGTGGTCCGCGAGTGGGGCCAGAAGCCCGACCTTGAGAGCCCGAAGGCGCACTGGGAACTTGGCGAAGCCCTGGGATTGTTCGACTTGCCCCGGGGAGCCAAGATCAGCGGAAGCGGTTTCGTGGTGTACACGGGGTGGGGAGCGCGCCTCCAGCGAGCGCTCTTCAACTACATGGTCGACCACCAGACCCTGCGGAACGGGTACCGCGAGATCTACCCACCCGTGCTCGTCAACCGGGCTTCCCTGATCGGAACCGGCAACCTTCCCAAGTTCGAGGAGGATCTCTACAAGGTGGACGATGATCTCTACCTGATCCCAACCGCCGAGGTCCCCGTCACCAACCTGTACCGCGACGAGATTCTGGACGGTGCCGACCTGACGGTGAAGCTCGCGGGCTTCAGCAGCTGCTTCCGACGCGAGGCGGGCGCCGCCGGGAAGGACACCCGAGGGCTCCTGCGCATCCATCAGTTCGATAAGGTGGAACTGGTGAAATTCACCAAGCCCGAAAACAGTTACGCCGAGCTTGAATCCTTGACTGCCGACGCCGAGAGCGTGCTGCAGGCCCTCGGGCTTCACTACCGGGTGCTCGAGCTTTGCACGGGCGACATTGGGGCCAAAGGCTGTAAGTGCTACGACCTCGAGGTCTGGTCTCCGGGCGTGGGCCGATACCTCGAGATCAGCTCCTGCACTAATTTCGAGGCCTACCAAGCTCGGCGGGCCAACATCCGCTTCCGACGGGCTGCGGGAGAGAAGCCCGAGTTTGTCCACATCCTCAACGGGTCTGGCCTGGCGGTTCCCCGCCTGTTCTCGGCGATCGTAGAGTCTGGTCAGCAGCCAGATGGGTCCGTGGTTCTGCCCGAGGCGCTTAGGCCCTACATCGGGGCGGATCGACTCCGGCCTGCTTGACCTTTGCTCAAGGTCCTAGAGTCTCTGGACTGGAAGAACTGGCTCAAACAGATTAATTCCATACATTTCTGAGGCAATCCAAGCATATTTACTGTAGTCCTGTGCTATCCTTGTGTGTGGCTATCAGACCGTGAAGTCTGGGCCACCGGAGAGTCGAATGAGACGACGTCAGAAAGCAAGCACCCTAATCGAGCTATTGGTCGCATCGCTGATTGCCACCGTTGGAGTCGTCGGGCTATTCAGCCTGTACACGTACTGCATGCAAGTGGTACAGAACCAACGCATCACGTCGGTTGCCACCCAAATTGCCCGCGCGGACGTGGAGGAAGCTAAGGTCCTCGGGTACGACAACCTTCCGCTTGGCACCCTAGACGGCTCGAGGTCCGTGGGCAACTGGACCGGGGCGATCGAATACTACGACGTCGCCGGCAAGCAGCTAGCGGGCACCACCGATGCCTTCTACAGTCTTCAGCGCACCATTTCGGACTACAACATGACTCTCTCGGGCAGTTCCTACACCCTGTCCGATATCGGTAAGCGGGTCGTCAAGGTTTCCGTAAAGCGCTATCCCTCCAATGTCGAAGTGATGGTGATGGGAACCACCATCGCGAAGGGTGGACTCTAGACATGAACAAACGCAGCGGTATCAGCCTCATCGAAGCCCTTGTCACCTGCCTCCTCCTCGGCGTGGTCATGGGCGGCATGTTCCAGCTCGTGGTCAGCGTGAACAAGGCCAACACCTTTACCGTAACGATGCCCGTCGTACAGGACGAAGCCACGCGGATCGTGAACCTGATCGCGTCCGACCTGGCAACCGCACCACTCTGCACCGCAAGCTCGGGATGCACTACCGATTCCGCGATCCACTCGGCCGCGGCCAGCTCGGTGTCGATGTACACGGCGGCTTCAGGCGCCCGGCGCACCTACACGCTGGAAAACGGCGCGCTCAAGCGGTTCATCGGAACGGCCACCACCGCCGACCTCACGGTGAACGATGTCAGCGCATTCGCTCTCAAGTACTGCAGCAGCACGGACTACAACATGGCGACCATCCCGGCGGTGAGCGGATGGCCGACTTCCATTACCTCGGGCGCCAATACCAAGCAGATCAACGCCATCTCGATCTCCCTGACCATCAACCAGGGTGGCCTGAAGGGCGAGTACTCGACGATCGTGCGCCTCCGCAACAGCCCGAAGAAGCCTTAGCAGGAGCGTCTGCCATCGCGCCACAATGAGGGCACATGTCAGCCCCGCTTGTGATCGCGCTGGAAGACCTCCTGGAGGCCATGGAACTGGGCGGCCGGGACATCGGCTTCTTCCTGGACTGCGAGTCGGGCGAGTTCCTGTCCTTCACGTCGGACGATCCGGATGACGTGCTTTATGTTGCCCGCGACGCCCCTGACCGGTACTTCGAGATCCTGCCACCACCCCCACGAGCGGCCTTCGGCTGGATGGTGGAGTACGCGGAGCAACAGCGCACATCCCTATCGGGTCGCCTTCTCAGCGTTCTTGACCGTCCGAAGCCCTTCAAGGGATTCAAGACGGCCCTGATCCGGTTCGCGCTCATCGACGAGTGGTACGCCTTCGAGAAGAAGCGCCTCGAGGAGTACGCACGCGCATGGGCCGGCGAAGCCGGCCTCGTGGTCGCCGAGCCGAAAGACTAGCGGCCGCCGAGGCCCGACAGGTTGATGCCCTTCAGGAAGTACCGCTGGGCGCAGAAGAACAGGATCACTGCCGGAAGAATGTGGACTAGCGAGGCCGCCATCACTTGCTCGAAGTTGGTGCCGAAGCTGTCCTGGAACATTCTCAAGCCCACCGCGACGGTGTACTTCTCGGGCGAGTTCAGATAGATGAGGGGCCCCTCGAAGGCGTCCCAGTTGCCGAGGAACGAGAACACCGCCACGGTAGCGATCGCGGGCCGGCTTAGGGGCAGCAGGATGTGCCACCAGATCGTCAGATAGCTGGCGCCGCTCATCATCGCCGCCTCGTCCAGCTCGCGCGGAATCCCAAGGAAGAACTGCCGGAGCAGGAAGATATTGAAGGCTCCGCCTCCGAAGAAGGCCGGAATGATGAGGGGAAAGAAGGTATCGATGGCCCCGAGCTGCCGCCAGATCAGGAACACCGGGATCATCGTCACCTGGCCCGGCAGCATCATGGTCGCCAGCATCGTGTAGAACAGCGCGTTCCGGGAGCGGAACTCGAAGCGCGAGAACCCGTACGCGACCAGCGAGCCCGTGACCACCTGCGCCACGGTGCAAATCAGCGTTACGAACACAGTGTTCGCCACGAAGCGTGGGAACGGGAGCGCCGTCCACGCCTTGCCAAAGTTGTCCCAGGCCAGGCTCTTGGGGATCAAGGCGCCGGGGTCGGCGGCGTACTCCTGGCTGGACTTCAGCGCGGTGGACACCAGCCAGAAGAATGGCACGGAGAAGAGAACCGCTCCCAGGATCAGGAGCATGTAAACCGCAATCCGTCCGATCATGACGTCGCTCCTTCGTAGTAGACCCAGCGCTTGGACATCCGGAATTGGATGAAGGTGAGGACAAGCAGGATCAGGAACAGCACCCACGCCAGCGCGGACGCCTTGCCCAGCTTGAAGTACTCAAAGGCGTTGCGGAACAGGTACAGCGCATAGAACAGGCTGGCGTTATTCGGGCCTCCGCCCGTCATGATGTACGAGCTCGTGAAGATCTGGAACGAGCCGATCACCCCGAGGATCACGTTGAAGAACATGACCGGCGAGAGCATCGGCAGGGTGACCCTGCGGAACTGGATCCAGGGGCTGGCTCCGTCGATCCGGGCCGCCTCGTAGTAGCTGTCCGGGATGCCCTGGAGCCCGGCGAGGAAGATCACCATCCGGCCCCCACCCACTCCCCAGAGGGACATCAGCACGAAAGCCGGTAGGGTCCATTGCTCGTTCTGCAACCACTCGATGGGGGCGATGCCGATCACCCCGAGGGCGGTGTTTAGAATCCCGTTGTCCGCGTTGAAGATCCACTGCCAGAGCAGCGCCGAAGCCACCGCCGGGACCAGCGAGGGCAGGTAGAACAGCGTGCGGAACAGGCGCTGGCCTCGCACGTTCTGGTTCAGCAGGATGGCGATCGCCAACGAGCCGATCACGCCGAGGGGAACCGAGAACACCGCATATCGCACCGTGTTGTCGAGCGCCTTCCAGAACAGCGGGTCCTCCTGGAAGAGCCGACGGTAGTTCTCCGTGCCCACCCACTGGCTGGAGTGCAGGTCGTACTTCGTGAACGAGAGATAGAGCGAGGCAAGCATCGGGCCAGCCGTGAAGATCAGGAAGCCGAGGAGCCAGGGCAGGATGAAGGCAAACCCCCACCTTGCCTGGTGACGCGCAAGCCGAGACGCCACTTAGAAGCCCTCCTCGTCCGCGAGAACCTTCGCGGCCTTGCGATGCGCTTCGGCCATGACCGCCTTCGCGTTGCGGCTCCGACCGCTAAACAGGGCGTCGATCTCGGCGTTGGAAGCGTTGGTCCACTCACCCCAACGATGGTTGATCGGGAGAGGTCTTCCGTTGGCGATCGAGTCCACGAAGGCCTTGGTGTTGAACGGGCGCTCCTTGGTCTCGAGGAACTCCTTCGATCCCGCGATCGCCTTGCGCGTTGGGAACGACCGCCTACGCTGAACATAGAGCAAGCGCTCCACATAGTCCCCCGTGATGAACTTGACGAACCGCCAAGCCGCCTCCGGCTGACGGGTCTCGCGGTAGATCACCAGTTGGTTGCCCTTGAGGATGGTGGGATTCCCCGCCGGACCGCGCGGCACCGGTACGACGTCCCACTCGAAGCTCGTCGCTACCTTGCGGTAGCGCACGCTCTGCCCCATCCAGTTGAACTCCATCCCCACCTTGCCGCTCTCGAACGGGAACGCCGAGTTCGCGGCCTGCGAGGGCGTGGGGGAGGCCTTGTCCTTCCAGCGGAGGTCCGTTAGGAACTGGAACGCCTTGGCGGTTCCCGGAGAGTCCAGCCGGCTCTGCGTCATGTCCGGGCTCAAGACCTCGCCGCCGAAGGCCCACACGATCGGAACCGTGAGCGGCCAAGGCGGCAGGATGAGCCCGAACTGGGTGGGCCTTCCGTTCTGGTCGGTCTTGCTGAGGCGGATCGCACTCTGGCGCATCCGCTCGTAGGTCCACTCTCCCTTCCGGTAGAGCTCGTAAGGATCCTCCAGCCCCGCCTTCTGGAACATGGTCTTGTTGTAGTAGATCAGGATCGCGCCGAAGAGCACGTTCATCCCGAAAATGTCGCCCTTGTACCGGCCCTCATCCAGGGTAGCTGGAAAGTAGTCGGTCGACTTGAATTCTGGGTCCCTTGCGATAAGCGGAGACAGGTTCAGGAAGTAGTCCTTGCGGACGAGCGACGGGAAGTTGAAGTGGTCGATCCGCACGACATCCGGAGCGGTGCGCGAGGCGAACATGACGATCGCCTTGTTCAGGTACGCGGACTGCGGAACCTTTAGGAAGCTGACGTGGATGTCCGGGTTGCGGGCGTTGAACTCGTCGCAGAGGCGTTGCTCTAGGTCCAGCGCCTCAGGGTTGCCCCACGCCATGTAGCGGATGCGAGTCTTGCCGGCCCCGGGGTCTGGCTCGCATCCCGCAAGGAAAGCCAGCGCAACGGGAACCAACAGGCAAAGGGTGCGCATGGCTTTCGGCAGGTATCGGAGCGACTAGACGGTGCAGATCTGAATGGCGTTCGCGAGGGAGGTCATCGGGTCCTTTTTCGGAATGAACTCGTGAGCGAAGTACCCCTTGAACCCGGTGTCCGCAATCGCCTGGGCGATGCGGTTGTAGTTCAGCTCCTGCGTGGCGTCGATCTCGTTGCGGCCCGGGTTGCCGCCGGTGTGATAGTGGTTGATGAACTCGTGGTTCTTCTCGATCGTGCGGATCACGTCGCCCTCCATGATCTGCATGTGATAGATGTCGTACAGGAGCCGGAACCTCTCGGAGCCGACTTCCTTGACCAGGTTCACGCCCCACGGGGTTCGGTCGCATTGGTAGTCCCCGTGGTCCACGCGGGAGTTGAGGAGCTCCATGATGACGGTGACCTTAAGCTGCTCGGCCATGGCCATGATGCGCTTGAGGCCCTTGGCGCAGTTCACGATGCCGTCGGCATCGGACAGCCCTTGCCGGTTGCCGGAGAAGACGATCATCTGCGGAATTCCCGCCGCCGAAACCAGGGGCAATAGCCGCTCGGCTTCCTTGATCAGCTTGTCGTGGTTCTCCAAGCGGTTCCAGCCGACCTGGATCCCGCCAGGGCCGTTGGCGATGGTTGGCTGGACTCCGGCCTTCTTGACGACGTCCCACTCGTTCTCGCTGAGGAGGTCCATGCCCTTCAGTCCGAGCTTTGCGGCGTTGGCGCTGAGGTCCTCCAGCTTGATGCCTCCGTAGCACCAACGGCACACCGACTGGTTGAGGCGTCCCTTAGGCTTCGCAGCCGTGTCCTGTCCCTGGGCTTTTCCCACAAGGGAGCCGGCCGCCGCCAATCCTGCAAGGCCAAGGGCCTCTCGTCGCGAGAACTCGTTTGCCATGTATCGGAGCTTAGCGCAACATGCCGCGCAGATACACAAGGGTGGTACGGTTAGGCGCGGCCCGACCCGTGGGCGTATAGCGTGAGATTCATCCATGAACAGAGTTGGTTTCGGTAACCGCGTGAAGCTCCTGGCTTCCGGTCTGGCCCTTCATCTTGCGACTTCTGGGAGCGTGGGGGCACAAGCGATCGACGACAACTTGCACAGGACAACGGTGAAGCGCGCTGGCGCAGCCAAGAAGGCGCAGAATCCCATCCTTTGGGCTGACGTACCCGATATGGCGATCGTGCGGGTCGGACGCACCTATTACATGAGCAGCACCACGATGCACATGTCTCCCGGACTGCCGATCATGAAATCCACGGACCTCGTGAATTGGCAGATCGCTAGCTACGCCTATGAAACGCTGGCCGACACGGACGAACTCAACCTAAAGGACGGAAAGAACGACTACAGCAAGGGCTCCTGGGCCAGCAGCCTGCGCTACCAGGACGGGACATTCTACGCCACGACGTTCTCGCTCTCCACGGGCAAGACGTACGTCTTCAGTACGAAGAACCCCAACAAGACCCCCTGGAAGGCACACTCGTTCACGCCACTGTTCGGTGACCACTCCGTGTTCTTCGAAGATGGTCGCGCTTACATCTTCCACGGAAACAATGGCCAAATCTGGGTTACCGAACTCAAGTCGGATCTGACCGGCGTAAAGCCAGACGGGGTGCATCAGATGATCATCGCCAATGCCAACGCAGTGGACGGGGGCATCATGGGCTTGCCCGCAGAAGGCTCGCAATTCCGCAAGATCAACGGCAAGTACTACCTCTGCAATATCACCTGGCCCAAGAACGATATGCGTACGGCGATCATCCACCGGGCAGACAAGATCACGGGTCCCTACGAAGGCAGAGTGATGTTCCATGACCAAGGCATCGCGCAAGGCGGCCTAATCGATACCCCGACTGGGGAGTGGTACGCGTACTTGTTCCAGGATCACGGCGCGGTCGGGCGCATTCCCTATCTCATCCCGGTGAAGTGGACGGACGGTTGGCCCGTTCTTGGGGTTGATGGCAAAGCACCTGCCACGCTCAGCCTACCGGCGAGTAAGCGGGGACCCCTCGGAATCGTGTCCTCAGACGAGTTCAATCGGAAGCCAGGCGACCGCCCTTTGCCCCTGGAATGGCAGTGGAACCACAATCCCGACAACGCAAACTGGTCGCTCACCGAGCGCCCAGGCTTCTTGCGGTTGACTACCGGCCGCGTGGATTTGGACTTAAGCCAAGCCCGCAACACCCTAACCCAGCGCACTTTCGGGCCTGAGAGTTCGGCGACCACGGCGATCGATGTAGACCGCATGAAAGACGGCGACCATGCGGGACTCGCGGTGTTTCAGAGGAAATACGGCTTCGTCGGTGTAAAGGTGGTGGGCGATGCCCGTTTGATCGTCATGATCAGCGCCCGCTCCAACAAGCCGGAAGAAATCGCAAGCATTCCCTTGACGCAGAGGACGGTCTTCCTGAAAGTCGACTGCGACTTCAAGGGCCGTACCGACAAGGCCTATTTCTATTACAGCCTCAACGGAAAGAACTGGAGCGCCATCGGCGAGACGCTGAAGATGGTCTACGACATTCCGCACTTTATGGGCTATCGCTTTGGCCTGTTCAACTTCGCCACCAAGGCGGCGGGCGGCTCCGTGGATTTCCATTTCTTTCGCGTTAGCGATAGGATCGGGGTCAATCCGTAAGGGGAATCTTGAGACGGTTCCAACCATGGCGCCCTTGCTCTCGGAGCCTTGGTGTACCGGAGCTCAGCGCATCACGCCGCGCAGATACGCAAGGCTCTGCCGAGTCCACTCCCCTTCGAGGGTTCTCAGTTGGGCGTCGTCGTCAAGCGGTGCGGGCCAGTGCTCTAGGATCACGCTTCCGTCGAATCCGTACTCGGCGAGCCGGTGGAGGATTTCGGGGATCGGAACCATGCCAGATCCAGCGGGGGTGCCCGTGACCTCAAAGCCCATCTGGTGCCACGTCCGGCGGATCTGGACGTCCTTGACGTGCAGGTTCACCACGTGGGGCCCAAGCTCGCGGATGACGGTGTCCAGCCCTTCCAGGGCTCCAAGCGAGTTGGCGGTGTCTAGGCAGATCCCGACCCCATCGGGGCCAAGCTCTTCCACGATCTGGCGAAGCTCGGCCGCCGGGGTGGAGTCGTGGTTCTCGATGGCGAGCATCCGGCCGTCGAGGATTTCCAGGAACCCTCGAAGCTGGGACACCAAGCCGGCCGTGCCACCCGTGGTCACCAGCCGAACAAATGGAGAGCCGACCCTTGCCGCTACGTGGGCGCATCTCGCGAACTCCTCGGGGTCGAGTCCGCGGGTGCCGACCTCGATGGCGATCTCCCCGGACATCTCAACCAGCCGATCAAGGTCGGGTTCGGAAAGGGTGGTGAGCGGAAGGTTGTCGCAATACTGGACGGCCTGGACCTGGTGCTCCCGCGCACGATCCATGAGGCAGAAGGCGCCCATTGGCTCGGGCATCGCCCGACCGGCAACGCCGACCGACCAAGGGTACGTGTAGCTCCCGATCCCCAGCTTCATGTGACCGGGAGCATATCGCAGACGACCTTTAGGATTTCGCCTTGCCGACTTCCTCCATCCAGGCCTTCATCATCCGCGTGAATTCCAGGTTGAACTTGCCCTTCTGGAAGTTCTTGAGGCTTTCAGGTTCGGTCGCGAAGTTGTGGAACAGGTGGTCGGAACTGGGCGCGATCTCGAACTTGCCCCAGCCCGGGTTCTTTCGGTTCACGATGTCGGCGATCAGTTTGTGGTCCGCATCGTAGGTGACGAAGTCGCTGGCGCCCCGCACGGCAAAGACCCTCGCGTTGCACTTGGCCCAGTAGGAGGCGAAGTTCGTCTGGGCGAGTTGACGCCAGAAGTCGAGCGACTTGCCGTTGAACAGCCCTCCCGGGAAGAACTGGTCGGCCAGCTTGGCCAGGGCCGGATGCGATTGCTTGACCTCGGTCACCGATTTGTTCTCCAAGAACACGAGGGCCATGAGCCGAGCCCCCTGCCGCGATCCCTCGTCCGCATCCTCGAAGCTCTCGCCGCCAACCAAGCCCTGGTAGCGGATCGTGTCCATCAGATACTCGAACCAAGTCCGAGCCGCAACTCCGTACACGGCGATCCCCTTCACCGGATCCTCCGTGGCGATCATCGGCCCGAACGCGCCGCCCATGCTGTGGCCGAAGATGAAGACGTTGTCCTTGTCCACCTCTGCTAGGCCCTTGAGCTGCTTCAGGGTCTGGCGGTAGATGTCCAGCTCGGTCGTGTAGTCCATTTCGGGGAAGGGACCTCCCTCGCTGTCCCCAACCCCCGGCTTCTCGACCCGAATGGTCACGTAGCCAGAGTTCGCGAACTCAAAAAGCAGCGGCCCGTCCAGGGTGGAGACATCGCCGGTCGAGCCCTCCAGCTTGAAGTCGTACGAGATCGGCGAAAAGCCCTGGATGAAGAAGAAGGCGGGGTGCTTGCCGGGGGTGCGGGGCTTGGTGATGATCGTCCGCATCCGCTTGCCGTAGCTCACGATCTCGCTGTAGACCACCTCGTAGTTGGCGTTGCCGGGGTCCCGGGGCTTCTCTAGCAGGTTCGCGGTGAGGTCGAGTCTCTTGCCGTCGCGGATCGTGGAGAACTTGACCGGCTTGCCCACCACCAGGTCGCGGACTACCGGCTGGACGATGCCCGGACCGATCGGCTTCTCGTTCAGAGCAAGCACGATGTCTCCCTCCTTGACTCCCGCCTTTTCGGCGGTGGACTCGGCTGCTGGCTTCAGCGCCAACAGCCCTTGCCCCGGTTTCAGCCCGTTCTTCGTCGCTTGATCCGCGGGGACCAGGGCGAATGGCACTCCCAGCGTTCCGCGACGAGGAAGCGGATCGGCAGGAGCTGCCGTGAAGGCCAAGAGAAACGAAGACAAGACCGCGAGCCGACTAAGCATGGTTGGCAGTATTACTCTTTGTAATAGAAAAGGGGTTCCCGTGGCGCGAAAAACCTGCCATGGTGAAGACCTCCGTGGACCGACGCAAACTCTCCTCGATCGAAATGACCGTCCTGGGCCTCGCATGGCTCCGAGGACCATGCACGATCTACGCGATCATGAAGGAGCTGTCTTTTTCCGCCTCCAGCTACCACAAGTCGCGAGCGGGAACGGCCTACTCCGTGGCAAAGCGCCTCCTCGGCTTCGGGCTTCTGGAGACTGCCGAGGGCGATACGGTGCGCGTGACGCAGGCAGGGGTGGAAGCCCTGCGCGAGTGGCTCGCTCCCCCCGTGCCCGCGGCGGACGTCGCGCACTCGGCCGACCTTCTCCGGCTCCGCTTCTTCTTCCTCGGCGCCGCCGAGCCCGAGCGGAGGCTTGCCTTCATCGACGATGCCATCCAGGGTCTTGAGGCGTTCCTCGTCAAGTGCGAAGATCTGCTGCCGGCCAACGAAGCCTTGGGGGACTACTTTGGAGTTCTGGCGACCCTGTCCTCGATCCTGGAAACTAGGGCGCGCATCCAGTGGCTGAAATTGGTGCGCGCGTACGTACTGGAACCGATCCCGGACGGAAAGTGGGCAGAGACGGTGCTTGCGGTGAGTCGAGGCGAGACCGCCTAGGGCAGCTTCCCGCTCACGATCGTCTTCACCTGCTCGCGCAGGCTCTCCGGCTCGAACACCTTCTTCCAATCTGGCTGAAGAACGTGGCGCTTGCCGTACTCGATAATGAGCTTGGCGCCGTCCGAGAACGGGTTGCCCGCTTCTCCGAACACGATGGCGAGAGGAATATTCACGTGGCCCATCATGAAATCGCGCGCCGCTTCCGGCGGAACGCCGCGGGCGATCGCCTCGTCCAGGGCTTCCTTGATCACGGTGCAGCACATCGCGGTGACCGTCTCGGCCATCGCGGGTTCCAGGATCGCCATCTGCTCTACGGTTACCCGGTGCGAGCGGGTGACCGGTGCGAACATTGCAATGGCGATCGCCTCGCCACGTGCGTAGTCCTCCTCGGTTCCCTTCATCAGGGCGCAGACGATCGCCTGCTTGGCCTTCACGCCCCCGAAAAAGTCGCGCCTCGCATCCCCGACCTCGTCGTTCCAGAGCGGAGGATGGCAAGGGTGGGTGACGAAGGCGGAGACATCCTCGCGTACCGGGAGCTCTCCCGCATGGGCGGCCGCGGGGTCCAGGGTCATGTACATCGCTCCCGGCCTCATCTGCGGAATGACTTCGTGGGCGACAGAACCAAGGATTCGATCTGGAAGGGCTAGGATCACCACGTCCGAAGTTACTAGGGCCTCTGCTGCGGGAGTAGGCGCAACTCCCCTCGACGCCAGGTTCTCTAGCCCGGCTGGGCCGGTCTCCACGTACAGCACACGATAGTCCGTGCCCTTCCGGAAGTTGTCGGTAAGCCGACAACCCATCTTGCCGCCAGCGCCAAAGAGTGCGATCGTTACGGTGTTCACCTTGACCTCCAGTGTAGTTCCTCGTGCCGCTCCGTAGTCGGAGCGGAACGAACAACCTCATTTGGTCAACAGAGGTATCTGAACGTTGAAGCTGCCATCGCGGTCGGGCCGGTCGGCGGCGGCACACAAGATCGCGATCGGCTTGCCGTTCTCGAACAGAACCTGGGGCCTTTCCAGCGCCGAGAGGGTGGTCGTCGTTCCGTCCTCCCATCGGATCGAGGGTGTCGCTACGAGTGGGTGCTGGGCGGTCCTCCAGGCGAAGCCGTCGTCCGATCGCCAAAGGGCGAGCGAGTACCCCTTGCCCGTGAAGTGTCCGTCGTTGTCTTTCACCACCGCCCAATAGCTGCCGTCAGAAAACCAAACAAAAGGATCTTCCGCGGCAAACATCACGCCCTTTGCCCCAAAGATCGGCTCCGACCGTTTGCGGAATGGTCCCAGCGGGCGGTTGCTCGTGGCAACCAGATGGACGATCGGTCCGCCAAACGGGAGAGGGCGCTCCATGCCAGCCGCCTTGTAGATCATGAGAATGCCGCCATCGGGCCGAATCGCCACGGCGGGGTTGTTGACCATTAGCGAGTCCGGATTCTGGGGCCGGGGCCCGATATCCAAGAGCGGCTTCGGAAACCGCTTCCAAGGACCATCGGGCGACTCCGCCACCGCAACCCCAATACGCTGCCGATTGCGGTGGGTCCAGTTGAGTTCCTTTCCGACCACGCCATCGCCAAAATTGCCCATGTAGTACAGGTAGTACTTGCCGCCATGGCGGATCACCGTGGGGTTGTGGGTGCAAGAGCCATCCCAAAACTCGGTCCCCCGGGCTGGAAGGGCCACGCTCTGGTGCACCCAGGGACCGAAGGGCGATCGGCTCACCGCATGGGCGACTTCTGAGTGGGTAACCCAGGCCAAATGCCCCAGGCGTCGAGGCCAACGGGAATAGTACATGTGGTACATCCCGTCGTCGCCCTTCACGGCCGATCCGCACCAGATGTTGAACTCTGGGTCCGAGAACACTGCCGTCTTGGGCACGGGTTGGACCATGGCCTGAAAGTCGTAATCTGGAGCCGCTTTGCCTCCGACACGCTGGGACGGCCGGCTCGAACCGGGCAATTCCATCAGCTTCTGAAGTTCACCAAGGTGCCGCTGGTACACGCCCCGGGGGGTCGTGCGATGGCGAACGCACAGCGCCGCCGCCTTCCCCACGATTTCGCCCATCATGCCCGTGGTGCGCATCACTCGAACCGGGCCTAGCCCCTCGTGCGTCACGCTGACGTTCCGGCCAGCCATGAACAGGTTGCTTACGTTGCGGCTATAGAGCGTTCGGTAGGGGGCCCAGTAGGGTCCCTGGTAGCGGTACTGGGGAGAGTCGGTGGCCAAGGAAATGAACTCCTGCCCCGTCAACCCCTCGGAAAAGGACGGATGGGGGGAGTGCAGGTCGATGTGCCAGGAGCAGGGGTAGGCCGGATCTGGGAACGCGGTCATCTTGCGGAAGTCGTCCCCGGTGAGCACCACGTCCCCTAGCAGACGCCGGGACTCTCGCTTTCCTGCGATGAAGGCAACCCAGTTCAACCGGTGGTAGGGGTAGAGCCCATCCACGTTCTTAAGCGCGTCCCAGGCGCCGTACATCGCTCGTAGGTTGTGGTCTCGGATCAGCTCGATGTCCTTGACCATATCGAGGTTGTAGCCCGACTCCCAGAACCAGCCCCCCAAGTTGGAGAGCGGGGCGTCTGCCCACTGGCCCTTCCAGTTCTTGCGACCTGGAAACGGCTTGTTCGTCAAGTCGAGCGCCCAGGGACAACGTGGAAACGGCTGCTCCTTTGGAGCCTCGGTCATGGACACGGAGAGGAGATCCTTGTCCTTGCACTCGCACTTGATGACCTCTTCCGGCTTCTGCATGTCCACCAGGTTCCAGAGGTTGCTTGCACCCATCTTGCCTTCGGCGGTTACCTCGAAGTCGGCTCCCGCCAAGGCGCCCAAGGACGCATCCCCGGTGCAATCCGCAAACAGTCGGCCCGAGATCCGGATCCTCTTGGGCGAACGCGTGGACTGGGCATCCACGCAAGTGATCTTCCCCGCCCGCACGGTTGCGCCTACTACCCTCTGGTTCAAGAACAGGTGGATGTTTGGCTCGCTCTGCACTACCGCGAGCTTTCGGGCGTCCCCGTACTGCGGTCCCGACTTGGCGTTCCCGTCGTCGGCGTCCTTGGGTCGCAACAGTTCCTCCACGATCTCGCCAATGTGAGGGAACGGCTCCCTCCGGGTCTCCCCTTCCGGCCAGACGCGGACCTCTGAACTCGCGTTTCCGCCAAGCACCGGACGATCTTGGACCAAGGCGACCGTCAACCCGTTCCGTGCCGCGGAGATCGCTGCGCAGATTCCAGCCATCCCGCCGCCACAAACCACGAGATCGAACGATCCAACGGATTTCGGCTTTGGCGAAATCCGGAGGGCCTTGTACCGGAACGCTTCAAGCGCCTTCAGGTCGTTAGGAGGCACAAACCCCGGGTCTGGCGACAGCACAATGGCATCGCAACGGCCTTCAAAGCCGGTCAGATCATGCAGGGTCAGGGCGACCTCTCCTTTTGCGAGGCGCACCGCGTCTCCCCGTTGCCAGTGCCAGGCGGCGCCTTCCGTGCCAAACAGGGTGTTCAACGGGGTGCCGTTCAGAAGGACCTGGAATCGCCCGGGCGCCCCGGCTACCTTCCAGGGGGCCACCCAGTCGCGCGTCCGGACCCAGACGTGGTACTCCCCAGCACTTGGGACACGAATGGTCGTGGTGGCATCTTTCACCGGTACGCCGAGGCCGTGGGCGAGAAGGAAGGGGGACCCCATCACATCCATTGATTGCTGATCGAGGTCCCAACCGCCGTGCTCCTCGAACATCTCCGCTTCGACGAACAAGATGCGGTACGGAGAGGGACTCCGTTCGGGTCCAGAGTCTGTGTCTAGTGCCATCAGCGACTCACCTAAACCAACGCCTTTTGGGTTGCGATAACGATCATGGGGATTAACGGGACTCGCCTGCGGCGCCACCAAGGTTGCGATCGCGACCAAGAGGCCTATCGTGGTCATCGTTCCCATGTTTCCAAGTCTAGAATGCTACCCGTAGCCGCGGACTCGTATGAGGCAAAAACCAACCTCATGGTCTCGAGGTTCTGGCGGGCGGTGGTCTCGCAAGGGCCACCCTGCAGCCCGCTCAGTAGATCGCGGTTGCAGTCCACGATGCTGGCGTGCACAAGCAGGTAGGCAGGATCGGCCCACGAGTACCAGCGTGGTCCGGCGGTAAGGGAGCGAGTGCCGTGCGAATCGGTAACCCGGATCTCGAAATCGCGCCCCAGTTCCAGCGAGCCCCGCGAGCCCTCGATTACGGCGTAGGTCTGGGGGAAGCTCTCTCGCTCCAGCCGGCTCGCGTAGCTCATCTCACAGACGCAGGTTAGATCGCCGATTCCCAGCATCACCGTCGCCACATCCTCGCCCTTGATCTTGGGGTTCACCTTGCGAGTCCGGCAGGCGAGGGTCTGGGCCTCGCCGAACAGGAACCTGGGGATGTCCAGGATGTGGCTGCCGATGTCCGTGAGGATGAACTGGGGCAGTTCGGCCAGGGCAGGCTGATTGTCGAAGACGGGGAACGAGCAGGAAAACTGGATGCGCGCGCGGAACGGCTCCCCGATTTCGCCCGCGTCGATGAGCGCCTTCATAGCGCGCATCGGCGCTTGCCAACGCCAGTTCTCGTGGATGAGGAACGGAAGATCGCCCGCGGAATCCACCATCGCCTCGCACTGGTCAAAGGTCGTGCCCATGGGCTTTTGGCAGATCACGGGGATACCGTGGCGCACCGCCGCCGCCACGTGCTCAGCATGCGCCTCTACCCCCGTGATGATGTCCACGAAGTCCGGTTTGGCTTCGGCCAGCATCTGATCGATGTCCTCGTAGACGGGAACTCCCAGGCGGCGTGCCCGTTCCGGAGTGCGGTTCCAGGCGCCGACCAATTCCACGCCGGGAATCTCCTTCCAAGCGGCGACCTGAAAGGTCGACCAGAATCCGGTACCAATCACAACGTATCGCATGTTCGTTGATCCTCAGCTTCGCGCTCCTGGACTCAGATGAGACCCCGGGCCTAGGGCCAGAGGTCGGTTCGGAAGGGCGCCATCGGCAGACCGGCCCCATTCACGACGTTCACCGCCGGATTGTTCGCCCAGGCATACCGAACCGCGACGGGAGCCAAGACGTTGGGATGCGAGACCACAATCTGGCCCCACTCGATGCGTGCATTCGCCATTCGCCACTGCCGATCTGGACCGGCGACCTGGAACGCCTTGGGCTCCGATCCGTCCGCCGTCTTGAGCCCGGCGCCGTGCTTAACGGAGATCCAGCACTGGTTGCCGTTGATGCGAAGCCCGGAGAACACCGGCCCGCTGAACTCAACTTTCTGCCCATAGGTCTTGGCGAACGCGACCCGGGCGAGACGATCCGCCACCAAGTCCTTGCGGATCGGATGGATGTCGCCCGCCTCTCCGGCATCGATCGCGACCGCCATTCCGGTGCCCGGCAGGGCCAGCGTCATCGCCTGGGCTTCCCTCAACTCTGCCCAGTCGCTTTCTTCCGGCCCAATCTGAGGGGCCATGAAGTTGGCGAGCTGCACGAAGTAGAACGGCATTTGGGGGTTCTGCCAAAGCCGTCGCCAGTCCTGGATCATCGCCGGGAACAGGGTCCGGTACTGGACGGCGCGGTCTGCGTTGGACTCGCCCTGGTACCAGATCGCCCCCCGGATTCCGTACGGCGCCACCGGCACGATCATGCCGTGGTAGAGCCCGCTCGGAGTCCACGGGTGGTCGTCGCCCACCGGAGGCTCCGGCGCGGCGGTCATCAGCGAAGTCTCCTGAGGCGTCATCGCCCGCTCGACCTTCATCCTCCAGGTTCCCGCGAGCGGGATCGAGGTGTTCGCGCCGGTAAGCCGCATCACGTCGGCGGGACCGCCGAAGCCGCCCTGCCCCAGGATGTCGAAAACCCGGACCGCGATCACGTTGCGTCCGGGCTTCAGCACCCCGGCAGGAATCTCATAGCGCCTCAGCTTCGACCAAGCATCGGCCGTCTCCGGGCCGAGGCTCCCAACCGACTGACCGTTTAAGTAGGTGGTGTCGTGGTCGTCGATGGCCCCTAGCTCCAGCACAACCGGCTCCGGCTTCCAGTCCGAGGGCAGTTGGATCTCGCGACGAACCCAGGTCGCGCCGTCCGGCGCGGCATCCGCGGCAAACCAGCTTGGCAAATCGATGGGACGCCAGTCGGCGTCGGAAAATCCGGGCAAATGCCAGCCGGATCGCTGGCCGGCGTTGTCCGACTCCACGTCCAGCACCTTCTTCTGCCACGCTTCGAGGTTCCTTCGGTACTCCGCGAAGCGCGCGGGATAGGTGCGCATGGACTCCTCGAACTGGTCCACGATCGGTTTGAGCACCGGACTCCCGGAAAGGGTGGAAGGGCTGGTCCAAGACTCGGCCGGAGTGCCCCCCCAAGCGGACGAGATCAAGCCGACCGGAACTCCAAGCTTCTTGTGGAGTTCTCGACCATACAGATAGCCCACCAAGGAGAACTTGGCGGCGTTCTCCGGGTTGCTGGCGGCCCAGGAAGTGTAGGGGGCATCGAGCTGAGCCTTGGTCGACACCTGATGGTGAACGGTCGTCAAGCGGAGGTTCGGCAAGTTCGTCTCGCCTAAATCAAAGGTCCTCCCCGAGAACCATTCGGCCGCCCACTCCATGTTGGATTGGCCGGAGCAGAGCCAAACTTCACCCACCAACACATCGCGGAAGAGGCACTCATTCTTTCCAGACACGAGCAATTCGTACGGTCCTCCCGCCTTGAGCCCGCGGAGGTCTACACGCCAGGCGCCGTTCCGATCCGCCGTCGTCTTGAGGGTCTGCCCGGCAAACCGAACGGTGACCGGCTCGAACGGCTCGGCCCGCCCGTAGATGGGCGTTCGATTCCCTCGCTGAAGCACCATGCCGTCCGCGAAGATCCCGGGTAACGCAACATCGGCGCTGGCAGCCGCCCCAAGGCACAGGCTGGCCATCAACGCGGCGGTACGGCGGAGGCGTCCTTGCACCCCGTTATGTTATCCCACGCTGGCAAAAGGGCGGGCTAATCGGACCCGTAGCGAACCTGTCCGGAGAAGTCGTAGGACAGCGCCTTCGGCACCCTTACAATCACAAACGGGCTGGTCAGGGCTTGAGTCACCATTTCTCGCGGAGACGGTCGGTACTCCGTCCAGTGAATCCGCACCCCGGCGGCCGATTTCTCCCCTCCGTCCACCTGCACTTCGTATCCGCCGCTGTTGCGGCGTCCGAGATGGATAACGAGGAGCGAGTACCGATCCCAATCCATGGTGTCCATCCGAACTCCGCCGTTGAGCGAGGACCGAATGTAGGCGTTGAAGTCCGCCGCGTTCTCCAGAACTTCGATGCGGAAGCTCTTCACTTTGGAGTTCACGCCGGCGAAGACGGTCTCAAGCGGAAAACGAATGCCCTGCATGTTGTTCCACGGTCCCTCAATTGGGCCTGGCTTGACTCCAACCAGCGGGGGCCCAACCCGCTCCGTCCCGTAGAACGTGATGTTGCCGCCCACCCGCTTGATCCGAATCAGGGTGAATGGGCTGGTTAGGCTCTGCGAGACGATCTGGTTGGGATCCGGCTTCTGCTCTACGTAGGTCACCTGGATGTTGCTCGCTTGGATGCGTTGGACCTTCTCGACGAACACCGTATAGCCGCCACTGGACCGCTGACCCAGGTGGATTGCCACCACCAGATCCTGCTGAAAGTTGACCGACCGGGGTACCGAGCCCTCTGGCCCGGCGTTGTTCCAGTAGCTCTCGAGGTCGTTCTGGGAGTTCAGGACAAACGTCCGGAAAGTCTTGACCGCGCTACGGGTGCCCGAGGTCACGGTGCCCCACGAGACCCCGGCGTCCGTGGGGAATCCCAGTTGCGCCATCGCCGAGGCCGCTCCAAAGAAAATCGCGGCAAACAGGAGGATTCGCATCATCTCGAACATCTTGACGCTCATCTTTGGGACCGGTTACCGAATCGCCTAAACTTGAGCCCATGCCTCACCGCGTACGTGAACTCACCGAGGAACGGGAATCCCTGATGTTCTCTCCGTACGCGGCCCGCGCGGCCGACTCGGCCGGCCGTCGCGAACCGGAAGAGGCAGACCCGGTTCGGACCTGTTACCAGCGAGACCGCGACCGCATCCTCCACTCCAAGGCGTTTCGACGCCTCAAGCGCAAAACCCAGGTCTTCATCGACCCCCAAGGCGACCACTACCGCACCCGGCTCACCCACACCTTGGAGGTCGCTCAGGTCGCCCGCACCATCGGACGGGCCCTCCGCTTGAACGAGGACCTGATTGAAGCCATCGCCCTCGCGCACGACGTGGGCCACACCCCGTTCGGGCACGCCGGGGAAAGCGCCCTCGATGGCGCCCTCCGAGAGTACGCGGTCAGCCATCCGGGGCACGATGGCCCGAACCACTTCCGCCACTACGAGCAGTCTCTGCGGATCGTGGACGTGCTGGAGCGGCTGAACCTTACCGAGGAGACCCGGCTGGGAATCGACGGCCACAGCAAGGGGCGGAACGACCTAACCGCCTACGACGGAGAGCCGGTCTCCACCCTCGAAGCGGCGGTCGTCCGGGTCAGCGACCGGATCGCCTACCTGAGCCACGACATCGACGACGCGCTGCGCAGCGGAATTATCCAGAAGGTTCCGGACGAGTTCACCCGAGTGATCGGGGAGGAATCCTCCCAGCAAGTCAGCACCATGGTGATGGATGTGATCGAACACTCCCTCGACGCTCCGGCGGTCCGAATCTCCCAGCCGCTGATGGACACCATGAACGGCCTGAAGGAGTGGATGTTCGAGCATGTCTACCTCCACTACCCGCGCCTCTATCCAGACATCCCGAAAGCTCAGGGCATCGTGCGTGAGCTGTTTGCCTACTACGTGCAGCCAGGCCATCTGCCCGAGGGATACGAAGGGCTTCAGGGCGCGGTGGACTACCTTGCCGGCATGACCGACCGGTTCGCGATCGACACCTATCTGCGGCTCAAGGTCCCTAGCACCTTCCAATTGAGGGAGCCGCTGTAAGCGCCGAATACAATAGAGCGGTGGGATTCCAGGTACTCCTGTTCTACAAGTTCGTCCGGCTGGAAAACCCGGCGGCGATTGCGGACGCCCAACGGGAACTCGCCAAGGGCCTAGGGCTTCGTGGCCGCATCCTGATCGCCAGCGAGGGACTCAACGGGACCCTGAGCGGCACGGTCGAGGCCACCGAGCGCTACATGGAAGCCACTCGCAACCTGCCGGAGTTTGCCGACCTCGTCTTCAAGATCGACCCCGCCGAAGACCACGTCTTTCCGCGCCTCGCGGTGAAGGTTCGGGACGAGATCGTCACCCTCGGCGAACCGCTGGAGCATCCGGAACAGACCGGGCCTTTCCTTGAGCCCGCCGAATGGCGCGAAATGCTCAAGCATCCGGACGCCCTGATTCTGGACATCCGGAACGACTACGAGTACGAGATCGGGCACTTCGAGGGCGCGATCCGCCCCGACGTCCAGAGCTTCAAGGAGTTCCCGGAGTGGCTGGACAAGACCCTGGAGGGTCGCCAAGATCGGCCCGTCCTCACCTACTGCACCGGTGGGATTCGTTGCGAAAAGCTAACCGCGTACCTGGCAGGCAAGGGAGTCCCCAACGTCTTCCAGCTTCACGGCGGGATAATCGCGTACGGCAAAGACCCCGAGACTCGCGGTGCGGGCTGGCAGGGGGAATGCTTCGTCTTCGACGACCGGGTAACCGTGCCGATCAACCCGGAAGCCAAGCCGGTGGCCAACTGCTTGCACTGCGCTGCCCCAACCTCCCGGTACCAAAACTGCGCGGCGGTGGACTGCAACCGCATGTACGTGTGCTGCGCTGCTTGCGAGGAAGTCCACGCCCACAGTTGTTCGCCCGAGTGCGAGATCGCGCCGCGAAGGCGAGAGCCCCGGACCCGGCTAGCCCCGGACCTCCGAAGCGAACGGGTTCGGATTCGTCGTCAAGCCCAGCGGGCCAACCTGCGCGGAAAGCGCCGCGCCAAGGTGGAGTCCAAGGACGCCGGTTAGGCCCTTCTTGAAAACAGAAAGCCCCGCTCCGTAGTTGCGGAGCGGGGCTTTCTATTGTGCTTAGCGAAGCGCTGGCTTCTTGGCGGTTTCCTTGAACATGGTTCCGACGAGGTCGATCATCTTGTCGTACTCCATCGGGATGAACATGGAAGTCGCGTAGCCGTCTTCTTTGATCAGACTCCGCATGCTGAGCGGCTCGACCATCGAGGACAGCATCGAGGTGATGTCCTGAGCCTGCTTGCGCCCGGCTTCGTCCATCTTCTCGACGTTCATGGTGTTCAGCACGCCCTGCCCGATGCGGGCGAGGCTGAACGCCATCATGTGCTGGGTATCGGCGACCAGAGCCTTGCTTCCCTGCCACGCTTCGTCGCCGCTGAGGCCGCCCTGCTTGGACTTGTAGACCACCATGGCGCGCAGAAGGAGCGCCTTGGAAGAAGAGACCATCAGGTTGTTGCCAACGAGGCCGAACGCGACGGTTTTGTCCTTCGTGATCAGGTCGCCCTTGAAGGTCGGGTCCTCGATCTTCATTCCCTGCTTCATTTCATCGGCGGGCTTGCCGGAGAGAACGTAGACGCGGTCGTCGCCGATCTTCTCCAGCGTGAACGGCATCGGCTGCTTTTCCTTCTCGGTCTGCTCTTCCACCCATGCCATCAGCTTGTCGACGGCTGCTGCCGGCTTCGCGCCGTTCTGATCGTCGACCACGGCAAGGACGTCAATGCCGCCCTTCTCGCCGTAAGTCGGGTAGGCCACGAAGATGGCGTCTCCCCGCAGATTCGCAAGGACGTCCTGGCGGAGGTCCATGCCGGTGTTGTCCTTCATCTCCTTCTCGAATCCGGTGAGGCCTTCCTTGAAGCTGGTTTCGCCCTTCATGAAGTCCTCGAAGTAGTCGAAGAGAGTTACGGGTGCGCTGGCCGCAATCAGTCCGTACGCTCCCGAAGGAAGCACATCGAACAGGTCGCTGCGCAGCAGGGGCGTGGCGGCAACCTTCATGTAGCCCGGGATCTCCGCGCCGTTGACCTTGCCATTTGCGACGATCCCGATGCCATTGTCACGAATGGCCATGGAGACGCCAACCCAGTGGGTGAGCATCTTGCCTTGAAGCTTGAGCTCCTTCACCGAGTCTCGGACGAACCCCTCGATGCCGGGGCTGACCATAAGCATGAAGTTGGCGTCCTGGTCGATCCGAGAGCGGCCCTCCAAGAAGTCCTTGTTCGAGAGGATGTTGGGAGCGCCTTCGGCGACCTGCTCGATCAGGTTCAGGTTCTTCGCCTCGTCCGAGACGGCGAGGAGGTTGTCCACGACCATCATTAGCGGTCCATCCTTAAGCTTGTAGGCTTGGGTGCCCCTGAAGAACATGGCCTTGCCGTGCTTCCTCAGCGCGGCGGCGGCGGCGGGCCCGTCTTTGAGGCCAATGAACCCGACGAATCCAGCCTTCTCGGGCTTATCGCCTTCACTCGGCGGCAACATCGCGACCGCGCCCGAGCGCAAAGTCAGGTCTCGGAGATCCTTGGCTGCCTCGCCGGTTGCCATCACGTCGATGATCGAAGCATCCAGCTTTCCGGCAAGTTCGTTGCGGGCCAGCGCGTCGTCGATCTTCTTGAAGACCAGCGCCTGCTGGGGCGACGGCGAGAGGTCGAGCGTAGCGACCATCAAGGCGTTCGCCGGAACGAAGCGCAACGCGCCCTCTCCTGGGCGCTGGAAGATCGTCTTGAAGGCGTAGGCCGTGACGGCGCCGGTGGCGATCACGGAAGCGGCGAGGACGCCGACGACGATACGGGTGCGTTTCTGGTTGAGCAATGGCATGGAGGACTCCGACGTGGACAATTACCGCTACATTGTGCATCCAAAGCACGTTGCATAGACCCGACCTTAGGCCCAAACGTGCCGATAGCAACTACATCTGCCGCCAGGCTTTCCGGGCAAGCCGATCGGCCGATCCCCTTAGATTCCGCCAAGGCTTTCGTACCTCGGCATAGGCTGCCGGCAGAAGGCTCTCGATCGCGTGCGCGCGATCCCAGACGGGTTCAAGGTCGACTCCTCTCCCCTTGAGCCAGGCACGGAAGACCGCCAGGTCATGGTGCTCGCCCAGCAGGTCCTGCAACCGGCCCAGCGCAGGAGCAAGGGCACGGGCCTCCTCGGGAAACAGGCATCCCATTACTTCGACCCCGTACCGAAAGCGCTTCCCTTCGATGCGTGCCTGGTGCCACTCCCCCGTCTCGGGCGCACGCTTGACTGCTTGATCGAGTTTGCGATGGAGCCCCCGGAGGCGGTCGCTGGCCATCAGGGCCACCGGAAAGTCCCTAGCTGCTTGAGGAGCTAGGGCGCGGAGCGCTTTCCTTCGGGACGAGGAAAGGGCGACCCGTAGCTCGCGAACCTCCGCACGGCGTTGCATGGCAAGCGGCACCTCGATCTCGGCGCAGCCCGGATAGAAAGACTCGGCTCGATCCGCCAGGACATCGACATCCCGAACTTTGCCGAGGGCGGCGGCCAGCCACCCCAACTCAAGTCGCAACTCGACCGTTTCGGGAGTAAGGAGCTTGGCGAAAAGCCCAAGCAGGGACCGTTGGCGACGCAAAGCCACGCGCATCTGGTGCACCGCCTCTGGAGGGGAATCGCAACCCACCTGCGGCTCAAGTTCGCCGATCCGTTCCGTCTGGGCATCCCAGACAGATCCCACAAGTTCGGCGACCCACGGTCCGCACATGGCCCATCATATCGCGAAGCCAGGAGGTCATCGCAAAGCAAACCGTATACTGCGGCTAGATCGAATGGACGCAAGAACGAAGGACGACGCCAAGCGCAGACTGGCCCGGATGACCGGCCAGCTTAGCGGGATCACCCGGATGGTGGACGAGGAACGCTACTGCGTAGACGTGCTCACCCAGATCTCGGCCCTGCGCGCCGCGCTCGACCAGTTCGGAGTTCTTATGCTCTCCAGCCACATCGAGAGCTGCGTTTACGGCAACGGCGACCCGAAGGAAGCGGACAACGCCGCCTCCACTTCGGAAGAGCGGTTGGACGAGATCAAGGTCACGCTCAACCGCTTCCTCAAGTAGCGCTTACTTCGTTGCGGGCTTGCAGACCTTGCAGGCTTTCAGGCCTTTCTTGAGCGCCTCGGAGAGCTTCATGCCGTGCGAGCCCTGCTTCAGCGAGCAGTTCTTCTTGTGGTAGCTCTTGCCCTGCTTGGTGGCGTACACCGTATCGCTGGGACCGGCGGAAGCTACAAAGGCCGAAGCGATGAAACAAGAGGCCAGGAGGACGCGGGAGAAGTTGCGCATTCACCCAGTCTAGATTGCCACTGGCCCTTCGTCAAGGCCCAAATCGGGTTCTCGAAACTCCGAACGTTCTATAATCGTTAGCACTCCTTGCGAGTGAAGCGATGCTTCAATTCCTGCCTGCCCTGATTCTGCTCCTTATGCACGGCCCTGCCGGGCTGGATGAGCTGTCTCGCACCGGCAGGCTGCCCGCTTCCCTGCAAGCGCTGGTACGCGAGCTTCGGCTGCGCGAACCCGCGCCTACGATCTCGGTTCTCGAAGCGGTTCGCGCCGAGGAAGACTCTCCGCGCCCCAAGGTAGCGGCTCCGGTAGAGCCGATCTACCAGGCGCACCTGCCCGCTTCGGCAGTCCTCGAGCCTGGGTTCATAGAATTCCAGCGGTCTCGCGACGGTCCTTCCGCCTAACCTCCCCCCGACCTCGCCCCGCACGCCTGCCCGCGTGCCTGACCGCCCCCCAGACCCACCAACATGCAGTTTTTACGCAAACTTTTCGACACCTCTAAGAAGGACGTAGAGGGAATCTTCCCGATCGTCCAGCAGGTCAATGCCCTCGAGTCCGAGCTGGAAGCCCTAACCGACGATCAGCTCAAAGCCAAAACCCCCGAGTTCCGGGAGCGGCTGAAGGGAGGCGCGAGCATCGACAGCATCCTGCCCGAGGCCTTCGCCGTCGTCCGCGAAGTCAGCCGTCGCACTCTCAACATGCGCCAGTTCGACGTCCAGATTGTGGGCGGCGTCGTCCTCCACCAAGGCCGCATCGCGGAGATGAAAACCGGTGAAGGCAAGACCCTCGTCGCGGTTGCCCCGATGTACCTGAACGCGCTCAGCGGCCGCGGCACCCACCTCGTTACCGTCAACGACTACCTGGCGCGACGCGACGCCGTGTGGATGGGCCCGATCTACCACTTCCTCGGGCTCACCGTTGGCATCATCCAGGGCCAGGGCCAGGAGAGCGACGAACTCGGCGGAAGCTACCAGTACTCGCCCGGCGCCCCCCACCCGGACCCGCGCTACATGAACCTCGTCGAGGTCAGCCGCCGCGAAGCCTACGCCTGCGACATCACCTACGGCACTAACCACGAGTTCGGCTTCGACTACCTCCGCGACAACATGGCCTTCCAGGAGGAAGACCTGGTGATGCGGGAACTGCACTACGCGATCGTCGACGAAGTCGACTCGATCCTCATCGACGAAGCCCGTACCCCGCACATCATCAGCGGCCCGTCGATGGAGGACGTCACCGTCTACAAATCGATCAACGAGATCGTCAAGCAGCTTCAGCCGGAAGTCCATTACACCGCCGACAAGAAGAACCACTCCGCGAACCTGACCGAAGAGGGCATGGACTACGTGGAGGAGCTGATGGGGATCGACAACATCGCATCCGATCCGCGGGTGTTCCACCACGTCAACGCTTCCATCAAGGCCTACTCGCTGTTCGATAAGGACGTCGAGTACATGGTCCAGCGCAACGAGGTCGTCATCATCGACGAGAACACCGGCCGCCCCATGTACGGGCGTCGCTTCTCCGATGGTCTCCACCAGGCGCTGGAAGCCAAAGAGAACGTGCCGATCCAGCGCGAAAGCCAGACGATCGCCGTCATCACCTTCCAGAACCTGTTCCGCCTCTACGACAAGCTCGCCGGCATGACCGGAACCGCCAAGACGGAAGAGGACGAGTTCCGCAAGATCTACGGCCTCGACGTGGTCAGCGTGCCGACCCACCGACCGATGACCCGCCAGGACCAGGGCGACGTGGTCTTCAAGACCATGGAAGCCAAGTTCCGTGGCGTGGCCTGGGAGATCCTCCACCTCTTCACTAAGCAGCAGCCGGTGCTCGTGGGCACCCGGTCCGTGGAGCAATCGGAGCACACCAGCTCGCGACTCACCGCCGAGATGCTCCAGAAGCTTGTCATCGCCAAGCGGCTCCAGGAGATGGTCGAGGTCAAGAAGGAGATCAAGGGCGAGCTCAAGTCCGAAGCCGCCAGCCTCTACAACCAGAACCTTGCCGACCTTAACCGCCAGACCCTCAGCATGTTCCTGCCAAAAGTCGGGCTCAACGGCGACGTCTTCAGCGAGGACTGGACCAACTACCTCCTGTCCGCGTTCGAGCTCACTTCCGCCAATCTGGACGATCTCCTAGAGGCCCTGAAGCACGGCATCCCGCACAACATCCTCAACGCGCGCTACCACGAGCGGGAAGCCCTCATCATCGCCGAAGCCGGCCGCAAGGGCCAAGTCACCATCGCCACCAACATGGCGGGACGCGGCGTGGACATCCTGCTCGGCGGACGCGTGGAGGACGAGGTGGTCAAGCAGGCTCGGTCCCACGTGGAAGTCGCGGAGGACGGGGTCGACGAGTATGCCGACACCTACATGAGCTACCGCCGAGGCGGCCTGGAGCGCGCCGCGCCCCCGCTGCCGCTGAGCGACGTCGAGCGCCGCGAGAAGGCAGAAGAAGTCCGCGAGCTAGGCGGCCTCTTCATCCTGGGTACGGAGCGACACGAGAGCCGACGTATCGACAACCAGCTCCGAGGCCGTGCCGGTCGCCAGGGTGACCCCGGAAAGAGCCGCTTCTACGTTTGTCTTGAAGACCAGCTCTGGAAGATCTTCAACCCCAACATGCTGGAGAACCCGCTGCTCAAGGCGTGGCCCCAGATGGAAGTGGTCGACGCCAAGTTCCTCAGCGGCATGATCAAGAAGACCCAGGAGCGGATCGAGAACCACTTCTTCGAGGCCCGAAAGCACATCCTGGAATACGACGACGTCCTCAACGCCCAGCGTGAGCACGTGTACGGTCTGCGGCGAGAGATCCTGCTCGGCAAGTCCATGCGGCCCGAGCTTCGCAACCAGACCCAGGACCTGATCGCCGAGGTCGTGGAGAACGCCTGGATGATCGACGAGACCGAAAAGCGCGAGTACGACTACCACGTGCTGTTCGAGGACCTCGCCGAGATCTTCCCGATCGTGGACTACGCCAACGTCAACGACCTGATGGCCCATCCTCCCGGACCGGACCTGACTTCGTACTGCCAGCGCCTTGCGTTGCAGGCCTACGATGACAAGGTGCTTCACGTTGGAGACGACGTGATGGCCCAAATCGAGCGGCAGGTCATGCTCTACGCGATCAACAACCGCTGGATGGAGCATCTCCAGACCATCGAGTACATCCGCGAGGGCATCGGCCTCCGCGGCTACGGACAGGTCGATCCCCTCGTCGCCTACAAGCGCGAGACCTACGACACGTTCCAGCGCACGATGGCCAACTTCCAGTCGGACGCCGTTCGCCAGGTGTTCCGCGCTCGCGTCGAAGTCGAGGAGGCCCCCGCTCCGATGATGATGCGTATGGAGCCGGACGCCCCCGCGCTCGGCATCGTCGAGGAACCCGTCCTCAAGCCCGACTCCGAGCTAGAGAACGTCGATTGGAAGCGAGTGGGCCGGAACGACACCTGCCCATGCGGAAGCGGCAAGAAGTTCAAGTCCTGCCACTATCCGATCCTGCGCGAAGCCGGCGTCATCTAGACGCTAAGAACAGTGTTGGCCCGCTTAGGCGGGCCAACGACTTAACCCTTGATCGGTTTTAGGACAAGGGTCGTGACCGATCGCGAAGCCGCGTTGAACTTCCCTTTCCACGCGGTCGAACGCAAGCGGCGGAGGTCCTCGCCCGGACGCTCCGACGTTCGGTAGGCCTCGACCTCCCAGCTTCCCGGAAGTTTCACGGCGACCTCAGAAGAAGAACCCTCCGTGTTGACCAGCACGAGCACGATCTGGCCGGACTTGGGATCGCGGTAGGCGCTGGCTAACACGCCCCAGGGTTCGGCGGGAGAACCTTCCAGTTCGATCCGCTGGAACCCGGGACGGACGAACCTCGAGAAGTTCCCCAGCGCCCAGAGCGTCTTGCTGGCGTAAATCGATCCCTTTGGCTTGTCGAGGTCGTCCACATAGATCAGGCCATCCTTGTAGTCGGCATCGCTGACCGCCAGCCACCACTGCCACGCGCTAGCCTCCACCAAGGTCAGGTCGAAGTGGATCAAGCGAGCCACGTTCAGGGCCAAGGACATCCCCAGGTCTCGCCCCCAGCCGCCCTCGTTGCGTGGACCGGCCATCTCGCAGTACTCGGTCTGCCACACGCGCAGTCCCGGGGACCGGTTCAGGCCCTCGCGGAGCTTCTTGCGAAAGGAGACGATCTGAGACAGGTTGTCCGACCAGTACGAGTGGTAGGCGTAGACCGGGTCCAGTTCCTTCCTCCACGCCTCTTCCTTGGCGAACAAGTCGGTGTAGTCCCCGTAGGGCGAGCCGTACTTCGTACTCATCCCTTTGTTGGGGCCGAAGCCGATCTGCGCCGAACTAGCCTCGGGAGTCACGACCTTCAGGCTCAGTTTCCGCCGGGTGAACTCCTCGTGGGCGGCCCTGCTGATCGCCAGGATGTCCGGGTTGCTGGCACGGTTGCCTTCCTGGGTGCCCGGCTTGGGCTTCCCGTTCCACTCGAAGTCGGGCTCGTTGATCGGGCTGACGTGGGTGAACGGGTAGCCCTCCTTCACAAAGTGCTCCACGATGTCCGCGAGGTAGCGAGCGAACGCACCCTCCGCCCCTGGCTTGAGGTTGGTCGATCCCTCTCCGTCGGTGCCGGCGGCGTGGCCGTTTCGAGTAAGCCTTCGGGGCGGCGTTACGGCGTAGGCGATCAGGCTCTCCACTCCAGCATCCTTCGCGGCCTTCAGCATCCAACGCTGTCCGGGCGTACGCGTCCAGTCGTAGACGCCTTCTGACACCTCGTAGGTCTCGACCGTTCGGAATGGTACGGTGATCGCCTCGTGGTCGATGCCCCCTCCCAGATTGGTGCGCCAGGCCGACAGGCCGATTCCCTTCTTGCGGTCGAAGAGGAGGTCGGCGATCTTCTGCCGCTCGGATTCGGGCCAGCGAATCAGGGGTTCGACCGTCCAGGAGTCGGAGGCTCCGAAGTTGTCGATGGTCTGGCGGGGTCGATCAGGATGGAGGGTAAACGTCTTCATGGCGGTCAAGGTTTGGGTGGCTAAGCCAACGGCGGCGAGGCTGAGGAGGAGGCTCATTTTCGAACCTCGGGAAACCAATCCAGAATCGCTTTCGAAACTTGTTCATGGCCTTTACGGTTGGGATGGTTGGACTGGGACATGTAGGTCTCTAGCTTCTCTGAACGCTTTGCGAGGTCCTGGAAAAGCACATAGCTATCCACCAAACCCACTTCCTCTCTGGCTGCGATACGCCTAACCTGCGCAGCATGCCGGCTCAGAACATCGCCTTCGTCGAGAATGTTCGAGCCAAGGTCCGGCGTCGGGGTCAGGAGAAGGACCCTTGCGCCCGCCGCCTTGGCCTCGCGAACCATCGAAGTCCAAGCCTGCTCTGCCTTGGCCATGTCGAGGCCCCGGTCGTTCAGCGAGTAGTCGATCGTCACCACGTCCGGGCGCAACGGGCTCACGTCGCGGGCAAAGCGGGCCTCCCCCGAGATCGAGTTCTCCCCTCCGATCGCGGTGACGATCACGTTGATCACGGCATGGGGAAAGCGCCGGCTGAGCGCCGCGTGCAGCAGGTGGGGGTACGCGTCCATCGTCTGCACAACCGGCGTCGCGAAGTAGCCCGCCGGGACGCTGTGACCGTGGCAGACCACCGTCACCGTGCGGTTACCCGGCCACTCCTTCGCCAACTCCTGAGAGATTGGGAGTAGGTAGGTGGCAGGGTTGGCAATTCCGGCGAGGAGGGCAAGGGCCATGATCATGGTTCGTTCGCGAAGACTTGGTCGAGTTCGGCCAGGGAGATCGACTGCTTGGGCTGGAATTCACCCGAGGCAAGGTAGCGACGAATGGAGTGCTCAAGTTGGCGGCTGGCCGGGCGCTCCTCACTATCGAAGTCGATTATCGTGGCGAAAAGGCGGCCCTCGCCAACCCGGGCTTCAAACAGGGTCCCCAGCTTGTGGTTCCGCTCGAACCGGTCGATCACCTGGAGGGTCGGTCGGAACGCCTTGGGCAGCGCATCGAGGATCGCCGCTTTGGAGTTCGTCAGGATGTCCCACCAGTGCCAGTCGGTGTGCCCCTCCGTGGGGAAGTCTGCGAAGACGGGATGTCCGCCGTCGATCAACGTCCCCATCGTCCCGACCTGCTCCTTGAAGTGGATCGGCGACCAGAACGCGGGAGCAAAGCGGCCCGGGATCCCGCTCCACGTCGTGCGCGGGTTGATCCTGAGCCAAACCGATTTGCCCGCCTTCAGCGCTTGACGGACGTCCTCGCGATAGAAGCGCGCGACGTGCACGTCGGGGATCGCAACGGTCTCCTGCTCTCGCGGAAACACCCAGAAGGACCACCGATTTCGGCCCTGCCCGTTCGCCTCTAGAACCACGGTGTACCGCGCCGGGGCGAGTAGGCCCGCCAGCGCGAACTCAAGAGGCTCGAAGCCGGTACACGTGCCGGGGCTCAGCGCCCGACATCCGAGCGAACCCTCCGCCACCGCGTGGCCCTTTTCGTCCAGCACCGTCCAAGACAGTTCCACCGTGGCAGCCGGCCCGGAGTGGAACACGCTTGCTTGGGCGCGGTACCGCTCTTCCGGGTGCCAAACCACCTTCTCGAACGCCAACAAGGGAACAGTGGGAGCGCAGAACTCGCGAAACTCCTCGCCCGAAACGAAGCCCTTGTCGTCCCAGAAGGCGTCTAGCATCCCGATCGTAGCTGTCCCTTGGCCGGGAAAGTCGGTCAGCCCCAGGAGCTGGTAGCCCGCCAGCCCCTTCGTGCGAAGAAGGGTCTCGATCTCCTCCTTGTAGAGCTTGGCGCTGAGCTTGCCGGAGGCATGTACGAACGCCGGAGCCTGGTCGCCCATGCCCTTCTCGGTAAGCATCGCCTGGATCGTGCGGAAGTTCCGGGCCTCGAGAACCCCGTCGTAGCGGTCCGCATTGTGGACGTCCGGGAAGATCGCCCACTCCGCAACCTCGTGGGAGACGACCGGGCGATCGAACTCCTCGGCGGCCTCGTCGCAGGTCGTCAGGGTGTTCGGGCTCTCCCGATCGAAGCGGGAACCCACCCCAAACCAGGTGCTGCCCCGCAGGGGTTTATTCTCCGCCCCGGGCTTGCCGTTGTCCGCCTGAACGTAGTAGTCGCAAGCCGGACTCAAGTGGGTGCCGTGGGACGAGAAGTTGTAAAGGCGGTTTGGATAGGCGGCCCTTAGCTCGCTCAGAAGCTCATCCACCGCGGGTTCGGCCCCGTAGAAGGCCATCTCGTTGCCCAGCGTGAACAGGGCGAAGGAGGGGTGGTGTCCGTATTCCCGCAGAATCCGGTGCGCCTCGCGCCGACAGAAATCGAGCAGAGTCTCTTCCGAGGAGATCGACCACAGGCCGGTCCACAGAGGAAGCTCGGCTTGCAGGATGATCCCGGCCCGGTCGGCGGCGGCGAACGCCGCCTCCGGCGGACACCAGGAGTGGAACCTCAAGTGGTTCAGCCCGTAGGCCTTGGCGCGTTCCATCACGTGGTCCCAGCTCGGCTGATCCATGGGCGGATAGCCGGTCTTCGGGAACACACAGTTCTCTAGGGTGCCGCGCAGAAAGAGCGGAGACCCGTTTAGCAGGATCTGCTTCCCCTCGGTGCGAATCGAGCGAAGTCCCACCTGCCGGGTGATCCGCTGACTCCCCGCCGAGAGCGTCACGCCCGTGAGCCAAGGATCGTCCTCCGACCAGCGACGCGGGCTCTCCACCGGAACCTCTGCCTCGAAGGGCTGACCGGCCTGCAGGGGGACGCGCACCGCGGCTTGCTCTCCAACTGAAACCTCCATGACCTCATCGCGTTCGGCAACTCCGCTGACCTTTACCGAGCGCTCGTCCGCCGTTACCAGGACCTCCCGGATCGCCGCACTCTCCACCCGAAGCTCCATCCGGCCGATGATGCCGTTCCAGTTGGTCTGCGTCCAATCCGTCAGGGCGTGCCCGATCCGCCCGATGGGGATTCGTGGTGTGTTGTCGATACGAAGCGCGACCCGCACGCCCTGCCTTCCCGCGTAGACGGTCAGGTCGTAGACATGAGGTACCGACAGGCTGTCGCAACCTCCCAGGTACTCGCCGTCCACCCACGCCCCGGTGAACCAGTGGGTTCGCTCCAGCACGAGCAGTAGCCGCTCACCCTCCTGAACCTCCGGCAGATCAAGCACCCGCGCAACCCAGGCCGGCCCAACGTACTTCACCTTTCGCGATAGGCCGCCGAGATACGTCTGGTCGTCGTTCGGGATTCCGATCCCGTTCTCATCCAGGGATCCCGGAAGGCGGAGCGTTCCGCCAAGCCCGCTGGACGCCCAGCTCTGGGTTAGCCCCTGATCCTCTGGGTCAAGGCGAAACTCCCAGGTTCCCGATAGGTCGATCGCGCCGCATGGCTCAAGTGGTTTCATTAGATTTCCTGAAGCAGGTCATGCGCCTGCGCATGGTTGGGATCGCGGGCAAGGACGTCGAGGAGCATCTTGCGGGCGAGGGCGACGTCGCCTAACCCGAGCTCCGCCTGAGCCGCCAGGAAGCGAGCGGTCGTCGTCTGGCGAGAATTCAGGTTCTCGTCGAACAGGAGCATCGTCGGAAGGGAAGTCGCGAAGTAGTCGATCTTCGCGGCCGAGCTCTCGAGCTTCGCGGCATACTCCCGCAGGCCGCAAAGCAGGTCTCTTGCCTCTTCTTCCCTGTCCAGACGCCGCAGGCTAAGCGCCCGATAGTAGGTCATCTCGGAGAAATCCTTCACCGCCATCTCCTGGAAGTCGCCCGCGAAGTCGGCGGCTCGCCTCCAATAGTGGGCGGCTTCGGCCTTGCGTCCCGCGTTCGCAAGTGCGTCCCCCATCGCCAGCCAGAGGTCGCTGCCGTTCGCCAGGAGGTGTCTCGCCTCGCCGAGGTTTCGGGGCGCCTCCAGCGCGATCTCCAGCAACTCGACCGCTCGTTCAGGACGTTGTCGAGCCAAGAGGCGGTGAGTCCGCGCGTGTTGCCCAAGCGCCACCCCTTCGCCCCCTTCCCAAGGCGTGAACCACCGCCCGTCGATGAGCGCAGCCGCTTCTTCGGGATTCCCGGTCTGGCAATGGAGCGCGCACAGCTCCAGCGTGAGGTCGTCCCGAAGATGAACCAGGTCCGGACAGCCTTCCAGCGCCGCCAGTCTTTGCTGCGGTGAGACTCCCGCGCGCTTCCACAGCTGGTCTTGTTCGAACCTCAGCCGGGCATCCCGCGGGTCAGCCGCCACCGCCCGCTCGTAGGCGCGCATGGCGCCTTCGAGGTCTCCGCGCACGTTGTAGTACGCGATCCCTAGGTTCCTCCACGCCGTCGCATGGTCGGGTTGTGCCGAGACGGTGCGCTCCCAGTGCTCGATCGCTTCCTCGTACCGTCGCCGATCGTAGAGCAAGTTGCCCAGCAGGTAGGCGGCCTGGGCATCCTGGGGGTCGCGCTCAAGCGCGGAGACCAAGATCCCAATCTCCTCCAGTCGGCTCGCGAATAGGTCCAGCGGCCCGGTTGCCCGACACGAGTCACCGCCCAGCGCGGGCTTCAGGTAGCCCACCATCGGATGGCCCGGATCGGCGGAGTCCAGAACCTGCAGCGCGTCCTCCCGAAGCCCCGCCGATGCATAGTCGAGGGCCAAGTCCAGGTAGTTCTGGGCGTCGTCCCGCATGGCGTGCCGGAACCGGTCTACCGCCACAATTCCCAACAAGACTCCCTCGCGCAGCGCCCAATGGTCCAGGGGGTCTCGTTGCAGCGCCTCCTCCACCAGAACTGAGGCACGCTCGCTCTTCCCTAGCCGTCGGAGTACGGCCGAAGAAAGGCATCCGACGATGCCCGCGTCCCCAAGCCCGAGCCGAGCCTGGGCCAAGAGCTCTTCCGCATGCCCAAATCGACCGGCACGACACGCAAGTCGCGCCATCGCGATCTGCGCGGGACCCTTCCATGCATAGTTCCACGCGGCCTTTGCGTAGGCCTCGTACGACTCCTCCCACCGTTCCTGGAACTCCAGCGCGAGCCCGAGCTGATAGTAGGCCTCCCCGTCGTAGGGGTTCGGGTTTCGATCCGTGATCCGGCGAATCGCAAGCCGAAGATGCTCCTCGGCCAGGGCAAACTCCCCCCTTCGCAGCCGCCATTCGCCCAAAGCCAGCTGACAGCGGGAATCGCGCGGGTCCCGCAGAACCGCCTCGAGCCAGTACGCCTCCGGAGCCCGGGTTGCGTGGCGGTACTGCTTCAGGTGGAGGCCGATCAGATACAGCTCGTCGACCGTCGCCACCTCATTTGGCGCGGGCGGCTCGGTTGCCGCCTCCGGAGGCGCGGCCTCTCCAGCTTGGGTCGCTTCCCAAGAGACAAGCTCGCGGGCCCCGGCAACCACCTCGATCCGGTCCGGGTTCCCGGCGATGGTCCACCGATACGGCACGCCCGGATTCAGATCGACGACCTCTTCAAAAACGGCTCGCCCCTCGGAAAGCGCTCGAACCGTAGCTCCCCGAAATTCCGAGGTCGCGTTCAGGCCCAGGGTCTCCCCGTCCCACGCTAGAGCGGCGTCCATAGTGGCGTTCTGAACCGGGCCAATCCCGGCGATCGGGTACCAGAACTGGCTAAACGTCTTCGTCTCGTAAGGGGCCAGGAACGAGAAGTCCGGCTGGTTGTCCGTGTAGACCCCCGCCATAAGTTCCACGTAAGGCCCGCCCTCGTCGGTCAGGTTGCGATCCCAGGCGTACCCAAACTCGTGGTTGCCCCACGTCCATTGCTTCTTGCCGGGGGAGATGTGCCGGTCGGCAACGTGGACAAAGCCCGCCCCAGCCGCGTGGTCGTAGCCGCCGAAGAAATCGAACTGGGTGGAGACCACCATGTAAGAGGTCGGCACCGGGATGTTCGCATACCAGTCCAGGCGGTCCGCGCCGTAGCTGCCATCGGGTCGGAAAGCCGCCGGCAGCTCCGACGCTGGCACACCGGACCGCCCCCGCTCCCCGTACGGAACCCCGTAGTAGGATGCGGCGCAGGCTGGGAATGTCGAGGTCGCCCTCTTCGCGTGGTCCGCTACGAAACGCACGTCCGGCGGAAAGAACGACTGATAGCGCTCGTGGACCTTCGCAGCCACGTTGGCCCACCACAAGAACGTCTGCACGTGCGGAGTCCGGTTGTAGAGCCGCACCTTGAGCTCGATCAGCGACGACCCGGGCCGGATGCAGACCCCGTGCATCCCCTTCATCCGGCTCATCGGATCGTGGTCGCTCAGCCACACCGTCTTGCTTCCGTCCTTGTGCTCCTCCAAATGCCAAGCGCACGGCATGTAGGTCGCCGGTCGGTGATGCTGCGGCCAGTTGAACTCGACGCCGCCCGAAATCCACGGCCCGGCAAGCCCAACCAGCGCGGGCTTGATCACGTTCTGACGGTAGAAGAAGTCGTAACCGGCCGATTTGTCGAAGCCGATGTGGATGCGTCCGCCGATCCCCGGCAGGACCATGAGATAGAGCCGCTCGTTCTCCAAGTGGATGGCTTCATAGACCTGATCCACTTTCTCCTGGCAAACCCGGTCGATGAAGGGCAAGGGGTAAACGCGGCCGCTGCTGCCCTGGTAGACCCGCTTCTCCAAGAACATGGGGTTCGGGTCGGGCGGCATCGGCGGGTAGGTAGGGATCGACACGGCCTCGCTCCAAACCTCGGCCCCGTCCGAGACTCCCTTCATCGCATGAAGTTGCTTCATGGCAAGGACCCTCCCCTCGCTCCCGAGCCTGGCAAAGCCGGAAACAGGGGCGCTGCCGGCGCGAAGGTCCACTGTTGCTCAGCCCCGGCGTACCAGTCGTAAATCGAGACGTCCGGCCAGCCGTTGCCCCTGGTCGGGTTCTCCACGAGGCACTTGCCCGGGTGCCGGATTGGCTCGATGCGGTAGCTGCCCCCCAGCGAAGTTAACCGCCAGTCGAGCGTGGTGTCCCCGTTGTTGCTCCACTGGAGCACCGGAAAGTTCTGGGAAACGTCGTCCCACAGCGCCGCATAGAGCCCCGTCTCGCGGCTCACGAAGCGGTATCTGCCGTCCCCCACTCCCTCCACGCGCCACTGCTGGTTGAGCCCGCCGTTCGATTGCCAGGTCGTGAGTGCCGTGCCTTCGGTCCACGTTCCGCCGGGCACGTCCAGCAGCCATCCCGTCCTGCCGGAGGTCAAAGTGTGGAATCCGGAGAAGGCGGGCGCTCCCGCCCCAACCCCGGTCACCACGATGGTGGTTATCGAGTTGCGCGGGACCCCTAACCGCATCCGCTTCTTCGCAACCGGAAACGCCCCAAGGTCCTTCAGGTTCTCCCGGGCCGACGTTCGGTAGAGGCGGGCTGTCTTACCCACCGTCGCAAAGCGGCTCAGATCATAGTCGACGATCTCGTCTGAGTCTCCGCTGACCGTCACGATCGTCAGCAGGCCTCCGCGGATCGAAGCAACCGACCTCTCGTCCGAGATCGGAACGAACTGCGCGCCCGGTCGAATGAACTTGGTGAAGTTCGCAAAGGCGTACAGCTTCTTGTTCGTGGTGTAGGTCTGGGCACCCGCGTTCAGGTCCACGTCCAGGCAGCCCCACCCCCAGCCCCCGTCGATCGCCTGCCAGTACACCCACGCCGTCGGCATCATCTGGCGCAAGTCCCGCACGATCTGGCGGGCCATCGTCATCCCCGATGCGTCGCCGTCTCCGTACTCGCTCATCCAGAGCCGCTTCCCGCTCCGGGTCGCCCGATGCAGAACGCTCCTCTGCGAGTTGCCGCCGTAGCAGTGGGTGTTCACCCGGAAGACCTGCGCCTTCGCCTGCTCCGACAGGGCATCCCAGGACGTCACCGACCAGTCGTTAACCGACTCTTCCAGCCCGCTCACCCGCGTGGCCAACCCCTTGCCCGCCAAGCTCTGCCCGGCCGATAGAATCAGATTCGACTGTCGCTCGCCGGGAGACACGTGGCAACCCTCTTGCCGACCACCGAAGGTCCACCAGTTGGCTGCTGGTTCGTTGAGGGGCGCCAGAGTCTCGAATTCGATCCCCCACTGGTCTCGGAACCGCTGGACCACGGTCGACAGATACTCCGTGAACTCGCCAACCGACTCGGGCTTGAGGTTGTCCCCGCCGCCGACCGCCCCGGTTACCGATCCGCTGACCGTCATCCAATAGGGCGGCGAGTTGGAGAACGCCTCGAACTTGTTGGCCCCAAGCGCTTTGGCCCGCTGCAACACCCAGCGCTGGTTGGCGTCCGCCGACCAGTCGTAGGTCCCGGTCACCCGCAGGAAGCCGGGAACCCGCGCCCGCATCTCCATCGAGTCGTAGCCTGGCGCCTCCCCTCCCCCGATGTTGTAACGGGCCACCGTCAGCCCCAGATAGTTGAAGACGGTATCGCAGAGCTTGGACCTTAGGGGTTCCGGGTAGCCGCCCACGACGTGTGCCCACCAAGCAAGCGAAGTCCCCCAACCCTCCCAGGTCTGGTTGCGAACGGTCGGGTCTACCGACGCGGTGTAGTCCGCAGAAGCCGAGCCCGCCACCGACAGACACAAGAAGAGCAACGAGGCGCGAAGTGTCTTCATTTCAAACCCGTGGTTGCGATGCCCTCGATGAAGACCCTCTGGGCAAAGAAGAACACCAGGACTACCGGAAGGACCACGATCAGCGAGGCCGCCATCAGCAGGTTCCACGGCGTCCCCGTGTGCTGGCTCTGGAAGAACTGGAGGCCCATCGAGAGCGTAAACGTCTTCTGGTCGGTCAGGTAGAGCAGCGGACCCATGAAGTCGTTCCAGGCCCACATGAAGGTGAACACCGCCACCACCATGAGGGCGGGCCGCGCCAGCGGCACGATCACGTCCACGAAGGTTTTCCACTCCGAAGCGCCATCCAGCTTGGCCGCCTCCGTAAGTTCCAAGGGAATCGTCTTCAGGAACTGGCGAAGCAGGAAGATGTTGAACGCGCTGCCAAAGAATGCGGGCACCCAAAGCGGCCGGAAGGTTCCGATCCACCCGAACTCCTTGAAGAGGGCGTAAAGAGGCACCATCAACACCGGCCCCGGCACCATCATCGTGGCCAGGGTTAGCCCGAACAACAGGTCCCGACCCTTCCACTCTAGGCGAGCGAACGAGTAGGCCACCAGCGAGTTGGAAACCACCGCGCCAATCACCGCCAGGATCGTGACAAACAGCGTGTTCTGCCCATAGACCAGGAACGGGACGTAGCCCAAGTCCTTGCTGTTGTAGGAGAACGCGTCGCCGAAATTGCTCCACAGCACCTTGCTCGGCACCCAGGTCGGCGGCGAGGACATCGTCTCGTCCAGCGGCTTGAGCGCGGTCACCACCATCCAGACCAGTGGAAGCATGAACAGGATGGAGAGCGAGATCAGAGCCGCCTGAACCCAGAACTGACGAAGTAGCTTGCGCTGGCGCGGGTTCATGGCTAGCCTCCCTCGTAGTGCACGTGCTTCGTGCTGAACTTGAGCGCAATGAGGGTCAGCGTGAGGGTGATCGCAAACATCACCCAGCCCATCGCGCTGGCGTAACCCATCCGCTGGAAAATGAACGCGTTGTCGTAGAGGTACATCGAGACGAAGTAGGTCGATCGCGCCGGGGCGCCGCCCGGGAACATCACGTACGGTAGGGCGAAGGTTTGCAGGGTGCCGATGATCCCCATTACGACGTTGAACAAGATGACCGGCGAGATCATCGGCAGCGTCACGTGCCGGGTCTTGCCCCAGATCCTCGCGCCATCGAGGTCCGCCGCCTCGTACAAGGATTGCGGCACGTCTTGCAGTCCCGCCAAGTAGATCACCATGGCGTTGCCGGTGCCCCAGATCGAGATGATGACCAGCGTCCACTTGGACCAAGCCGGGTCGCTTAGCCACGCTGGAGTGGGGACCCCAAGACCCTTCAGCCCCTCGTTTAGCAACCCGTACTGGCCGTTGAAAACCCAGAGCCAGAGCACCCCCATCGCCACCATCGGGACCAGCGACGGGATATAGAACAGGGTCCGGTAGAGGGCCATCCCCTTGGTCTTGGTGTTGAGAAGCATCGCCAGGAGGATCGCTGCGACCGTCGCCAGCGGAACCGAGGCAGCCGTGAACAGCACGGTGTTCTTAAGCGCGAGCTTGAAGACCTCGTCTCGGAGGAGCTCGCGATAGTTCTCCACCCCGATCCACCGCGCGGGACGCAGGACCGAGAAGCTGGTGAAGCTGTAGTACAGCGAGGAGATCAGCGGGTAGGCCAGGAAAATGCAGAAGCCGAGGATCCAGGGGAGCGCAAAGAGCACGCCAACCCTCTGGTCGCGCCCCGATCTCATCGGCCCAACACCTGATGCTGGTAGTTGACCCAGTCTGCTTGGAGGCGCTCCTGGGCTGCGTCTAGGGCGGCTTGCGGCGACTTCTCCCCGAGGTCCATTACGTCGACCGCGTTGCCGACTTCGCGTCCGATCTGGCCCCAAATGCCCACCTTCACGGGTCCCACCGCGTTCGGGCTTCGGGCGAGCTTGTCGAACAGCCGGATCGCTTTGTTCGGGTGCGTTTGGAAGAACTCCTCAGAGACCTTGGCAAGCGGGGAGTTGCACCGTTGATCCCGGCACAAGCCTTCCATCACGTTCTGCCGCTGCACGAATTTCACGAACTCGAACGCCTCCTTCGGGTGCTTCGCCCCCCGGGGGATCATGAGGGTGTTCAGATTCAAAACCGTGTAGCCCGCAAGGTCGGGCCGTCCGTCCGGGGCCGGGAACGAAACCGCAAACCAGTCGATCTTTGGGTTGTAGAGTCGGATGAAGTTGCTGAACCAAGGCCCATCCATGTAGGTGGCGAGCTTGCCGGAGAGGAACGGGTTCTGCGGGGACGAGTAGTTGCCGAACCCGCTACGGAAGGATTGCGTTTCCCTCACTCCGAACCGTTCTGCGAACGAGTGCACCCACTTCCAGGCTTTCAGATCGTCCGCACCGTTCACATCGATCTGGTCCCCCTTCATGTAGGAGCCGCCGAACAGATACGGCCAAGACCCGCCGCCAAACCCGTCCCGAGGCAGGAAAGCCGCCGTCTTCAGGGACCCGTCGGGATTGCGCTTGCTGACCTTCTCGACCATCTTCTCGAACTCGGCCATGGTCTTGGGGAACTCGTCGGGGCTGTCGTACTCCGGTGGCATGAGCGCCCGGTTCACATGCAACGCGGAGGTCCCGGGCGAGCTCGGGAAAGCGTAGATTCGGTCTTTGTAGAGGATTTCGTTCCAATACGCGGGGATGTACTGGCTGGCGCCTAGGCCCGCCTCGCGGGCCAGCTCGGTGAGGTCGGTCAAGGCCCCGGCATCGGAGAACTGGACGATCTGGTCGCTCCAGAGGCCGGCCACATCTGGCGGGTTACCGCCTGAGGTGGCCAAAAGCGTCTTCTCCGCGATCCCGGAAATGCTGAGGTACTTGACCTCGATCTGGTCTTGCGAGGCGTTGAACGCGTCTACCACGCGCTTCATCGCCTGCATTTCGTCGCCGGTCCACTTCTCCCAGTAGGTGACGACCAGGCGCTTGGAGCCAACTTGCCGGCTGGCCGCCCTCTCGCTGCCGATGAGGGCGGTCATGCCGGCGGCGGCGAGACCCAATCCGATCATGACGCGGCCCAGCATGTCGCCTAACCCAGATCCTTTCGCCCCGCGGTGGCGGGTTGACCGGTGCTACGGGGGCGAAGGATGGACATGGCTACTTGCCGTCGTTGGAGATCGTGGGAGGGCCAACCGGAGCGCCGCCCGGCGCCTGCGTGGGGCCGCCGCTGGGCACACCCGGTCCGCCGCCACCAGGGGCGCCGCCCGGACCCTTCTTGCTCGGGTCGGTTTCTTCCCATGGAGGTTTGCCTGGGGTGTACTTGACTTGCCCTTGGTCGAGGTTTCCGGCGTTGCCGATCGTGTTGAAACCGTAGTAGACGACGGCAACCACGATCGCCACAACGACCACGACGATGGCGGGAGTCTTGAATCGTTCGTTCATTGGGTTACTCCTAGAGGTTTGCCCTGGGGAATCCGTTCCCCAGGGCTCAGGCGTGGCGCTAACCTACTGGCGCTTGTCCCACATGCCAACCGGCCACGGCCAGTTGACCGGGTCGTTCGGCCAGTACGATGGCATCGGCGTTCCCTGCTGCGAACCCTGTGCCGCCAACGTGGCTTCCTTCTTCATGTACTTGGCGTGTCCATCGCAGAACCCGTAGTTGGTTCCGTCGCTGAACATCTTGGCGCCGCCGCCAACCATGTTGAACTCGCCGTAGTTGAAGAACACTTCCGTCGCCCAGCCCTGGCACCACTGGTGGTACCAGTTGGGTCGAGGGGCGATGAGGATCGTCGAGGCTGGCGAAGGCACAGCCGTCTGAGTGGCGCCGCCGTTATCCGCGGTTGGCGACATCAGGTTCTGCTCTGCGCTGCCCCCCCACCACTGGCCGCTGTCGTTCGCAAACGCCGGCCAAGTGTAGTTCATGCTGTACGTCACGCCGCGAGTCTGGGAGCCCTGGATGCAGACGCCGCCGGCATCTTCAGTGCCTCGACCCCAGTTGTCAACCGGCGACTTCCAGATAGCGAGGCTCTTGGCATAAGGGTTAACCGCTCGGTGCCAAGGAGTCCACTCGCTGTCCCAGCCCCAGCAGAATGGGTACGTGTCGTCGTAGTCTCCGCCGTACATCAGCACGGCAAGCGACAACTGCTTCACGTTGGAGAGGTCGGACGTCTTCTTGGCCGCCATCTTCGCCTGGGCGAAGACGGGGAACAGGATGGCGGCGAGGATCGCGATGATGGCGATCACGACGAGCAGCTCGATGAGGGTGAACCCTCGATTGGCGCGATGAGTGCGATTCATGTTTTGCTCCGTTGCAGTTGGTTTGCGGGTCCTAGCGAGGTCCCGGGTACAAAAGCCACCGGCAACGTTTCCTGGAGCGGAGCCCCTGCGTAGCCGGCGATGTACAGGTCGAGGAGGCGGACTGCTTTTAGCGCAAGCGCGTTGAAGTCCACCTGAATGGAGGAGGCTACGTGCCTTGTGGCGGAAGGCCAATGGAGGCCATCGTATCCGATGATGGAAAGCTGTTCGGGCACCTCGATGCCCAACTGGTCGCAAGCCGCCAGCACCGCGTAAGCGAGCCGGTCATGCCAGCAGAAGATAGCGGTCGGCGGCTCGGAAGAGCTCATCAACTTCGCCAAAATCTCCGTGGCTTCGTCGGACCCACATTCAAGAACCCACTCGGGAGGGATCGGCGATCCCGCCTCGCGAAGAAAAGCCTGCAAAGCTTGGGCGCGGGCGAAGGCGTCGCGCGCCTCTGGCTGGCGTCCGCTGAAGATCGCGATCCGGCGGTGACCGTTCGCTAACAGCTGGTCGGCCACCAGCCGCATTCCTAGGGTCGCATCGTCCGCAACCGAGGGGTACTCGCCCTCCGGATCTCTCCCGTTGACGATCACAACCGGCAGATTCGAATTCCTCAGCAATGGCAGCAAGGGGTCGTCGTGCTGCGGCGCAAAAAGAAGAAGCCCATCCGCCATACCGCCGTTCAGGAACTGGTAGATCTCTCGAGGGCTGCGGTTGAAGTTGCAGTGGACGAGGATGTCGTAACCGCAGTCTCCGCCCGCCGTTTCGATCGCGGAGGACATCTTGTCCATGTACAAGTCGTCCGTCTCGCGGTGGCGGAAGGTACTGAAGAACGAGAGGATGTTGGTGCGCCCACGTCGGAGAGAGCGGGTCAAGAGATTGGGCGCGTAGTTGAGGTCGTCCGCGATCTTCTTGACCCGGGCACGGGTGTCTTCCGAGATGCGGCGATGGCTTGCTTTGCCGGCAAGAACGAGCGAGACCGTGGAGGTCGACACCTGCGCCAACGTTGCAACCATTTGCAACGTGGCTCTCTCGTTTTGCTTCTCTGGCTTCGTTACCATCGATCTGCTCAACTGTTTGAGCAACGTGCTCAACTGTTTGAGCATGTTACATGAGGTCGGGCCAGAAGGCAAGGGGTTTTTCGTTGATTTTGCGGCAGAAGGGCAGGCTTAACCTGGAAGGGCGCAGTGACGGATTGCCTGCAGGGAGGGACTTACGACCTATCTCGACGGTCGAACGCAGCTTGACCGACATCACTGGCTAGACTGGGCCATGGGGACTCTCGGCATACTCCTCGTCCTAGCCTCGACCGGCAATCCAAGCATCATCTTCGTTGGGGCTGCCAGCCCCGATGTCTTGGAGGTGCAAGTTCAAACTGGACGGGTCGTCGGGCGGGCCGCATCCCCTTACTCCCCGGAATCGGGCGACAAGATCTCCGTCTACGAACTCCAGCCTTGGGTCCTGCGGGCCAACAAGCCGATCGGGGCCGCCGTCGGCCCGAAGCGAGACCGCCTCTGGCGGTTCGAGAAGCTCGAGGGCGCCCCCTGGCCTCCCGCGAAAGCCGACAACTCCGACTTTCTTGTTCGGGACGGGGCCGGCGAGATCCGGGTCGTGGGCGTGGGTTGGAAGTCCAAGCCGACCGACCTTGCCCGGATCGCTCCGTTCGACTTTGCCCCCGCCATGCGGCATCGCCTCTATCTCCGCCTCGGGCGCCCCCTGAAGGCAGGCGCTACCTATTCGATTTCGCTTCCCGGCAACCTCCGCGCAGACTGGACGTTCAACCCCCGCAAACAACGGAGCGAGTCGGTGATGGTGAGTCAGATCGGCTTCAGGCCGGACGACCCGGCCAAGTCCGCCTTCGTCTCGACGTGGATGGGCACCCTTGGCCCCCTCGACTACCCCGCCGCCCCGGCGTTCGAGGTACTTCGGGACAAGGACGGTGCAACCGTTACCCGCGGCAGGGCGACCCTGCTCAAGGCCAAATCCCAGACCGACGAGGACGCGTACGCCAAGAACTACGCCAAAGCGGACGTCTACGAGGTGGATTTCTCCAGTCTGATAACGCCCGGCAAGTACCGAGTCTACGTGGCTGGGATCGGCTGCTCCTTCCCCTTCGAGATCGCTCCCTCCGTCTGGGAACGTGCGTTCAAAGTCGGCATGAAGGGCTTCTACCATCAGCGCGCCAACGTGCCGCTAGGACCACCCTATACGCCCTTCGTTCGGCCTGGAAAACCCGACGACGTGGTTGCCTCGACCACGACCCTGCTTGAATCAGGCAACGGCTTGAACCTCTCGGGCGACAAGAACAACTTCGACGCCCTCGTCCGCGGCAAGACCTCTCTGAAGGTCGCCAAGGCATGGGGTGGCTACCACGACGCCGGAGACTGGGATACAAGAATCCAGCACCTGGACGCCACGCGCCTTCTCCTTGAGCTCTGCGAACTGTTCCCCGCTTGGTCCAGGCGGCAGGCCTGGAACATCCCGGAGTCTGGCAACGCGCGCGCCGACCTCGTGGACGAAGCTCTCTGGAACATCGACCACTATCGCCGGATGCAAGGCCCCGACGGATCCATCCGAGGCGGGATCGAGATGCCCGAACACCCCCTCGCTGGCGAGACCAGTTGGACCAACTCACTTCCCTGGATGGCCTACGCCCCGGACCCATGGAGCAGCTACCTGTACGCGGCCACCGCCGCCCGCGCCGCCTACGTCCTTCTAAGCACGGAGCCCAAAGCCGCCAAGATCTACCGCGACTCAGCCGAACGAGCCTACGGATGGGCGGAGCGAGACCTTCCCCGCTGGAAGGACCGGAAGCTGCCCCACAACGTAAACGATGCTCGGAATCTCGCGTCCGTTGAGCTCTTCCGAACCACCGGTCTTGCGTTCTACAACGTGGCCTTTCTCCAAACCACGGTCTTCCTCGACCCTGCCAAGGATCCAACCGTGTGGCAAAGCCACGATCAGGCCGAGGCCGCGTTCGTCTACGCTAGGCTCGGAAAGCCCGGCATGGACGCCACCGTCAAGCTCTACGCCCGGAACGCTCTCCTGAGGTTCGGCGACAACTGCGCTTCCGCTACCGTGCGATCCGGCTACCGAACCGCTCGGGAAAACCCTTACCTTCCGGCCGGCTGGGGTCTCTTCACGGTTCCGCGCCCCGCCCTTTTCCGCGCCTACTTCCTTGACCCTCGACCCGAGTTTCTGCGGGCCATGGTGGCCTCGTGCCAGTTCAGCCTCGGCGCCAATCCGGACAACCTTTGCTACACCACCGGGCTAGGAGTGCGATCCCCGCAGAACCCCCTCTTCGTTGACCAGCGGATGACGTACCAGAAAGCTCCCGCGGGGATCACCGTGCTTGGTCCGGTCGACATGGGGATCATGACGAGCTTTGAAAAGGACCTGCTGATGAAGTTCAGCAAGCCCACGATCGACCAGTGGCCCGCCGTTGAAACCTACGTCGACGCCTACCTTCTTCCCCTCCTCACCGAGTACACCGTGAACCAGAACCTTGGGCCGGTTGCCTACGCCTGGGGCTTTCTGGCCGCTCGGGGAAAGTAGTCGCCCTGTCGTTGAAACCAGGTTCTCGCCAGTCTGGCTGCAACTCGTTATACTGCGAACCATGCAGCGGACGGATCAGCGTAGTCCGGACTACTTCCACAAGGTCGTGGATTGCCAGTGGGCCTGTCCTGCCCACACCAATGTTCCCGAGTACATTCGGCTCATCGCCCAAGGGCGTTTCGACGAGGCGTACCTGGTGAACCGAGACTCCAACGTGTTTCCCGGGATCCTCGGGCGCACCTGCGACCGACCCTGCGAACCGGCCTGCCGTCGCACAAGGATAGACGGAAAGCCCGTCGCCATCTGCCGCCTGAAGCGCGTGGCCGCCGACCACAAGAGCGACATCCGTGCCCACCTCCCCAAGGCGCCCGAGCAGAAGAACGGCAAGAAGATCGCCCTTGTGGGCGCCGGCCCCGCCTCCCTCACCGTTGCCAACGACCTGATGCCGCTCGGCTACGACGTCACGATCTTTGAGAAGGGCCCCCGTCCGGGCGGACTCATGCGGATCAACATCCCCGCGTTCCGACTTCCCGAGGAGGTCCTCGACGAGGAGATCGGCTACATCGTGGACATGGGGGTGAACATGAAGTACAACACCCCGGTCGAGAGCCTGAGGGCTCTCGAGGAGTCCGGGGAGTACGACGCTATCTTCGTTGGAAGCGGAGCCCCCAAGGGCAAGGAGCTGGACATCCCCGGCCGCCACGACAGCGACCAAATCTTCATCGGGATCGAGTGGCTGGAAGCGATCCACTTCGAGCACATCAAGAGCATTGGCAAGCGCGTCCTCATCATCGGCGTCGGTAACACCGCCATGGACTGCTGCCGCTCGTCCAAGCGCCTCGGCGCGGAAGACGTGAAGGTCGTGGCCCGCAAGACCCGCAAGTACTTCAAGGCCTCGCCCTGGGAGCTTGAGGACGCCGAGGAAGAGTTGGTCGAAATCGTCGAGAACCTTCAGCCGGTCCGCTTCATCATCGAGAACGGAGTCCTTACCGGGATGGAGTTCGATCGGTTCAACTCCCAGGAGATCGACGGCAAGCTGGTCCAAGAACCTGCCGGCCGCGAGATCCTCCCCTGCGACAGCGTCATCCTCGCCATCGGCCAGGAGAACGCGTTCCCCTGGATCGAGCGTGATCTGGGAATCGAGTTCGACAAATGGGATGTTCCGGTCGTGGACAAGGTCACGTTCATGTCCACCAAGGAAGGCATCTTCTTTGGCGGCGACGCCGCGTTCGGCCCGGCCAACATCATCTGGGCAGTGGAGCATGGGCACCAGGCCGCGATCTCGATCCACCAGTACTGCCAGGGCAAGCCGCTCACCGACCGTCCTCCCCAGGGCCAGACCCTCGCCAGTACGAAGATGGGCCTCCACGAGTGGTCGTACAGCAACTACTACGATCCCGCCAAGCGCCAGAAGATGATCCATGTGGACCTTCCGGCTCGTTTCTCCAACATGACCGTCGAGGTCGAGGAAGGCTTCACCGCCGAGCAGACTCGGCAGGAAGTCGAGCGCTGCCTAAACTGCGACATCCAGACCCACCTAACCGACTCGATGTGCATCGAGTGCGACGCCTGCATCGACATCTGTCCCACCGACTGCTTGACGATCACGGCAAACGGGGACGAGTCGGACCTTCGCTCGCGGCTCACCGCCCCGGCCGACAACCTGCATCAGGGCCTGTTCGTCTCGAGCCCCTTGAAGCAGACCGGGCGAGTGATGGTGAAGGATGAGAACCTCTGCCTCCACTGCGGCCTGTGCGCCGAGCGGTGCCCAACCTACGCGTGGGACATGCGCAAGTTCGTGCTGCACTTGCCCTACGCTGGCCAGCCGGTGCCTGCCGAGACCGTGGCAGACGAGGCGGTGACCGCATGAGAGACCAAACCAACGACTTCGCCTTCAAGATCGCGACCGCCAACGGCACCGGCTCGGCCAGCGCCAACGGCTTGATCATGCAGGCCATCTTCCGGATGGGCGTCCCGGTCACGGGCAAGAACCTGTTCCCCTCCAACATCCAAGGCCTTCCCACTTGGTACGAGATCCGCGTCAGCAAGCACGGCTACACCGCCAGAACGCCGATCTTCGACCTCATGGTCGCCCTCAACCCTGCCACCTACGCCAAGGACGTGGCCGAGGTTCGCTCGGGCGGCTGGCTAATGTACGACTCGACGTGGCCGCTTCACGACGAACTGATCCGAGACGACGTCACCTACATCGGGGTCCCCCTCGCCCAGCTCTGCAACGAGAACTTCAAAGGCGTGCGCGAGCGCATCTTGATGAAGAACATCGCCTACGCGGGCGCGCTCTCCGCTCTCCTCGGCATCGATCCAGAGATCATCCTCGAGCTAACGAAGGAGAAGTACTCCCGCAAGCCGGCCCTCCTAGATTCCAACCAGAAAGCGATCGACCTCGGGCGCGACTACGTTCACGCGAACTACGACTGTCCGCTCCCCATCCGCCTACAGCCGATGGATGCGACCAAGGACTCGATCTTGATCGACGGCAATACGTCCGCTTCCCTGGGTTGCCTCTACGCGGGTGCGACGGTTGGCGCCTGGTACCCAATCACCCCGGCGACCTCCCTGATGGAGGGCTTCAAAGGCTTCTGCCAGAAGTACCGCGTGGATCCGGAGACCAAGCAGAACCGCTACGCGATCCTCCAAGCCGAGGACGAGCTCAGCGCGATCGGCATGGTGATCGGCGCGTCCTGGGCGGGAGCCCGTGCCTTCACTCCCACCGCCGGTCCGGGCATCTCCCTTATGGGCGAGTTCCTCGGCCTTGCCTACTATGCCGAGATTCCCGCCGTGGTCTTCGATGTCCAGCGAACGGGGCCGTCCACCGGAATGCCCACGCGCACTCAGCAGGGCGACCTGATGTCCTGCGCCTACGCCTCCCACGGCGACACCAAGCACATCTGTCTGTTCCCGTCCGACCCTCGGGAAGCCTTCGAGATGGCGGTTGCCGCCTTCGATCTCGCCGAGCGATTCCAGACTCCGGTCATTGTCCTCAGCGACCTAGACATCGGGATGAACGACTGGATGATTCCCAAGCTCACCTGGGACGACCGCTACCGGCCGGACCGGGGCAAGGTTTTGAGCGCTGAGGAACTGGACGCGGCCAAAAACTTCGCCCGCTACCTGGACGTAGACGGCGACGGCATTCCCTACCGAACCCTTCCCGGAGTGCACCCCAAAGGTTCCTACTTCACCCGTGGCTCCGGCCACAGCAAGATGGGGGCGTACACCGAGGACAGCGACGAGTACCAAGAGGTCATCGACCGGATCGCCCGCAAGGTCGATAGCGCCGCCGATGCCGTGCCCTCGCCCGTTATCCTTCACAACAAGGGTGCGCGCATGGGCATCGTCACGGTCGGTGCCTGCCACGCCGCCTGCGTTGAGGCCATGGACCTCATGGCCGCCGACGGGCTCCCCCTCGATTACCTTCGCGTCCGAGGCTTCCCGTTCGGCGACGAAGTTCGCCAGTTCCTCGAGGAGCATGAAGTCAACTTCGTGGTCGAGCAGAACCGAGATGGCCAGCTCCGAAGCCTCCTGATGCTCGAAACCGGAGTCCCCCGGTCCCGCATGCAGAGCATCCTCTACTACGCGGGCTTCCCCCTTAGCGCCCACCACGTGGTGACGGGCGTGACTTCCAAGCTCGGAGTCCTCGTATGAGCTACCTCGCGAAACCCAAAGTCCACCACCCTTCGCTCAAAAAGAACGCGCTTGGTCTCACCCGTCGTGACTACGAAGGTTCGCTGAGCACCCTGTGCGCCGGCTGCGGCCACGACTCGATCACCGCCGCCATCGTGCAGGCCTTCTGGGAGCTCGAAATCGAGCCCTACAAGGTAGCTAAGTTCTCCGGGATCGGCTGCTCGTCCAAAACTCCGGCCTACTTCCTTCGCGAAGCCCACGGTTTCAACAGCGTTCACGGACGCATGCCCAGCATCGCCGCCGGCGCCGGCGCGGCCAACCGAGACTTGATCATGATCGGCGTCTCGGGCGACGGCGACTCCCTCAGCATCGGCCTCGGCCAGCTCTGCCACGCCATTCGGCGAAACGTGAACCTGATGTACGTGCTGGAGAACAACGGCGTCTACGGTCTCACCAAGGGCCAGTTCTCCGCCTCGGCCGATCCCGGCTCCACCAGCAAGCGGGGAGAGGTCAACTCGATGAGCGCCATCGATGGCGCGCTCATGGCCCTCACTCTCGGGGCAACCTTCGTAGCGCGCTGCTTCTCCGGGGACAAAGCCCAGCTGATCCCGATTCTAAAGGCAGGCCTTGTTCACAACGGTTTCGCGTTCATCGACGTGATCTCCCCGTGCGTGACCTTCAACGACCACGAAGGCTCCACCAAGAGCTACGCTTACACCCGTGAGCACCAGATCGAATTGGTGCAGGCCGATTTTGTCCCCGTTCGGGAAGAAATCGAGGCTGAATATGCGCCCGGGTCTGTCCAGCGGGTTCAGCTCCACGATGGCAGCCACCTGAACTTCCGGAAGGTAGCCGAGGACTACGACGCCACCGACCGAGACAAGTCGTACGCCTACATCCGGAAGTGCGACGAAGCAGGCGAGGTGGCCACCGGCCTCCTCTTCATCGACCCGGATACCAAGGACATGATGGAGCAAGCCCAGGCCGTTCCCGGTCCGCTCACAAGCCTTCGTTTCGAGGACCTCTGCCCGGGTAGCGAGGCCCTCGAGAAACTCCAGATGCGGTTCCGCTAGTCCCTACTTAGGCGGCTTTGCCGCGCCCGCCTTGAGGGCCATGAACCAAGCGTTTGAGCGAGCGTAGTAGGCATCGTGCCCACCGGTGTGGTCTGCCTGCGGCATGAACACGTATTCCTTTGGCCCCCTGAAAAGGTTGTAGGCCGCAAAGACTCCCGGAGGCGGGCACACGGTGTCGATCCCGCCGACCCCCACAAAAACCGGGCACTTCACCATGGGCGCGAAGTTGACCACGTCGTAGTAGCCGCCCGTCGCCTTCACCTTCGCCGCGTCCTTGCCTCTCGTCTGATAGGGCCACATCGGCCATCCCGGAGCCCGGTTCGCGTCCAGCGAAGCGTTGTCGCACCCCGCCGGAACATCGGCAACGGCACCCGTGATCTTTGGGTGGATCGCCGCCGTCACGATTGCCTGGAGGCCGCCCTGACTTCCTCCGGTGACCACCAGCACCTTGCCGTTCCAGTCCTTCCGCTTGGTCAGATACTCGGCCGCGCGGTAGCACGAAAGGTACATGCGCAGGAAGTAGCTCGTCTCCCGATCCTCGTTGCCGATCGCCGGGTAATTGTTCAAGGGACCATCCGACTGGGCCCTGTAGAACGCGGCCGGCTCGGCTACCGGAAGGTCGTGAGCCTGGATGTTAAGGGTGAGCCACCCCTCCATGGCGCGCCCAACCGCCCAGCCCTTCTCGAGAGGGTAGACCCCCGCCCACTGCACAATGAGCAGGGCCGGGAACTTGCCCTCGCCCTTCGGTTTTGCCAACTGGCCGTTGATCTTGGAGCCTCGGATGTTGTCCATCGAGATCGTCCAGTACTCCACCGACGCATTGCCCGAGTCCCCCGGCGCCAGCACGGCGTTTATGGGAACCTTGGACAACTCGCGAAGCTTTGCCTTCCAGAACGCGTCGAAGTCCTTCGGCCGAGCCGCCGCAGGACGGATCTCCGTCGGCGAAAACAGCGCCCCACCGTGAGCTCGCACGGCCTTGCCTCCCGTGGTCTTGGACTCCACCTCGAGTAGCAACCAGCCCGCCTCCTTGGAGTCCGCCTCGATGCTGGCCTTGCCCTCCGAGAACTTCACAACCCCTTCCTGGGCCGCGTTCAAACCACCCGCCTTCACCCGGTAGCGCACCTCGCCCAGGCTGGCGGCGTCTCCCTTCAGTTCCAGGTTCCAGCGCGCCCGCTCTCCCGCCTGGTAGATCCCGGACTCGCGGTCTGGCCGCACCACAATCTCCTGCGCCAGCGCATGGGCGCAAGGCAATCCGAGCAGAAAGGCGCCGACGAGCCGGGCAGTGAGGCTACTCATGCCTTCGTTTTACCGGAGGCAAAGCGGAGACGTGGCATGGGCGGCCCGCCCATGGGTATCTCGGGCAGCCTGCCCGAGTCCGGTGCCCCGAGAGCCTAAGGTTCGGGCTCGGGTCGTTCGGGTTGCTCGGCTAGTTCGGATTCCGGACCCACAACTGCTCGAGCATTGGGACGCATCGGGGTGAAACTCTCGATGAACAGCATCACCAGGTTCATGAGGGCCATGATGCTTGAGTAGATGAGGACGATCGCATCAACAATGTGCAACTAGGCCCTAACCCACAGTATTAGGCCCAAAGGGCCGAGAAGAGATAGCCCAGGGCGAAGCCCTGGGACGGCCGAGGTTGGTAACAGCGCCCTGAAGGGGCGCGATTCGCGGCTGTGCTCTAGATCAGGTGGTGCCGAGTTCCGAGATTGTAGCTCGTGGGGCGACTTTGCACCCCAACCGACCCCATCCCGGGAACCGAACCGGAGCCTCGGGTAAAAACCAGCAAGACCCCGTAGAGATCCCACTATGAGCACAGACGAAATCTCCCTAACTTCCCGGCGCCAGTTCCTCAAGGCCGCCGGCACCGTGGCAGGCGCCACCGCCCTCACCAGCCTCGGCCTGCCCAACGTCCATTCCAGCGTGGACGACACCATTCAGGTCGCCCTCGTAGGCTGCGGCGGACGTGGCGGCGGCGCCGCGTACAACGCGCTTTCCACCAAGAACGGCCCAGTCAAGCTCGTCGCCATGGCCGACGTCTTCACCGACCGCCTGGACAGCACCTACGGCAACCTCGCCAAGGGCCTCCCGGACAAGGTGGACGTGCCCAAGGACCGCCAGTTCATCGGGTTCGACGGCTACAAGAAGGCTATGGACTGCCTCAAGCCGGGCGACGTGGTCATCCTCACCACCCCGCCCGCCTTCCGATGGGTGCACTTCCAGTACGCCATCGCTAAGAAGCTCAACGTGTTCATGGAGAAGCCGGTCACCGTGGACGGCCCCACCAGCAAGCGGATGCTCAAGTTGGGCGAAGAAGCCTCCGCAGCCGGGCTAAAGGTCGGCGTCGGCCTCATGTCGCGCCATGCCAAGCCGATGCAGGAGCTACACGAGCGCATTCAGAGCGGCGAGCTTGGCGAGATCCTGCTGATGCGCGGCTACCGGATGCACGGTCCCGCCGCCTCGTCTCAGTCCACCCCGAAGCCAGCCGAGATGACCGACCTCGAGTACCAGATCCGGCGCTTCCACAGCTTCCTGTGGGCCAGCGGCGGTTGCTTCAGCGACTTCTACATCCACATCATCGACCACCTGTCCTGGATGAAGAACGACTGGCCGATTAAGGCCCAAGCCATCGGCGGACGCCACTACCGCCAGAACGCGGAGGGAGTCGGCTTCATCGACCAGAACCTCGATAGCTACGGAGTCGAGTACACGTTCAAGGACGGAGCCAAGATGTTCTTCGACGGCCGATGCATCGACGGCGCCATGGGCCAGTTCTCCAGCTACGTCCACGGCACCAAGGGCATCGGAATCGCTTCGCGAGCCAACGACTGCGGTGGCCCTTCGGCCACCTACAAGGGGCACAACATCGTGCCGGAGAACCTGATCTGGCAGTCCAAGGACAACAGCAATCCGTACCAGAACGAGTGGGATGCCCTGATGGCGGCGATCCGCGCCAACAAGCCCTTCAACGAGGTCAAGCGCGGCGTCGAGGCCAGCCTCGTCACCAGCATGGGACGCATGGCCGCCCACACCGGCCAGGAGATCACTTACACCCAAATCTTGGACAACCCGCACGAGTTCGCCCCGGACGTGGACAAGCTGGTACTCGGCGGTCCCTCGCCGCTCATGCCCGGCGCCAACGGCAAGTACCCCGTGCCCCAGCCGGGAATCGTCACCGAGCGCGAGTACTAGGATGCCCTGAGGTTCGCGGCCCGCAAGGACCGCGAACCTACCTCGGCGAGGATCCCACGAGCGGGAGAACCCGCACGTAGGCCTTCGTGCCGGGCAGCGAGCGAAGGAACCGAGCCCGCTCCTTGGGACCGAGAATGGTAACGGCCGTCGAAACCGGATCGGACGTCAGCCCATCTGGAGCCACCACCGTGGACTGCACCCGCTCGGTGAGCGCCTTGCCCGTACGGGGATCTACGACGTGCGAATACCGCACCCCGCCGATCACCGTGGACTGCTCGGTGTCGCCACTAGAGGACACCCCGCAGTTGACGAAACGCATGTCCGCCTCGGCGTTGGGCATCTGCACGTTCCAGCCCTGGGTTCCGGGCGGGGGACCGCTGACCACGATGTCGCCGCCCATTTCCACCAGGGCGCGCTCGATTCCGAACGACTTGAGCACTTTCTGGGCTTCGTCGGCGGCGTAGCCCTTGGCGATCCCGCCGAGGTCCAGCCGCATCCCCTTCGTCGAGAGCCGTACCGTGCGGTCGCGATCGTTGAATCGCATCTTCCGCCAACCCACGAGTTTCTTAGCCGCCAGGATATCGGCTTCCGTGGGCAACTTCGCTGCTCGCCGGGCGGCCCTCCAGACCTGCACCAGCGGCCCGACGGTTACGTCGAAAGCGCCTCCGGTCCGACGCGACACGTCCTGAGCCCGCTTCAAGACGGTGTAGAGGTCGACGGAAACCGGCACCGCCGGGCCGCCCGCCTTGTCGCAGAGCCGCATCAGTTCGCTGTCCTTGCGATAGTCGCTCATGATGCCGTCCAGGACCGCAATCCTCGCGAAAGCGGCGGAACAGGCCTTCTCGGCGGCCGTCTTATCCGTGGCGTACACCACCAAACGGGCATCGATCCCCATGTGGTACTCCACGTAGGTAAAACGTTCAAGAGCCTTCGCCGCGGGCTGAGCCCAACCCGAGGACCACAGAGCCCCCACCATGACCACCCAAACCATCTTCCTCATTCGTAGATTCGCCTCGATTCCGTGCGTGGGAGCGTTGCTGGCGGCCGGGGTCCTGGTACCAAGTCCAACGGCCCTGCCCTCCCAGGAGCAGACGGCTACCCAGCTCTTGGAGTACACCGAGACGCTACCCAAATCCGTGGTTAAGCTACCGATGATGCCCGTCCCCGGCGGCAAGGTCAAGATCGGCGACCAGACCATCGAGGTCAAGCCGTTCTGGATGGCCAAGACCGAGACGGTGTGGGAAGCCTTCGACGTCTTCCTCGCCAGCGGCCCCCCTTCCCCGAACTACGATCAGACCGAGTTCGCCCCGGACGCCGTCGCCCGGCCCAGCAAGAGCTACATCCTGCCGGACCTTGGCTGGGGGCACCACGGCTTCCCAACCATCAATCTGACCTATACGACCGCCGAGATGTTCTGCCGATGGCTTTCCGCCGCCACTAAGCAGAAGTACCGCCTCCCCACCGAAGCCGAGTGGGAGTTGGCCGCACGCGGCGGGGTAACCGGGGACTGGAAGATGGACCGGGCCCAGATGGACCAGAACGCCTGGCACGCCCTCAACAGCGGCGGCCAAACCAAAGCAGCCGGCAAGAAGCTCGCCAACAAGTTCGGCATCCACGACCTCCTCGGCAACGTGGGCGAATGGGCCACCGACGCCAAGGGCCAACCCGTACTCTGCGGCGGAACCTTCATGGATGCCCCCACCGGCATCTCACCCAAGAACCGACGCCGCTACCAGGCGGCCTGGCAGGAAACCGACCCCCAGTTCCCCAAGAGTCGCTGGTGGCTAGCCGACGCGCCTTTCGCGGGCTTCCGGATCGTCTGCGAATCCAAGTAGGATGATCGCCCTCGCCGCCCTTGCGCTCCTCCATTCTGGCCCCGGACTCGTGTTCGAGGGTCGGTCAGGGCCGGGTCGGGGCAAGCACATCGTCTTCCTCGCCGGCGACGAGGAGTACCGCTCGGAGGAGGGCCTTCCCCAGATGGCGCGGATCCTGGCGACGCGGCACGGGTTCAGGTGCACCGTTCTGTTCTCGATCAACGACCAGGGCGAGATCGATCCGACCGTCCAAACCAACCAGCCCGGGATCGAGGCGCTCGACAAGGCCGACCTTTGCGTGATGCTCCTGCGTTTCCGACAATGGCCGGACGCCCAGATGAAGCACTTTGTGGACTACTACCGCGCCGGCAAACCCATCATCGCCCTCCGGACCAGTACCCACGCTTTCAACTACACAGCGGATTCCACCAGTTCGTACCGCGACTTTGGCTTTGCCAGCAAGACTTGGCCTGGCGGATTCGGCAAGCAGGTGCTTGGCGTAACGTGGATAAGCCACTGGGGCAATCACGGCAGCCAAGCCACGCGCGGGATTCCCGCCGATCTTAGGAGCCCCCTGCTGCGAGGTGTCGAGGACGTGTTTGGCGACAGCGACGTCTATGAGGCGTCACCGCCCGCGGACGCCTCGGTGGTCCTTCGAGGGCAGGTGCTCTCTGGGATGTCCCCAATTTCTCCGCCCGCCGAGGGCAACAAGAAGACCTCGGAAGGTGTGGAGCAAGGCCTGAACTCCCCTATGATGCCGATCGCCTGGACGCGGACCCGCCGCAACGAGGCGGGCAAGGTCAACCGAATCCTGACCTGCACCATGGGCGCCGCCACCGACCTGCAAAGCGAGAGCCTCCGGCGGTTCCTGGTCAACGGCGCGTACTGGGCAACCGGCCTGCGCGTCCCGGCTCGGGCCAACGTGGACCTGGTAGGAACCTACCAGCCCTCGAAGTTCGGCTTCGGAGGTTTCCGCAAGGGCGTGAAGCCGTTGGACCTCGAGTAGGCCTAAACCCGGCCCTCGTCCCTACGGCCGCTACAATCCGCAAAGAAAATCTGCGCCTCACGAATCCCTCACAGCGAATCCGTAAAGTAGCCCTGTAGACGCCGATAACGGATCGGCTACAGGAGACGACATGAAACGCAAACTGTTTATCACCGCGCTGGCAACGATCGCCGCCGTAACCGCTTTCGCACAACCGGGACAGGGCTTTGGCCCCGGACCGGGCGGACCCGGCCAGGGTGGTCCCGGACAGTTCGGCCAAGGCGGCCGCGGCGGCCGGGGCATGGGCCCCGGAATGGGAATGGGCATGGGAATGCCGATCTTCCTCACCAAGGAGTACCAGCAGGACCTCAAGCTGAGCGAAGCTCAGATCGAGAAGCTGAGGGCGCTCGCCCCCCAGGGACGAGGACAGGGCGGTGGACGTGGCCAGGGTGGACGCGGACAGGGCGGTCCTGGCGGCTTCGGCGGCCCGGGTGGCCCCGGTGGGCCTGATGGTCCTGGAGGGCCTGGCGGTCCTGGATTCG
>JBGSIJ010000002.1:0-4739 GCA_041742595.1 Fimbriimonadaceae bacterium | reverse complement strand
CGGTAGAGTAGAGGGGAGAGCACGGGATGAGAGGCCCGAAGGCCAATGACCGCCGCTCCCCCCTCCCTCATCGAACCGGACATGGAGATTTCCCCCATCCGGCTCTCGCCAGGACACGTCTCTTCCGGATCGCATTCACAACAAGACCAGCCCCAATCGGACGAGATGGGCGTAGGCGCTCACACCCTTGCGTGCTCGCCAACCCCGTTGACTGCGCCGATGCAGATGCTTCGTCAGCTTCTCCACCGTCAATCGGTTCAGCTGGCGGAACGCCTTGCGCGGATGACCCAGCCGAAAGTAGTTGGCCCATCCTCGCCGGTGACGATTAATCCGCCCGAGCAGTTCCGGTAACGGCGTATGACACTGACGCCAGTTGATCAGGCCCCGCAGCGCCTCCCGCTCTTTCGCCATGGCTTTGCGCGATGGTTCCAGATGCCAGTAGCGCCATGGGCCCCCGTTCAGGTCCCAGTTCTTCCGGAACGTGTAGCCCAGGAAATCCAGGCTCGCTCCCGGCTCGTGCAGTTTGACCACCCGGGTTTTCTCCCGGTTGATCGACAACCCCAGCCAGGCTTCCAGTTTCCCTTCGATCCACTCGCACACGCGCGTGCCTACGTACCGCGCCTGTACCACGAAGTCGTCCGCGTAGCGCGTCAACTTCGCTCCGGCCCATCCAGCAGGTCCGTCCTTGCGCTCGAAGGCGTGGTCGAACCAGTGCAGATAGATGTTCGCCAGCAATGGACTCAAGACCCCGCCTTGCGGCGTGCCACGGTCGTTGCGCTTCACCGTCGGCGGCCCTCCGTCCTTGGACGGCGGTTCCACCACCGGTGCCTGCAACCACTGTCGGATCAAGCCCAGCACCGAACCGTCCACCACCCGCATCCGCACACAAGCCATGAGCTTGTCGTGGGGAATGCTGTCGAAGGACCCCACGACACACTACCCACTTCGACCCTCCCCCCGCGTCGGTGCGCGTCATTCGGCGGCACCACCCGATGGAAGGCAGGGTACTGGCCGTCTTCTCCGCGTCGCGGCGTCGAGGTCGGCGCTTCTTCACGCTGATCCTCCCTGATCAGTCACGGACCTTGATCCCAGCGGACTGGACGGACGCCGCAGACCGTGGCCACGCAACCACGCCCGCGGTACCCAGCTCACAGCGCCTCGGATCCGTCGCGGATCTGTTGCGCACCCGCCGCCTGGTGGACGCTCTGGGCAACCGGCATTTCCGCGCCGAGCCCAACCTCAACCAGGAGCATCCTTGTGCAACCTCTTCAACCGGAGCTGTGGACGCAGGAACCTCAGCCTCCTCCGCCGCCCTCCATCTATCGCCAGTTGAACCAGGAGCAACGAGCCCGACTCGTGCAGACCCTGGCACGTCTCATCGTCCTCACGATCAGGCCGACCCCGCCATCGACTCCTCAACCTCAGGCCCCCGATGAACCCTAACTCCAAAATACAGCCGACTCATCTGCATCGCCTGGCCTGCGTTTACGTCCGCCAATCAACCGCCAGCCAGGTCGTCGTCAACCGGGAGTCCACTGACCGCCAGTATCGGCTCGTCGAACGCGCTGCACAGTTGGGCTGGTCGAAACCGCAGATCCTCGTCATCGACGAAGACCTCGGCCAATCGGGCGCCACAGCTCACGATCGACGCGGCTTCGACCGCATGGTCACTCAAGTCGCCCTTGGTCAAATCGGCCTCATCCTCAGCATCGAAGTCTCACGCGTTGCCCGCAGCAACGCCGACTGGTATCGACTTCTCGACCTCTGCGGCGTGAGCGACACCCTCATTGGCGACGAGGACGGGATCTATCACGCGGGACTCTTCAACGACCGCCTGCTTCTCGGCCTCAAAGGCACCATGGCCGAAGCCGAACTTCACGTTCTCCGCGCCCGTCTCAACGGTGGCATCCGCAACAAGGCGGCCCGCGGAGAACTGCGCCGCGGGCTCCCGGTCGGCTTCGTCTGGGGCGACCTCGACGGCGAAGTCCGCTTCCATCCGGACCAGGCCGTAACGGGCGCTTTGCGCACCCTCTTCGAGAAGTTCGCCGAACTGGGTTCTGCACGACAGGTCTGGCTCTGGTTTCGCTCCGAAGGCGTGCAGTTCCCGCGCGCCACCCCCGCCGGCCAGATCCAATGGGTCAGCCCCACTTACACCACCATCCACAATGTCCTGAGCAACCCCGTCTACGCCGGCGCCTATGCCTACGGAAAGACCCGTTATGAGCGCTTCGTCGACAACGCCGGCCACCTCCGTCGGCGCCTTCGCCAATTGCCACGCTCCGAATGGGCCGTTCTAATCCCCCAACACCATCCCGGCTTCATCGACTGGGACACCTTTCTGATGAACGAACGGCGTCTGGCACGTAACACCCGCCCCACTCCCCACCAAGCCGGCGGGGCTCCGCGTGAGGGAGCCGCGCTCTTGCAGGGCCTGGTCAGTTGCGGTCGCTGCGGTCGGCGGCTGCACGTTTATTATCAAGGACAGCATTCGACCCCGGGCTACTACTGCGCCAATAGCAATGCGGTGAACGGCCGCGGAGTCTGGTGCCTGCGCATTGGCGGGGTCCGCCTTCAAGAAGCCGTCGTCGCCGCTTTCCTCGACGCCTTGAGCCCCGCGGGTCTCGACGCCGCGATCGAGGCCGAGACGATCCTCGGTCTCCGGGATGAAGCTGCCACCAGCCAGTGGAAGCTTCAGGTCGAGCGGGCCCATTACGAAGCCGAACGCGCCGAGCGACGCTTCCGGGCCGTCGAACCCGAGAACCGCCTCGTGGCTCGCACCCTCGAAGCCGAGTGGGAACGACGACTGACCGAGCTGCAAAACGCCGAAGCCGAACTCCAACGTCGACTTCCCAAGGACATCGTTTCCCTGACCGAGGAACAACGACGTCAGGTTCGATCCCTGGGGGAAGACATCCGCCTGGTCTGGACCCTTCCCACCACGACCGATCGTGATCGCAAGGAACTCCTTCAATGCCTCCTGGAGGATGTCCAAGTCCAACCGATCATCGAGGAGAACCGCGCCCGGATCATCCTGCGATGGCGCGGTGGCGCGCTCGGCGAACTGGATATCCCGCTGAAGACCCGACGCGTCCCTCCGCTGCGAACCGATGAGCAGATCATCGACCTCGTTCGTCGCTTGGCCGCGCATCATCGCGACGACGTCATCGCCGGCATCCTCAACCGGCAGGGACACCGAACTGTTCGCGGGGAGCGCTTCACCGCGCCGCAAGTCGGCAATCTGCGGCGGTACTGGAAAATCCCCTGCTATTCGCCACCCACCACTCCACCCGAGGGCGAACTCCTCACGGTCAAGAAAGCGGCCGACCATCTCGGCATCGGCACTTCGACCCTCCATCGCTGGCTGATGGATGGCTTCATTCCGGGGGAGCAGGAAACTCCAGGCGCTCCCTGGCGCATTCGCCTCACCGAAGAGATCCGAGCGCTGTTCGTCTCCGACGCTCCTCCCGGCTACGTCCCGATGGCAGAGGCCATGCGCCGCCTTGGCGTGTCTCGGCAAACGGTGATGCAACGTGTCAAGCGCGGCGAGCTACCGGCCCTGCACGTCAAGCGCGGCAGACAGAAGGGCCTGCTGATCAAGGTTCTCGATGACCAACCCTCCCTCCTCCCGCCCAGCGCATGAACCAAGGTGTAGTATGAAGCCGCATCCAAGTAGCCGGCTAGGTCCGCATCGTACACTTCCGTCAGGCCCGCCTTCAGGTGCTGCTGGATGGCTCGCAAGGCGTCGTGCGCCGACCGCTCGGGTCGAAACCCGTGGGAACAATCCTTGAAATCTGCTTCAAAGATTGGTTCCAGGATCAGTAACACCGCCGCCTGCACCACCCGGTCCCGCACCGTCGGGATGCCCAACGGTCGCAGCTTCCCGTTCGCCTTCGGGATGTAAACCCGACGCACCTTTCCAGCGCGGTAGGTTCGTTCCCTCAGACTCCGTTCGATCTCTGCCAGAAACGCCTCTTCCCCTTCCGGGGTCGCAGCGATTTCCTCGATCGTCTTCCCGTCCAATCCTGGAGCACCGTCGTTGCGCCGCACTGCCGCCCATGCGGCCCGCAGCGTGTCCGCCCGGCACACCAGTCCGTACAGACTGTAGAAGCGGAAGCGCTTCTGTTGTTTGGCTTTCCAGCCCAGCTTCTGTCTCAGCTCCCGGAGATTCGGCGGCAGCAGGGCCTCCCGAAAGGAGATATCTACTTCCGCTTCTTCTGTCGTGGGGACTTGCATCCCAATCAGCTCCAGTGGCTTCTGACTCGGCTCGTTCCTGGCCAGGGCCCCTTCGCTCCCCGTCGGCTTCACCGGCGGATCCTCACTACTATGGGCCCATCCGACACCGCGATCCGGCCCCTCCGACGGTTATGGCTTCCCGTCCCGGGTTGTCCGTCCTCACTGGCCCGGACTCCGCATCGGGTCTCCCAAGTTCCTGGCGGTTCTGTCTGCGCGCGCTGTCTCCTTCCACCCCGGGGAGTCCATTTGGTGCCTGTGGTCGATGCTTCCCAAACGATGCTGGCTTCACCCCATTCGGCGGGCTGGCCACTCCCGATTTGCGTAACGAGGCCGAACCGAGTTCGCGGGACACTACGGCTCACGCATTTGCCTGCCCCAGCTTCAACGGTGCGAGTCGCCCCGCTCCCGCTTAAGGACCGGCTACATGACCTTCGACCTATTATCATGATCAACACCTTCCAGTTGACGAGAACCGCCAAGCTTCGCTTGGCGCTTTCCGAATGGAC
>JBGSIJ010000001.1:0-2450 GCA_041742595.1 Fimbriimonadaceae bacterium | reverse complement strand
GGGTTTCGCATTTCCATCGCAGACCCTCTATCTTGCGCGCGATGGCGGGTTGGATCCGAAGAAATCGGCCGCAGCGATGGCGGAGGTGCAACAGTGGCGCGCCGCCAACAAACTGCCTTTCCCGGATTTCGATATCGAGTTCCGAAAAGCGCACCGCGACACCTCCGAGTATCCGCCCAAGGGTTCGTCCACCGCCGAATGAGGCTCACGGGAGGATCGGTTCGAGGGGTGGCACCTTCACGGAGGAAGCGTTCAAAACCCGACCCCGTGATGCGTCTCGTGGATGCGCATCAGCGCCGGGAACATATGTTCCATTCGAATGTCGATACCTGCCCCTATTGCCCTCTCTCTCCTTCGTTCGTAAGACGATTGTCCGCTGAGGGTTCCGAGATGTGAACTAAAGCCTGTCCCCACAGGGGGCAGCCCCTGTGATCGCTGAGCGAAGGAGCTTCTGGCGCGGGATTGGATGGGCCGATTTCGAGGGATCCCCTGAAATTCGATCGTTATGACCGGTCGGATTTCGTTTTCCCGACCTTCGATTTGGCGGTCGGGGCCGATTCGGTAAGTCGAATCAGATGCAGCTCACTGCGGTCCAGAAGCTCCCATTGCACATCCTCACCAGGCTCCAGTCCGACAGCCGCCGCCAGGGCCATGGGAATGGTCACGTAGAGTCGCGGTGCCTGACCGCGGGTACGAATGGCTTGAACGCGCACGGGATAGGAGATCGACATGATGTTTTAAGGGTGAGAGTGAGTTTTTCCTGGGCAATTCGTGGGCTAGCCTATACGCTAGCCCCTGTGGCCTCCCAGATCCTTCCGTTCCCGGAAGAACTTCGCCCCAGACTGCCCACCATCGTCGGCAACGTCGACTACCTCACCCTCCGGCGCCGCCTCGAACAAATCGATGCCCTCCTGCGCCAGAGCGGGGTCGAGCGCGACTTCATCCGTCGGTCCCTCGATCGATGGGTGCGCGCCGGCAACCGAGAACCCTCCGCGCTCGAACAGATCAAGCACCAGAACCGCTCCCGTCGTGCCCTTCGCTGCAACCTCCTGCGCACCCTGCTCCAGGAAGACTTTCGTGGCTTCAGCTGTCAGTTGGCCGGCAATCCCCTGTACCAGTGGTTTTGCGGCATCGACTGCCTGGAGGTGGTTCGCGTGCCCTCCAAGAGCGAACTCCAGCGCTTCGCCACATGGCTGCCGGCGGACCAGATGCGAGCGGTTCTGGATGGGTTGCTTCGCGATTCCCTGGAACGGGTCGAAGCACTTGAACTGAAGGAGGCGCTGGACTTGGAGGCGTACTTCCTCGACAGCACCGCACTCAAGGCGAACATCCACTTTCCCACCGACTGGGTGCTGTTGCGCGACGGGGTCCGCACCCTGATGAAGGCGACCCTGCTGATACGGGATGAAGGCCTGCGCCACCGGATGGAGCCGCCGGAGAGTTTCCTCAACCGGATTAACTCTCTGAGCATCGAAATGACCCAGCAGGCCCGGCGCGCCGGCAGCAAGAAGGGCCGCAAGCGGGTCTTGCGGAAGATGAAGAAGCTGGTGAGGACGGTGGAGAACCACGCCATGCGGCACCGCGACCTGTTGGATCGGGAGTGGGAGAAGACCCGGTGGACGCGGCCACAAACCGAGGTGGTGCTGCGTCGGATCGACGGAGTGCTGAAGCTGCTGCCGCAGGCTCGCAAGCAGGCGCACGAACGGATCATCGGAGGCCGCCCGGTGGAGAACTCGGAGAAGATCCTCAGTCTGTACGACACGGACGTGCGGGTGATCGTGCGCGGGAAGGCCGGGGCGGAAGTCGAGTTCGGCAACACGGTGCTGATCGGGGAAAACCGGCAAGGAGTGATTGTGGATTACCACATCTTCCAAGAGTCGGCGCCGGCGGACTCCCAGACGCTTTTCAGCAGTCTGGTACGGGTGCGCGAGGGGACCGGCCGGTGTGTGGAAGCGGTGGTCACGGACCGTGGCTTTCACAGCGCGAGCAACAGCCGCACCCTGGAAGAGACGGAAACCTACGACGGAACATGTCCGCGAAAGCCTGCGGCGTTGAAGGAGCGGATGAAGGACGCAAAGTTTGCGCGGTTGCAACGTCGGCGAGCCCAGGCGGAGGGCCGTATCGGGATCCTGAAGCAAGGGTTCCTTGGACGCCCGATGCGGGCGAAGGGATTTAAGAACCGGGCGGTGGCGCTGAGTTGGGGAGTGCTGACGCACAACCTGTGGGTGCTTGCGCGGATGCGAAAAGACGAACCCCTTGAGGCCTCCGCCGAGGCGGCCTGAGAGCCGTAGCGGCGGAAGCTCGGAACTCACCACGGAATTGGTGTCAGAAAGTACGGAGCTCTGAGGCAATAGAGGCCTCCTTGAGAACCCGCCAGCCGGCGGGAAGGCCCGGAGTCCAGGCTTGCACCGTCAAAATCCAAAAAAATGGTACTTTGGGGACAGGCTCTA